>JACDAQ010000030.1 GCA_013695355.1 Candidatus Protochlamydia sp.
GCTCTCGCGATTGAATAAATAACTTTGAGGGTCATATTGATTAATATTACCCTCAAAGTTATTTTTCAAGCCCGAGGCTTTGACGCAGCCCAAAGAGCGAAAAAACTCCAAACTCAGGTTAATAGCATGACATATTAAGGGTGCGTTTGTAACATATTTTCCATTTGTCATGAAAGGTTTTGTTGCACAAAAATAAAAAGCATAGTATTTATACTCAAAATTGGATTTAGACTACCGTGAAATCCTCTGACCAATATCAATGATTATTTAATTCTTTCGATATAAAGTTCACCAAAATTCCGCTACTAAAGGACCAAAAATGAAATCGCTTCAAGAGCTTGTTGGCCAAATGACAGACCTTTTGGAAGAATTGGTGAAGACGGCACAGGAATTAAGTGATATTTCAAGGCAAGTTATCTCTGAGGATGAATTAGCGCCGTTGCAGCAGCATCAACAAGATGTTCTAAGCCAAATTGAAGCGGCTGATTCATCAATCAAGACTCACTATCCAAATCAGCTAGACAAAGAAATTAAAAAGCATATTCACACCAAGCTTCACGACTTTCAGTTGCTTAATCAGGAATTTATTTCCAATTTGAGCGCTAGCCATGGCTTGATTCAATTTGAGCTTCAACCTGTGCAAGAGAAGGAGGAAGATGCCTCCAATCATTCCATTTCAAGACGGCTAAAATTTTTGAAAGAAGAGCACGAATAGAAATACGGTAACAGAGACAATTTTTTGCATTCTACATCACTCTTTCAGATGTTTTCATCAAGATCATCATCATCAGACCGCGCGGCATAAATTTTACGGGGACGGCTCCCTTCTGAAGGCCCCACAATGCCCTGTAGCTCAAGCTGGTCCATTAGGCTGGCTGCCCGCGCATAGCCGATCTTCAATTTCCTTTGCAAGAATGTCGTAGATGCATTGCCTGTTCCCAATATTGTTTCTTTCGCTTGCTCATAAAGGGGATCAAGATCCACATGGGCACTCGTCAATCCTGACATCGCTTCAACGGCATTGTACTTGTCAAACGATTGGATGACATAGTTAGGTGGGGCTTGATCGCAAATATGATTGACGACAGCTAAAATATCTTCATCCCTGACGAAAGCTCCTTGTGCCCTAAGAAGGTGAGAAGATCCTGGCGGCAAAAAGAGCATGTCTCCATTGCCGAGCAAGGTCTCAGCTCCGGTTTCATCTAATATAATCTGGCTGTTCACCCGGCTGGCGACTTTGAATGAGATGCGGGTCGGAAAATTGGCTTTAATTAAACCTGTGATCACTTCTCGTGAGGGGCGCTGAGTGGCCAGGATTAAATGAATGCCAACTGCTCGGGCCATTTGGGCAATCCGGGCTATAGGTGTTTCAATATCCTGGCTGGCGACCATCATGAGGTCAGCCAGCTCATCAATAATGCCAACTATAAAGGGCATGGCCACCGGGATTTCCCTGTCGAGTGAGGCTTCAAAATCCGCATTCCTCACTCGGCTATTGAAGGCGTCGATATTCCTTACGCCAAGAAGTTTTAATATATCATACCGTCCTTCCATTTCCTTGACCAGCCAGTTCAAGGCTGCGGCAGCCCCGTGCGGTTCTGTAATGACAGGCGCTAGCATATGGGGAAGGCGCGTATAGGGGGTCAACTCAACTTTTTTAGGGTCCACCATGATTAATTTTATCTGATCAGGTTTGGCATTTAAAACGATTGACATCACTATTGTATTAATGCAAACCGATTTTCCTGAACCGGTCGCCCCTGCAATAATGCAATGAGGCATTTTAGCCAGATCGCTCATGACATAGTCCCCATTGACCGCTTTTCCTAATAAAATAGGGATGTGTAATTTTTTAGTGCCTTGCTGGTATGCCAGAAGCATGTCTTTAAAGCTTACTTCCTGGGGTTGTGAATTCGGCACCTCAATCCCGACGGCTGCTTTTCCGGGAATTGGTGCGATGATGCGGATCGATTTTGCTTCCATATTCAATGCAATGTCATTGTCCAAGGTTTTGATCTTTTGCACCTTGACCCCGATAGCAGGATGGACCTCAAAAGAGGTGATCGTAGGCCCGCAATTGATTTGTCCCACTTTGGCCTCAATACCAAAGCTAAGCAAGGTTTCTTCTAGTACCTCAGCTTGTTTCTTAAGATCTTTTTTTAGCGAGGACTGATCGATTTTTTTGGCGCTAGTCAATAAGTTTAAAGAGGGGAGGTTATATTGGGTAAAATCTCCATTATATATTGTCTGGGCAGCTAGGGCAGCTTCGCGCTTTTCTGGCCCGTTCTCTGTTCCTGGCGGACGCTTAAAAGCATCTCTTCCTTCTTCATCGTCAAGTTGTTCCTCTCCATCTTTCTTTTTTGGGCGCGGCAGGGGCTGCTCGATGAGTGAAGGCTCTTCATCCGCAAGTTCCTTGCCAGACATGGAGGGGCGTATTTTTAAATTTTTTTCAGGATGAATAGCCAAAAGGTCGGAAGGTGAGTTAGCCTGTGAGGTCTTAGAAGATTCCTCTTGAAAATGGCTTGTTGGAATGCGCAATTTGACAAAACGCAAAAAGTCGCTTTCGGGTTCTTCCGATTTCGGTTCCTTGGTCTCTTTTTTGGCGTCCTTTGGTTTTTCGGCGGGTACTTCAGCTAGGACGGCCTTGGCAGAGTCCCGCCTGTCCATCATTTCTTTTTTAAATTTTGCCATGATCCGCTGACAAATGGGGACGAAACGGATCTTAAATAAGAAAAGGAGGCTTGCAATCAGGGTGCTTGAAAAAATCAAAGCCACCCCTACCGTATTGAAAATGCGGTTTAAATTAAAAGCAGGCAAATCCTGGTAAAGATAAAAGAAAGGGGCCCCTCCAAGATGGTAGCGCAGCTTTTTGATCCATAGTCCAGGATAAAAGAGGCTTCCGATAAAATTTGCCGCATAAGGAAAGTCGCTCTCTATCAGGCTGAGGAGCATGCTGATTGAAAAAATACTGGCGGCAATGTAGAGGTTCTTTAGCCAGAGATAATGCAGAGATTTGCCAAAAAGCAGACGCCATCCGATCCATCCGATATAAATGACCAAAACATAGCTTGACAAGCCTGTAAAGGCATGCATAAGCCAGCCCAATTTATCTCCAATCACACCCAATAAATTTTTTGATTCCGGAGCTATAGCAAAGCTAAGCAGGCTTAATAATAGGAGGAGGGCGGCGGCTAAAATAAGGAATCCGCGTGTTTCCTGAGTCGTCCATGGAATTGAGGCGGCTTGCGCTTGCTGATTTTTTTTTGATGCTTTTGTTTTTTTTGCCATATTTTCACCCTGTAAAATAAAAGATCGTCATGATTCCCAGGATCAGGCAATACCAGGCGAAATATACCCATTTATCTTTGGCCATTAATTTTAACAAAGCCCAAAGGGCTACGCAGCCTACAAGAAATGAAGTTCCAAAGCCTGCTAAAAATTGCGGCATTCCGATTTGAGGAGCATTCGAAGCGGGGAGGTGCAAAAGTTCCCAGATTTCAAGCACTGTTCCTCCCAAAATAGCCGGGATAGCCAATAAAAATGAAAAGCGCACCGCTTCCTGTTTGTCCCAGCCAAGCAGTCTGGCAGCTGAGATCGTAGCGCCGCTGCGTGAAATACCCGGAAGGATGGCAATGGCCTGAAAGCACCCGATGGCCAAAGGATCGCTCCATTGAGGAAGCCATTTTTTTTGTGGGGGGCGTACGTAAACACTGGCAAACAAAAGGAGCGAGGTCACCAAAAAGCAGATACCAAGGTAATGCGGCTGATCGAAAATTGCTTTGACTGGCTTTAGGATAAATACAAGGGGAAAGAGGGGAAGTGTTCCGAGGACAATTTGAAAAAAACGTTTCGGCTGAGTAGTGACAGAGGTCTTGATCTCGGGGAAAAAAAAATAAAAAATGGCTCCTAATGTTCCTAAATGACAGATGAGATTAAATAATACATAGGAGCTGAGGTTTTGGAACCCTAAAAAATATTGGGCCAGTTCAAGATGGCCTGAAGAGGAAACAGGTAAAAATTCAGTGATGCCTTGAACAAGGCCAAGTAAAAAGGCTTCCCATGTGGTCATAAAACTTCCATCTTAACCTGGTTTAATATCGAGGAGAGAAACCCAAAATTCAGGTTATTAACCTGAGTTTTGGTTTTATCTCATTGAAAGTAAGGGGTATCGTGCCTTAGATTTGTCCATTCTCTCTGAAAAGAATATCAAATCGATATGCTTGAAGAGAGATGGGGCGAAGATAGGGCGCGAGATTTCCTTAATATCTAGGAGAGAAACCCAAAACTCAGGTTATTAAACATTAATGGCAGAGAATGCCATGTCAGCGCTTATTACACAAGAACATCATTACGGGAACCAAGGAAGTTAGAAAGGCGTTTCATCAAACAAAAGGTTTAGGAGCTATATTTTTAAGGATTCCTCAATGGGAATGACCGGGAAAGCCCCGGATAGATTTTACTGTTTGACAGGCGCAACAAAAATGCATTTAGCCTCAAATATCTGAAAAGAAAGAAGGGCTAGCATATAAAAGGAGCGCTTTTCCTCAAGTGCCGAAAAATATCTAGGTCAAAATAACAAAACCGACCTCCGGCTTAGTTTGAGTACGCCAATATGACAAAAAATGAGGTTCGGACTACCTTAAAATTCAGGAGTGGAGATTGGGCTAAAAACGACGCAAATGGCATTTTACATTGTAAAATGCCAAATCAGTTGGCATTTTACAATGGAACGAAAGGAGGTTATAGAAATGAGTTCAAAAATACATTCAAAGAATTGAGGACCTTATCTGCATGCTGTAAGGTCTCTTTTTCATGATGGGGGGCAACCAAAGCTTTTAAAATATCTTTTTCTGTTTGAGAATGTTCCACGTCGGCAACTTCATGCACAGAAAAATAGCGGTATTGTTCGGGATCTTTTATTCCATACCATTGTTTAAGTCCCTCAATTTTAGTTTGGCATATAGAGGGGATCTGGCTTTCGTAGGAATAAAGGGAAGCTACGCCAAAGGCAAGAGGTTGGGAAGAGCAGCTTTCTTTAAAAAGGCGGATTAAATCCTCTGTCTCTTTTTTAGGATCATGAGAATCGATTTCAGTTTGACTTACACCCAGAGCAAGCAGAAAAGATTTCCATAGATCAGGGTGGTTAGGGGTGCCCGCTTCTTCATCCATAAGGTTTTGTAAAAGGGCTTTTCGCATGTCCATATCGTCGCAGCGGGAGTGCAAAGCTGAAAGGTAGGTAGGAAAGGCTTTGACGTGATGATAATATTCCTGAGCATAACTGGTAAGCTGCTCTTTAGTCAGCCGTCCCTCGGTCCATGCCCTATAAAAGGGACTTAAAAGCATATGCTTTTGTTGGATAAGCTGATCCAATTGATCTGTCCATGCAGACTGATTGCCGTTCATATAAACTCCTTAAGAAAATGGGCTGGATAAAGAAAGGATAAAGAGGGCGATCGACGGGGCTCGAACCCGCGACTTCTGGTACCACAAACCAGCGCTCTAACCAACTGAGCTACGATCGCCATGAAAGAAAGTATATTTTTACGAAAAATCCTAAATTTCGTCAACTTTAAAATGCTCTGAATAGATTTTTTAATGTGCACCGCGCAAGAAGGCATTCATACAATTTATCAAAAAAAAAGAGAGGCTAGATAAAGTAAGAATGGACCTAATTTTCACCATTTTAAAGATAATAGTATTTTTACAAGCTTATAGTAATATAAATAATTTGATATATAATACAAATTTAAAATATAATTATTTAATGGGGTCTACAATGTAAAAATTAAAAGGTATTTATGCGTGATATTTACCTTGAATTAATGATGCATGGTGAATTTTTAAATAAGAAAAACCCTTCTAATAATTTGAAACAAAAAGATCAGTTTGAAATTGCAGAATATTTTCTTATTAATGAACAAATAAATCAATATCCTCTAATTGAAAATTCAATACAAAATAAATTAATATCACATTCTGTAATGCAAAGTAAATATAAAGATGAACTAAGAAAAGAAATACAGTCTTTTTATACAGACTATCAATTAGAGAAGGGGTTTAATCTTTTACTTCAAGAAAGTAGTAATTATATAGATGGTGAAAATTACAAAAAAATAACTGACGAAATATCAAAAATTAATTATTATATAAATAAAATAGATTATAGTAAACCACTAAACAGTAAATTAAGTGTAGTATTGCATATTAGTGAAACAACTATAGAAACTATTATAAAAATTGCTTTAGCTAATTATAATGAAGAAGATTATGAATCTAGTTTATCGCTATTTTCAATTCTTGCCTGTTTAGAAACAGATAATGAAATGTTTTGGTATCAGCTTGGCATTGTTGCTTCTCAAATTCAACAATTTAATTTGGCACTTCAAGCCTACAATTTTGCTATTATCTTAAATCCTAATCTTTGGGGCGCTAAAATACTCTCTATTGAATGTTATATAAATACAAAACAATTAAGTTTAGCCAGATCTGAATTGATAGAATTAAAAAAAAATATTACTATAAGTTCTTTAGAACCGATTTGGCTCGAATTAATAGCACGTTTAGAAAAAGTAATATTATAAAATTATCTCCTTTATGGAGGATTTTATGGATTTCAGGGGTATTGAAAGAAATTTTAATAATACAATAAATAGCATCAATATTTCAATAAATGAAGTTGCCTCCTCATTATCATCCTTATGCAGTAGCGTAAAAAAAAATGTAATGAATAGCATTAATAAAAATAATTTAATTGATAGTAGTGGGCAAGTTTTACCGAAAAACAAGCCTAATATCCAACAACTGGCTGTAAATATAAATGCTTTAAAAGAGCTTCATAAGGGAGTAAGTACATCAAAGGCTGAATTTATTGATGATACTACAAGGGGTGAATCATTGAAAGCACCCAAAAATTTAAAAGAACAAAATGATTTGTCTGAAAAAAACAATGTTCAACAAATGGAATTATCCTTTGGATCTGAAGAAAATGTTGGGAGTAAGAACAGTACTTTGATAAATGAAAAATCGCAGAGTGAAAAAAAAATAAATCAAAATATATCTGATAATAAAACAATAGAATCATCCTCATCCTCTGAATCTGAAGAATATAGTGGAAAAATGAATTATAGTACTTTTGTAAATGAAAAATCTTTGCCGAGTGAAAAAAAAATAAATCATAATATATCTGATAATAAAACAATAGAATCATCCTCATCCTCTGAATCTGGAGAATATAGTGGAAAAATGAATTATAGTACTTTTGTAAATGAAAAATCGTTACCGAGTGAAAAAAAAATAAATCAAAATATATCTGATAATAAAACAATAGAATCATCCTCATCCTCTGAATCTGAAGAATATAGAGGAAAAATGAATTATAATACTTTTGTAAATAAAAAATCTAAAAATATATCTGATAATAAAACATCAGAATCATCCTCATCTGGAGTTTATGGAAATTTTGAATCAAAGGAAACAACTGAAACATCCGAATCAACTGAATCAACTGAATCTAGCCAATCTTCAGATTCTTCTATTGAAAATAATATATTAAGTTCAAATGTTTTTGATAATAAATTATATAATAAGCATAGTAGTATTGATAATAATATTAAAAATTTGATAATAAATGTTGGTTGTTTAAATGCAAAACAAAATATTAATTATACTGGTCATAGTGAGACACTAGAAAAGGTTTTGGACTTATCATCTAAAAATAACTTAACTGTTGACCAATTATCAAGCGGCGCTTTTAAAACCACGAAGCGAGTAGATTCCATTGCAATTTCCCTTATAAACATTAAAGTGAATATTATTACAGAAGAAGAAAATAATATAAGTGGTGAAAAAAGTAACTTTGATAAAAAAATAATAAAAAATAATAGTGAGCCAAAATTTAATTTAAAAGCTTTTAAGGAAACTTCAAATCGGTATGAAGCTCAAATAGCTAGTTCAATTTTTTCAAAAAAACTTGAAAATGTCGTACCCGGCGGTGCTTTCATAAATAATAAAACAGGAGACATCCATTTTGTTACAAAATTTTGTAATCAAGGAACAATTGCCAGTGCTTGGAGTGAAATGGCAATAAAAGAGAAAAAACTTGCTATCACTGATTTGGCAAAAGGCATACAAGAATTTCATCAAAATGGATTTAGCTGGGGAGATTGTCATGGAGGAAATATTTTGGTTAATAAGGAAAAATGGATAGATTCAAATGGAGAGGAAAGATCCTATAAAGTATATCTTTCAGATTTTGGAACAGCTAGAAAAATTAATCAGGAATATAATCCCGCTCTAGCCTGTAATACCTTCATTATGGGTCCTAATACAGAAAATGAATATATGAAGCATGCAAGGGAATTTAATACAGTTAATAAAGTTCTTATTGAAAAAAAGTCGACAATGAATGTAATGCTTGAAAGGGGAGAAGATGCAACTGAAATTATGAATGAAATAAATGATCTACAAGTAAAAGCTAATACTTCCAATAAAGAAATAGTAAAAATTATGGATGATATCTCCAGAGATTTTGATGGATTAGCTATTGAAATATGCCGTTTAGCCAGACAAGGTAAAGAAAATTTAGAATTTAAACCAGATTTTAGTTCTAAATCCACTATTCAACAATTTCTTAATTGGCGTAATGAAAAAAATCTTGAAAAAGGAAGAGAATTAGCAATGAAATTTGTCGAAGATTCTTTTGATGGAGAGAGTCCCCTTAAAGATTTAGTCATGAAGCAATTAAAGCTTGATCAATCAAACAACGGTGTAGCAGAAACAATTGGCGTCCAGCAAACCATGGGATTTATGTCAGGAGAAGGTACTGATATAATAGAAAATCCGCCATTTGATTTTTATGATGAATTAAGTAAAATCACTGATGATGATTATAAAAAAGTCTTTAAATAATTAAAGCTTCTTTAAAAAGGCGGATTTCCAGCTTTGAATACAGTCAATTAAAGTTTAATAAATGAAAGTGCTTGATTAAAAAGCGCACGATAATTTGGCAAAGCTGCCCCTCTACTTAGTTGCACTTTCATGCACTATTTTTGTTTCGGGCATAAAAAAGGCAAAAATGGAAGCCCCGCATAATGCCACCATAGCTAATGCATAAAAACTCGTATTAAAGCCAAAAGATTTAGCGATAAAGCCGGCAAACAGCTGGCTGATCGACTCTCCCATATTGGTAGACATAGCTCCCATTCCCTGCAGAAAATTGAATCGTCCGGTATCGATTGCAAGGTCGGAATTGATTACACCTCCTATAGTCCCTAGAATGCCTGCCGCAATCCCATCGAGGATTTGAATAAGCAAGAGGTATTGCGGGCTTTCAACTAAGGTATAAAGAAATGCTCTGACTGGTAGGATTAGAATAGCAGTTAAGAAAAAAGTTTTACGGTTAAAGTGGTTAACAATGCGGCTCATCGTATAGGCCACTCCGATCATGGTTATTTCTGCAATGATCATGCAGGCTGAGATATAAAGCGCGCTATGAACGGGATCTTTGTTTGCCAATATTTGTCCTACTAGGGACATTTGGGCTCCATTTGCCATATAATATAAAATCATGCAAAAGTTAAAAATTAGAATAGCTTTCCTTTTAAAAAGCATCGATAAAGGGAGGGGTTTTGCGTCCTTGTCTTTAGGCAATTCTCTGGCAACAGCATAATTAATTTCCCCAGGTTTTATAAATGAAAGGGAAATCAAGGATCCGATTGCAAAGCCAATGACTAAAAAAAAGATCCATTGACTTCCGAATAAGTAGCCCGTTATACCGGCAGTAAATGCCGAAATGACATTTCCACTGTGATTAAAGACCTCATTTTTTCCGATACGCGATGGAAGTTTTTTACGGCCGAACAAACCCAAAGTGATTGCGCCAAGAGCTGGAGAGATCAGAGCTATTGAAATTCCCATTAATAATTGAGCTATAATAACCAGTGGAAAGGCGGAAAAGGATAAAAGGATCAAACATCCAAGAATAATGAGGCAGATGGCTGTCGCAACGACAGCTCTTTTACTTTTTGAAGCATCCGCTAAAAGGCCGGCTGGAATTTGGGTTAAAAATGCTGAAAATTCTACCGTTGCTAAGGCAATTCCAATTTTGGCCGGGTCCCATTGGAGCGTATTTCTTAGATGAATAGAAAGAAGCGGCCCCACGCCATTTCGAACATCTGACATGCAAAAAAGGAGTGCATTCAATCCGGAAACGGATTGAGGGGAAGGGGCACTTTCAATCGGTTCAATTTTCCCATCGTTATTTAATTCGCCGCTAGCTTTTATCATGATTGCTTAGTTTTTTTTGAATAGTGTCATTTCATAACCTATATAAAATCTATCGAGCCGTCCAAAGACTCCTTCTTTTCATTTTCATAGCTCTTTAGAATAATTAGTGCAAACAAACTTAAGCAAATGTAAGGCACAAGGACGCTCGCCGGTAGCGATTCTATTTTAAAAAAAGCATCCAAATGATCGGGCAGCTGAAAGGTTAATTTAAGAACTACATCTATGTAAGCTTCATTTAGCGCATGCAGCTGCTTAGCAATGCAAGGTACAAATGAAAACAATCCTCCTAACATCAACAGACTGATGGATAAGCTAATAAGAAAGGGGAAAAAGAGATTATAGGGCACGCTTAGCCAAGGGAACTTTTGGAAATAAAATAATGTCAGGGGAAGGGCGAACAGGTTAACTGCTGCGGCCAAAGCCAATCCTTGTCTGAAGAGTGTCAGCACATAATAACCATGCTGGTCCCAGCCGCTCATGTGACTCACTTCGCTGAGTGACCTTTTAGGAAAAAGATGCTTAAGCAACCCATTAAGCGGCTTATATCCGAGAAGAATGGCAGCCGTGATCAAAAAGCTGAATTGAAAACCTGCGGTTTCGGCCAGGAGCGGGTCAATGAATAAAATGGCAATCAGAGAGGTGCCTAATGTATTAAGGGCTGAGCTTTCTTTTTCAAACAAGCGTGCAAGCAAAACAAGCGAGCACATCATCCATGCCCGAAAGACAGAGGCGCTGATCCCAAGAAAAAGGCAATAGGCTGTCAAAATGAGCAGGAGGCAGACAGAGGTTGTTTTCCTAGGTAAAATCCTACTTAAAATGAAACTTAGGAAGCTAGCGATGATGGCAAAATGAAATCCTGAAATGGCCAAAATATGCAGAAGCCCGAAACGAGAGAATTCATCTCTGATCGAGGGTAAATCAAGCTCTCCTGTAACAAGGCCGGCTAAAAATGCGCCGTTTAAAGGATCTTTATATTGGTTTTGAATCCATCTATCAAGCTGCCGCTTCCAATTGAAACGCTCTTCTGCAAGGCCCCAAGTATTGGATGCAATCTTCCATGGTTTGTTTGCAGAGATCCTTAAACGGTAAGGCCCCGCTTCACTCTCGAATAGTTTACCTTCAACCAGATAAGCCCGGTCCGTTGAAGGTCTGAGAACTGTTTCTGGAAGGGAGATGAGGCATTTAATGCCATTTGCAATGCTTATATCTGGTGCATAGGCGGGATAATAATGATGGATCCGACATTGGTAAATCCACTTGGACCCGAAGGGAGATTGCCGGAAAGCTATTTTTTCCACACTGATCAAAGCCGTTCCGGCAATTCCTTTTTGAGGAAGAGGAACGGACCAGTGATTAACTGACACATAAGTAAAGGCAGTAAGAAATAGTGTTAGGCTGATAATAAATTGCGGATGGATAATTCTTTTGTTTAACATTTCAATGAGAAAAGGTCCCCATACTAAAATGCATGGTACTGCCAGTTCGTAGGGACTGCCGTTTAAACTCGCAAAAACCCCGAGCAATAGGCATATCCCATAAATGAGTGCCGGGTGGCGAAGCCAGAAGTAAACTGCCAGATAGGAGATCATTAAATAATTGTAATAAAAATATATTTTCGATAAAGAATTATTAGCGCTATTCACGTAAATTTAAAGCATTGTTAGAGGAATAAAATTCAAAAAAAGGAAAATAATGGATCAGCACGCCAGAGAATTTTATTGCTCCTATTCAGAAAGATCTCCACACGGACGTTTTCACCGGGTCATTGAACTGAATGAAGAACCTTCAATTGATTGGCCCGAAGCGTTTGAAATTGCTCCTAATTTAAGCCGAGGCTGGTATGAATTGGCCCAATTGCCCGTTCAGGACAGAATTGAATTTACAAGAGATTTTTGGCTTGCTAAATTACCCTATCATCCAAAATTAACTCCTTTTCTTACCTTGTTTTTTTCTGACTTGGATGACATTGCCATTTTTTTAACCCAAAAAAAATTTGACGATCCATTTGAGGTATATTTCGTCTACAGTCTGGCTAAAAACGGGGGGTTTTTTCATGGACAGCCCTCTGCTAACGAGCAGGAAATTATTGACTTGCAAAAAAAATTTTCCGATTTTATACTCCCCGCTGATTATTTGGCTTTTTTACAAATTCATAATGGATTTGCCAAACTGGATGATACTGGCATTTGCAAATCTTCGGAGATGCTGACGGCTTATAATAATTTTCAGAAATTGCTGGATAAGGCCGGTCCCATTATAACGGCAAAAGGTAGTACCGTGAATCCCCGTTCGCTTATTCCTTTTTACCAATCTTTTGGAATGTCCTTTTTTCAATGCTTTTGGGCAGAATGGTACCCGGACCAGGAAATGGGCAATGTATATTATTCGAGTGTTTCAGGGACTATTTCTGAATGTACGAAAAGTAATGACTGTGTTGATACAATGGCCTTTACCACTTTTGAAGAGTGGCTTATGTTCTATCTTGAAAAACTTGATTGATTTCAACGAATGTATTTAGTCAAAGATTTATATGAAGCTCATGCGGATAAATTAGGGTTGGAGCTGTTTGCCGGTAAAGCAGGGCTAGGGAGGCGAATCAGCGTCCCGGAAGCCCAGCGTCCTGGCTTAAGCCTTTCCGGATACTTAAAAAATCATGCTAAAAAAAGAATATTAATTTTCGGTCGCTTAGAGATCGGGTACATCTGTGATCTGGAACCGCAAGTGCGCATCGATCGATTAGAAAAAATCTTAACGTCAAGCACTCCCGCCGTTATTGTCACCCGCCGCTTTCGTCCCCCCAAAGAGCTCCGGATTATATGTGAAAAATTGGGAGTGCCGTTGTTCCGCTCACATTTATATACAATGAATCTTTTGAATAAACTGACCCTTTTTTTGACCGAAGAATTCGCCCCCACGGCCAGCTGTCATGGCACATTAGTTGAGGTATTCGGAATAGGCGTTCTCATTCAGGGCGATTCCGCTGTGGGCAAGAGCGAGGCTGCATTAGGATTAATCGAAAGGGGGCATCGTTTAATTTCGGATGATATTGTGAGGGTAAAGAAAAAAGAAGGGGGACATTTGGAAGGTTCAAGCGCAGCCCTGACTAAGCACCACATGGAAATTAGAGGCATCGGGATCATCAATGTCGCTTATCTTTACGGAGCCGTTTGCGTAAGAAATCAAAAAAGCATTGACATCGTTGTAAAATTAGTGGTGTGGCACGATGAACATTTTTATGATCGCATGGGCTTGGACGAAAAAAGCACTCAAATTCTTGATGTCGATCTTCCTTACTTAGTTTTACCCGTCAAACCGGGCAGGGATGTCGTATTATTATTAGAAACTATTGCTTTGAACCATCGGCTAAAAGGAATGGGCTATCATTCGGCCCAGGAATTCACATCCAAGCTTATGGAGCTAACAACAGCAAAATCAAAACAAAAGAGGCGCATTTTAGAACCTGATTATAGATAGTGAACAGGTTCATAGGAGTATTTCGAATGAAGCGCTTTTTTCGCCATTTGGCAATCTTCTAAATTAATGTCCATACTCTACTAACCTAAGTTTTGCGTTTATCTCAATAAAAAATTAAGGATTATCGTGCTTTAGATTCGACCTTTCTCTTAGAACCTGTTCAAAATCATCCGATCGAGATTTTTGAACAGGTTCTTAGATAATAATATCAAATCGATATGCTTGAAGAGAGAAAGGGTGAAGAAAGGGCGTGAAACTCCCTTATTTAGCGTGGAGAAAAACACGAAACTCAGGTTACTAATAAGGATAATGTGAGTTCATGTTAAATTTCGTATCTTGACAAAATCATCTAAAAATCGCCAGAATTAGAATTTCAGAACCTCTCTCTAATGAAAAAAGGAATCAAAAAATGAAGCTCATAAAAAAAGTGCAAGTTAAAAATGCAATGGGACTGCATACCAGGCCAGCAACTACTATTGTAAAGCTTCTTCAAAATTGTAAAAGTGATGTTTTTTTTACCCTTAAACAAGATACAGTTAATGCTAAAAGTATTTTGAGTTTGCTAATGCTTGCCGCAAAAAAAAATTCAAATATCACAATTGCTGTAGAAGGCGAAGATGCAGACCATACGATGGAAAAATTAGTTGAAGCCTTTGAAAATAAATTTGGAGAATAATGAAATGCAGCTGGAAGCGGAAGAGGTAATTCTGAAAGGATGTCCTATTTGCCGCGGGATAGCAATAGGGAAGCCTTTTTTTCTTAATTGTATTGAATATAAAATCCTTGAATTGCAAATTCCGGTCTCCAATGCGAGCGGTGAAATTGAACGGTACCGGTCAGCTTTATCGCGAAGCAGGCAGGATATAAAACGCCTCCAAAAGCAATTAGAAGCTGAGTCAGTTGAAGAGGGCATCGGGATACTTGAAGCACAGCTTGAAATGCTTCAGGACCCCTTAATGACCCGGGATATTGAGAAGGAAATTCGCAAAACCCGTAAAAATGCAGAATTTGTTTTTCAACAAGCCCTTCAAAAAATACAGGCGCGTTTTATTGCTTTGGGGGATGCCTTTTTTTTAGAGCGCTATAAGGACCTGCAGGATATTTCAAGACGTATTTATAGCTATCTTTATGAAAGTGGAAATCTAAATTTAAAAGATGTGCCCCCTAACTCTATTGTATGCGCACAGGAATTAACGGCTTCAGATGCGGCTGAAGCCGAATCATTTTTTGTTAGTGCTTTTCTCACAGAAAGCGGAGGGACAACTTCCCATGCTGCCATCGTAGCAAAAGCTAAGGGAATTCCTTTTATTACTAATGTTAATCTTGCCTGCATTAAAGAGAACGCTAACCAAACGATTATTGTCGATGGCCGCACTGGCACGATTATACTAAATCCATCCGAAGGAACATTAAAAGAATACGAGCAACTAAGAAGTGCAATGCTTTTTCAAAAAAAGGATTTTGAAAAATTGATCCTATGGCCTGCGCAAACATTTGACGGTTTTGCCATCCGCTTGTATGCCAATATTGAAATGCCTCAGGAAATAGATCTTATCCATGAATTAGGGGGGAAGGGAATCGGTCTTTTTCGTTCTGAATACATTTTTCTTCCTAAAGACAAAGCCCCCTCAGAAGACGAGCAATATGAAATTTACCTGACTATCATTAAAAAAATGAAGGGGATGCCTGTCGTCATTCGAACATTTGATTTAGGGGGGGATAAGTCCACTTTTTACCATGTCTCAAATTCCGAACGCAATCCATTTTTAGGATGCCGTGCTACGCGGTTTTTATTGAAAGAAAGGGGTCTCTTTAAATCCCAATTAAGAGCTATTTTACGCGCAAGCCTAGATGGGCCGGCTAATATTTTATTTCCAATGATAACCACCATTTCTGAGCTAAGGGCTGCAAAGAAAATTTTGGAAGAAGTGCGTGAAGAGCTGCACTTATTCCATGCGGTTCCCATAGGTTGCATGATAGAAGTGCCTTCTGCAGCTTTGATTGTGGATCATTTTGTCAAGGAATGCGATTTTCTTTCAATTGGAACAAATGACCTTGTGCAATATACCCTGGCGGTGGATAGGGGCGATCAAATGCTGAGCGAATTTTACGAGCCTACCGATCCAAGCGTGATGCGTTTGATAAAACTCATAACCACCGAAGCTAACAAGGGAAAAGTGCCTGTTTCCATATGTGGAGAAATTGCATCGGATCCGCGTTTTACGCCATTGTTGCTTGGCCTGGGTATTCAGGAATTATCAGTAGCCCCTCGCTACCTTCCAGTGATTAAAAATGCAGTCCGCAGGACGAGCATCATTGATGCTGTGCAATTAGCCGACCGTGTATTGAATATGAAAACTGCACAAGAAGTGCTTGATTTAATCATTCAGGAATACAAGAAGAATGTGCCGCACGATATTTGCTACAATGTGGTGGATTAGCCTAATAACTTGAGTTTTGGGTTTTCTCTCTATTAAGGGAGTCTCATGCCCGTCTTCACCCTTTCTCTCTTCAAGCATATCGATTGATATTCTTTTCAAAGAAAAAGGTCGAATCTAAGGCACGATTGCAACAAAGTCTTCTCTAGTTTTGAGTTGGCGAAATTATTAAATTTAACAGGTTAGCAAGATTGCCTTAAGCGGCAAGACGGGCAGAATAAGAAAAATGCTCTCTACACACTGAATAATCCTATCCTGCCAAAATCTCTCACTGTACTCTTGCAATCTCAGTGATTAATTTGTTATTAGCCGAAAAGGTTCGGCATGCCAGGAATAGATGGACTGTTTTCTTTAAGCTTTTTTTGGGCATCATTATGGGCCGCTTTAATTAACATTTCTAGCCCTTCCAAATCTTCGAGATCAACGCACTCAGGTTTAATTTTAATTTGCTTCATTTCACCATCGCCTGTCAATGTAAGCGTGACCAGGCCATTTGCGGCGACGCCCATCACTTCTAAATTTAGTAATTTATTCTGTATCTGGCTCATTTGCTGCTGAACCAATCGCGCTTCTTTCTTTTTTTTTGCAAATCCTGATCCCATATTCTTTTCCTTAAATTTATGCTTTTCTTTGTAATCTACCTTCTAACTCCGTCGCTGCAAACTGAAAAAGTGTATCATAAAGATACGCAGGCGCTTTTGCAATCCCTGATGATAAAATTCCGGCGTCCGAAGGGGCGGGAGGCTCAACGGGTTTATTTGAACTGATAGTTTTTACAGGTGCAGGGACGGCTGCTTTTTTGACGGCGAGCCCTAAATCTGCGCGGGTCGGTGTAGGATCTTCACTGATTGAATGGACGCCAGGTGTAGAAGGCGGAGCTTTGGGCGGAAAATTCTTAATTGGCGGAGCAGGTACGGTTTTCGTGAGTTCCATAGCTATTTTAGGAAGCGGAGGAGGTGGAGTTTTCGGGAGTTCCATAGTCATTTTAGGAAGCGGGGGAGGGGCTGTAATAGCCGGTATTTCTTCTGAGCCTAAATCCCCAAGTGCCAGTTCAAGAGCGCTTAGACGCCGCACAAGAACTTCAATCGGCAAACGGTAATGGCTGCGCATGACATGCAATAGAATGGCCTCTAAAGCCATTTTCCCCGAATGCGCAAAGCGGATGGCCTGAGCTGATTCCAATAAATAATCGATGAGATCTAAACATTGCTCTTGAGAATAAAAATGAGCGATTTCTTCATACGTTTTTTTTTCTTTTGCGGACAAGTTCAACAAAGAAGACTCTTTTCCCGATAATTGCATGAGCAAGATGCTGCGAAAATGATCAATCAACCCTTCAATAAAGTAGGCAAGGTCCTTGCCTTCCTCAAACAGGCGGTTGGCAATTTCAAAGGCTTTTCCAAAATCGCCTCTCTTGCCTGCCCGGTCCAATTCAAAATAAGCTTCTCTGGGCATGATCCCTAAAATTGACTGCACGCACGAGACTGTAATTTTTTCATTTGAAAAAGCCAGAATCTGATCAAACAGGGATTCGGCATCCCTTAATCCCCCTTCTGCCCGCTGGCTGATGAGCTGAAGGGCCTCCTCGTCAACTTCAACGCCAAGCTGCCCAGCAACCAGGCGGAGTTTAGTGGCAATATGGGAAAGGGAAATCCGGTTCAAGTTGAAACGTTGGCATCGAGAGAGAATTGTAGGCAGTACTTTATGGGGCTCTGTCGTTGCAAAGAAAAATTTCACTTTAGGAGGAGGCTCTTCCAGAGTTTTTAACAAGGCATTGAAGGCTTCCTTTGTCAGCATGTGAACTTCATCAATAATATAAATCTTGTAGCCGCCGCAAGCTGCGGCATAGCCTACCGTTTCATTGATTTGCCGAATATCTTCAATTCCACGGTGGGAGGCCCCGTCGATTTCCAAAACGTCCAGGGAAGAACCTGATGTTATTTCCCGGCATGAGGAGCAGTCATTACAGGGCTCATATTCAGAAGTAGGTTGTTGGCAGTTCAGGGCCTTGGCTAAAATCCGAGCAAGGGTTGTTTTGCCAGTGCCGCGTGAGCCGCAAAAAAGATAGGCCTGGGCCAGCCGGTTATACTGGATGGCGTTTTTCAATGTTGTGACAATAGCTTCTTGACCCATTACTTCTTTAAAGGACTGAGGGCGGAATTTGCGGGCAATGACTTGATAATCAGACATAACTTTTTTCTATTTTATTTATTAAAAATTGCTGAAGCTTAATTAAACTCGTTCTCTTGCGCGCTCTGTTATCTTGGTAATAAAAACAAGATCACAAGCATAGAAAGAGAAAAATTTGGCTGGCAATGCTATTTTACCGCCATTTTATTTTACCTTTAGCTATCATTTCTTTACTAGACATTGTTGTTTAAAGGAATTTATTATGGAACCGCTTTATTTCATTGCATGCTTTTGCTTAATTGGTGTGCTGACCTGTGTTATCCTGCTCTTTAATTTTTTGAAAATAAGGAATCTAAGAGAGCAAAAAGAAAAAAGCGAGTCCAACTGGATGCATGAGTATGAGCGCCGTTTGATTGCTGAACAAAAGAATACCCGGTTGCCTGAATTGGAACAGGAATTAAGGGAATGCAGGCTTTCGCTTGAGAAAACCTTTCAGGAAAATTCAGCCCTTAAAAGCCAGCTGGCAGATAAAGAAGCATGCCTTAAGCAGCTGACGCTCCATTCAGAAGAAAAATTGCTTATTTTGCAGCAGTCTCAGGAAAAATTAATGGAGTCTTTCAAGGCATTATCAACAGATGCCTTAAATAGCAATTCCCAGACTTTCCTTAACCTCGCCACCCTTAAATTCGATCAGCTGCACCAAAAAGCAAATAATGACTTGCATATGCGTCAAAAATCGATTGATGAACTGGTCAAACCCATTCATAGCTGTATGCAAATGGTTGATCAAAAAATGGCTGAATTAGAAAAATCACGCTTAATCGCCTATACAAGTTTGAGCGAGCAGGTTCATTTCATGGCAAAATCCCAGAACCAACTGCAGCAGGAAACGGCCAATTTAGTCAAAGCTTTAAGGTCTCCTCAGGTCAGAGGCCGCTGGGGTGAGATCCAATTGAAAAGGGTAGTCGAAATGGCTGGGATGATCGAGCATTGTGATTTTGTGCAGCAAGAGTCAGTCTTACAGAATGATAAGCGCTACCGCCCTGATCTGATTATTAAACTTCCTAATGGAAAGCAAATTGTGGTCGATTCTAAGGCTCCTTTGCAGGCTTATCTAGAGTCGCTCGAAGAAGAACAAGAAATAAAAAAAATAGCTAAATTGAAAGAGCATGCGCGCCAAATCCGTACCCATATCACTCAATTGGCAGCTAAATCTTATTGGGATCAATTCCAGTCAGCCCCTGAGTTTGTGGTCTTGTTTTTGCCTGGGGAAACATTTTTTAGTGCCGCGCTTGAGCATGATCCTGAGCTAATTGAATGCGGGGTAGACCAAAAAGTGATTTTGGCAACTCCAACCACCCTGATTGCATTGCTGCGTGCAGTAGCATATGGATGGAGGCAAGAATTGATAGCAGAAAATGCACAAAAGATAAGTGAATTGGGTAAATCTTTGCATGACCGTATCCGCATACTAGTCGATCATTTTGATGAGATCCGCAAAGGGCTTGAGCGGGCAGTTGATTCCTATAATAAGGCCGTAGGATCTTTTGAAGGGAGGATTCTTCCGACTGTGCGAAAGTTTAAAGAGCTGGGGGCTGCAACTTCGGATGAAATCCCGCTATTGGAGACAATTGATGCAGTCACTCGAACAGTTGCCCATCAAAGTTGAACAAAAAGCGATTTTATTGACATTAATAAAATGTCCCTTATAATAAACAGAAAAACAAATAAATGAATTTTATATGAATAACTATACATTTCCAGAATTAAGCTTAACTGAAAAAATCGTCCGCCCTATTACAGGATTGGTTCTGGGCGCAATCTTAGATTCTGTATTCAATACAAAATTGCGTCTGGCTGCGGCTTTTACTCTGCATGAAATAGCAGCTGTTGTTTTATACACACTAGCAAATGACATTGCCGGAGATAAAGGCAGAAGGTCGGCGAAGATTTTTGCTGCAATACACCTTGTCACCAGTACCTCGACTAGCGTTTTATTGTATCAAAATGAAGTCATTGGAAAAATTGGATGTGCGGCAGGCCTATGCCTTGCCGCCTTTGATTTAACATGCCGATTTTTAGATTTTTCACGCTATAAGGCTTCTGTCATTTGATATCTGCCATGGCCTTACCTGCTTGATCTAAAGCATTTTCATAAGGTGTCAATTCTTCTATGAATTGCCCCATGACTGTTAAAATTTCGAAATGAAGTTCATTTTCCTGTTCTTTAGTGATCAATTCAGGCGATTGAATCAGTTCGTTGACATGCTGCATGAAATTTAAATAACCATCTACATTATGATTTTTAAGGACTGCAGGCCCCGCTAAAGCTAATATTTTTACTACAGGTGGAATAGATTCAGCTACAAAATTTTGTTCTTCGGATGAAAGTTCGTTGGAACTGGTCCGTAAGTAGGCTTTGACTGCGAGCTTAGCCATTTGCTCTCCAAGTGAATTGGAAACGTCTAGTACCCAAAGGAGGGGCGATGCAAAAGTTAATCCTAACTTAATTTTACCATAAGGCAATCCGGGTAGAGTTTCCAACAAGAAGCTTTCCACCCCTGTTAATTGCACCTGATCTAATTGAATATCATTTTCTTTTAACTTTAAGCGGATTTTTTGGGCTTTAATGATGCCATCTAATAAGTAAATGGCCCCATCTACAGCACCTTCTACTGCGGCTAATTGCATTTGTTCAATACTCGTATCGGGTTTAGCTATTTTTGGTTTTAACTTCAGCTCAGTTAACTTATTTGGATTTCCAACATTTTCAATTTCCTCTTTAATTCTTTCGCCAATCCTCTTAGAAGTATCCAATACTACTTTACCGCCATCTTTATGCAACTCCGGCAAAAGTCCGTTCACCAAAGCTCCTGCATATGCCATCTTACGGCCGGCGTTTTGTACTGTCGGAAGTTTTATTGCGACTTTTTCAAGTTCTCTTAAACGGCTTTCAAGTTCTAAAGCCCGATGCTTATTATTTTCCGGTAAAATTTGCTCAATAAACACAGGAAGTAATTTAGTGACGGCTTTGAACGGATTTTGCTGAACAGCATTGAAGACGGCATTATTATTAAGCAGAGGGATTTGTAATTCTTTTTTTATTTCGGAATAAGTGGCATCTATAAGGGGAGCCTCCTTCATTTCTTTTAAATTAAATATTAATGTGCCCTTGCTTTTTTGAGAAAGCAGGCTATTTAGAATGGCAGTAGGCTCATAGCCCTCTAAAATTAAATTCCTTGATTTTTCAATTATCTGTTTAGCTAATTCAAGGGCTGCTTTATCAGGAATTATCTTTTTTTCATCAAATAATGCAGTCACGCCGCTAATAAATTTATCAGTTCCTTCACGAGTTAGGATTCCTGCAGATCCTACCCTAGTGACAAAAGCTTTGAATGTTTGCTCAAAAAGATCTTTCTCCATGTCATGATACATAATTTTATTTGACCAATTACTTAGGGCTTCTGCTACGGGGTTGAAATTCAAATTTTTACCCGATTTTTCTTTCAGCAAAAAGCGCATCCCACTCGCAACGTCCCTTGGATCATAGCTCCCCTTTGAATGGAAATTTAAAAAGTACTCAGAAAGTGGAATCAAAGCTTTCAGATTAGTATCCAACCGCTTCTGATTTTTTCCGGATAAGGCTTTAACAAAAGTGGATGAAGAGCCTAAAGTTTCCATTAAAACTGTAAGCCTTCCATCCTGATTGTTTTTTATGTAATAAGCAAAGAGCTCATTGATATTTTTATTTTGAAGATCTGAAGAGACAAGAATATTAGTCAAAATAGAATGATTATCAAAATCTCTAATAAATTGTTCAAATTGTTCAGTTGTAGGCGGAGCAAATCCGTTGGCTTGATGCCTTTCTGCCACAGAGGCCAAATGATGCAATCGGAGAATACGGTTGTCTATATTTCCAGGAACTGCCCCAAGATAATCTTTAACAAAGGCTTCCTTGAAAAGAGGGACGAAAGCCTGATTGTTCAACTCTTGCGTCAAAAGGGGAACGATCTGGGAGATTTGCTCTTCAGGTGTACTTTGCATGAACTTTTCATCATCTAAATAAATTTTTTCCTTATTATTTATCTTTACGCCTCTTTGTGCGTAAGATAAATATTTATCCGTAAAGAGAGTTCCGAAATCTTTTTCTTTTAATCGGAATAGGTCCTGAGGATCAAGCCTTTCGCTTTCCAACAGATTGCGGCTAATCGTGATCACAGCATTATTAAGCGGATATCCTTTGTTTAAATATTTTTCAAAAGCCGCTGAAAGGTTCGCTTCAAAAGTACTTTTCATTTCAGGAGGAAGATAAGTTTTAATATTGTAAAGGGAGTCAAGATTGGGTCCGATCTCTTTGGATTCATCAATCAAACTTTCAAGGGCATTTTGTAAGGTTTCCCCCTTTTGAAGTTTTATGGATAGGGACTTTGTGATATAAGTATCAAATTGCTGCTTAAGATCGTTTTGAGAAAAATATTGCACTTGAAATGCATCTAGCATAACAAAAGCTTTGCTGATGGCTTCCTGTTCCTGAAGAAATTTTTCTATTTTTCCTGCCGGAGTATTTTTTTGAATTTCATCCTGGCTAAAAAATACATTTGACTGTTCTTGGAATTGATCAGACAATCCGAAACGATGATATTGCTTTTGCAGATCATTAAGCGGCTTTAAAATAGATATTACACTATCAAGAGTTCCCTCGTCTTTATGGGAGCTTAGCAATGCATTGACAATATTTGACAGTTCAAAAAAACCGAATACATTTTTGAGCCGGCCTAGCAAGCCTGTGGGTTGACTTAATTCGGCAATGATATTGGTAAATTCTCTGTAAGCAATAAATTCCTTGATTTCCGTATAGTGAAATTTCCCATCTACAATAGACTTTTCCACATTTTCTTTTACTTTTTCTGAATTAATGAGGTCTTTAACGCCATTCCATTGATCAAGATTAAATTTTTTCTCAATGTCTGATAGAATAGGATTCTGGACCAAGTCTGTTTCCCTCATATAGGCCTTAAAGGCATCGGCGACACTGGACCCATCGGCTAGTTTGAGGTTCGAATAGCGCTCTATCCTTCCATCGATTTCCTGGGCAGATTCAATCAGATTAGAAAGGATGGCTTCAGGCTTTTCCCCTCTTTTCAATTCGGCAACTAAGTGGGACTGTATGTTTTTTTCAAAACCGATTTCCTTAAATAAATTGGTTATTTTTGCTAGACCCTCTTCAAGGGAAAAAATTTCATGCAGTACCTTTTCATAATCTTCACCTTGGCTTTGACTGATTTTTTCCTGATAATAACTAACAAGTTCCTCTCCGCCACTTTCCCGTAATCCCCCTTCCTTAGATGTCAGAATATACTGAATGAAGCGTTCCGGAGCGCTTTCCAATTCATTGATATTTTGAGGCGGCTTGCCGCTTAACCATGCAAAAAATCTTTCCCCAACATTGCCTTTGCCAATTTTTAACTCGTTAAAAGTTTTTACTGACTGACTTAATTTTGCCAGATGTTTTCCAAAGTCTGGGTGAGTGCCGATTTCATTAGAGATATTTTTTAAAATATCCCGCAAGTTAGGATTCTGATCTATTTGTTCAGCCAAAAATTGGGCATTGGCTATTCCATTTGAATTTTTGAAATTTATAATGTGTGTCAGTTGTCGAATACTTGCTTCTTCAGGAAGAGTTTTTTTATAAAGCGAAAGCATCAACTTGACAAGAGAGGAACCTTGCGGTGTTAGTAAGAGCTGATCAATTTCCTCGCGCAGGCCGCTGGGCAGTCCGCGATAGTCTTGTAAAATGACATCAAAGGATTCTATATCTTTTTTATTGACATCAATTAACAATTTTTCATTTAGTGCTATTTTTAATAAGCCTAGGACTGAAGCAGGATTGATCTGGCTGGACTTTCTTTCATCAATATTTTCATATTTAACTAAGAGCCTTATTTTATTGAGATCTTTAACACGATTGACGTTTTCGGGGTTGCTACTGGTCAAATTTTCTAATTCTTCCGGCTTAATTAGGCCCTTGAACATATCCTGGCCTGCTTTTTGAAGCTTGAAAAGGAGTCGCAGGTGGTCCACTACATCTTTTCTTTCGCTATAATTGACTAATGTGTCATCAGGAAAAATTTTCTTTGTCTTAAGAAAATTCATAAATTCTTTAACGTTTACATTCTTCCCAATTTTTTTATTTGTTTTTTCACGTTTTTCTGTTTTATTTTTAATTAAATCCTTTTCCATTACTTCTATATTGTCTTGTAAAACAACTTGCTTTCCTTTGGCTTCATAAAATGAAGTTGGGTCATACAACGTAAAGGAAATGACATGTAGGAAGCTTTCAAAAAATTGCCTGACTTTACTGGATGTAGCTTTGCCCAGATAGGCTAATTCAGTTGGTTTAAATTTGACAGAGTGATCATCTACCCTTGTTATAGTCGGTGTCTTACTGCCTGAGTTGATATTCATAGATCCTCCGGGATTAAGTTTTATAATATAAATTAAATTAACTAATCTTATTATATAATATATAATTTAAAAATGAAATATATAACTAAATCTATAAATTAATTACATTTACTTATATTTTTATGAGATAATAATATAAAATGAGAATATATTTTATTTTTTACAAGAGAGGTTATCCCCTTTTCCCTCTCTGTGGACTCTTGGTTTATATTTGTGGCTTTTAGCAATGTTCCCACAGACAGAGCACATCACAGAGAGGGGAAGAAGATAGGGTTAGAGGGCACCAAGAAATACAAAGTTTCTTTGTGCTTGTGAGTTGAATTTTAACTCATATTGAGCTCATTCTAAAGCTGATAGCTTCTAACAGATGCATAGGTTCAATCGTGGAAGAAGCGGCCAGGTCGGCAATGGTACGGGAAATCCGGATCAACCTGTCACACCCTCTTGCCGTAAGGTCCATCCCTTCAATGGCCTTTTCCAAAATACCCACACAAGCTGCATTTAAATAACAATGTTTCTTTGTCTCTGCAGAGGAAAGAAGGGAATTGGTCCTTCCGGTGCCAAGTCTTACGGCTTGAATTTTTCTCGCTTCCAACACTCGCAGAAGGATGGTTTGTGAAGATTCTCCCTCGGCATGGGTTATAAAATCCTTGTAGCGGACAGGAGGGACGCAAATATGCATGTCTAGCCTGTCTTTTAGCGGCCCTGATATTTTCCCCTTATACCGTTCAACTTGCGGGCTGCTGTCCCTGCATGGTTTTTCGGGATGCCCTAAATAGCCGCAAGGGCAGGGATTCATGGCAGCGACGCACATAAAAGTAGTGGGAAAAGTAAATTTACCGCTTGCGCGGCTGATCGTGACTTTTTTATCTTCAAGCGGCTGCCGTAAAACTTCTAAGGCATGTCGGGAGAATTCAGGGAGTTCGTCTAAAAATAAAATTCCCTGATGGGCAAGGGATACTTCTCCCGGCTTTGGAAAAGTTCCGCCTCCAATCAACCCCGCATAACTGATCGTATGATGCGGGGATCGAAATGGGCGCTTAGTCACCAGGTATTGCTCTTTTGAAAGTAGTCCGGCGACAGAATGGATACGGGTGACTTCTAAAGCTTCTTCCCATGTAAGGGGAGGCATAATGCCGATTAGTGCTTTGGCCATCATTGTTTTACCGCATCCCGGCGGGCCGGCTAATAAGACGTTGTGAGCACCCGCTGCGGCGATTTCAAGCGCTCTCTTTACGTGGGCCTGTCCTTTGATATCTTTGAAATCAATTAAAGAGGAACAATGTTCAAATAAGACACTTTCTTCCAAGGCTGAAATTGGGGTTAGCAATCCTGGATTTTGTAGAAATTTGACAGCTTCTTTTAAATTGTGAATAGGAAAAACTTGCAAACCTTTAACGGCAGAAGCTTCTTTTGCATTGGAAGCAGGGAGTAAAACACCTTTTTTCCCTAATTCTTTAGCCAGCAAAGCGATGGCCAACGCTCCATTGACCGGACGTAATTGTCCGCTCAAGGCTAATTCTCCCACAATCATGTATTCATGTGCCCGTTCTTCATCCTTCAACATTTTTAAGGAGCGCAGTAAACCAATGGCAATGGGAAGATCATATAATGCCCCTTCTTTTTTTAAATCTCCAGGTGCAAGGTTGACCGTGCAATAAATTGGCCCAATGTCGAAACCTGAATTTTTTATAGCTGTTAATACTCTATCCTTGGACTCCCGCACAGCTGTATCGGGTAGGCCAACGATCACAAGAGTGAGCTTTTCAGCTTGGCTTACATCAACTTCAACCTCAACCGGGACGGCTTCTAAACCATGTAATGAAAGGCAATGGATACGTGATAATGCCATAAAGACCTTTGATAAAAATTATGAATTATATACTTTTTTATTGATTATGTTCGAATCTTTTCTTTGCTTTAGATATAATTAAGATTTCGATACTATTTACTAACTCACCTTACGCAAAAGGAACAAAATGAAGAAGCAAGGGATTTTGAAAAATCAATTAATTTAAAAAGCGCAGCAATATTTTACATATTGCGAGCATTTTTGAAGTTAATTGAAATTCAAAAGACCTACTTCTTCGTTAGCTCCTTTTGCGTAAGGTGAGTTACTAATAAAATTACTTAATAATGGAGTCTTTATGCCCGATTTTTGGGGTGATCTAACTCAACAGCCTTTATACACGCATGCTACTCCTCTTTATTCCGACGTAATATATGGTATACGCCATATTTCCATCCTCATGCATCATAGCGCCTCTAATCGATGGCATGGCCATCTAGTTAAATTAGCAGCTAAAGGGGTGGCCCAAACAGGGAATTTGTTTAATTTATGGTTTTCCTCATTCGAAGGAACAGCCTTGGCAGCAATTGGTTTTATTGGAGCTTTTACTTACGGCTTGACGAATGGACGTTCAGAGATTATTCACCGTTACACTATTAAATGCTTTGCTATTAGTTTTAATAGTTATATTAGTTCATTGATAAGTCTGAAGCATCTTTTTAAAAATGAATTTATTTCCACACACGCCAATAATATTATAACGGATCAAATTGGTTATGTTGGAGGCGCAATTTTAGCTCAGCTGGTGGTGGGCCGGATGCTATTTTTAACCAGCCGAACGCCTCATAATGGCTTAGAGGGCACATTAAATGACCGGATTCTTCGCATAGGATATTTTTTAGTCCAGCACTTCAATGTTGCGATGCAGCTCAATTTAACTTCTGCAATATTGAGAGATATAGAACAAACTTACCCCCTAATAAGAGCACAGGTACCGGCTGAACCTATTCCTCAAAGAAATAGGGAACATTTAGAGCCGGGAAGAATTGAAACTTTTTTTTCTGTCTTTCCTCAGCATTTGGAGATGGTACGTCAATTTGATTTGAATCATTTAAGAAACGAAGATTACCGGCAACAAATTAGTCAGGTTGCAGTCGAACTTGCCAATTTTTGCGATGTCGTCGCTATTCCAGTCTATCAACAGCCTGGCTTATTTTATTTCAATGCAAATCACCGGGATACGGGTTACAAAAATTTATTAACCACAATAATAAAAAATGCTTTAATTGAACTTTACGATCATCCCAGGTGGATTCTTTGTTGTGGAGAGACACAGGAAGAGGGTCAGGAGGCTTTAAAAGGGTCCTTTCCAGAAATTTATGTCCCTTTAGTTAACTTTGCCCAATTAAGAGAATTAGAAGGGGATTTAAGCTGTCCCCATCATTTTGTCAGCCAAGAACTACAAGGCTATAATAATAGGAGAGAGAAACTCCGTGCTGCAAAAGCTAGCCTGGCACAATTAACTCCACTGGCAAAAGAGTTCCTAATTTATAAGCTCCTGTTAAAGGAAAATCTTTTTGAGCGGGTTGCAGAATTGACAGATGAGGAAATCGCTCAGGTCCACTTACTTTTTTTAAAGGTTGCCGAACTGGCAGGAGGACTTCTCCGAGGAAAATTGATGAGCCAGGAATTTTTCAACCTTGAAGGTCCAAATTTTCTTCAAAGCAATAATTTGTTTCAAAAGGCTTGCCAGGACGCCATCCGAGCAATTGACAATAGGGGATTGTAATCTATAACACAAGTCAACACCTAATTTTTAACCTGAAAGCTCATGCGATTAAACCCTAACAAAGAAGAATTTAAGATAATTTGTAGCTAGCATTAATAACAGGATAAGCAGGATCGCTGAAGCGGCAGGATTAGGACAGGATTGGATAGGTAGATTATATTGAAGGTATGATTGGCTGGATAAGAATTAAGTTTATCATATTTTGCACTTAACCGTTCCCCTCCATTAATATTGGTGCAAATTAATGGAAGAATAGGAAAATTGAAAATGCCGATAATGCTTTTGCTTTTTTACTAAAGAAATAGTAAATGCTAATTTTTTGACGCTGCCATTTCTTTAGAGAGGAGGTTGTTAACGATATAAGGTTTATTTCTTCTTTAGAAAAAAACAAAACTTAAAACGTCAATAATGATCAAATATGTAATTTGGTAAACAGAATTACCTGGAAGTTTACTTTCACGTAACACATTATATTTTGAAAAGACTCTCATTATAGGATTTAATATGCAGGCATGTTCTGAATGCGGAAAGCCAAAAGACAAAGAGGTATGGCCTCCCAAACATATTTAACAGATTACAAATAAGTTAATGTAAAAGCTAAATATTCGGTGTTACTTGGGTAAATATCCTGACTCTTTTAAATAATCTGGATGCATGCCTTGGCTGCCAAGGTCCCAGCGTTGATATAAGTGGTGCCTTTTAATCTCCTCCTCACTTTTTTGGATGCCTTCTGAGTTGTAGTAAGCAGGCAAATACTGTCTTAAGACTATATTAAAAATATTTGACAAACTTTTTTTTGCAAACTCTTTTTCTAAAGGGTTGCTAGAATCAATCTTTTCCGCTAATTGATAAACAATTTCAGCCTTATCGTCATTTTTTAATAAATCAATGATGCCCTGTAAAAAGTTTAAACTGTATAATGCACAGTTTTCATCATTTTCCTGGGTCTGCAAAGTATGGGAGGCATCAATCATAGTTACAATTCTAGTGCCATAAATACCGTACATTGTGTCTGTTTCATATTTATTTAGAGTGTGAATGAGATCAATTTTTTGGCTTTGTAATGCATCATGAATAGGCTTTTCTTCTGAACTAAGGTTTACGCCAAAGGAAGGGTTTAAAATATACCCTTCTCTTAAATCTAAATCTATTAGAGTAGATTTTCCTGAAAGTTTTTCAAAGATTTGTTCGAAAAATTTTTCACAATCACTTCCCTCTAGTAGAGCATAAGAGTGATTTTCTCTTAAATTAAAACGATTACTGATCAAATTATAATAATCATTGTTAGTGAAAGAATTGATAAAGATGGAAGCGAGATGCTTAAATGTGTTCTTTTGAATAACGGAAAGAATAGTCATTGCATGCCCATCTTTTCCGATTGGAGAAATTATAAACTCAATACCCTTGTGATCCTTTTCGATTTTATCGCTATATTTCCCAAATTCTACACGTCTAAGGTAATCCCTTATCTCGTAGAGGTCATATCCTTTACGTGTTAATTTAATTTTACCGCTGGCTTTAGACTGCATATTCCTAAAAATACTAGGGTCGCTGGTTCTGCTTTCATAAAATAAATCTGTCATTACGTCCTTGCGATAGGGCAGGAACATGGCATCATTTTTTGCTGCCAATTCATAAATTTTACATTCAAAATAATCACTTTCATAGGGTTTATTTTCATCTGAATTAAGATTGGGTCTATTTTCTAGGAAATTGACAAATTTTGAATGTCTCGATAGATAATTTTGGATAATAGGATCATTAAAAAAAGCAGTTCTACATCTAGCCTGTTCCTCAGAAAGATAATTCTGATTTCTCCACCAAGCCTTTCCGGTAATAAATTCTTCTAATTTTAATTGATGCGTGTCTTCAAACGTTTGAATGGCTCGAATAAATTCTTCTCTGTTAGGTGGCGTAATGCCTGAAGTTATATTAAATCTACATAAATTATTATTATAATCCGTACTATTTTGAATTTGCATAAATATCCTGATTTGATTTTTATGATAATAATAGCTTCATTTTTTATTAATGTAAATAAAAGGTTTATAAAGATATGTAGTTTCCGCTGAAGAATTTACAAAGACAATTCTTAATAGCAATTTTTTTAAGCTGCCTCTCGCAATTCTTCATTTTTTATTTTTTTTTCCTTTTTCAGTTTCTCAAGCTGTAATTCAGCAAGCTTTACATTAATCCATTTTAAATTGTGATTGAGGCAAGTGATTACATTTTCTGGGAGATTAGGTCGAGTAAGAAGTAATTGGGTTGCAAGCAGTGCTTCAGAATACCGTTCCGTCCAGTAGGCGCAAATGGAAAATTCTAAAAGCAGTCCGTAATCATAAACCCACTTCTCAACAAATAATGCATCGTTTGACAATGCCTTATTAAGATAGGGATAGGCTGCCTGATAGCCTGCTTCAAAATTGTCATTGTTCCGATGGTATTGAATTAAAAAATGCAAGGGTTCGATGCGGGAAGGCCTGTACTTAAAGGCCCTTTCATACCCCTTGATGATCACTTCCTCCGGCATTTCCAAAATTTCAAACAGGCGTGCTATTTGATAAAGCGACCAAAATATTTCCTGGTCCCACCCTCCCATGCCAGCCCTTTTTTGGTAATTTAACAAGGCCATCGAATGATTCTGGGCATCTTTATAACTTTGGGCCAAGTAAAACACATTGCGCCTGTTGAAAGGGTCATTTTTTAAAGCTTCTTCTAAAATTTGCGCATCTTTTTGAAATTTTTGAGGATCCTGCGATCGGGCTCCGTCGGTCCGCACCACATTTTTTACCTTTTCAATAATGGCGTTGGATTTGGCTTCGGGGCAATCGACAGCTTCGTGTAATACACCCTCCCATTTCCAGTTTAATGCATTTTTGATCAATTGGACCCTGCAGTATTGCGTCCCTGCGAAGCTTGTTTTTATAAAATAGAAATCCTTTTCCAATTTCGGTAGTTTAAAATCTTTCTCGAATTCTAAAACTTCATCTGCATCAATGAATAGACTATATTCCGCTTTTTTTTTCGCCAGGAGCAGAGCTTCATTGCGGTTATGTCCAAAATTTATCCATGGCTTTTCATGCAGTTCGCCCGGAATGTCCTTCATATATTCTTTGATAATGCTTTGAGTTCCATCTGTTGATCCTGTATCAACGATGACCCAATAATCGATCAGCGGTTTTACAGTTGCCAAGCATCGTTCGATGACGGCTTTTTCATTTTTAACGATCATGTTAAGACAGATTTTTTTTGAATGATCTGCTGGGGCATCATCCTCACTAGGCAGAGGGGCAGGAACTTTTTCTTCAGGCTCACTATATAAAAAAAGAGAGACAAAAGAAATGGCCGCCAGGATAAAAAAAAAGTTTTTTTTCATATTCACCAGTTTAAGACAAATTTTGCATTGCTCTGAAATGATTAAAAAAAAGAGAATTCGTGTAAAGAAGATTACTGATTTTTTTTTAAATGAAAAAGAATAAAAAAAAAATTGCCTTTTTTTAAAAATATAGATATTACCTATGTTTTTTATATTCATAGAAATTAACGAGCGGGTGGGAAATATATGATTTCTTTTAAAAGCATGGCCGGAATCCTTATTGCCGGTTTATTGTTTTGCAATTCTATGGAGGGAAAGGAGACTGAAGACAACCAAAAAATGCCTTTACAGGATAAGCTTGAAAGTAAATCATGCCAAACTGACGCTTTAGTTAAGCAAGAAAAGCCAGAGCTCAAGCCAGAAACAAAACCGGAACTCAAGCCCCAAGCTAAGTCTGAAAAAACTGCTGAAAAATGCGAGACCAAGCCTCCTTCTGTGCCTGAAAAAGTTGCTGAAAAGGCAAAACCTTGTCCGAAAGAAGAACCCCCAGTAAGATTGAATAAGATTTGCAGAATTTGCTGTCCTTGTGATCCTTTTTCAGTTTTCAGCTCTATTAGCCATACGGAAGGGAGGGGAATTGGGTATGTTAGAGGCTATACGAGTTTTCGCTCTCTTTTGGTTTACCATCCTTATGAAGCCTATGGCTTTCAGCCATTTGTGGATATAAGAGACCACTTTAATTTTTTTAGCAAACGACAAGGGGCAGTGAATATCGGAGGAGGTTCAAGATACCTTTCTCCACAGCTTCAAAAAGTATTTGGCATGGGACTCTACTACGATTATCGTCATTATCGGGGAGATTATCATCAGGCCAGTTTTAATTTAGAAATGCTAGGCTATCGTTATGACTTACGCTTTAACGGCTATTGGGCCATTAATTCCCATTCTACGCATCATCGCAAACGGGCCTTAAGCGGTTTTGATGCAGAAATTGGAATGGGTCTTAATAAATGGTGCCCTATGTCATGGCTGAATGTTTACTTTGCAGTTGGGCCTTATTATTATATTGGTGAAAATGGAATATCATCTTTCGCAGGAGGGAGGGCGCGCTTTAGCTTTGATGTCAAAAATTTCTCTTTCGAGCTTAAGGTCACCCATGACTCTCACTTTGGCCGCATTTGCCAGGGAGTTCTTGCCTGGAATTTTGTTTACGGACAGCCTTACCTCCCTTGTAAGGGGTGTTGCTGGAGAGATTGGCTACAGGCAATGATGACGCTACCTGTGCAAAGGAATGAGATCATTGTTCTTGAAAAAAAGCACCACACTCATTCTTCAAAGCACCACTCTCATTCTTCTAGGTGTTGTAGTATATCCAATTTTTGAGTTCACTAGTGCTCTGTAAACTTTTTTACAGAGCACTAGGAAAGAAAAAAAAAGCAGAAATCACCGAGGCGTCTTTACATCGGAGAAAAAAATTTAAATTAAGCTAGTTTAAAATGTTCTGAAAGGATTTTTTCAAGTTTGATTGAGTCTTTTGCAAAATTTCTAATCCCTTCTCCTAACTTTTCATAGGCCATGGCGTCTTCAGCAAGCATAAAGCGGAAAGTTTTTTCATCCATTGGTATTTTTACGATATTCATCTCTGTGGCCTTGGCAGGATCAAGCTTCCGGTCTACATTTCCTTCTTCATGGGCTAATTCTTCTAAAAATTGAGGCGATATAGTTAATAGATCGCATCCAGCTAACTCAAGAATTTCTTCTTTGTTACGGAAGCTTGCGCCCATAATCTGTGTATTGTAGCCGAATTTTTTGAAATAATGATAGATAGATGTCACAGAATGAACGCCTGGGTCATCTGCAGGTGCATAGCCTGGAACTCCATCATGTTTCTTGTACCAGTCCAAGATGCGGCCGACAAAGGGGGAAATGAGTGTAGCCTGTGCCTCGGCACAATGGATAGCCTGGGGCAAGCTGAAGAGAAGTGTCATATTGCAATGTATCCCCATTTTTTCTAACTCACGCGCGGCAAGGCCTCCTTCCCAAGTAGAAGCTAATTTGATTAAAATACGCTCTTTTGAAACTCCCATTTCTTCATATAGATCAATTAGGGATTGACCTTTTTGAATGCTTCCTTCCACGTCAAACGAAAGCCTTGCATCAACCTCAGTGGAAACTCTTCCCGGAACTAACTTGAGAATTTCACATCCCACATTGACCGATAATTTATCCATTAATAAGGCCAGCTGAGCTTTGGGAGAGGCAGCTCGTTGGCTATACTTAAAGGCCTCCTCCATAAGAGGCTTATAAGTAGGCTTTTCAATCGCCGATAAAATCAAGGAAGGATTTGTCGTTGAATCTGTAGGGGAATATTTTTTGATTGCATCAATATCTCCTGTATCAATGACGACCGTGGTCATCTTTTTTAATTGGCTAAGCTTATCTGCCATGAAAAACTCCTTATTCAGACTGACTAAAATAACACTATTAACCTGAGTTTTGGGTTTATCTCATTGAAAGTAAGGGATATCGTGCTTTAGATTTGACCTTTCGCTCTGAAAAGAATATCAAATCGATATGCTTGAAGAGCGAAAGGGCGAATATAGGGCGCGAGATTCCCTTAATATCGAGGAGATAAACCCAAAACTCAGGTTATTAAATAAATGGCACCGGCATATCTGCTTTGGGCTCAATTCGAAAGGTAATCGTCAAAGGGCAGTCTCCTACGAGTAAATCAAGTGTTGAGTTTAAGCGGGTCAATAAAATTCTATAGGGAATTTTTATTTCCCTGTCGCCTACATATATTCCTATAAAAGTATTGGAAAGGATTTCTTCTGACAACTGGATCTGGCGGCAAAGATTTTCAAATTTGCGCAATTGTCTCAATAGCGATTCATCATTAAAATCATAGATCAGGCTGCAATCCTCGCAATGAATTCCCTTATCCTGCTTTTCCAGATCAAAAACAGAAAATTGTATGGGATGTTGGCATTGTTGGCAGCAAAACTGAAGCAGATGGCCTTTTTGCATATATAATAGAAGTCCTTTCAAAAAAGTTTAGTTAATAACATCATCATAGCATGTTAATGTGAGATAATCAATAGGGTTTTCTTGGGCTCACCTCTGCAATAAATTCAAATATATTTTATAAATAATGATTGTGTTAAAAGGAATTCATACAGGCTGTCATCACTTTTCAAGTGCTATCAGCCCTAACCTTTGCCCGCCTGAAATTGAATTGTGCTTTATTATAAGGAGATTTTATGAGTTTTCGGCCGATTGATTTTCAGGGATTAATGGATTTGGATCAAAAGATTGTCGATCAGCTTGAAAAGTATTTACAGCAGAAGGAAACACGCCTATCACATCAAATTTTAACGATTATTCAACCGATGCCTATGGAAGCCTATGCACCCTTGCTCTCTTTTAATGGGGGGCATCTTAAACTTTCGGACGCGGTAGAAGGTTTTACCAAAAAGGTACGTTTAATCGTCAAGGGGGGATTGAATAATCTTCCCAAATATGAAGGAGATAAGGCTGTCGCAAAAATTAATCGGGCATTATGGGAATTTACTGAAGTACTGGAGGGGTGCGTAGTTGAACTTTTTCAACAGATCAAACAGGTTAGCGTTGATCGGTGGCATGTTTCTATTGCCCATGTTGTACTGGCCATAAAAAATATGTTGATCCATTACATTGAAGATTTGATTTGGGCTATTCGTAGGTTGGAAAAACCTTTGAAAGAATACAATATGAAATTTGAGAAAAAAGAACGTATGTGGTCCAAATTGTGGAGTTACTGGGAAAAAAGCATTAATCCTGAGCTCATAAAAAATTTAAAGCAAAGTGAAACTTTTTTAAAAGAGCAATATGAAATTTTTAATCAATCTTATATTCAATTCCTACATATTAATGTAAAAGTCGAAGATCTTCTAATAAAAATGAAAACTTTTCCAGTTTTGGCATTATTAGAAGTTCCAGAGCAAAATTTATACATCGATGTTTTTAGGCTCTTAAAAATACTTGAATTAAATACTAGACCTAAAGGTTCTCTTGCTCTTGACACCATCCGTTCATTAAAAAACCTTACAAGTGTTGATAATGTTATTTGGACTTTGCGTATTTATTACAGAGGTTTGAAGGATGCTTTTTTTAATAGTAGTTATGAATTAAAGTGTTTAAAGAATGAACCCCATGAATTTGATGCTTCCTTAGAAAAGCTTAAATTTAAAGTGAAAGAATATCAACACGAGCTGAAAGAGCTTATTGTTACAATGGTGCATTATCGTGTTTTTATTTTAAAAACAGATGCAAATCCCTATGTTCGTAGTCGTTGGGGATTTACAGAGTGGATTGTAGGTCCTGAACCTGTAAAATCAAAAAAACTTCTTAATCTGATCTATTCTGCCGAAGAACTGAGTAAGGGGTATTCTGGTTTTCTCATATCCCTTGAAGGTAACTTTAAGGAAATGCATCAACAAAGACTCCACATTCATCAAGAGATAGAAAAATTGCTTCATGAAATGGGCCAACCTCTTATTTCCCGTTCAATGATGCGGAACCGCGTAAACGGGCTTCTTGAGGAATTAAAAAAATATGATGAGATCGGCAGCCCTGAACTAGAATCGATAGACTATGTTGATACTATTTTAGCAAAGGCCATGCGCGAAGACTGGAAGTACCATATATTACATGAGTTTTCATTATTCCATGAATTATATCGGCTGCACTTAGGCCTTTGCGATTACATTGAAGATCCCTCTCATGCCTTTAGGATGGAACGTTTCAGGCTGCTATTCGATCAAATAGAAGATTGGCTTAATAAGGGAGATATCTATTCTCATGTACATGAAATAGAACTCGATATTAATGATATGAAAGCCTACCTACAAGATTTTCTGGCAGCTATTCAAAGGATTGTGAAAGAAAAGCCTCCCGAATCAATTTCTTATCAAGCAGTTCATAAATATAAGCAGGAACTTCTTGAATACAGATATGTTTTTGGTCAATTTTTTTTCATTCTTTTAGGAAAAGAGAGCGATGGACAATTAAGGAATCAATTTTTATTTGTTGATCAATACTTCGAAACTGTGGAGAATTTATTGGCAGATCTTCTGAAATAATTCTAAACTGTGAATATAACAATTTAATAAAAACACACACCTATGAGGAGTAGTTTTTTAAAATTATGAAGATAAACTTAATTGAGTGGGTAATAAATAAGTAAAAAGGCCTTACGGCCTTTTTACTAATATAACTTTAGAAGCCTGGGCAGGTGCTAAAGTGGGAGTGTGCATGAGAAGAGCTAGAGCAAGAGCTGCTTGAGCTGCTACCATGGTGGTGGTGGTGCCGGTCCGTTGTCGCAATGATAACTCCTGCTACAACTAAAGCTCCAATTGGTAAGAGGGCAGACATTGTGCATGCTCTTCCACAATCATCATAAGCTGCGCTATCATCGCAGCAACAATCTTGACCTTGCACTTGGCCAGATAGCAATGCCATCGCCGTTGTCAATGCAAATAATCTGTACAATTTTTTCATATTTAGTTCCTTTGAATACGTGTCACGTGGAAACCTCAGCATTAAGTAAAAGGAATACATGAAGCCAAGGTTCCCTAAAGCTTTACATATCCTATTTATGACGCAAAGTTAAAATTATCGCAATAAAATTTTACATCAAAATGAAAATTTATTTAATGGGCAAAACTGGATGAAAGGCTATAGCAAGAGCAGTTATAGTTTGATGTGCGGTCAAGTGGGCCTAAGCCATTATAGCTGTTTGAGTTGCAGTGACTGCTTGCGCAGGAATGGTTTTTATCTGCTAAGCTCCAGCAAATTCCTGCGGCAATTAGAGCTGCGATAGGAACATAGGCTGACCAGTGGGCAGCATGGCTGCTCTGCATATAAGCACAATCTTCAGAATCATAACATTCATCTCCATAGCACTGGGCTTCTACGTTAAATGAAGAGGTGGTTAATGCAACTAAAAGCACAGCTAGGTGGAGTTTTGGTAATATTCTCATTAGCAAATCCTGGTTAATGTAACGATTCAGGTTCTTAGTCAAAGAGGCATAAACTGAACAGTTGCTGTTAAATTTTTTTTTGTTATGTCTTAAATAGTAAATTTTAGCAAATAAATTTTCTTATCATGCGAGATAGTACCTGATTTTTTAGGATATCTAATTGAAAATAAAGGACGCGCCTTAGATGTATCCCAATATAAAAAAAGTCAGGTTGGGAAGAGGCTTTGTGGTTAATAGGGTATCAATAAGCGATCGGAAGGGCCAGTAATTGTGCGTATGTTTCGGCAAATTGTTCGGAAATAATCTCGGTCTGATGCCTCCCCATTTTTATTGAAAAGCATTTCCCGTTAAGCAGAAGGGCAATCAGATGGTCGGCATCCTCATCGTGGATGAGAAGACGCTGCCCTCCCTGCAGAATGTAGGGGTTGATTAAATACGAACCCTCATCCGTCACAATTTCAACCTCCGTTCGGAGAGGGTCATCCGAAAGGGGGGCGGCCTGAAGAAATAAAATATTAAAATACAACCGTATCCCTGAGGGGCTACGAGCCAGTTCGATCCTTAAGCGTGAACTATCCGATTCAGGAGGCAATACGAGTCTACCTGAATTAAAGCAAGGGTTTGTTGTGACGATCTGTTGCAAATACCAATTCCGGCAAGGCGCAGAGCATGCTATTATAAAAAATGAAGCACAAAAAGCAAGAAAAACTTTTTGTGCCTGACGGATCCATCGATGCATTTTTTAAAATTCTAGTGAAAGTGGCATGAAGTACAAGAAGGGCAGCTAAAATCGATAGTGAAGCAGCAGTCAGTGCTTGGATCTTTATAATGACTGCAGCAATGGGAATGATTTGAAGTTGCTGAGCTTCCATCGCCATTAGAATTTTGAACGGCAATTGCTATGATTCCAACAATTGCGACAGTTCCAAGGGCAATTGCAGGGGCCAAATTTGTAGCAGCCCGCGATTCGTCGTAAGCGTATCCGCCTGTATCGGTAACATAAGTTACAGCTTCAAGCTGCGGCATTCCTGTAAATGTCATGGCAAGTGCGGCTGAGAATAGGGCTAATTTCTTGATGTTTTTCATTGTTTCTCCTGATTCATTTCTATTTTTTAATTGATAGGGGTTTCGAAAAGGTCTTCTTCAGTTCTTTGCAGGATAAGGGCCTGCCATTCCTGTCCCAAATCGCTATACTTTTGTGCCAGCATATTTTTATAGGGAAGCCATAAGGCAGACTGGAAATTCTCGCTTTTAAAAACCTTTTCTTTTAAATAGTCTAAAGATATTCCCTCGTTTTCGTTGAACTGCTTGGTTAGGATGTTTTTCCAATCGTTTTGGAGCTTAAAGGCTGCATTTTTTAACTGCGTCCTATGCTGAGGGTTCAAAACCATTTCAAAGGCATCCTTAGCAACTCTTAGCGAACGCATAGCGGCGAAAAATTCTTTGTAAAATTGTGAAAACTCGTCTTTAAGAGCGGAAGCAGTCAGAATATAAACCGTCCCATTTTTCATCATAATAACATGCATAAGGCGGACGCTGCCCCATTCTGTTTTAGTGTCTACTTGAGATAAACTTGCAGTGCCGGCTTCTGTCCGGATTGTGCCTAAATCCTTCCATTCGAATCCCTGAGCGTCGTTCATGCTTTTAACTATTTTCAAATACTGTTTAAGTGACCCTTTATAAGGTTCAAGGCTTAAATTCATGGAGGGGGGGAAGGAAGAGGGGCCTTTTCCGACAACCATTACTTTGACCCTTTCAGGAAGCAGCTTAGAATCTGCCAAGTGCCAGTTGTTCGGAGGGGTAAATAAAACAACACCCTCTTCAAGAGCCTCTGAAGAAGAAGTATTGGATTGTACTGAGGTATTGTTTGATAGAGCCGACAATAGAAATTGGTTGCAAAAAATAGTCATGCAGATAACAAGACAGGGGAAAGCTTTATTCATTTTAAACTCCGGGTGGAACGGCTAGAAATATAAGCAGAAGCGCTTAATATGGAAAGGATTTTTTCTGATAAATACAAAAATATATACCTAAATGTACGCAAAAAATGGATTTATGCTAGCGTGAAAGCTCCCGTGCTGGACGGTTATAAAAAGACCCCATATTTATATATTGGGTCATTTTAGATACAGCAACTCCGGTCTTTGACGCAGCCATTCAAATTTTGTATTTAACTATAAGGTTTAAGAACAGGTTCTAAGACGAAGCAAAGATATTGTATTGGCCTACTAAATGTAGCATCACAATTGAAGAAGTAACAATCGTTCCGGTGGTTCCAAGGAATTCTAAGTCATTAAAAACTTTTATTGCAGCGCCCATCGAAATACAATTGGTAAGGCCATAGATAAGGTGGCTTTTTTTTCCTTTATTATCCCCGAGAAAATAATCGACACCTTTATAAAGGCAGGTATCTGCAATCATGGAAATTCCAAGCACCTTAGCGGCAATAATAGGATCAACCTGAGTGATCTTGCCATAGGTATAACCTAGCAGCCCTCCAGCTAATCCGTAGAATGGAAGTAAGCTTAGAGAGGGGAGAGGAGATGTCATTTAATTACCTCGAGTTATTATTGTAAGCCCTTGATTTATAATTATGGTTCAAATGACAAAATATTGGAATAACCGTACATAGACTATGAGCAAGAGTATAAATTTTTCGGTGATTAGTTTACTATTACCAAAAATGCCGACAACAAGTTATAAAAGATAAAGTCTGCAATTTCTGCAATAGCAAGCGCTTTAACACATAATAGTGGTTTTCACTAAATTTGGCAAAAGCAAACCCGCTACAGCATCAAATTGCAGCGTGTAAATTTTATTAATCCTTCCTATATAGCTTTAGGGTTTTCTGATAAAATCATCCAATTATTAAAATTTATAGTTAGAAGCCCATACTCATTTCTAGGTTGAAAAATAAAAGTTCATTGAGTATGCTCATTCCTTTCTAAGCTTTTTTCACCGCAGCACTTTCAATTTAAAAATAGCCATGAAAACTTTATTTATAGCTTACTACTAGAACATTGAAGGCTATCATTCTACAGCCCAAGCTGGGAGCTTTAGCCAGGTTTGAGTATCCCAATAGTTTTTGTAGGATGGCATAATTTGCTGAGTTAATGTTTCCCTTTAAGAGTAAATCCAAGCGTTTGATTGGAACCTTCCCTATCATGTGACCTAAACATTAAAAGTAACTATACAAAAATGCCGCCTGATATTGATCCTGATAAAGAAACCAAAGAACGATGGAAGCAGGCCGGGGTATTCATTACTATCCCATTTGTCATTGCCGTTTCTCCTATTTTAGGTTGGCTGATCGGCAATTGGCTGGATAAAAAACTTAATACTCATCCTTATCTTATGTACTTTGGCTTAATCATGGGTTTTGCAGCCGGTTTTCGTGAATTGTACCGTATCATAAAAAGGTTTGGAAATGGAGCATAGATTCATACGTGATGTCAACATAATTACATTATCGCTTGCAATAAGCGCATGTTTAATTGTTTGGTGTCTTTATAGCTTGTCTGTTGGACTTAGCATTTTTATGGGAGCTATGTGGGGATGTTTGAATTTTTATTTTTTAAAAAAACTTTTTGAAGAATATTTAAAAGGTGCCGATAGAGATTTTTTACAATGCTTTGCTTGGCTGGGAATTAAATTTCCGTTACTTTATTTATCTGGATTCGCATTGTTAAAGCTTAATTTTTTTTCAAGTCTTGGTTTAGCTGGCGGATTCTCATTAATTTTTATCGCTATATTTCTTTTAGGAATTACCCGTTTAGTAAAAAAACAAGATAGAGGGTTTTCATGATACAAGCGTTCTTAACTACGCCGCTTTATTTTTTTGCAATGGCAGAGCCTGGGGCCCCAGAAAGCAAAGTACCTGAGTTGCCTAACTTTATTACATTCCTTTATCAACGCTTTCAATACACTGAGTGGGCTAATTTTTTGCATCATTGGGAAAATTTGATTTTTTCTTTAATTATCGCTTCTCTGATTTCTTTAGTAGCTTATCTCGGAACAAGACGAAATTCAATGATTCCTTCAGGGTTGCAAAATGGACTTGAATTTGCAATTGAAAAATTCCGGGACCTGATTCTAGGGGTTCTAGGACCACAGGGAGAAAAGTACATTCCTTTTCTTGGTACGCTGTTTATTTACATCATGACGATGAATATATTTGGAATGATACCTCTGATGAAATCTCCTTCTTCAAATATTAATATTACTATTGCGTTAGCGCTTTGCGTTTTTTGCTTAGTTCAATATCTGCATATCAAGCATATGGGATTCTTAGGTTTTATCTATCACTTGGCAGGCTCTCCAAAGAGTGCAATCGAATGGGGGCTTACTCCGCTCATGTTTGTCCTTGAATTGATCGCTCAGTTAGCCAGGCCTGTCACTCTAGCCCTTCGTTTGTTTGGTAACATTCTGGGAGAGGATATTTTAATTGGAGCTTTTTCGGTCCTCGGAATTCTTGTTATCTCACATTTTATGAATTCTCCTGTAGGGATTCCACTGCAGGTTCCTTTTATGTTTCTTGCTTTATTGACCAGTTTGATGCAAGCTTTAGTCTTTACTTTATTAAGTACGGTGTATATTTTATTATCTATTCCTGCTTTAGATGAAAAACATTAACATTAAATTTGAATTATATTCGGAGGAATTATGACTTTAGGAATAGCTCTCGCTCTTTCTGCCCCTTTAGCCGTAGGGCTTGCTGCCTTGGGATCTGGCCTTGGCCTTGGACGAGCAGTAGGAAGTGCAATGGAAGCCATCGGCCGGCAGCCTGAAGCTTCGGGGAAAATTTTAACGAGCATGATCATTGGCGCTGCTTTGATTGAAGCTTTGACTATCTATGCATTGATAGTCTTCTTTATTGTTTTAGAAAGAATGGCTTAAGTTTTTATGTATTTAGAGTTACAACAAGTCCTGACCCAAATTGTCGCTTTTTTAATCATGGTCTGGGTATTAAAAAAATACGCCTGGCAACCGATCCTGGGGCTTTTAAATGAAAGAAAGCAGCTTATTCAATCTGAATTCGATACTATTGAAGAACAGAAGAAAAGCGTGGCGATTTTGACGGAAGAGTACAATAATAAATTGCATGGCATTGAAGCGCAATCTAGAAAGCAAATTCAAGAAGCTATCGTGAAAGGGCGGGAAATGGCCCAGGAAATTGAACAGGAAACACGGGCAAAAGCAGTTTCAATTTTGAATAAAGCCCAGGCTGAAGTACAAAAAGAAATCGCAGAAGCAAAAGAACAGCTAAAAAAAGACGTTGTAAACCTTTCAATGCAAGCCGTTGAAAAGATCATTGGTGAAAAATTGGATTCTCAAAAAGATCAGAAGCTCATTGAGGAGTCTCTTCAGAAGGCAGAATTTACATGATCAATCAGGCTGTAGCAATTCAGTATTCGAAGGCTTTATTAAAATTCGGTATGGCAAAAGAACAGCTTGAAAGCCGACTTGCTGCATTAGAAAATGTGAGTGATTTGATCGATCAAAATCCAAAGCTTCAAAAAATTATGTTAGGTCCTTATACAAAAAAGCAGGATAAAAAAAATTTTTTGAAAGAAATACTAGGGGATCTTGTTGATAGCACGCTATTGAATTTTCTTTTTTTATTAATAGATAAAGGGCGGCTGGAATATTTGCCAGTCATCAAACAGGAATATAGGCGTTTGATCAAAAGTGAACTGGGTATTATTGAAGCCAGATTAATAACAGCCTTTCCGGTTGAAAATGAACTGCAGGAAAGTGTGCGGAGCAAATTAGAAAAGGCCTATAGCAAACAAGTCGAAGTTCAGGCTGAAATTGTTCCCGAAATTATTGGGGGAATGATTTTAAAGATAGGAAATAAAAGGCTTGATGAAAGTATTAAAGAAAAGCTTTCAAAATTAAAAAAAGCCTTATTGGCAGCAAAGGTGTAGGAGCAAAAACGCATGCGATTAAAGCCCGAAGAAGTATCCTGGATCATCCAGAAAGAAATTGAAAAATATGATGAAGATCTATCGTTAAAATTTGAGTCCGCCGGTAGTGTACTTCAGGTGGGGGATGGGATTGCCCGAATATGGGGCCTTGACGATGTAATGATGTCAGAGCTTGTAGAGTTTCCTGACGGAACTAGAGGGATCGTTCTTAACCTTGAAACTGATAACGTCGGTGTCATCATCTTAGGTTCCGACAAAAATATTAAAGAACAGGACATTGTAAAAAGACTGGGCGTTATTGCTTCCGTTCCAGTTGGAGAGGCAATGTTAGGGCGAGTTGTCAATGCATTGGGAGAACCGATCGATGGCAAAGGTCCTATTGCCACAACAGAATTTAGAACGATTGAAGGAGTGGCTCCAGGAGTTGTAGAGCGAAAGCCAGTGAGCGAGCCTGTTCAGACAGGAATCCAGGCAATAGATGCGATGATACCGATCGGCCGGGGGCAGCGGGAGCTTATCATTGGGGATAGACAGACAGGAAAAACTACTGTGATCCTTGATACCATCATCAATCAGAAGAAAACAGACATGCATTGCATTTATGTTGCGATCGGTCAAAAAGCCTCGACAATTGCACAAGTGGTCAAAATCCTTGAAGAGCATGGCGCAATGGACTATACCACAATTGTCGTCGCCTCTGCTTCAGAACCTGCTGCATTGCAGTATATTGCTCCCTATACCGCTGCTGCAATGGGAGAGTATTTTATGTATAATGGCAAGCATGTTACCTGCTTTTATGACGATCTTTCAAAGCATGCGCAAGCTTATCGTGAAATCTCGCTATTATTACGCCGTCCTCCAGGGCGCGAGGCCTACCCAGGTGATATTTTCTATCTTCATTCCCGCCTTTTAGAAAGGGCTGCCAAATTGAATGAAGAACTTGGCGGAGGATCTTTAACAGCCATTCCTGTAATTGAAACACAGGCGAATGATGTAACCACCTATATTCCAACAAATGTAATCTCAATCACAGATGGGCAAATTTATCTAGAGCCAGATTTATTTTACGCCGGGGTAAGACCAGCCATTAATGTTGGTATTTCAGCTTCTCGTGTGGGAGGTAAAGCTCAAACTAAAGCAATGAAAAAAGTTGCGGCGAGCCTTCGCTTGGATTTAGCGCAATACCGGGAACTTGCAGCCTTTGCACAATTTGGATCAGAAATGGATAAAGCTACCCAGGCCCAATTGGTAAGGGGAGAACGAATGGTGGAAGTTTTAAAACAGGATAAATTTGATCCTTTTTCATTATCTCAGCAAGTCGTGATTCTTTTTGCTGGAACGAGGGGTTATTTGGACAGTCTCCCCATCGAATTGGTCAAAAATTTTGAGATGGAATTTTATCCCTATCTTGAGAAAAACTATCCCGCCATTTTAACTAACATTGATGAGACAAAAGATCTGGACGATGAAATTTCGAAGCAGCTTGAGTCGGCTGTGGTGGCATTTAAAGCCCAATTTATACAAACACATCAGCCTGTAAAGCAATGACTAGCTTAAGAGAAATTCGAAAACGTTTAAATTCTGTCAAAACAATACAGCAGTTGACCAAAGCTATGGAAATGGTCGCAGCTTCTCGTTTGCATCATGTTCAATTAAAAATTAAGCAATCGCGCCCCTTTGTGGCCAAAATAAAAAAAATCTTGGATAATCTTAGTCAGTCAGTCACTGATTTTACCCATCCATTGTTAGAATCAAGAGAAGTAAAAAAAATTGGCGTTGTCATCGTAGCTGCTGACATGGGTCTATCAGGTTCGTATAACTGGGACATTTTTTCAACCGCCAATAAATTTTTAGCAACTCTTTCAAAAGAGAAAGTTGAATTGCTCTTAATAGGGCGTAAAGCATCGGAATATTATACGCGCCATTCATGGCCTATATTCTATACTTTGCCAGAGTGGGGAGAAAAGTTATCTGCACCTCAAGTTAAAACATTTGCCAGTCAATTGGTTAGTTGGTACCTGATCGGTGATTTCGACGAAATATGGTTTGTCTATACCCATTACATGACGATGATGACAAGGAAAGTGCTGATTGAAAAATTTCTTAATGTTGTTCCAGATTTACATGAAGCGAAGCAGAAAGATGACTACATTTTTGAACCTGCGCCTCAGGAAATTTACGGCGAGCTCCTACTTCGGTACTGCCTCAGTAAGGTACAAACGATTTTAAACGAAGCCTACGCTTCTGAACTGGCAGCCCGTGTTTTTGCAATGAAAGCAGCTACAACTAATGCGGATGACATGATTGAAAAGTTAACCTTAGTGCGCAATAAAGTGCGGCAGGCTGGGATAACTAAAGAAATGCTCGAAATTACTTCTGGAGCAGAGGGTTTAAAATAAATCAATCTGCAGTTTTGCGTAAAATCTATGAGAGAAGTAAATGCATTTGGCTAGAAGAAAGCTTTTCTCTAAATTGATTTCCAAAACTGTATAAAGTCTAAGATAAAGATAAAAAGGCGAAAATATGGCTGAAGGAAAAATTAAACAAATTATCGGCCCTACATTAGATATTGAGTTTCCACCTGGCGAGCTTCCCAATATTTTAAATGCTATACGGGTGATCGACGAAGTTCAAAATAAAGAATTAATAGCAGAAGTTGCAATGCACTTGGGTGATAATATTGTCCGGTGCATCGCCTTGTCATCAACCAGCGGATTAGTTAGGAATGCAAAAGCCATTGATACTGGCGCGCCTATTACTATCCCTGTCGGCCGCAAAACGTTAGGCCGATTGTTCAATGTACTAGGTGAACCTATTGATAATCTTGGGTCCATAGAAGATCCAGAAACGTCTCCCATTCATAAGGATGCCCCTCCTTTTGAAGATCAGGAGACAGAAGCGCTATTATTTGAAACGGGAATTAAAGTCATAGACCTGCTCTGTCCTTATTTAAAAGGTGGAAAAGTCGGCCTTTTTGGCGGTGCCGGAGTAGGAAAGTCTGTGATTGTGATGGAGCTGATCCGCAATATTGCCACCCATCACGGAGGGTTTTCTGTTTTTTGCGGAATTGGAGAAAGGACGAGAGAGGGGAATGATCTTTGGCTTGAAATGAAAGAGTCAGGTGTCTTGGCCAAGACAAGCCTAGTTTTCGGCCAAATGAACGAACCCCCAGGGGCAAGGTTACGGGTAGGGTTGACTGGGTTGACAATGGCTGAATACTTTAGGGATACTCAGCATCAGGATGTTCTCTTATTTATCGACAATATTTTTCGTTTTGTCCAGGCTGGTTCTGAAGTTTCCGCTTTGCTAGGACGGATGCCTTCTGCAGTTGGATATCAACCGAATTTAGCTACGGAAATTGGAAGGCTTCAGGAAAGAATCACTTCTACCAAGCACGGTTCGATCACCTCTGTTCAGGCAATTTATGTTCCCGCAGATGACTATACCGACCCTGCCCCTGCGAGTATTTTTCCTCATTTGGATGCAGCCACCTCGCTGTCTCGTCAGATTGCAGAACTTGGAATTTATCCAGCGGTTGATCCCTTGAATTCAAGTTCGAGAATTTTAGATCCGCGCATTTTAGGGGAAGAGCACTATTCGGTTGCCCTTCGCGTGCAGAAGATCTTACAGCGTTATAAAGATTTGCAGGATATCATCGCCATTTTAGGCGTGGACGAATTATCTGAGGAAGATCAGTTGATCGTTTCGAGAGCTCGGAAAATACAAAAATTCCTTTCGCAGCCATTTTTTGTGGCTGAAACCTTTACTGGAAAAAAAGGGCGTTTTGTTAAATTGCCCGATACAATTAGGGGTTTCAAGATGATCGTTGAAGGAGAAATGGATGGTGCCCCCGAGCAGGCTTTTTATATGGTAGGAGCTATTGAAGAAGTAATGGAAAAGGCGGAAGAGCTTAAAGGAGCTGAAAGAGTGTAATGGAATTATTTACATTATCAATTCTAACCCCGCTTAAGCTTTTTTTTGAAGGACAGGTCATTTCAGTAATTGTTCCTGGCAAAGAGGGTTTTTTTGAGGTTTTAGCCCATCATGCACCGCTTGTGTCCCTTATTAAGCCCGGGAAACTTACGCTCACTACGAATGAAAATAAAAAACTGATCTATGCTGTTTCTAATGGTTTTTTTGAGGTTTCCAGTAATCATGCCGACATCGTTGCGGATGCAATTGAAGAGGTTTCAGGCATTGATATTGCAAGGGCAAAGCAGGCGTTTGCACGGGCCAAGGAGCGGCTTGAAATTACGGATGAGCGTGTGGACAGCGAACGGGCTAAAAGAGCCCTGATGCGCGCTAAGAACCGTCTTGAGCTGCATACCTCGCTTTAAGACGAAATAAAGAGATATGTGGTCATTCTTCTCTGTGTAATCTGTGTTCTCTGTGGTTAAAATTGTTTTACCAAACAGAACCCAAAGCACTATTAATTTGGTATCTAAGCGTGCTTAATCTATGGTTAATCTTTTTTATTCACCACAGAGAATACAGAGAACACGGAGAGTTAGTTAATGTCTATCTTGTTAGAAATTAAATCACTAGGTGTTTAATGGACTACCGGACTGAGAAAGATAGCTTAGGAGACGTCCAGGTGCCTTCCGATCGTTATTACGGTGCGCAAACACAGCGGTCATGGGATAATTTTTCAATCGGCACAGAAAAAATGCCTTTAGAAGTAATATTTGCTATGGCATTGGTTAAAAAAGCGGCGGCCTTGGTGAACTGCGATTTAGGGCTGCTTGCTAAAGACAAAGCGCATATCATTTGCGAAGTGGCCGATGAAATTTTAAAGGGTAGTCTGGATGGACATTTCCCCTTATCGGTCTGGCAAACTGGTTCAGGCACTCAATCCAACATGAATTTGAATGAGGTTATAAGTAATAGGGCCATCGTTTTGTTGGGCGGCATCATGGGGACGAAGCATCCTATCCACCCAAATGATGATGTCAATCTTTCCCAATCTTCAAATGACGTTTTTCCCACCGCCATGCATATTGCTGCGATGACAGATCTTTGCCAGCGCCTTATTCCTGCTTTAGGGGCGTTGAAAGAAACCTTGCAGTCCAAAGCCCAGGAATTTTCTGATATTATCAAAATCGGCAGAACTCATTTAATGGATGCGACCCCTTTAACGTTGGGCCAGGAATTTTCGGGATATGCAAGCCAACTTGAGCATGGTATACAGGCCATTAATAATACCCTTCCCCATTTATCGGAATTGGCTATAGGAGGCACCGCAGTCGGAACAGGGCTTAACACGCATCCTGAATATGCAGGGCGGGTTGCGGCAAAAATTAGTGAATTGACCGGCTATCCTTTTGTCTCAGCACCGAATAAATTTGAAGCTTTAGCTTCAAATGATGCCCTTGTAGAGGTCAGCGGGGCTTTAAAGCGGGTGGCGGTCTCTTTATATAAAATTGCAAATGATATACGCTGGCTTTCTTCGGGGCCTCGCTGCGGTTTAGGGGAGCTTAACCTGCCTGCGAATGAGCCTGGTTCTTCCATTATGCCTGGAAAGGTCAATCCCACTCAGTGCGAGGCTTTGATGATGACGGCTATTCAGGTAATGGGAAATGATGTTGCCATCGGATTTGCCGGCTCACAGGGTAATTTAGAATTGAACGTTTTTCGCCCTCTTATTATTTATAATCTTATTCAATCCATCCGCTTATTGAGTGACAGTGCATGGAGTTTTAATGATAAGTGTGTCAAAGGGATCGCATGCAATCGTGAGCGCATTGCAGAACATCTGAACCGCTCATTGATGCTGGCCACTGCCCTGAACAAGGGGATAGGCTATGATAAGGCTGCCCAAATAGTGAAGAAGGCTCATTCAGAAAATATTACTTTAAAAGCAGCGGCCTTAGAGCTCAATTGTTTGACAGAAGAAGAGTTTGATCAGATTGTGGACCCTAAAAAGATGCTTGGCCCTAGTGCTCTGTAAATAAATTTTTAAGCATTATTCAAAAATCAATTTAAAAGAGAGCTTATCCTGCCCATCCTCCGCTTGCGATCCTGCTAATCATGTTCATTATAAAATACAAGATAAGCATGATCGCAAGCGGTAGGATGGGCAGGATATCTGCTTACTCCTGGTTGATCAGAATTAATTCACTCCAAAGAGGATGTTTCCAAATTTCAAGGCAGCACCCATCCCCCAGGATCTCCACTTTATATGTTGCTATTCCACCGGTTTTGCAATAAGTTTCATTAAGCAGATCGTAGAGATAAATACCATTCAATTTGTTTATATATAAATTAACAGTTTTTTCATCCCTGCTGCGAAAACGGACAGTCATTTTGAGAGATAAGACTTCATAATTTGAATATATTTTTGGTAACCTCCATTGAATCATAATGCGTTGTCCCCAATTAGGATGGTCCAGATAAGGATCTGGCGTCATGACATGGTAGCTTGCCAGATTCTGATGGCTTAAATATTGGGTTTGAACCGAAAGATGGCTAGGAGCGCAGCTTGTCAGAAAGCAAAGGCATAAAAGTACACCTCTTCTAATAGATTGTAAAAGCGCTTTATTTATGATGCTTAATTTATCCATGGCACGCGATGCTGCAGGAGGGGGCAGTAATGTTCGAAGATGCAAGCTGCTTATAGCCCCATTGGATTAAATGCCGGGTCGAATTCCAGTCAAGGCAGGAGTCTGTAATTGAAATGCCATACAACAGATCTCCAGGAGTTTTTAATGCCTGGTTTCCTGCATGCAAATGGCTTTCCAGCATGATACCCCGGATATTTTCATTTCCTTCTATAATTTGCTTGATGACAGATTGAAAGACAAGGGGTTGGTTTTCATATTTCTTTTCTGAATTATGGTGGGAACAATCCACCAGCAGTCGGATGGGGAGGCGGGCAAAGGAAAGGGAATTCATCGCATCGGAAATTGACGAAGGATCGTAATTTGATTGCGCTTCACCGCCCCTTAAAACAATGTGAGCATCCGGGTTGCCATTTGTCCTAATAATGACAGATCTTCCATGTTCGTTCAAACCCATATAAGAATGGGGCTGGGTTGCGGCAATTACCCCTTCAATCGCAGCTGAAACGTTTCCGGCAATTCCGTTTTTGAAACCTATTGGCATTTGAAGTCCGGAAGCAAATTGGCGGTGAGTTTGAGAAGAAGAGGTACGGGCGCCTATTGAACCCCAGGAAATAAGGTCGTCATAATAAAAAGCTGTCAAAGGGTCTAAAAATTCTGTCGCGGCAGGGATCCCCATCCGGGCTAGATGGCAAAGAAGCTCCCTTGTTTTTTTTATTCCTAAAAGCATATCGTTAGACCCATCAAGCAAAGGATCATATAAAAAGCCTTTCCAGCCAGTAGAAGTACGAGGTTTTTCACAATAGACTCTCATCACTAAAAGAAAACGGGACTGCACGGAATCAGATAAGGATTTCAAATAATAAGCAAATTCTTTGGCTGAAAGAGTATCGTGGATCGAACATGGTCCTGCGATAAGAAGAAGGCGCGGATCACTTCCGTTCAATATAGCACGTATAGCTTGTCGATTTTGATGAATAAAACATTCGATCGAGGGATCGAGGGGAGGTTGATTTTTTAAATCTTGGTAGGTTGGCAGGAATGGCATGAGGTATCGACTTGTTAAATCAAATAATGACACTGTAGCAGAGAGAAGCATTTAGTCAAAGTTTCTGTTATTAAAAAGCAAAAAAGGGCACCATTCTATGGCAAGATTTTATTAATAATAAGCAGGAAAGGTCACGATGGGCAGGATTATTAAATGATTGCCAAATAATATTAAATTTAAAATAAGTTAAAGTGCTGATATTTGGCATGTTTACATAAACAAATTTGTTAATTTTTCTTTTTTTTTCCACTTTGCTATTCGGTGAAATGTTTTACCAATTTTTATCTACTTCTTTTTATAGGAAAAGTTTTATTATAATATATTATTAATTTATTTTTGTTAGAATTTAATTACGGTTTATATTAATATCTTTATAAAGTATATATTTGTTGATTTTCAAATTTGGAATTTGTTATATTTTTCGAGCATTAGATTTTTCTACCCGGTTTTGTACAAATTGGGTTCAAACCAAAAAACAACCTGATGGATGAACATGGAACAATTGGACCAATTTTTGAGAATCATAAGGGACTGGGTTTGGGGAGCGCCCCTGCTTCTATTTTTATTGGGCACAGGCGCTTATCTCACGATTATATTAAGAGGGGTGCAATTCCGCTATTTAGGCTATGCCTTTAAACAGGTTGTGGCCCGTCAACGCCAAAATTCGCAAGGCGATATTGGCCATTTTGAAGCTTTAATGACTTCTTTAGCCGGAGCTATAGGCACAGGGACTATTGTTGGAGTAGCCACAGCAGTTACGGTCGGTGGGGTCGGGGCAATTTTTTGGATGTGGGTCACTGCTTTTCTCAGTATGGCAACTAAATATTCTGAATCCCTCTTGGCAGTTAAATACCGAAAAAAAGACGCCCGCGGAGAAATGGCGGGTGGACCGATGCAGTACATGGAAAAGGGGTTAGGAATAAAATGGATGGCATGGATTTTTGCAGTCCTTGGTATGGTCGCAGCCATAAGTACCGGAAATCTGGTGCAAACCAATTCGATTGCGCAGGCCATCAATCATGTTTGGGAAGTTGATCCATGGATCACCGGCCTGATTTTATGCGCATTAACCGCTGTAGTTATCATTGGAGGGGTTAAATCGATTGGACAGGTTGCTTGCGTTTTAGTCCCCATGATGGCGTTGATGTACATCGGTGCTGCTGTTTATATTTTGATATTGAATGCCGGAGAAATCCCGGCTGCTTTCCAATTGATATTCCATAGCGCTTGGAATGGTCAAGCTGCTACAGGTGGATTTTTAGGGGCCACAATGATGATGGCGATCCAAATGGGAGTAGCCAGAAGCGTTTTTTCAAACGAGGCAGGACTTGGAATTTCTTCTGTTGCGGCTGCCGCCGCCAGGACTGATAGTGCCCCCAGGCAGGCTTTGATAAGTATGACAGGGGCTTTATTTTCGACAGTGATTGTCTGCACAATGACCGGGCTTGTATTAGCAGTGACTCAAGTAATCGGTGTCAGAACTGAGGCCGGAGAAATGCTTAATGGAGCGTCATTGGCTATCGCCGCTTTTAATAAAAATATTTTGGGCGGAGATTACATTGTCACTATCGGCCTTATTTTATTTGCCTATACAACCGTTCTAGCCTGGTCTTACTATGGAGAAAAATGCTGTGAATATCTATTCGGAGAAAAATCGATTATTGCCTATAGGATCCTATTTGCTTTAGTTGTCATCCCAGGAGCTGCGCTTAAAATGGAGACAGCCTGGTATTTGGCCGATATCAGCAATGGCCTGATGGTCATCCCGAACCTAATCGCACTTATCGGTTTATCTAAAGTAATTCGCACAGAGACGGAAGAATTTCTAGTGACTGTCGAGCAGGAAAAAAGAGGAGAAATTAAAATCGTTTATTCAGGAGAAAGAGTCGATGCCTAATGAATTAATGACATCTTTATTAAATGGATTGGATTTGGTATATAGTTGGGTATGGGGGCTTCCGCTTCTTTTTCTACTATCAGGCGTCGGGATTTATTTGACTGCTGCATTGAAAGGGCTCCAATTTCGCTATCTTGGCTATGCTTTGAAACTTGTTTTTTCGCCAAAAAAACAAAAAACGAGCGATGAGAAAGGGGATATCAGCCATTTCGAGTCATTAATGACGGCGCTTGCAGCTACAATCGGTATTGGCAATATTGCCGGCGTAGCAACTGCCATTACAATCGGAGGTTTAGGCGCCCTGTTTTGGATGTGGGCCACTGCTTTGCTTGGAATGGCAACTAAATATGCCGAAGCCATTTTAGCCGTTAAGTACCGGGTAGCCGATGCACGCGGGGAAATGTGCGGCGGGCCGATGTATTTTATTCAGTCAGGGCTTGGTTGGAAATGGCTGGCCGGATCTTTTGCTTTTTTTGGCGCCTTTGCCGCTCTGGGTGGGGGGAATATGCTTCAGGCCAATTCTGTCGCCGACGTCATGCAAACGATGTTCCATGTCAATCCCTGGTGGACAGGCATTATTGTCGCTTTTTTGACTGCCATTACCTTAGTTGGCGGGATCAAAAGCATAGGCAGAGTCGCTGGTTATTTAGTGCCTTTTATGGCAATCTTTTATGTCGGGGGAGCGAGCATCATCCTGGCTTATCATTATCAAAGCATTCCTGGCGTACTTTTTGACATAGTTAAACATGCTTTTACGGGACAGGCCGCTTTTGGAGGCTTTGCCGGTTCGAGTCTTTTGCTTGCTTTACGGGTAGGCGTCAGCCGCGGCTTAATGACCAGCGAAGCAGGATTGGGAACAGCATCGATTGCAGCTGCAGCTGCCAAAACTGATCTGCCTGGAAGGCAGGCGCTGGTTTCAATGACAGGGTCATTTCTAGCTACGATCATTATGTGTTCAGTGACGGGCCTTGTATTGGGCGTTACAGGTGTTTTTGGACAGATGGATGGGGCCGGCAAGTTATTAAATGGAGCCTCGATGACTGTTGCCGCCTATGAATCAGTTTTTTCAGGAGGAGGGTATGTTGTCACCATTGGACTGATCCTTTTTGCTTTTACTACGCTATTGGGTTGGGCCTACTATGGAGAAAAATGCGTTGAATATCTGTTTGGCATTAAAGCTATTCCATTTTACAGGATCCTATTCATTCTCGTCATTCTTCCAGGAGCTGTCCTTGAGCTCGAAATAGTTTGGAAAATATCTGATATATTTAATGGATTGATGGCTTTTCCTAATTTAATAGCTTTATGTGCCCTATCGGGTGTGGTCATTGCTGAAACCCGGACATTTTTGGAAGTTTTAAAGACTGAAAAGGAAAACGAAAATGATATAACTGAACAAAATGGAAAGGTGCCCGACCTATCAAATATCTAAAAAAAAATATTTTAAGTGAAAGCTTTTTTCAAATAAGTTTTGAGCGGTTTTTTGGTGAATTTTTTGTAAATTTAATGCAAAGAAATGAAAAAAAATACTTGCAAAAAAAACAAGGATACTTCCATCGTGTTTCTTTCAAGGTGAGTGAAAAGGCCCTTAAAGTCTTTTCTACATAAATATACACAAGAACTAAATGATGAATATCCAATGGCGTTAGCTTTTGAAATAGGACAAAACTTCTTCGAACAACCAGCAAATACACTGCTTGCGAATGATATTTCATTTCATGCTTCCTTTTATGAAGTAGAAAAAAAGGTTCAATGTTGGCTCTCTCGGTTTAGTTACCCCATTGACCAGTCACTTGTTCAAGACTTTTATCTTTTTTATTTGCTGGCTTCCAAAAAATTTCTAGACCACCGATTCCCCTCTCATCTATCAAATTTATTTTTATCCATCCATTTGATGCAAAAAAATTTAGCGCAAAAAGTTGCCTTTAACCCCCAAGAGCTACATGTAAAAATTCGTTGGCTACCAGGCACGTTGAAATTCCCTTTTTCTACACGTTCAGTCCTCGGGTGTTTAGTTGGTTATAATGCTTTAGATAAATATGAATTATTTGATGAAGAAAATCTTTATCTTGCCTTTCAAAAATTGTATCCTGATGTGAGATTGGTCAAAGAAAGTTCTTATCAACATACATCTCAAAATAAATATTTAAAATTGCATTATTTTGAAGTTGAAAAAAAAGATGGTTCAAATTTTTCTCTTTATCAGCAAAATTTGCTGAAAAATAATATCGAAGAACGCGTACGCAATAGTATACAGAAATTGTCCCCTTCAACTTTTATGAGTCGTAATGGAGAGGAAACCTACAGAACTATTATAGCCTTAAGCAATGAAATTCATTCTCTAGAAGACCTGCCGCAAGTTTCAATTAGTTTAGATGAGCAGACAGGCAAGGAAATTGCCTTTCAAGTTGTTCTTGTCCACCCAGCCCCTTTTCACAATTTTTCTCTAAAAGAGCGTTTTGTAGAATGTACTTTTGTTCCAAAAAGGACGAACACTGTAAGACATTTAGAGAATCATCCGATCCAGGCTCATGTTTTCTCACTCCACCTTCCGCGTACCTCAGCCTTTTTAAGAACTGATGGGTCCTTGGATTTTAATTTAGCTCGCCAAAAAGTCGTTTCCTTGCTTCATTCTGCAGTGGGATTATTTAGGGATTATAATGGAGGGCTTTTGATCAAACAGCAAGAGTACCTTAAAAAATTCGGGGAAAGCTTTAAAGAAATCGATCATGATATTTTAGAAAAATTTTTCTATTCCATAACGCCTTTGGAAAAACAGGTCGTTCTGGATCAAGATCTTTTATGTATATTTTTCAAATTTTTTTTAGAAAATAGAAAGAAAAAGCTAGGAAAGAGCATTGATTTTAACTTTACCCATTCACAAAATGGTGAAAATATACTTCTTTTTGTGAAAGGGAATGATTCCTCTTTAGGTGATGCCATTTCTTCATTTTTGGATGAAAGTTTATTCTTATCTCAGGAAATTACTTATAGCCTTTTAAATACCTTGGAAGGGACTTTTTTTACTGCCATTTTATTAAATCCGCCGGCTGAAAAAGTTATATCCTTTATCAAAAACATTAAACAAAAACTTAAAGAATGGCAAAAAAAAATCAATGGGAAAAAAGTTTTAAAAATTGGTTTTGAATATATGCCTGTTTCCTTAGACCCGCGCATTGGAGGCGACACTATATCCGCTAATATTTTAAGCTTACTTTTTGAAGGCTTAATGCGGTGGGATGAAAAAGAACAGGTGGTCAATGGAATTGCCCGAACGATAGAAATATCTCCAGATGCTAAGCAATATATTTTTAATTTGAGGCAATCATTTTGGAATGATGGAACTACTGTAACTGCTCATGATTTTGAATATGCCTGGAAAAAGATCCTCTCTCCCGATTTTAAAACTTCCTTTGCCGAATTGTTTTATCCAATAAAAAATGCCATGAAAGCGAAGCAGGGAAAGATATCGCTTGAAAGTATTGGAGTGCAAAGTATTGATGATCTTACCCTTAAAGTACAGCTAGAACACCCGACTCCCCATTTTTTACAACTGACTGCACAGACCATTTATTCTCCTATCCATCGCAAAATTGATCAAATAAGGCCCCAATGGACCTATGAATGTGAATCGAACTATCCCTCAAATGGCCCCTATCAATTAAAAATCAATCAGCCCAATCAAGGGTTTCAGTTAATTAGAAATCCTTTTTATTGGGAGGCAAATTATTCAAACTGGGATCAAATTAATCTTGTCCACTTAACACCTTCTCAAGCATTAAAAGCTTTTCACAATGATGAAGTGGACTGGATAGGTAATCCATTCGGAGCTTTTCATTCAAATTTCATCCCTAAAAAAAAGGGGGAGGCTTTTGTTTTCCCTAATACGAGAGTTTGCTGGCAAGTTTTTAATACTGCATGCCCCCCATTTAATTCTCCTAAAATCAGAGAAGCCTTTAGTTATGCTATCAATCGAAATGAAATAATTTCAAAGGCATTTCTTGCCCTGAATCCTGCCTTTTCGCCCTTTATCCATCGACATGCCAACCCCAATCCTGAGACCCTGTTCCCTGAATATAACCCTTCTAAAGCTCAAGAGTTATTCAAAGAGGCGCTAAGCCAGTTAGATTTTTCCATTAAAGATTTTCAACCTTTAACCTTTATCTATCATGAAGGGGAAATTCGAGAATACGCTGCCAATTGCATAAAAATTCAACTAAAAAAAACCTTGGGTGTGGAATGTGCACTTGAGCCTCTCCCATGGAATAAGCTTTTTAACCAGATGAACTCAGGAAACTTTCAATTAGGGTTGGTTAACTGGAGCGAGAGCATTGATGATCCCTTATATATGCTGAATTATTTTCGTTTTAGTTCTGCTAATTTTGCTCATTGGGAGCACACGGACTATCAACACTTATTGAATTCAAGTGAGCAGCAGATCAATCCTTTTCAACGTTCCTCCTGTCTTGTAAAAGCCGAACAGCTTTTACGTAAGGAAATGCCAATTGTGCCCATTTTTTATCAACCAGCGCAAGGTCTGGTCAAAAAGAATCTTCAAGTAGTACGCAATTTTTCAGGTAACCTCAATATAGCCAAGTCATTTAGGAAAGAATTTGATCTTTAAAGATCTCTCTGTAATAATTCCTAATTAACAGAACCTGATATAGATATTGAACAGGTTTTCAAACCCTAATGTGCGTCCTCCATAAATTGAATATAAATATTTCAATATGACTTTGCACACTCTCTTTTCTTAAAAGCTTTTAGTACAAAAATAGATATGGGTATGATGGAAAATAAGACGAATATTGGTTTAAAACAATTTTTTATTTTATTCTTACCCATTGCCATCATTACTTTTTCCACTAATCTTTTTCCAGCGATTGAAAAGTTTTTATTGGCGAGCCTTTCAAAGGAATACATGGAGGCATCTCTAACTGCTTTTTATGCCATTCAAGTTTTTCAATTGGCTACAGTTTCCCTTGCAATGATGGCGCAAGTTTTTGTTGGAAGCTGGTATGGAGAGAAAAAATGGAGTATGATCGGGCCAGGAATATGGCAGTTTATTTGGTTTTCCCTTTTTTCAGTCATCATCACCCTTCCTTTTGGTTATCTGTATGGTAAATTTTATTTTAAAGGAAATTCTGTAGAGGAACTAGCCATTCCATACTATTATTTTCTTCTTTCGATCGGTTTTCTTTTTCCTTTAGGAGCAGCTCTAACTTGTTTCTTTTTGGGCCAGGGGAAGACATTCGTAGTTTTTTTATGCACTTTAATTTTTCATCTTATCAAATTGCCGATTGGGTATGTATTAATATTTGGTTGGAAATGGATTCCTAGCCTCGGAATAATGGGTGGGGCAATTAGCATTTTTATTACTCAGCTCGGTTTTTGCTTAGCATTGCTAGTAATTTTTCTGAATAAAAAAAACAATCAATTATTCCATACAAGGAAGTGGGGCTTTGATTTACATTTCTTTTGGGAATGCGTCCAGCCTGGACTATTACGTGCCGTGAACCGGCTACTTACCATGGCAAACTGGGGAGCGATCACTAATTTGATGGCAGGTGAAGGAGATAATTATTTTCTTATTTTATCTATTGGTGGGAGCTTATTTTTATTTGTTTCTTTTCTGGCGGAAGCCATCTGTTTGACTCAAATGACAGTCGTTTCACAGATTTTAGGATCTAAGAACTATCAACTCCTTTATTCCGCCTTTCGGCCTGGCGTTATATTAGCCAGCATAGCAAGTTTAATCCTCGCGATAAACTTTTTAATTTTCCCCAATTGGACATTCCAAACAGTATTTCCAACGATTATACTGGAACCCTCAACTGTTAGGATGGTTTTCATGGGGACTTGGTTTTCTGCCGCACTTTGTATTTTTTCTTTCTTGCCTATTAGCTATGTTCTCGCTTTTAAAGATACTTACTTTTCTCTTTTCATGGGTTGCGTCAATTGGATCACAGGTTATTGCTTTTTTTATGTAGTTATAAAAATTTTATATGTTTCACCTAATTATTTTTGGCTGCTATTAACGTTTCTACATGCCGTAACAGGCATTTTTTATTTTTTAAGGACAACCAAGTTGATTGAAAGTTTAAAAACATCTCCTGTACGCCTTCTCTTTACAAATAAATAAAGCTCTTAGAAAAGAGGGGAATTCAAGAGTAAAAAAAAGCTTTTAAAAAGAAAAAAAAGAAAAATCACTTAAGTCTGTTCTGAAGAATTGGTTAATTTGATGGTAGTCGGCGCAAAGGTACGAAGGCAAAAGAGCAAAGATTAGATCTCACATCAATTTATCGGTAAGTCACTATTGGCTCGCATGTCGGCCCTGGATTTCTTGAGAGTTCTATGCAACCCGATTGATGAATCATGGGTTCTTAAATACAAAAATAATAGTATTAAAATTAGGGCTTTAGTGGATTTTTGCCCCTTGCAAACTTCTTAGTACATTAGAGTCTTGGTGTTCATTGTTGAATCGCCTTTTAAAAGCATTAACTATTTTGCCTTGTCACTTATATTATGATTAGAACCAAAATATACCGTACGTTTGATTGCCACTGGCAAAGGATTTAAAAGTTCCTTTTGGATTAAATTCTCGATTCAAAAAAATATTGTTCTGAAAACTCGATCTTCTTACAGGTTTGATTTATAGCTCAACTTTGTGCAACATGGCATTTTTATTTACAATTGCCAGCAAAGTTTGCCTTGCATAGAGCCTGGCTTTGACTTCTATTTTTCCAAGACACCCTAAACGGTTACAATGCATGTGCAATAGGCTGTCAATGATTGAATTGCGACGCTCTCTTTCTAAATGCCCTGATAATTGATAATAGTTCTGTATGCACTCCCGGCTAATTTGCGAAGCCGCACGCATCAATTGAATTTCAGGAATTTGACTGTCCCCGCCTTGTTGCAAGGCACTAATAAGGGAAATTAATTCATTTTTATGATTTCTAAACCCTGCTAATTCACTTTGGTCGGCTGCAGATCGATCCAAAATAGAAAGGGCCTCTTTTTCATCTAAGCCAAAATGACCTAAAAAATTGACGACTGAAACAGCATATAAAACAACCTCTTCACATTGAATTTGCTTGGTAGAGAGGGCGTTGATGATGCAAAGGGTCGTGATTGTATCATGAAAGAAGGTTGTTTCAGCCGCTTCTATTAATTCACTTCCCCCATAACGTTCAATTTCTCTTTCGTATTTGGCAACTGACAAATCTTTGACCCAACCCAAATTGATCCATGTTCTGAATTTGTTTTCAAATTCTGAAAGTATATTTGAAATCATCTCCGTGGAATGGAAATGCATTCTTAATCTTAAATGAGGTTCTGGGTCATGATAGCGTATGAAAAACCATTCGTGAATAGCTTCTTTTTTACGCAAGTCTTCCATAAAATTATAAAGATGCGTGACAACAAACTCATTGATTTTTTCATCCCCTATATAGAGTTTAAAATAGAGCCAATTGCTACCCGGAAATTTATCTCTCTCTTCAGATGAATAGGAACTATAAGGGACTATTTTGAAGGGATTTTCTTTTCGTGCGTATTCATTATTTTTTACAAAAGGGACACTGATTTCACAGTAGTGACTTCCTTCGCTCCCTTTAATCCATGCCCCCTCAATTTTTTCAATAAACGTTAGGGAATCTCCCTTCTTAAGTTTACGTATGATTTCATACATATCATTTGGATTGTTTCGGTCGAGTAAAAGATGCTGGTCCGCATGCACCATACAAAACCTTTGGGGAAGTTCCCATTGATCGGCCCATGCATTGAAAGAAGACATGTTCTTATCCAAGGATCCTTTGATGTAAGGTCGAGGATTTATATTCCACTTGGCTAAAGAAAGGATGGTTTTACCGAATCTGACGCGAGGCAAAAAAACTGCCAGATCTTGAATGGGGCCCCAGTTAAAAAGAGAAATTGAGTGATATTGCGAAAGATTGACGCAACGCATGAATTTCAGGGGAGGGGGAGCATAAAACATGCTGAAAAGATTATTTGTACGGGTTATGATATTATATTTGCCTTCTTTGTCAGTTAAATAAAACCTTGAAGAGGTAGCTCCCACATAGATATCGTCTAAAGCAAGCGAACTATTTTCTCTTTGATCAACTTCAATATCCAATCGATAATTTCTTAGGCAGGGGTGCATCGCTACATTGGCACTGCGTATCTTTGAAGGTAAGTAGGAGAGTTCAGTAAAAATAGAGTGCGGCTCCAATTGTTCTTCTGAAGCGAAAAATTCGGCCATCTTGCCTTTAATATCCTCTCCTAATATATCAATAAATCTTCCAAAAGAACTTCCTCCTTCATGAATAATATCGGAAAGCACAATTACAAATTCACCTAAATCAATATTTTCGATAGAAGCAGCAAATATTTTACATAAGATATCTAAAGAAAGAGGGGCATCAAGGGGGCCTGGCAATGATTCCTTAGGCGGTAAAAATTGATCGAATATTTCTTCAGTGAGTACCCATTCTTTTTTTTTATTGAATAAGCATTCCTGCCATTGTTGATGAAGCAATTTTTCCCATTGATTGCTCTCTGATGAAGTAGAAGGAGGATTTTCGAACATAGGCCCTAAGCCCCGATTTGCATCAAGCATTTCAAGGAGGGGAACCGTCCGTTGCACCCCATATTTTTCAATGAATTTTGAATGATAGGTAGATAAAGTTGTCGATTGTTTTTGCAGGCAGGAAATCTTCCAAAGAAGATGCACGACTTTTTCTAGCTCCCCCAAAATATTGTTTGATAGCTTTAGATTTCTTTTCTCATAGGTAGTATCGACCTGTAAATAAGCCTTATTTTGAAGGAGTGCAGCCATGTTCTCTTGCAGATTTTCAAGTGCCTCTTCTCCTTTTCCAGGAGGTATTGCATTGTAGCTCTCAATCTGTTCGAATATTCTACTCATGTCTGGAAATAAAGATAAATGTGGGAGCAAGCAATCGAAAGGGGAAGGACTTAAAAGAGAAGGGGTAATTCCAGGTAAAAGAAATTGCTGCGAAAATAATTGATGTAGGACAGCTATTGTTTTATCTTCTTGAAGAATCGGCAAGCTCTCATGTAATTTTAACCAAAGTTGATTAACTCCGGTGCAAACTTTTGCGTAATCTAAAATACGTTGGATTAAGCCTGTTGCACGAATGGAAGTTGAAACAGAAGTCAGCCCTTTTTCTGCATCCCTGAGGTAATTAAGATAGTAACGTTCTCCGCTTAGCTCTAAGAGAGGGTTAGTCCGAACCGGCAGCAAAGGAAACTTTTTTTTATCCTGGTAGATGTGTTGAATAAACAGGTAAACCCATTCCATATCAAAACGTGCGCGTTTATTAATCAATTGCTCATCAAAATAGATGGTTGTAGACTCTCCCCATTGAGCTGTCGATACACATGAAAAAAAGCCAAAAGGTGTAGGCCTGGTCATCATGCGTGAAATATAGTGAGATAGACTTTTTGATTCAGACTTAAGACTTTTAGATGTATTCTTTTTAAATGCCTTGTATAAAGTAGGTGACGCAATAGCAATTGCTTCGCGCAATTGTTGATTGGCAAAGTAAACGTTTATTAGAGATTCTAATTTTTCAGAAGAAAGATTTTTAAATTTATCTATCGGCCAAATTGGAATGCGGAGAAGAAAAAATGAAGCTGGAGTATAAATTCTTTTGCCCATTTAATAATAATTTTGAAGCTGCAAAAAATTGACTTTCGCTAAAGTCTCGAAGTTAACAAAGCCAAAATTTTTATATTTACAAAATATTTAGTCAATGTTTTTTTTCTTTAAAAAATTAATTTATGCTTCCCCCTAGGCTATCAATTGCGTTAATTGTTCTAAGAACCTGATCATAGATATTGAACAGGTTCTTAGACCTAATCTTGATGAGAAAAAATGGAATTTTAAAAAAATTCTTGAAAAAAAACTAATCCGTGTATATATTGTTGTATCAGCTAAATTAAAGCTTTTTAATATAGAATAGAAAGTTATAAATTGTATTAATATAAAAAATGGCTTTAAGAATATACAAATGAGACATAGTTTTTTTGAATCCTCTACCCATGCATGGTTTACAAATAATATTTCATTTCATTCATCCTTTCACGAAGTAGAAAAGAAAGGTCAACATTGGCTCTCCCGTTTTAATTATTCAATTGATCAAACCTTTACTCAAGATCTTTACCTTTTCTATTTGCTGGCTTCAAAAAAATTTCTTGACCATCGGAGTTGTTCCCATTTATCCAATTTGATTTTGTCAATTCATTTGCTGCAGAAAACATTGGCCCAAAAAGTCGCTTTTTCTCCTCAAGATCTGCATGTTAAAATTCGTTGGCTGCCTGGTATTTTAAAATTTCCTTTTTCTACACGTTCGGTCCTGGGATGTTTGGTTGGTTACAATGCATTAGATAAATATGAATTGTTTGATGAGGAAAACCTTTATTTAGCCTTCCAAAAACTATATCCTGATGTCAGATTAGTTAAAGAAAGTTTTTATCAACATACCTCTCAAAATAAAAATCTCAAAATGCATTATTTTGAAATTGAAAAAAAAGATGGTTTAAATTTTTCTCTTGGTCAGCAAAAGCTGCTTAAAAATAATATAGAAGAAAGAGTACGAAATAGCATTCAAAAATTGTCACCCTCAACTTTTATGAGGCGTAATGATGAAGAAACCTATAAAACAATTTTAGCTTTAAGCAATGAAATAAATTCTCTTGAAGATCTTCCACAGGTTTCTATTAACTTGGATGAACAAACAGGCCAGGAAATTGTTTTTCAGGTTGTGCTTGTACATCCCGCCCCATTTCATAGTTTTTCACTTAAAGAGCGATTTTTAGAATGTTCTTTTGTCCCAAAAAGAATGACTACTGTCAGGCATCTGGATAACCATCCTATTTTGGCCCATGTTTTCTTACTCAACCTCATCCGTTCTTCAGCTTTTTTAAGAACAGATGGATCATTGGATTTTAATTTAGCTCGCCAAAAAGTCGTTTCGCTTATTAATGCTGCCATTGGTGAATTTAGAGATTATAATGGAGGGCTTCTGCTTAAACAGCAAGAGCATCTGGTAAAATTCAAGGAAAGTTTTAAAGAAATTGATCAAGACATTTTGGAAAAATTTTTCTATTCCATTACACCCCTGGAAAAGCAAGCGATTTTAGACCAGAATATTCTTATTTCATTTTTCACATTTTTTTTAGAACATCGAAAGAAAAAGCTAGGAAAAAGCATTGATTTTAATATTATCCATTTGCAAATAGACAAAAATATTTATATTTTCGTGAAAGGAAATGAGTGCTCTTTAGGCGAGACAATTTCTTCTTTTTTGCAGGAAAATTTTTTTCAATCGCAGGAAATTGCTTATAGTCTTTTAAATACTTTAGAGGGTGTTTTTTTTACAGCCGTTCTATTGAATCCTTCAGCAGATAAGGGCATAGCATTCACAAAAAATTTAAAGCCCGTACTAAAAAATTGGCAAAAAAAAATTAATGAAAAAAAAGTCTTAAGAATTGGTTTTGAATATACACCTGTCTCCCTAGACCCCCGCATTAGCGGAGATAGTGTATCAGCTGATATTTTACATTTACTTTTCGAAGGCTTAATGCGTTGGGGCGAAAAAGAACAAGTAGTGAATGGGGTGGCTCAATCGATCGAAATTTCGGCTGATACCAAACAATACATTTTCAAATTGAGGCAATCGTTCTGGAATGATGGAACTTCTGTGACAGCCCATGATTTTGAGTATGCCTGGAAAAAGATCCTTTCACCAGATTTTAAAACTAATGCAGCTGGAATTTTCTATCCCATTAAAAATGCCATGAAAGCAAAACAAGGTAAAGTTCCCCTTGATAGTGTAGGGGTACAAAGCATTGATGACCGTACCCTCAAAGTTGAGCTTGAACATCCTACTCCTTACTTTTTACAACTAACTGCGCTTGCCATTTATTCTCCTATTCATCGGACCACCGATCAAAAAAGGCCTCAATGGCCCTATGAATGTGAATCTAACTTTCCATGCAATGGTCCCTTTCAATTGAAAATTAATAAACCGAATCAAGGTTTTCAATTAACTCGAAATCCATTTTATTGGGATGTTAGTTATGCAAATTGGGACCAAATAAATTTAATTCCCCTGGCTTCCTCTCAAGCCTTGCATGCTTTTCACAATGATGAAGTCGATTGGATAGGCAATCCATTTGGTCCTTTTTCTTCTGAATTTACGGCTAAAACAACAGGAGAAATCTTTGTTTTACCAAACAGCTGGGGTTGCTATCAAGTTTTCAATACTGCCTGTTCCCCCTTTCATTCTAAAAAAATTAGACAAGCTTTTAGCTATGCTATTAATCGTGAAAAGATTGTCGCAGACTCATCTATTCCATTAAATCCAGCTTTTTCACTTTTCATCCATCGCTATAGCCCTCATCCGGAGACTTTATTTCCTTCATTTGATCCTGCTAAAGCAAAACAATTATTTCATGAAGCCTTGGAAGAATTAAAATTAACCCTTAACGATATTCATCCTCTCACACTTATTTATAATGAAGGGGAAATTCGTGAATATATGGCAAATTGTTTAAAAAGCCAGTTTAAAGAAGTATTGGGGGTAGAATGTGAGATGAAATCTCTTCCCTGGAATAAGTTTTTTAATCAAATTGGCTCGGGGAATTTTCAATTAGCCCTTTATAATATAAGCCCTTCCATTGATGATCCTTTATATTTTATGAGTTATTTTCGTTTTAGCAAATCTAATACGGCTCAATGGGAACATCCAGACTATCAAAATTTGTTGGATTTAAGTGAGCAGCAAATCAACCCTTTTAAACGATCTTCCTACCTCTTTCAAGCTGAAAAGCTTTTAAAAGAAGAAGTCCCTTCAATTCCTATTGTATATCAACCTGCTCGGGGATTGGTAAAAAAACAATTTAAGATTGTTAATAATTTATACGGTAACTTTAACATCGCAAGATCTTTTAAGAAAGAATAAGGCTATAACAATTAATTTTTTATTTAATTGAGTTTGGCACCCTAGCCAAGCAGGGCTACATATTTCAACTAGAAAAATGTAGTTAAGTAACAAAAAAATAAAATTAAAAAGGTGGTTAAAAAAAAAGAACGTTCAAAGTTCAAGAAAATGAATGTCAAAGCTAGAGACAAAAAAACAGGGAGTCTAATTAACTTTAGCTTATCAGAGTACTAGGATCATAAAAAGCAAAAAATTAGCCAACAATCATTTTTTCGATAGTTGGCTTTATGATTTTCACTTTCTAATCAGAGATGAATACATTTTTCAAATTTAACAAAAAACTTTTCAGTTAAATCAGCGGAATATACTATTTTTCAATGTAAATATTATTTGCTTCGGGTTATAGAAAATTATCCTCCGCCGCCCCCGCCGCATAACCCTGTATCACAAAGAGGTGCATTAAGATCGCTAATATTTTTAGCTACAGAACGGCACTCAAGATTATAAATATCTTCTTTAGGTGAAATTTTGAAGAAGTTATCTTCTTTATGCATTTTTGGCGCTAAATATTTATTTAAATTATCCAACATTCCTTTTAAAGGATCGTTGTTTTTTTTTGTTTGGTTTTGCTCAACAGTGTAAAAAAGACTTTGAGATAGACCTTTGATTTCCATAATTTACTCCTTATTTAGATTTCAGGATTGTCACAAAGCAAAGATTTTTACACTGCCTATATTAATAGTCAATAGCTTTTTTGAAAAAAAAGTTAATATACCTGAAAATTTTCATAATAGACTCAGTTTTAGCTAAATATGAAAACTAATCTTGATAAAATAATTCGATTAAAAAAATGTCATTCACACTTAATTTTATAAAAGACATATCCCATTGCTAGTTATCAATACCACTTTCAGGTACCTGAGAAACAAAAAATTTTACTTTGGCCCCTCTAAAACATCCTTAAGAGGTTGTTTGAAAACTAACAAAAACTTTATAAAATCTTAATGATCTTCTACCCAATAAATCCTACTTCCTTTCTAATTTTTATGACTTTTGGCGCCTCGTTTTAAAGTCATATTTTTAGGATAAAAAAAATTTGAAAAAAAATTGGTTTTTAAAATATTGAAGTTGTAGGCTCAAAAAAAATGGGCTGTTGCTAACATTTTTGAGCCCAAGTGAATATACAAATTGGAATTTTTGAACTGCGCCAAAGCCCCAAGATTGGTGGATCTAAAACCGACCCATCTTATAATATGGAATCGTTTAGATCCGCCAAACGTGGGAGCTTTCACACTAATCTAAATCCGATTTTTAGTTTACTTGGGTAAACAAGTGACATAAGCTTAAATAATTAAGCGTAAAGCTAATTCAAACTTCAAAAAGCTATAGCTAGAAGTAATTATCTTTTAAATGATTAAAAATTGAAAACAGGAGAGAAGTTATGGCTTCAAATCGGAATTCATCTTCAAATGCAAAAACTAGTTCTAATAATAAAAGTTCAAAAGGAACATCTTCTCGTTCTTCCACTGGGCAAGCGGGGCGTGAAAGTACCGGACGCGGGGGGGCAGAAGCTCGGCGTGGTTCGAGTGCTAAGGCAGCGGGGCAAAAAGGAGGAAGTTCATCTCAAACGAACAGAGGATCTTCTCAAGGCCATATGAGCCGCGAAGAAGCTGGCCGCCGTGGGGCAGAAGCACGCTGGGGCACAAGTTCGAATGGTCATGAACAAGGCCAAAGAAAGGGAAGCACGTCTCAAAGCAATAGAAGAACTGCTCAAGGTCATATGAGCCGCGAAGAAGCTGGCCGCCGTGGGGCAGAAGCACGCTGGGGCACAAGTTCGAATGGTCAGGAACAAGGCCAAAGAAAGGAAAGCACGTCTCAAAGCAATAGAGGAACTACTCAAGGTCATATGAGCCGTGAAGAAGCCGGACGTCGAGGGGCGGAAGCGCGCTGGGGTACGAGTAATGGTCAAAGCCAGGGTCAAAGAGATGGTGGAACCTCTCAAAGTAACAGAAAATTCTTACAAGGCTCTATGGGCCGTGAAGACACCGGACGTCGAGGGGGTACTGGCTCAAGCGGGCAAGAGCAAGGGCAAAGAAGAAGCAGTCTTTCCCAAGGTAATAGAGGAGCTTATCAAAACCATGTTGGGCATGAAGAATCTGGACGACGTGGGACAGAAGCGCGCTGGAGCTCTAATAGCCAGGGACAGGGTCAATCTAGAGGTTATTATCAAGGTGATCAGGGTGGTTACAGAGAAGTTAACCAGCGCTTTGATCAGGATCAAAATGCTCGGGAAGGAAGCGGGAGACAAAAACAGGAATATAGTGACCAAGCCTATAACCAATTTTCTCAAGGAAATTGGAGTAGGGACCGCAACGAGGGTAATATGGGTGAGCAAGGAGGAAGATCCTCTACTTTCGATATTGAGAATGATGAAGATGAAAATATTGGAATGTTTTATTACGAATATTCTAATCAAAATGAAGATGAGGACGAACATGAAAATGAAGATGAAGATGATGTAGACGAAGACGAAGATGAAACTGAAGACGAAGACGAAGATGACGAAGATGAAGATGAAGAAGAAAATGAGGACGAAAATGAAAGCGAAGAAAGCAGGTTAAGGAAAAGGAATTCAGGCTTATTTGAGCTATTTACCATTGAATTGAATGATATTTTAAGCGCAGAAAAGCAACTTATCATCGCGCTGCCTAATTTAATCGAAAAAGCTTCATCAGAAGATCTTAGGGAAGTTTTGGAAATGCATTTAGAAGAAACGGAGAATCAGGTTTCAAGGCTGGAAAATATTTTTTCTGTTCTTAAAATACCTACCAGCGAAAAAAAATGTAAAGGCATGGAAGGAATTTTGAATGAAGGAATAGAGGCGCTTGAAGGCAAAGAAAAAAGTCCAATTCTTGATGCCACAATTATTTGCGGAGCGCAAAAAGTTGAGCATTATGAAATTTCGGCTTATGGCTCATTACATAGTTTCGCTGATCATTTAGATTTAGATAGTTTGATCATAGATCTCCTTCAGGAGACTCTTGATGAGGAAGAGGCAGCCGATACCAAATTGACAGGCATCGCAGACGGGTCTCTTTTTTCAGAAGGGGTGAATACGCTGGCTGCTAATTCTTCCACTCGCTAAATATTGAAAAAAAAAATTTCGGATAATAGAAGATATTATCCGAAATTTTTGACAGGTTATCAAGCATCTCCGCAATACTATTGCTTAGTCGTTGGGAATCCACGCTTCATCCAATCCATAAGCCCTCCCGGATATTCATAAACATTTTTATAACCAAGTTTCGTTAGTTTGTCATACAGCCAGCCGCTGGCCGGGCAAGTTTCATTATAACAATACACCACAATAAAGCTCTCTTTTGAGGGGAGGGTAGCCATAATCTCATTATCAGTTGATTCTGACGGCAACCATTTTGCGTTGGGAAGGAATATGCCATTGTGCTTAGAACGGGCGTCAAGGACTACCATCTCTTTACTTTGATCATACCAGGATTTAAGCTGCTCAGCGCTAATATGGTCATGGAAAGATTCCTGAGCTTGAGGAGCTTCCGAAGCGGCAGCAGCTAAAGGAATGGCGGCTAAAAGGAACGGTAGAAATTTACGGAGCATGGTTTTTCCTTGTGATTTTATTTCGAGAAAGATCTTTATCAATTTAAAAGTGAATATTCACTTGGTTATAGCACTAGAAGGTATATATATTAGTACATTCTATTTCATTAGATTTTAGTGCTTTGTTACCAAATTTCAAATTTAAGCTAAAAGAGTGCTAGCAAAATCGAACACATATTTTAAATTTAGTATAACAATGATCCCTGCGCAGCACCAGGCTAAAATTATGATCCAAGTGGGGTTAACGAATGCCCCCATCTTTTTCCGATCGTTTGTAAACCTGATGAGTGGAATGACGGCAAATCCTAACTGCAAGCTCAAAATAACCTGGCTGAAGATCAATAACTTTGCTACACCCGCTTCACCATAAAAAAAGACGGTTAAAATAGCCGGAACAATCGCCAGGCCTCTTGTCAGAATACGGCGGATCCAGGGTTTTAAGCGAAGATTTAGAAAGCCTTCCATTACTATTTGTCCGGCCATAGTTCCTGTGAGGGTTGAGTTTTGTCCTGATGCCAAAAGCGCTAATGCGAATAGGGTGCTGGCTGCAGGGGAATTGATAAGGGGGCTTAGAAGCCTGTAAGCTTCCTGGATTTCGGTGACATGTGTATGTCCCTGCACATGAAAAACAGCGGCTGCCAAAATAAGAATGGCAGCATTGATAAAAAAAGCGATGATCAGTGCAAAAGTAGAATCGATCGTGATAAATTTGATGGCTTCTTTTTTGCCTGCCTGAGTGCTGTCATATTTTCTGGTTTGAGCAATCGATGAGTGTAAGTAGAGATTATGCGGCATGACAGTGGCCCCAATAATACCAATGGCGATATAAAGCATTTCAGGATTTTGAATTACTTTTACCTGCGGAACCAGGCCTCGTGCAATGGATCGAATATCTGGATTGGAAACAGCAATTTCAAACCAGAAGCAGCCGGCGATAAGGGTCATCAGGGCAATTACAAAAAATTCAATGTAGCGGAAGTTAATTTTTTGAAAATATAAAATAAGAAGGACATCAAAAGCCGTCAGGCAAACCCCCCAGATTAAAGGAATATTGAAAAGTAGATTGAGCGCTATAGCTGAGCCAATGATTTCAGCCAGGTCGCACGCACAAATAGCTATTTCACATAATATCCATAGGCTAATTGCAGCAGGGTACGAATAATGGTCTCGGCATGCCTGAGCCAGGTCGCGTCCCGTTGCTATTCCAAGTTTAGCTGCCAGGGATTGCAGCAGGATAGCCATAAGATTGGATAAAAAAATAATAAAAAGCAGATCATAGCCAAATGCAGAGCCCGCAGCAAGGTCTGTCGCCCAATTGCCAGGATCCATGTAACCTACGGCAATAAGATATCCGGGCCCAGCGAAGGCAAGCATTTTACGCCACCAAGGTCCCTGACGGGGTACGGGTATGGTGTGATAGCTTTCAGGCAAGCTGGGTGTTTCCCTCTTGCGCCTCCAGCCATCCTGTTCATCGATAATTTTTTTTTCAGAATCTGTCATAAAATATGCATGAAGTCTAATTACCGATTCTTCAGGATGGATGAGGGAATGCCATATCAAAAATAAATCGATAGTTTTTTAAGTATTAATGATCTCTCCTCCGTTGGGATGCAGAATTTGACCTGTAATGTAAGAAGAGTCCTCGGAGGCCAGAAATACGAAGCAGGGGGCCACTTCAGCCGGCTGGCCAACGCGTTTCATCGGGACATCCGATCCAAACGTTTCAACCTTTTCAGTTGGGAAGGTCGAAGGAATTAATGGTGTCCAAATTGGTCCAGGAGCCACGCCATTGACCCGTATGCCCTGGTCCACAAGCGCAAGCGCTAAAGAACGGGTAAACGCAACAATTGCGCCTTTAGTTGACGAGTAATCGAGCAGCTCCTTGCTCCCTCTGTAGGCTGTTACGGAGGTTGTATTGATAATTTTTCCCTTTGTTTTTACCAGATGCTTTAACGCAGCCTTGACCATATAAAATTGTGCAAAAATATTGGTTTTGAATGTCTTGATCAATTGTTTTTCTGTGATTTCCTCTATCGATTTTTGGGGGTGCTGCTCGGCAGCATTATTGATTAAAATGTCGATTTTGCCAAATTTAGCGATGGTTTCCTTTATCGCTTGCATGCAAAATTTTTCTTCTCCCACATCCCCTGGAATCAATAAGCATTCTTTTCCTTTCTCCTCTACCATTTTTTGCGTCTCTTTTGCATCCTCATGTTCATTAAGATACATGACCACTACATTGGCCCCTTCTTCCGCAAAACTAACTGCCACAGCCCGGCCTATACCACTATCTCCACCTGTTATGACCGCAACTTTGCCATCCAGCTTTTTCAATGCCTTGGCTGACGCATTTTCAACAATCGGGGCAGGTTCCATTTTTTGCTCGCTGCCAGGAGGATTTTGCGTTTGCCCAGGCCTTTGCTTCGTTGGTTTTTCAGTTTTCATATCATTCTCCGGTTATTTTTCTATAGACTTACCCACATGAAACACAATTAGAATATGTTTAAAATCTTATAAAATGTAAATATTTTTTCCGTAAATTCGCCTCCCTGACGGTTGGTTAACCGCATTTCTGTTCAGTTAGTTGAAGCATTGCAAAAATACTAATATTGGAAGAGAATATTTATCCCAAGTGAACTCAATAAATCGGGCATATTTTTACTAAGGACTTGAAATGAAACTAATAGTGATGGGTGCAGGGTATGCAGGAATGGCAGTTTTGAATTATTTTCAAAAATTGTCCCATGAAATATATGTGACAACTACCCGAAGCGAGTGTGTGATGGACCTTAAACCTTATAGTAAAGAGGTGCTACTGCTGAATGAAGAATATGATGGTTTCCAGAAATTAATTGATAAATGCGATGGAATCATCGTCATGGTGGCCCCCAAGAATCCTCAAAATTATGAAGAAGTTTATTTGAATACGGCAAAAAAAATCACTTCTTCAATTAAAGGAAGAGCGGCTCCTTTTTATATACTCTATACTAGCAGTACTTCAGTTTGTGAGGGAATAAAAGAAGAGTGGGCAGATGAGGATAGCCAGCTTGATCCTACCTCTGAAAATGCAAAAATTCTGCTGAGAAGTGAGCGCCTTTATTTGGATAGCGGAGCTTTTACATGTGTTCTTCGTTTAGGAGGGATTTATGGACCTGGACGTGATTTACCCGACCGGGCGCGCCGCTTTTCGGGAAAAGAGCTAGCGGGGACCGGAGAAGAGCCAACTAATCACATTCATTTGCACGATATTGTATCAGCCATTTCATTTTGCCTTGATCATCGCTTAACTGGGCTTTATCATTTGGTCAATGATGACCATCCAACCCGACAGGAGCTCTATTCCAATTTTTGCCAGCAAATGGACATTCCTAGGCCGGTATGGAATCCCCATTTGGTATCTTTAAAAGGAAGTGGCTATAAAATTTCCAATACAAAGATAAAAGAGGCGGGATTTGTTTTTCGGCACCCTTTTCTTATATAAGGGTGCATGAACAGCAATTAGTAGAATTTGCGTAAACTTCTTCCGAGCCGGAAACCAATATGGTGATACCGCTCTTATCTACGGATAGATTAAGTTGAATAAAGTTATCCAGATGAAGTAATTGAGTTGAAGGTGTAGCTTTTCTTTTTGAAATAATATTTTCTATGTTAACATATGTAACAAAATTAGTATCCATTAAGCTGAATTTATACCCAAGTGAACTCAAAAATTGGTTTTGGACTTGCGTGAAAGCTCTCGCGGTTGACGGATCTAAAATGACCCAATATAAATAATATGGGGTCGTTTTAGATACGCCAACCCCGAGGCTTTGACGCAGTCCAAATTCTAATTTTTGAATTCACTTGGGTATAAGATTTGCCGTTTCAGAAACTTTGATGCTAAGCCGACTGCTATCATTTAAAACGCCGATAATTTCATGGCGCTCGTTATATATTTCTACCGGAAGCATAACGCAATAATAACATGATCCTCGTATGATCGAGAGTGGCACCATAATTTTCTCCTATAATTGTTTTTTTTAATATTAATTAAAGTGTGCTTAAAATCAATGCTAACCTGGATTTCATAATGCGTAAATTTGACCACATTTCAGGAAAATATATAACGATAGATCAATCGCAAATTTATTACGAAACAATCGGCGATGAAAAAAATCCCGTAATAGTGCTACTTCATGGTGCACTTGGGAATATAGAAGATTTCAATACTATTATTTCTCATCTTCCAAATAAGTATAGAATTATCGGAATTGATAGCCGTGGCCACGGAAAGTCAACTTTGGGATCAAAAGCCCTTACTTATGAGTTGCTTCAAAACGATATTGAAATAATATTGAAAGAATTAAAAATCAAGGAGCCAATAATCATCGGCTTTAGTAATGGAGGAACTGTTGCTTACAGGCTGGCCGCATTGACAAATGTTAAAATAAATAAAATCATTACAATTGGGGCACCTTGGCATACCAAACATCTTGAACATTTGATGCAAGCCTACGCTACCCTTACGGGTGACATTTGGAAGAAACATTCTCCCACACATTATGAGTCGTATAAAAGATTAAATCCGAAGCCGGAATTTAATTCTTTTTTTAGGCAATGCGTTAAGATGGCCATTGACAAAACCTCCTCAGGCCGTCCGAACGAAGCGGTCAAAAATATTTCATGTCCGCTTTTAATTTTAAGAGGGGAGAATGACCCCATTGTTACAAATTCCGATATCATGGAATTATCCAATTATGTAAAAAATGCATTAATAATAAACATCCCTTCTGCCGGGCATGAAGTCTTTCGACAGCACAGTAGAATTTTCATAGAACATGTTAATAAGTTTTTAGATCTCCCATAAATCAGTTTTTGGGAGAATTAAACAAACTCAATCAATTTTTAAATTTAAAGGAAAAAACATTGATATTTCCAAATCTGCTTTTAATAGAAAAGCTTGTTTTTAAGCCGGCTGGGTTGATGATCCAAAATTTAAATGTAGCAGATGAAAGCGCGGATTATGAAGCAGCTGAATTTACTATAGATACTCGACTAATCAAATTTCGCGCCGCCAAGATCACACCTACAAAAATAGGTCAATTTGTCACCTTTTGGAATCGTATTGGCAAAGGGCCGATCCAGCCTTATTCTATTTACGACCCGTTCGATCTCCTCATTGTAAGTGCTCACGCTGGAAAACATTTTGGCCAATTTATATTTCCTAAAAGGGTGTTATGCGAAAAAGGGATTGTTTCGACTAGTGAAAAAAAAGGGAAAAGGGCCATTCGAATCTATCCTCCATGGGATAAAACTGAAAATCCGCAAGCACGCAAAACACAAGGCTGGCAATTGGAATGGTTTCTTGATATTCCAGAGAATTTTGCTATTGACCTAGCTCGTTTTGGATATCTATTAACCTGAGTTTGGAGTTTTTTCGCTCTTTGGGCTGCGTCAAAGCCTCGGGCTTGAAAAATAACTTTGAGGGTAATATTAATCAATATGACCCTCAAAGTTATTTATTCAATCGCGAGAGCTT
>JACDAQ010000027.1 GCA_013695355.1 Candidatus Protochlamydia sp.
CGCTAGGAAGCCTCAAAAAATTTTCGGAATATTAATAAATATTGCGAAAATTTTTTGAGGCTTCCTAGAGTATTTTAGCACACAAATCATCCGATCGAAGATTTTGAACAGGTTCTTATTTAAGAAAATTGAAACCGAAAATGAGCGATCAGCACTAATGAATCAGGCCAAAGATGCTATAATCTACTTTAAAAGTAAATACATTTCCTTCTCTTTTCTCAATCAAAAATCAAAAATAGAGGTATGACTATTATTTATACATATTCCACTATTGATAATTATACTAACCCTCAAAAATTTAATGCAAATTAATTATTATTTTAAAATATTTCATATTTCTATTTCTATTTGTATTTCAAAAATTTTATTGGAGAAAAATCATATTTTAGGTATGAAAAAGCAAAAAGGATAAGATAATGGTAAATACCGAATGAAAAAAAAATCAATTCTGCCAACTCAACAAGAAATTTCCATACAAACTTTACCAGGAGTTCCCTTTCCTTTTGGGACATCCGATTATCAGGGCGGGATTAATTTTGCTGTCTATGCAAAAGACGCGGAAAAAATAAGTTTGTGCCTATTTGCAGAAAATAATACAGGCACTCCTTTTAAAGAAATTGAATTGAATCCACAATACAATAAAACAGGGTGGGTATGGCATATATTGGTCCATCAGCTGCCCCCATTTACGGTATATGGTTACCGAATCACCCCCTTAGACCCAAAAAACACTTCTTATTTACTTTTGGACCCTTACTCAAAAGCCATTGACAGTCATATGGGCTGGGGAAGAAGAAATGAAAATAATTCCTACCGGCCGCTTGGAAAAGTCATTGGAGTTCACTCCTTTGATTGGGAAGGCGTAAGACCGCCCCGCCATCAGTTAAAAGACTTGATCCTCTACGAAATGCATGTCAGAGGATTCACTAGGGATGAGTCGAGCGAGGTGCACCACCCCGGAACTTATGCAGGCATCATTGAAAAAATTCCTTATTTAAAAGATCTTGGGGTCAATGCTTTGGAATTAATGCCTGTATTTGAGTTCAATGAGACAGAGGCCATGAACACTCATCCAAAAACCAACCAAAAGCTCGTTAATTATTTTGGCTATTCGACTGTTAATTTTTTTTCACCAATGAACCGCTTCGCGTATGAGCAAAATCAGGATAAGGCCATTACTGAATTCAAGTCGATGGTTAAAGAATTGCACCGGAATGGGATCGAAGTAATCTTAGATGTAGTCTACAATCATACTTTCGAGGGGAACCATTTGGGCCCTACTTCCTCATTCAAAGGTTTTGATAAAAAAGCTTATTACATGATCGACGGTCAAGGCTCCTATTTAAATTTTTCAGGATGCGGAAATACATACAATTCCAATCACCCCATTGCGAGCGAATTAATCATTGACTCACTGCGATATTGGGCTGCTGAAATGCACGTCGATGGCTTTCGATTTGACCTGGCCTCCATTTTAAGCCGGGCTGAGAATGGGGCCCCTCTAAGCTATTCCTCTATTGTCGAAGCTATTTCGCATGATCCTATCCTTTCAGAAACAAAACTTATCGCAGAAGCCTGGGATGCAGGGGGCCTTTATCAAGTAGGCGGGTTTTATCCTGGCATACGTTGGGCTGAGTGGAATGGGCGCTATCGAGATATCGTTCGCCGTTTCATTAAGGGAACTCCCGGGGAAAAAAAAGCTTTTGCCACAGCATTAAGCGGGTCTCAGGACCTTTATGGATGGCGGGGCTCTCCTTGCTGCAGCGTTAATTTTATTACAGCGCACGATGGGTTCAGCCTGGCCGACCTTGTCACTTACAATGAAAAGCATAATTTTGATAATGGCGAGGACAATCGGGATGGATTTGATCATAATGATAGTTGGAATTGCGGTTTAGAGGGTCATTCGAGCAATAAAAAAATTGTTTATTTGCGCGAAAGGCAAATCCGTAATTTTTTACTTGCTTTATTAGTGTCTCAAGGCATTCCGATGATCCTAATGGGAGACGAATATGCTCATACTAGGCACGGGAACAATAATACTTGGTGCCAGGATAATGAATTGAATTGGTTTTTATGGGACAGTTTAGAAAAACACCCAGGTTTTTTCCGATTTTTCCGCTCCCTAATCAAATTTAGAAAAGAGTGCAACTTTTTTGGCCGGGCTAATTTCTTAGGTGAGCAGGATGTCACCTGGCATGGCTTAGCTCCGCACAATCCTGAGTGGGATAATGACAATAACTTTATTGCTTTTACTTTGAACATTCCGGAGCATGGGCCAGACATTTATATTGCTTTTAATACTTCGCATGTTTCTCACAACATCGTCGTTCCTGCTCCAAGGGATGGAAAAAAATGGATGTGGTTGGTTAATACCCATAATCCACCACCTGAAGACTTTTTTGACGAATCTTCGAAAAGAATTTTATCAGGGAACACAATCCGCATTCCATCTTACAGTTCCGTCATGCTAAAAGCAGCCGACTAGTGCTTAAAACTTTGTTAACAGAGCGCTAGCGCTCTGTTAACAAAGTAAGCGTTAGCTTATTTACCACTGAGAACACAGATTGCACCAAAATAGAATTCCTCTCTCTAGCGCTTTGTGTGCCGGGTAGTGGTTTACCTTATTAATTAGAGTATTCCATCAGCATGATCGTGCTGCCTGGAAAAGCTTTTCCTAAGATCATTGCAGCATGCTCGCCTGCTTCAGCAAGGGAATTTGCTTCCTCTAAGGAAAGTTTTGAAGTTTCAATTTCTTTTTTAACGACGCCACCTGGTACTTTCCCATCCATTTGTGAAAGAAATGGAGTCACCATTCCCTCATACACTCCCGTCTTGCTCATAATCATGTAACGAGTCGCCTGGACCGCTTCTTCAATTGCAGAAGGTACGTGGGCCTGCCCTTCATAGCCAATTTTTTGTGCATCCACGGCCCAAAAAGTATTTTTTGGGTTAATGGCTTGAAAATAAGCATTTGTACGGGCCATAATCGCTAAAGCGGATAACATTTCAGAATTTAATTTCTTATTAGAATACTCTCCTAGGACCAAGCGGACGTAATCTTCTATAGGGATTTGATTTACAAGACTGATCGTGCCTCCTATATCATAGATATAAACCGATCCAATATAGTCTTTTCCATCAATGGTTGTCACCGTGGCTGGTTCATCGGGCTTGATTTTAATCTGATACAGGCCAGGAAAGGCCTCTCCCCATTTAAGTCCATCCCTTAAGGCCTGAACATAACGGCTTTTACCAACAAAGCGGGAACTGATAAATGAATCCGTATAGGGATCGAATAAACTGTATTTACCTTTTACCTCCAAATTCACCCCTTCCACATCATTGACCAATAGAATTCGAATCCCTGGCGGAGGAGGACGGTTGCGTCCTTGAATTGTTTCGATTACATTGCTCCAAATTCCAGCTTGCACCTGCGAGCTAAAAGGGAGAATAGTCAGGATAAGAAGCATCCATCTTACTATCAGCATTTTTTATTTCTCCTTAATTAATGAGGTTGCACTTTCCTCTTTTTGATTCATATGGCGATAACCCAGAGAGGTCACTTCTCGGCCTCTGGAAGTACGTTTTAACAGGCCTTGCATTATCAGGTAGGGTTCATATACTTCTTCTACTGTCGAGGGCTCTTCTCCAATCGAAGCGGCTATGGCATTGACGCCCACCGGCCCTCCGTTATAGTGATCGATCATGATCCGCAACATTTTTTTATCCATTTCATCCAATCCTTTCTCGTCGATTGAAAGCATGCCTAAAGCTTGATTCACAACACTGACATCAATGTAATTGTTTGCCCGCATTTGAGCGAAATCCCTTACCCAGCGCAGCAAATGATTGGCAATACGGGGAGTTCCTCTGGACCTTTTGGCAATTTCCAAAGCTGCTGCTTCCTCTAGTCCCACGTTCAGAATAAGGCTGGTCCTAAGCAAAATGCGCTGCAAAATCAAAGGGTCGTAGTATTCCAACCGGCATGTAAAAGCAAAGCGGGAGCGTAGCGGTTCAGAAAGCAGCCCCAGCCGTGTCGTGGCTGCAGCTAAAGTAAAGCGGTTGAGCTTCACCTGAATACTTCGGGCATTCGGACCGCTATCAATCATTAAATCCAGGGTGAAGTCCTCCATCGCCTGATATAAATATTCTTCGATTGCTCGGTTCAAGCGGTGTATTTCATCGATAAATAAAACATCGCCTGTTTTAAGGCTTGTCAATATCCCCGCGAGGTCCCCGGCTTTCTCAATGACCGGGCCTGATGTCAGGACCAGATTAGTACCCATAGCTTTTGATAGGATGGTCGCAAGAGTCGTTTTCCCAAGTCCGGGCGGACCGCTGAACAAACAATGTCCAAGAGTCTCCCCTCTTTGTCTCGCGGCCCCGATAAGGACCTCTAATCTATCACGGATGGAATCCTGGCCGACAAAATCTTCCAGGCATTGCGGGCGCAAAGGAATTTCGAACGCAGGCTCTTGTTTGGACAGGGTGGATTCAATATAACTTTTACTATGTTTACTCATCAGATGGGGCCTTAAAGGGATCAGGAAAAACAAAGGATACAAAAACGACGGGATTAAAATCATCCATAAAACGTTTAAGAACCTCTTCAAAATCTTAGAATAATCTCAACTTATTCAGATTTGTGAGATCGTTCCCATGGTACACTCAATTAAAAAATGAAATTTCGATGTAGATATAGAGTCGTTACTCTTGAGCCTTCATTCTAGCCTAAAATGTATAGGATTGCCAATTTACTTGATAATCAACATCTTTTCGCTTAAGTTGAAATTTTAGGGGTGGGGAGGATACTCTCCTATCCACCGGCCCTGCGGAGCCCTATTGATCAGCTCAATAAATTATACGGAAAAAAAATGAAAAATTCCTTTTATGATTGGGTCTTTAATAATTTAAGTTTTTCTGCTGCGTACGCCATCCTCTTTTTTTTATTCTGCTTAGCTCCCCTCCCCCTTGCCTATTATTCGACTCTTCATTTAAACTACGAACAATTCCCGGTTCAATTTCAATGGGTCTTATTGCTCACTTTCCTCTATCTTCTCTTCATTTTCGCCATGGGCATGTCTATCACAAAAAAAATTGCCGCCCGGTTATTGGAATTGACCGAAGCCACCACTCAATTTAGTGAAGGAAATTTTTCGATAAGGGTTCCTTCAGTTTCATTCCATGATGAAATAGGCCGGCAGGCGTATGCTTTTAACAAAATGGCTCAAAAACTTCAGGGAACTACTCACCAGCTCCGCGAACTGTTAAACGCCACTTCTGCCTTGGCAAGCGGAGATTTAACTGCTCGGATAGAACCTCAAAAGGAAAATACAGAGTTTGATCAGGTGGCCAGATCCTTTAACAAATTAGCTGAAATTTTTGAAGCGATCATTAATAAGCTTCATCAAATTGGAATCATCCTTACTAATTCAACTAAAGAAATTGACAAAGCTTATAAAGATCAAGAACGGATCATTGTTGAACAAGACAACGCTACCAAGGCAATCGCTCTAGCCGCCGATCGAATCTCATCCACCGCTAAAGAATTTTTAATTACAATGAATGAAGTCAAACGGGTAGCGGCGCAAACATCAGGACTTGCCACCAAAGGCCAAGATTCGTTAGGAAATATGGAATCCATTATGAAGGATATGGTAGAGGCTTCTACGAGTATAGCCTCTAAACTGGCCATTTTGACAGAAAAAGCCGGAAATATCACAAGTGTGATCACGACCATCACCAAAGTGGCTGATCAAACCAATCTTTTATCCCTTAACGCATCGATTGAAGCGGAAAAGGCCGGAGAATTTGGACGGGGTTTTTCCGTGATAGCCCGTGAGATACGCCGTTTGGCCGATCAAACAGCTGTTTCGAACCTTGACATTGAAAGAATGGTCGATGAAATTACTACTGCTGTTTCATCCAATGTGATTGGTGTGGTCGACTTTACTCAGAAAATTCGCAGTGGAGTTGAACAAGTTGGAAAAGTTAACGAACAGTTCACAGCCGTAAATCAACAAGTCCAACATTTTACCAGCCGCTTTGAATTGATTAGCCAGGGAATACACATGCAGTCGACGGGAGCTGAACAAATTAATGAGGCAATCTCACTTTTAAGCCATGCATCCCAACAAACAAGCAAATATATTCAACAATTCCAAAAAACAACTCAGGAACTAAATCACGCCGCATACGAACTACGACAAATTAACCCCTTTGCGCGTCAGGCTCCCTCTGAAATTACCTAAGAACCTGTTTAGGAATTCGATCTAATGTGTTCAAAAGCACCTCTATTAATATTATCTTATTTTTTAATTAACATTAATTTCATTTACTTTATTACAATACGTTGATATAATTGAAAATGATTTATAACCTTTAGGTCATCTTAAATGACTAATTTTTAGGAGGTTTTTCATGGTCCATTTTATTGAAGAAGAGCTAGCCGTCCGTCTGCCCATCCACGCTATCTTATCTACGCCAGTCACGCTTGATGCAGCTAAATATTACGCCCAGCAAGGCCTGGCAGTGAAAGGTAAAATCGATGTTTTAGCGGCAGAAGTGAAGCAACGCCAGCAGAAAATCAATTTTGCTTATGGAATCATACAGGATATCAATAACATTATAGCCGAGGACGGCAGTTTGGATCTTTCCAATCATCCTGAGCTTCGGGAAAGAATGATCGTGGCCAAAACAATGGGCATCAATATTCCTATGCACACAAACTCTACAGAAGAGAATCCAATTTGCAAGAACAATTTCAGCAATGATGAAAGAGAGCGTCTTCTGCAAAATGTCAATTTAAGCACCAGTTCATGGGAAATGGACAACAAGCAAAGCACCCAAAAAATGCAAATTTATTTAGACGAGTCAAACCGTTATCTAACAATGGTCATGCAGGCCATGAAATATGAAGATAAGCCAAAAAGAGCTTCTATTCAAGGAATGGGTAAATAGGGAGCCAGGTAACATGACACACTCTGAAACTTTTAGCAAATTTGAAGGCGCCCTAGTTCAATGGAGGGATCAATTCATTGAACAAGGCAGCCCTATTTCTGCAGATGGGATGGCGGAAAAAACCAAAGAATTTTATTATATTGCTTATCACTTGTACCGTGATCAGCAGTATGAAGAAGCAGAAAATTTTTTTCGGATGCTGTTGATGGCCAAACCGACTGACCCAAGGTACTGGAAAGGGCTTGGAGCTTGTCTGCAAATGAGGCAAAATTACGAGGAAGCTCTGAATTGCTACATTTGCACGCAGAATTTGCATTGGGACCAGCCCGATCCTTATTTGTACATTTACGCAGCAGACTGCTATTTTGCTTTAAACCAAATTAAGGAAGGTTTAAAAGCTTTAGAAGCCGCGCGTTTAAGCGCTGAAGAAAAAGAAGATGCCCGTATACTTAAGCATGTCGCAGTAATGCGAGAAATGTGGGCTCAATCATCATAATATTTAATAGGATATAATATGCCGCTTAAAACAGACCAGAATACTTTTAGGACTCAAAGCAGTCAAAAAAGTAATCACATAAACCTTGATGTTCCACATGAAGGACCTGTCCAAGGTAAGGCCATTCATGAACTATTTAATAAAGATACTTTGAACTGTGCTGCAAGCGTACAGGTACCGCAAAAGCCATCTTTCTTTGCAAAAATTGCGCCCTGGCTCTATACCCCCCAGGTATCTGGTCAACCTACTACCGCTATATCCAAAACAGTATCCGATTTAGCCATCCAAAAAGCAGAACCCATCCAGACAACCCCCGAGCTCGACAGACCCGAATTACCCCCAAATGCCAGTTTGGAAGGTGTTGTGCCTAAAATGACCCCTCAACTTCTCCTTAAAGCAGGCAAAAAGGATGAGATCAGTGAAAAAGAGATTGTCCTAGCTTTATCGGAAATGAGCAGTAAGACAATTGATGAAGTGATCGCCATTGTGCTTAAAGCGGAAATGGAGCTGGCACGGGATGGAGCTGAAATAGCGGAAGATTCTTATAGCAGGCTTAGCAAAGTCCGTAAGCTTCAGGAAAAAACTTTAGATGAAATTAGGGATGCACTGCAAAAAGACTCCAACCTCTTAGGTAAACTCAATACGGCAAATAAAATTGCCCTTGCAGCCTCATTTATAGCAGCTGCGGCAGGCCTCATCGTAGCATTTTCAATTTGCCCTGCTTTTGCACTGCCTGCATTGCCCGCAATTGCCATGGTTGCCGAAATTGGAATTCCGGCAACCGCTTTAGCGGCCGGTATGACAACTGCCGGAAAAGGTTACGCAAATTATCGCGGCAAGCAGGATAAAGCTAAATTAGAATCTCATAGGCACGAAATGACAAAAAGCAGCGAATCAGCTGACAATTACCGAGAACAGCTGGTTACGCATGGAGAATCTGAGTCCCACTATAAGGAAGCCTATGTGAGATTCTTGAGAGCGCTTGAAAAAATTAAAAATAAAGTCTTACAACAATAAAGAGGACATTATGCCAAAAGGTATCGAAGGAACACAAATTGAAGGGACAAAATATATTGTTCCTAAAGCTTATGAAAATTTGCTTAACATAGACCCTTCTTTAGTCAAAGAAATGGGCAAGAAGAGCATCGATTTCATTTTATTGGATTTCATTGCTGCAGAAGGGAGCATGCGCGTCCAAAACAAGAAAATTGTTTTTGAAACACGTGCCATCAGCTATGAAAACCAAAATCAAAAAGTCAAAGATAAGCTCAATGAATATGATCGCTTTGCTCCTATCGTGACCTCAGGTCTTTCTACGCTTGGAGAAATGGGAGCAGCCTTTGCCGGGCCAGGAGGCGCTTCATTTTTAAGTGCTGGAGCTAAGGCTGTAGGTGCATTTGAAAACCAACTTGAAAAACGCTCAAAAGGAAAAATAGAGCAAATTGATCACCGTTACCAGACAGAAGGCAGCCTATTGCAAGAAAAAGGTCAGCTTCTCAAAGAAGAGGATGGAAATTTTGATCGGGCCCTTTCTGTTTTAGACCGGGTTCACCAAGCTCAGCAAAGGGTAATCGAAAACTTAGGCGCCTTAAGCTAATTTCAACAATACAATGCAAGGGTACAAAGTTACCTTTGCATTGAATTATATTTTTTGCTGGAAATAAACCTCTGCTGTTCCCCAGGTAAAGGGGGCGGTAAAATGCTTGATGACTTCAAAAGAAGGGCTTGATTGATAGGTCGTTAACGGATAGCTCACTGTAATAATTTTGACTTTTTGAGGAAGCGCTTCGATTTTTTTAATAAAGCGGCGCAGAAAGGATGCAGAATAGCAGGTACCGTACAAGTAAATAAACGTGGCCTCTTTAAAATCACTATCTATAAAATCTTCCAAGCGAAATTCGACCTCTTCCACATTAAATTTTGCTTTCGTTTGGTTAGCCCTTTGGATAAATGCAGGGACATAATCAATCCCTACGACTCGGCAGCCGATAAAATGGTTCAGCCAAAAGCAGGTTCTTCCCCGTCCACAACCGAGTTCATAAACGACATCACGGACCGATATGTGACATTTTTTTGAAATTAAATCCATGGTAGTCAATGAGGTTTCGCCAAAGGTATAAATGTCCAACTCCCTTTTTTGCAATAAAAACTCCTTGCTTAAACCAAACGGGCTATTAAACAAGTAAGTGGAGAGTAAATAAAGGTCTATTTTAAAAAATGCGGGATTAGAATAATATTTTGAGATCACTTTAATAGACTCAAGGCAGGAAAGCGCTTTAACTTTTAGGTTAAGGCCAAGCAGTTGAAAATATTCAGATGGTGATTGAAATGGGTAACGGCCCATAGGGTAAGTACTGCCTCAAAGGTAAAGATTTAATATATATTACGTAGAGTTATAATTTAGGAGAAAAAAAAAAGATGCATGTCACTCAATTTATGGGGCACGTTCAGACGAATTTTAATAACACCATGCGCAAAGCAGTAGAAAACTTTCACAATACAAGGATCAAAGTTGTTGAAAAAATTAACCATACTAAGAACAAATCTGTCGAAAATTTGATTAATACTGTAAATAAGGTGAGAGATCTTAAAAATTTTTCCAAAGATTGGGTTTCAACTCAATACGCAGCAGTGGAAGATAAATGGCATGGTGAAATTAAGCCCTACCTACTAGATAATTATTTTCGTCCTCTCGATACGCCATTTGATAAAGCTTATATTATTGCTGCAGCTATATTAGCAATAGCGTCTGCAATTCTTATTCCTTTATGGATTGGAAAAGCGGCCATCCCTATTGCCATCTGTGCGAGCACTTTTATCATTGGCACTGCATATACAATGGCTAAGACACGTTTGTGCTGGCATTTCAATCGAATGGCGATCACGGAAATAGACCCGGTCCTGGAAGAGTTAAATGCCACAACAGTCCAAACTCGGGAAGAAAGCCTAACGAAAATTTCAGAACTTATTACAAAGCTTTCAAAACCACAATATAGCCATTTGAAAGAAGAACTTAAAAAGATTGAAGAGCAGTTCGAACCCTACAGAAATGAAGTTAATAAGGCTAATGGAGGGCATCATTTTGACGAATCAAAACAAGTTTTTGTAGATGAATTGGAAAGATTCAAAATAAAAATAACTCCTTTCTTCTAAAAATGCATTGCAGCCATCCAAAAGGATGGCTGCAATGCATTACACACCATTGTGCAAGGCCTACCTCCGCTTAGCTTTCTCCATCTTTGCTAATTTAGATTACGAACATTCAAGCATAGTTAACAAGATAGGCATGATCGCTGGCGCGGCAGGACAGGGCAGATCCAAGTGTTTTTCTATTGTTATTCATTAAAATAGGAAAAAGGAACTAATTATTTTTGCAATAAAGATATACATCAAAGTAGAAAGTACATCATTGAAGGCCGTGACGATCGGTCCTGAGGCCACCGCAGGGTCAATTCTGAAGCGAGCAAAAAAGAATGGAGACAATGTACCAAGCAGTGTGGCCATTATACAGGCCCCAAGCAATCCGCAGCTCACAATCGCCCCTAATACCAATGGACTTGAACCGCTATAGTGGATATCAAAACGATTCAGCAGATAAACAAAAACACCGCAGATCAGCCCGAAAATTATCCCGATCAAGAGCCCGATACTCAGCTCGCCAAAAACCGCCTCACGCCTTGAACCGTGGGATAATTCCCCTGTGGACATACCCCGTACTAATATGGTACTGCACTGAATGCCCACATTTCCAGACATCCCGGCAATCAGAGGGACAAAAAGAGCGACAAAAGTAAACCATTCTTTATCTTTGAAATAAGAGAGGGCCGTTGCAGTCACAAGTCCTGCGATCAATGTGACGATCAACCAGGGCGCGCGCCATAAAAATCGTTTAAATATTGGCTCATGTTCCCTTACATCCTCGGCTGTACCTCCAATACTGGCGATGGTCTCATCCGCGATGTCTTCCATCGCTTCAACCACCCGCTCATATGTGATCACACCGACCAAATTGTCGTTTTCATTCACAACGGGCAGGGCCGGAATTTCATAACGTTCGACAAGGTCAACTACCTCATCGCGTGAGGCGTCTGCCTGGACCTGATGCAGGACGGGACGCATGACTTGCCGTATCGGAAAGTGGGGAGGATTAATGATCAAATTGCGGTCAGGAATAAATCCTACCAGCTCATTTTGATCATCCAGCACGAAAATGCGGCGAGTCAAATCAATTCCAGGATTGTCCCTGATGACAGATGCCACCTCGCCAATCGTCGTATGCATGGGAAAGGCAAAAAATTCATTTGTCATTAAACGGCCGGCGCTATGCCGGTCATGCTTATAAAGTTCACGAATGCGTGCACCCTTTTTGGGATCGAGAAGATCCAAAATGCGCTTCATTCGGCGGTTCGATAGATCATCCAATAACCAAGTAGCCTCATCAGGGGGCATTCTATCCAGTAGGAGCTTGATCTCCTGGTCATTAATTTTAGAAAAAATAGCTGTGCGGGTCGTACTGCCCGTATTGGTCATGAAAATAATTTTTGAATTTAAATCGGGAAGATTGTCATAGACCACCACACGTGCGCTAGCAGGAAGGCGTGTGACCGCATAAGCTAAGTCGATTGGATCATGCTCGCTGGCAATTTTGGCAATATCATGCAGCATAAACTGAGAGGTCGGTTTGTGGAACGCCTGCTCAAGCTTTTCATTCAAAAAATCATCTAGCTGACTGGTACGCGAATCCATCAAATTTCCAGAGACAACTCCCTCATCCTGCTTATTGTCGATCTCTTGAAATTCTTCTTTCACTCACCCCCCTCTTTGACAGCCCCGAAGGGTAGCAAGATTCCCTCTAATACTCAAGCAAATTGCACTTTCGAATTTATACTCCAAACTCAGGTTATAAAACCCGTCACAACAGCCTCGCTTGAAAGACGCGCTTCAGGTCTTTTACGGATCATGCGCTCAATCAGATGACACCATTTTTCTGTTTCGGAAACATTGAGGGTGCTTACATTCAACATATAATATTTAAATTGACTTACAGCTAAGTCAATCTCCTCTTGTGATAGATCTTCTAATACTTTGATGTCCTTTATTTCATTTTTCGGATCTATTTGGACGCATGGTAAAGAACTAGATGGAAGAGGAAAGATTTTATCCCACATAAAGCGAGGATATCCGATGCGCGAATCGCTTATTCTAGTGATAAAAAGAGAAAACAAAACCAATCCCATGGACCACATATCGCCTGGTTGCGAGAGTTCCGGTAGTCTATTAATTCTATCATAATAGGGAGAAGATCGAGTTAATTTGTATTTAATATTCTCTTTATCAACTGCAATTTGTTCGGGAGACCTATATAATAAAGATCCTCCAATGAATGATCTATCCGCGAAACCAAAATCTGTAATGAAACCTCTCCAAACTCCGTTTATTTTTTCAATGAGAATGTTACTTGGTTTGATATCACGGTGAGCTTCGTTTAGTCTATGTACAGCACGTATACCATATAATAGATCCTGAGCAATAGAAACTTTATCTGTATCTGTAAGTGTATGTGCCAATTGATCTAAGACCTTAAGCAGAGGCTCAATTACTTGCATTTTTTTATTATTTCTAGTTCGGAGATGGAAAATGGGAGTGATACCTCTTGTAGGACATTTTCTAAAATGCTCTATAATTAATTTTTGGGTTTCAGATTCACAAGATTTTCTAACTAAAAGCATGTTCCTAAATGTGCTAAAGCACAATCGAACTTTAGTCTGACCTCCTTGAGCTAAAACTTTTTTTGCTAAAATGATAATATCGGTAATTTTTTTGTCAGAAGAACGGACAATTTCCAAAGAAAAAGGTATCCTTGCTTCAGAAATGATATTTCCTTTTTCTTCCCATACATCCAAATTGATGAGTTGGAGGCTTCTTTTTTGAGTGGTTTTCACAAAGTTTAGGTCATAATGCGCAGGATTCATTATAAGTTGTTGAAAACCTCTTTCAAGGGGCCCACGAATAGCCAACAAGTCGGCCTCTGAGATTTCCAGGGTCCTTAGACACTCTTCATCTGGCCATTGAATTCTCTCATTTGTAAGATTAAAATTATCTTCAATTGTATTAAGAGGGTTTAAAAAAGCCTCATTTATTGGTTCAGGCCTTGTTTGCTCGTCCGTTCTTCTAATCATTGTATTTAATTCACTGATGGCCCGATCTATTTCCGTATCATATTTGGCATGGGTCTTCTCTTTAAGACGCAGTAAAATTTGCCTCCTAATTTTTTCAATCAGAAGTGGGCGTGCATTGAGGAGGTCCCGGTAATTTTGACAATAATGTATAATTCCTTGGGCCACTCGATCGGCACGCACGTGGTGATAAATATCCCAACCAAAAAGCCTGTAAAAAGGCTTGAAAAGAAATAAAATTTTCCATGAGAGGCTTCGCTTATTAATCAGTTTGAGATCTTTGGTGATCACAAAATTCGAACGAGGTTCAGCTAATGCCTCGTCAAATGACTTAAAAGACAATTCAAAAGCTTTGTTAGAGTCCATTTGGATCGGCATGCGAACTTCCTTTAATAATGAGGCTTATCTTATTATGATTGATGTGGTTTCTGAATAAACCATCAATTAAAAGACAGTTAAAATGTAATTAGATCATCGATGAACACGCAAGCTTGAAATTTAATCTTTAAGTGAAATAAAGACAATCATTATTCAAATTTGCCAGGTCAGAACCTTACTTCCTAATGAAAAGTAATGCGGTTAGAGTACCGGGATAGATCTTCAAACGTGTTTAAAGGCAATTCAGAGCTCTCAACAAGGCTGACAAAAAGTATTTAACTTGCTTTTTTTTAATTCACGTGTTTATAATAAATAAAATTATCAAAAACCTTAACGGAAAGACTTAATTGTATGTATAAACCTGAAAAAATTCGCAATATTGCCATCATTGCTCACATTGACCATGGTAAAACAACTTTGCTTGATGCTCTTTTAAAACAGTCCAATATTTTCCGAGAAAACCAGCAGGTCCGTGAAAGAGTGATGGATTCCTATGATCAGGAACAGGAACGGGGGATCACAATTTTTGCTAAGCATACATCCGTTTATTTTGACGATTTCAAAATCAATATCATCGACACCCCTGGACATGCCGATTTTTCGGGAGAGGTTGAAAGGATCTTAGGGATGGTCGACTCCGTCCTACTCCTTGTGGATGCTCAGGAAGGACCCATGCCTCAGACGCGTTTCGTTTTATCTAAATCGTTAAAAATGGGAATTAAACCTGTCGTCGTATTAAATAAGATCGATCGCCCCCATGCTAATCCAGACCGCGTATTGGACCTCACTTTTGATCTTTTCAGCGAGCTGGGTGCCACTGACGAACAGCTTGACTTCCGCTATTGCTATGCCTCGGGTATTTCAGGCTATGCTATGCATCATCTGCATGATGTACATAAGGATATGCGTCCTATGTTCGAACTTATCACCTACGCCGTGCACGCACCTTCGGGAAGCCTAGACAACCCCTTTCTAATGCATGTTTCTACAATTACCTATGATGACTATGTCGGAAGGCAGGCTTGCGGAAAAATTAAAGAAGGCTACGTGAAAAAAGGGCAGCAGCTGGTCCATATTGACGAAACAGGCAAAGAATCAAGATGCACTATCACACGGATTGAAGGGCATTTAGGAATTGAAAAAGTTGAAATGGAAGAAGCTGGCGTGGGAGATATCGTCATTTTATCAGGCATTCCTGATGTGACAATTGGAGATACCATCTGCGATCCTCAAAAAATTGTACGTCTTCCACGAATCAAATTGGATGAGCCCACTGTTTCGGTTGACTTGTCGGTCAATAATAGCCCTTTTGTCGGCCGCAGCGGCAAGCACGTCACAATGAATAAAATTAGAGACCGCCTGCAAAAGGAAAAACGCGCCAATATTTCTTTACGGATCGAGGATGAAGAAGGCGAAGATAAAATCACTGTTTCAGGTCGTGGTGAATTGCACCTGGCCGTTTTAATTGAAGCCATGCGACGTGAGCAGTATGAGTTCAGCGTTTCTAAACCTCGCGTTATCATCAAAGAAATTGATGGGGAAAAGAACGAGCCGATCGAACGTGTTTACGTTGAAGTGCCACAAGAATATTCTGGGATAGTAATCGAAGAGCTTTCCAAAAGAAAAGGGGAAATGCAGGCCCTTGATACAAATGAAAATGGAATTACCTCAATTGAGTTCCTTATTCCAACAAGAGGCTTAATGGGTTATCGGAATGAATTCCTTACAGCGACCAGAGGGCTTGGAATTCTAACCTCGATCTTTGAAAACTTTTCCCCATGGAAAGGAAATATCCCAGGCAGACCGCGCGGTGTATTAATTTCTAATTGCACTGGAAAAGCTACTGGATATTCCCTCTTTAACTTGCAGGATCGGGGCGTACTATTCGTCACTCCGACCGATGAAGTGTACGAAGGGATGGTCGTTGGTGAAAACAGCCGTGATAACGATTTGATGGTCAATGTGATCAAAGGAAAACAGCTGACCAACGTCCGGGCTTCCGGAACAGATGAGAATATAGTTCTTATCCCTGCCCGCCGTTTCACCCTTGAGCAAGCTATTGATTACATTGAAGATGATGAATTGATCGAAGTGACGCCTGGTTTTATTAGAATGCGCAAACGCCACTTAACTGAAATGGAAAGAAAACGTCCAGGCACGAAAACTCAGTAACCCCCCCTCGCATGATCCCGTGTTAATTCTATAACACGGGATTTTTTATTTATTATAGTTTCATTTTTCTTTATTAAATTATTATTATAGTTTTTTTAAACTGTTATTTATTATAATAATGTATATACAATTTTTTATATTGTTTAATAAAGAGGTGAAATATGTCAAGTATTGAACCAATTTCCTCTCAGGGAGCTCGTATCCCCATTAATCAAATTGATGTTGAGGCTAAGCACGATAGTCATTTGGCGCTTGCTTCTTCTTCCGTAGCAAAGAACGTTGGCATTCTTCCAGATCACTCTGATAAGCTTTCAAGTCTCCAAGGATCCACCAATAGTGATAAAATGAACCACAGCTTTCATGCAGAAAAGAAACAACCCAAAGCAGAAACGTATTTTCAAATGATTTCTAGTGCCGTAAAAAATGTTTTTAAAGGTGTAAGTAAAGAAGAAGTAGTTGTCAATCCGGAAACCAGAGGCAAAGAAGAAATAGTTGTCAACTCAGAAACCGGGGTTAGTAAATTTTCCATGAAGAATAAAATAGAAAGTGCATTTAACAAATTTACAGAATTCTTTACGCGGGATTTAGTAAAATCTTTAGGACATAATTTCTTCCCTATGTATGCAAACAATGTCAAAAATGAAGCTCTTCAAAAAAAGTATACTCCTGAAGATAAAAATCAATTTAAACAATCTTATACTTCTGATGAGATGATCCAAAAAAAGTTACAAGAACTTAAAATTAATCCAGAAGAGAATCGAGCAGAAATAGCGCGAATTGAGGAGTTAGCCAGCCTTGTGAAGTTCGAATTACTGAATGAAAAAGGAGCAGAAACGAGGAAGAATTTAGTCGCTTTAGGAGGAGAGCCGCTTGCATTAAAAACTTCTGATGGCGCAAAATTAGATGGATTTTTTTTAGATGCTTCAAAATTTCGTCAAAAACTACAGGATGCCGGAGGTGAACTCATTACTTTTTCAGGCCATGGGGAGACTCGTCCACTAAAGGGAATTGCCTTTGATTTTAATGAATGGAAAGAAAAGAAAGGGGCAGAACCTCTATTAAATATTCTGAAAGATCTTAACGTGCTAAGTTATACAAATGAGCAACTTTCAGGTTGGACGCCAGTGAAATATAATCCTAAGAATAAAAATGAACCTAGCAAAATAATTCTAGTTCCTACTGTATCTCTACCGGGAAATGAGAACGATCAGGGCTGGATTAAAAAAGTTCCTCGAAAAGAGACCTTTGAAATCAACGAAAAAAAATTTACGAACCCCCCAAATATGGAGCCAATCGATACAAAATCTAAAGGGGGAACAGTTATTTTATCCCAAGGCAACGTTGGAGTGTATGAAATGTATAAGGATGAAGCCATTACGTTTCTATTCCAAGGCATGAACGTTGTAATGTTCAATTATCGCGGTTCGGGCCAAAGCAAAGGGGTGCCAAGCGACGAAAAATATCATAAAGATATCGAAACGGTTTTTCAATTCGCCAAAAAACGGACTGAACAGGAAGATAGTAAAATTTTATTCAAAGGTCTTTGCTTTGGAGGAGGGGCCTCGGCTTATGCGGCAGGTAAACATCCACAAACCAATATCATATTAGATCAAACCTATTCATCATTCCGGGACCTTGTTGAAGAGAACGCCATTAAGCGTATAAAGGTAGGGTTAGATGGTCTCCATAAAAATCTTGATCCTGAAATGAAATCTGAATTTTACTCGAATGCAAACGCATGGGTGAAAGAAAAAATAGTGCCCATCATTGGTCAATGCGCCAGATTAATAGCCCCTAACTTTGAAGTAGCGAAAAATTTAACAAAAAATACGGGCAATAAAGCCCTCTTTTATATTCATGATGATGCGACGATCCCACTAAAAAATGTAGAGGAAAATATAAAAGCTGCTAATAAAGGAGGAGGCAACATCAAAGTATTTTCTTCACCAGGCGAGCATGGCAACAAATGGATGGATTTAAAAGCTAAAGGGGAACTGGTTTATAAAGATATCCTTAAAGCAAGTGAGAACATAGGTGTTAGCCATAATGAAAAAATTAAAGAATTAAGGTCGTTAAAATATCAAAAAGAAGCTGAATGGGATTCCGAAATTCAGAGAGGCCAATACAGTTCAAAAGAAAAAATTGAAAAATTGAAAGATGAATTAAAGAGTCTAAGCACAGCTCTTAGAGAGCTTGAAGCTAAAAGAAATTCAGAATTAGATACATTTTACTCTGAACAAGGTCTTGATAGAATTCAAATGGAAAAAGATATACAAGCGATCCGCTACCATGCAAGAAACCATATGTTCAAATTCCTTGAAACGAGCGTTCTTTCCGACTCACTAATATAACTGTATAAGATATTTTTAGATTGATTATCTAGGGAACAAATCCTCAATGATTTTTAGCTGCCAATGCTTTCGAAGTAATTCTAAATTCTCAATCAGCGATTTTTAGTATTTTGCTAAAGGAAAACTTTAATTAATGTAATTATATTTTTAACAATCAAAATCGAATTAAAATTTAAGGATTAAATTTAAAAGTTGTTATTTATACTTTTTCTAAGAAAATTTACTGTCATTCATCCCCTGCTTATGAACTCTCTAATCTCGTTTTTATATTCTATAGAGCTATACTTTGTAAATAGGAATTTTTAAAATTGTTAAATTTTAAAATCTAACTTTCCACAGCCTTGCTTTAGTCAAAATATCAATAAACAAAATTAATATTTGGATAATTAATTTTTTTGAGAACCTATTCAAATCTTTTCATTTAATATTACGTTAAGGTAATTTGACTATATGAGGTAAAATATGACACATGAAGATTCTTCTGCTCCCCATCACATCCAAAATAAAGCTCAAAAAGCCGTTGAAAGGAACACTCAAATTTTTTCAAAAAGATCAGATGGCCTTTCAAAGCAACAAGGATTAATCGATAAACGTAAAATGAGACATAATTTTAGCTCTAAGAAGGGACAGCTTACAACAGAAATTTTCGATCAAATGGTTTTAAGTGTATTAAAAATAATCTTAAAAAATTTCGAAATGGCAAGTCGAAGAGCAACAGCAGTCGATTTGGATACCGAGGCTACTCAATATTCTCAAGTCAACCAGCTCGTCAAAGCATTTAACAAATTTAAAGAAAACTTCATGCGAAATTTAATCGCCTCGATAGAACATAATTTTTTTCCAGCGTATGCTCAAAACATCAAATATCTCTCACTCCTACGCAAGTACGGCATAGAAGAAATTAATCACTTCTATCAAGAATATATACGGGAGGGTAAAAGTTTAGAAAAAATTGAAAAGAAGTTAGAACAACTTTTACAAAATAAGAGAGAGAACAGAGAAGAGATTATTCGTATTGAAGAACTATCCACCCTTATTACATTCCAATCAACCATTAAAAATGGGGAAGCAACTAGGAATAATTTAATAGCATTAGGAGCAGAACCTCTTTCTCTTAGGACACCAGATGGAGCAATTTTGGATGGATATTATATTGATACTTCAAAATTTCGGCAGAAGTTAAAGGATGCTGGAGGAGAGTTAATAACTTTCACAGATTTAAATGGTATAAAAATAAAAGGTATTGCCTTTGATTTCTCTGAATGGAAAGAAAAGAAAGAAACTACACAGCTTTTGAAAATGATAGAAAATTTGAACTTAACTGATGATCTTTCAGACTGGAGGCTCGTAAAATATGCTCCTCGTAAAGAAGAATTGAAGATTATTATTATGCCTATAGTTAACTCTGAAATAGAAAAGGAAATAAATCCGGCTCAGCAAATTCCAGGAGAAAACGCTTTTGAAATTGACATTAATAAAATTATGACCTCGCCCATTCTGAAGCCAATTGACGTTGCATCAAAAGGAGGAACAGTTATTTTATCCCCGGGAAAGGAAACAATTTATGAGAAGTGTATGAATGAAGCATTCAATTATCTTTTCCAGGGTATGAATGTCACACTTTTTAATTATCGTGGATCCGGCCAAAGCAAGGGTGTGCCAAACGACCAAAAATATCACATAGATATTGAAACAATTTATCTTTTCACAAAAAAAAGGACAAGAGAGGGGGATACTCGAATTTTATTTAAAAGTTTAAGCTTCAGAGATGAAGCCTCTGCCTATGCAGCCGGAAAACATCCACACACCAATACTATATTCGAGCAGACTCATTCATCGTTCCATTATACAGTAAAAGAAAGGATCTATCAGCTATTAGAAAATGAAATAAATGGTGTTCACCGTCTCAGCCCTGCAATGAAATTGGAATTTTACGCAAAAGCAAAAGAATGGGTAATATTAAATACTCAACAAATCATCGAGCAATGCTACCCTCTCCTATTTCCAAATGTAGATATGCTTAAAAACCTAATTAAAAATATGGGTCATAAAGGTATAGTTTATATCCATGATGATGCTGAAATTTCAATAAAAGATTTTGAAGAAAAAATCAGTATGCTCAATATTGATTACCTTAAAATATTCGATCCCTCAAAAATAATAGAACAAAAAAAGGTTAAAGAAACGAGTGAATGTAATTCAAATGAATTATTTTTTGATAGAAATAAAATTAAAAAAGCAATCATGCATACCCGTTTACTTGCAAAATTGTATTTGATTAATCTACTTAAAAAATGCGATCTATTAGACCCATTGATATAATAATGGTATTAATCTTAGATAAGTGTCAAGAATAAACCTATACACTTATTATGTATAATTAATTGTTATGTTAAGTTTTTTTTAACTTCTTCTAAATTTTAGTTAATAAGTTTATTAAGTAAATTTTCAGCAAAGGTATTAGCTTTATCATTAGCTTCGTATACTTCTCCCTCAATAGCAGAATAATTGCAGACTTCGGCTTCCCGCACATAAAAATTTTCACCTTTTGCAAAATTTATAATTTTGTCGTCTTTACATATCAGTTTTATTTCATAATCTATAACAGTTAAATCTTTATCTAGTTTAACGAATACTTGCTCCCACTTACTATCTAAATCCCCTTTACCCAAATAACGATCACAAATTAGCACGGGTTTATAAATTGTAGGCTTAAATTCAATAATTATTTTCTTCGCAAAATATTGAATCTTTTTATTTAATGGGGAGTATTCATTGTTATTATTTGTAAATTCTAGCATTTTTTTACTAGAACAAGAAAAATTGATAAATGAATGTAAGTCTAAGTCTTTATTAATTATATTTAAAATATCGACTGGAAGATTTAAAACAGGCGTGGTCGCTTCTTTTTGGAAAAAATAATCATATACTCCTTCCGACACGCATTTTAGACCACTTAGGACATTTGAAAATTCATTAAAATTAAACATTAGCACCTCTTGTTTTTTAGTGATAATAATATAATTATGTTTAGAATTTATTAAGGAATTATCTTATTACAAATTTTCTCGACAAATTTACTAATAGAGTAAAAAAATTTGATTGATATTATTAAAATAATTTAAATATTCAAATTATTTTTCTTCGTTGGACTGCCTGCTCGAAAGGTGATTCAAAAATTGGCGGAAAGGGACCGTTTGCCTTAGGGCCTCAAGCCAGTCATCATGAAGTAGGTCTTCTAGGGTTGGTAAAGCGCCAAAGGCCAGCGCCCGCTCAATGTAATGCATAGCCTGCTGAAAATGTCCTGTTAAAGAATAAAGTCCTACCAATTGATAGTAGGCTTGCGTGTTTCCTAACGCCACAGCCTGCATTAAATGACTTTCAGCTTCCCGATAAAGAAGATAGGAGCGTTCCGGATGGTGGGCGTCATGAACTAAAATGGCCAAATTAATAAGCGAGACTCCGCAGTCCAAATGGATATTCTCATCTTCAGGGTCTTGCTCCAGCAAGACCTGGAAGTGTTCAAGCGCCTTTTGATAACTATCAACATCATACGTTGCTTCTCCGAGGTTGGAATAGGACAACGCCAGATTGTAGCGTGCCTGGGAGAAATCGGCATCAATAGTCAGTACCTGCGTTAGAATTTGTATAGCCTTTTCAAAATGTTGGGGGTCTTCAGTCAGATCACCTAAAAGGTCAAAAGCACATCCATAATTATAGACCCATTCAAGGTCTAGGTCTTCTTCTACATCCAGCTCTAATAAAGGCTGTTTCAAAGCCCTTTCGAACTTTTCTATGGCCTCTTCTAGGTAGCGTGGCTGGCAGGTCATTTCTCCGACCTTCATGAGTGCTACGCCCCAATCATTCCAAAATTGGGCAAAAACTCCTCCCCCATTTTCAATGACGCGAGAGCAGTGCTGGACTGTTTTTTCAAAATATTCCAACTCGTCTTTCAATTCTCCCAAAGCAAAATAAGAAAGCGCCAGGCCATACCATAGCAAGGGATTTTTACGACTAAGTGAAAGGCCATATTGGAATTTTTCAATGGCCTCTTCATAATAGCTGGCTTCATTGAAGTATCTACCTAGCTCGTTAAGGCAGGAACCAAATAAGTACCAATCGTCAGAATTTTCAGGATTGATCTCCAAACATTTGATCATTTTTGCACGCGCAGAATGAATTAAATCCAACCGGTCTTCCTGAGATCCAAGAAATAGTTCCGTTTCAGCCCAGCAGGATAAAATTTTTGGATGGTTTGGCTCCAGCTGGTTAGCTTTAGCAAATTTTTCCAAACTGGTTTCAATTTTACCTTGCTGCCTCTTGGCTTTGCCGGTCAAAGCGTCCAATTGGCCCCACCTTAACCAAAGCATACTATGGTTGTTGTCTAATTCCACAGCTTTGGCAAAGCTTTGCTCGGCCTGATCTAAAAAAACAGGATCAAGGGTATTTTCGCCTAAGCAAAGCAAACAGTAACTTTGATTATACCATCCGTCAAAATTTTCAGGCGCGTATTCGATGGCTTGATTGAAGCACGCCAAAGCCTCGGTCAGCAGATCAGGCCGCTCGATCAAAGTAGCTAAATCGGACAAGGCTTGCCCATAATCATTGAAAAATTTGTCACATAGGCATCCTAAAGCTGCTGCGGTACGATATTTTTCGATGGCGCAAAAATATTCATGCGGCTCACCAGCTAATTTGCCAAGTGTAGCAAGGGAAAGCCCCCATTTCCAAAAGAATTCCCCTTTATTGAAAGCGGCAGGAGCCTGGTCCATAATTTTTTCCGCCTCTGCAAATTTAGTACCTGATTCCATTAAATAATTGCTTTCAGATTCAAAAATCCCCATTTCAAGTAAGGCACAGCCATCCTTGTACCAGGCATTGAAAAAAGTAGGATTTCTGGCGATCGCTTCAGTAAATGAAAGATGCGCTAAAGCCAGGCATCTAAGGTTATCGGTATAATTAGAGAAAATAAGTCCCTGGCTGTAATAAATGAAGGACGATTGTCCAGCAACCTGGGTAGCTATTTTAAAGCTTTCCAAAACCAGATTGCTCCCCTGTGCTAATTGCTGGGCCCCTTGCATGACAAGCAGCTTAGCAAACAATAATCGCTCCTCTTCATTCATTTTGACCCAAACAGTGGAATCTTTAAATGGGTCCAAACGCTCAAAAGATTGAGTGTTTTGGATCTCCGCTAATTCTCTTTGAATTAATGTCATTCATCCGCCATAAGATAAGTTTAATTCTCATTATACAAATTTCAATGTTTTTAGAATAGGCTTCTTTCTATAGAGGATGCTATTCAATCTTATTGATCAGGGGCTCATACCCACCCAGATTTAAAAATCTTTCAGAATAGTGGGATAGGTTCGTAAACTATTACTAATTTATAATTTTTCAATTGCTTCTTTCATTCCTTTCAAGTCAGTGAGCGGAGCCTGGCAAACTCCCTCATAACAAATATAAAGGGTCGTTTGGTCGTCCTCCGCTACTTGCTCTTTACTAAAGGGAAGTAATTCCTCTAATTCAACATCCTGAGACTGCCAAATGACTGCTTTATAGGGAATAAAGTTTTGATAAACCAATTGTTTTAATTCTTTCTCCAATTCCCTACTTGAATTGAGGGCTATGACCAAAGTCGGAGTCTTCTCTTCATAATAACGGTGTAGATTCATAATATGGTAGCAATAGCCGGGAGAATAATTTTCAAGGTATTCGGCAGCTCCTTTAAGAATATCTTCTGCCTGAAGCAAATAATCTTCTTCATAGGTCAGCTGGTACAACCGTAATAAATTTTCACAATGTACAGCATTTCCTGACGGCTCAGCCCCATCTGAAAACTGGCATTTTCTTATTATCAAATTTTTGTCAGTCCCATCTGTCTGGAAAAAAGCCCCATTTTCAGCTTTATATTGATTTTTTAATATGTCGGTCATTTCAATGGCCCATTGGAGCCATTCTGTACCAGCATTGGCCTCGAATAACGAAAGTACACCTTTTATCATAAAGGCATATTCATCAAGGCTCCCCGAAAACATTGCCTCGCCATCTCTCCAGCGACGCATCAATTTTTGATTCTTCCATAAATTATTTTTGATAAAGCGTGCGGCTTTTGTGGCCGCATTCAAATAAGGGGGATGGTCAAAAGCATAAGCTGCCTCGGCCAATGCATAAATCATTAAACCATTCCAGGAACATAGGATTTTGTCATCCTTTAAAGGATGAATTCTTTTTTTTCTTTCTTCAAATAGTTTATTTCTTTGTTTGGCCAAAAGAATTTTTAAGGCATTGCTATCTTTTTGATGACGGCCTGAAAATTCTTCTAAAGTAAGAGGGGCGTGCAGAATGTTCCGCCTTTCAAAATTTCCCTCTGGTGTAATGGAATAATATTGACAGAACAATTCCCCTTCCTGCCCTAGAACTCCCATGACTTCGTTGTAAGTCCATGTATAGAACAATCCTTCATGCCCCTCTGAATCAGCATCTTCTGCAGAATAAAAGCCGCCTTCGGCATGGGTCATATCCCGCAATATGTACTGAAAAATCTCTTCAGCAACCTGGCGGTAAAGAGGTTTTTTGGTAACCTGCCAGGCCTCTATGTAAGCTTGAGCGAGAATAGCATTATCGTACAGCATCTTTTCAAAATGAGGGACCTTCCATTTTTCATCCACGCTATAACGTGAAAATCCTCCTCCCAAATGATCATATATGCCTCCACGGTGCATCATGTCCAGGGTCCTTTCGGCTAAAAATAAAGAGCGGCTATCCTTCATGCTCGCATAATAACGAAGCATGAAACTGTATTGATACCCGATAGGAAATTTCGGCGCTCCTTTAATTCCGCCATAGACCGGATCAGCCATCTTATATAATAAATCCGCTGTCACATCTACTTGTTCTTCCGAAGGAATTTCAGTTCCTTCCACATGAATGCTTTCATTAAAAACCTCGACAATTTTTTCTGCCTGGGTCAAAATCTTTTCCCTTTCCTCGCCTGCCCATAGCTCGGATATGCGCGTGATCAGATCTGTCAGCCCCATTAAGCCATGATTGCTGTAAGGCGGTAAATAGGTCGCAGAAAAAAAAGGCTGGAGCTCAGGCGTCAAAATCACATTAAGAGGCCAGCCGGCCGAGCCGGCCATCATGCTTTGAGCAAATTCCATATAGAGGCTGTCAACATCAGGAAGCTCTTCACGATCTACTTTGATATTGATGAAGTGGTCGTTCATCAGCTGGGCGACCTCGATATCTTCGAAGGATTCCCTTTCCATCACATGGCACCAATGGCAGGTGGCATAACCAATCGACAGAAAAATAGGCTTATCTGAGGCTTTTGCCGCGGCAAAAGCTTCATCTCCCCAAGGATACCAATCGACCGGATTATGTGCGTGCTGCAAAAGATAAGGAGATTTTTCATGGATCAAACGGTTAGTGTAAAGGTGGTGTTCATCCATAAGATTTTTCTCTTTTTTAAGCGTTGTTATAAGCTAAAATGTCAATTCTTTATTCGGGAATGGATATACCCAAGTGAATTCAAAAATTGGATTTTAGCTGCGTCAAATCAATGGAGTTGGCGTATCTAAAACCACCTAATATTTTAAAATGGGGTCGTTTTAGTTCCGTCAACCGGGTTTTTTCATGCTGGTCCAAATGGAATTTTTAAGTTCACTTGGGTATATATAAGTTTTTTCTAATAATTCCTAGCAAAAAAACGCCGGGTCATAAATGGGATTTACCACAAGTGAATTCAAAAATTTGATTCATAACTATTCTGCCACGCTTTTAAAGCAGAGTTTTATTATTTAAAAAAGCCAAAGCATCCATGTAAAAAATTAAAACATCTTTTTCCACGCCCTTATAACTAATTAAGGGGCATAAAATTATAGGTATATACTCAATTGAATTCAAATTTTTTAAATTCAATTGGGTATATACTAATAAAATACATTGTGGTAAATATACCCTAAAAATAACGAGCGAATTTTTTCGATAATTTATGATCACCCTGATTTTTTATTTTCTTTTGTCCCACTTTGTTTCTTTTATTTGTTCGATCTTCGAAGCCGTTCTACTTTGCTGTACAAATGGCTACATCGGTTTATTGAAGAAAAAAAATCCGAAAGTCGGCTATATTTTAGAAGATCTTAAGAAGCGCATCGACCGCCCTCTAGCGGCCATATTAACTTTAAACACCACAGCCCATACCATAGGAGCTGCGGGTGTAGGCGCAAAAGTTGTCGAATTATTTGGAAATCAAGCCTTAGGGGTAGCCTCCATAGCCCTAACCCTCACTATGCTATATGTAACCGAAATGGTTCCTAAAACATTAGGCGCCCTCCACTGGAAAAAGCTTGCCCCTTTCAGCGCCTATTCTATTCGTTTCCTGATCTGGCTAACCTATCCTTTTGTGCTTTCATTTGAATATATCGCCCGTTTTTTATCACATGGCAGAGCACAGGAAAAAATTACCGGAGAGGAAATTAAACTTATCTTGGAAGAAGGTTCCCAGGCTGGGGTTATACGTGAAGCCGAACATGATATGGTTGAAAGTATTTTTAGGCTGGGAAACCGGCGGGTTGGAATTTTAATGATCCCCCGCATGGATATTGAATGGCTGGACCTCAATAAAACCACGGAACAATTGCGGAAGCAGGTAGATCAATCCCCCCATAATCGATTCCCTGCATGCGATGGCGAGCTAGACGAGGTCATTGGATTAGTGACAACAAAAGAAATCCTCAATGAAGTCCTGGACAAAGGAACGTTTGATTTAAAAACGCTTGTCAAACCTCCCTTGTTTGTCCCTGAAAATATGCGGGTCGTGCAGCTCCTTGATCTGTTCAAAAAAACACCAGATCACATTGCCCTGGTCACAGACGAATATGGAGGAGTCCAGGGTTTGATCACTCTTCATGATGTTTTAGAATCAATTGTAGGTGATGTTCCCTCGACATCTATTTTGCCCGAAACTCAGATCGTACAGCGCAAAGATGGTTCTTGGCTTGTCGACGGAATGTTGCCAGTGGATGAATTAAAAGAACATTTTGATATCGATGCATTACCAGAAGAGGAAAAAGGAAATTACCGTACTCTTGCAGGGTTTTGTATGAGGCAAATCGGAAGTATTCCTAATGTCGGAGATACTTTTGTTTGGAAAAAATTTAGGTTCAAGGTTGTCAAAATGAATGGACGGAGGGTGGAAAAAGTATTAATTTATTTTATACCCAAGTGAACCCAAATTCCAATTTTTGAATTACTTTGGGTATATTTCTTAACTGTCCTGTTCTATAACCTCATTCAGAACCTGTTAAAATCTATGATCAGTTTCTAAGGACATTAAAATGTGTTTTTCTGCTGAAGCGAGTTTTGCAGCCTCTACAATTATCGGTCTGACTGGAGTGCTCACACTCAAAAGAAATCCTTCTCGCCTCCTATTTTTCTTAGCTGCCATCCCTGTTCTTTTTGCCATCCAACAGTTTGCCGAAGGCCTGCTTTGGCTTCAGTTAAATCACAATTGGACGCGAGACCAGTTATATAATTATGCAAAGATCATCTATTTAACTTTTGCTTTTTTAATTTGGCCTGTTTGGGTCCCTCTTTCAGTTCTAATTCCAGAAAAGACATTGTGGCGAAGAAATCTGATTTATTTAATTCTTGCATGTGGAATTACATTATCGGCTATTAATTTATTTTTTGCCCTCAGGCAGGAAATTTCTATTCAAATTATTGGCCATAGTTTGCAATATAGCGGACGGCTCCCTTCGCAAACATTGATCTACCCTCTTATTATCCTCCTCCCCTGTTTTATCTCAAGCTTGAAAAACATATGGATTTTCGGTTTATTGATCGCGATGAGCTATGTAACTGCCCATTATTTTTATTCGTCTGCTTTTGTTTCCGTTTGGTGCTTTTTTTCCGCTGTTGTGAGTTTAATGATTTATAAAATCATCCAGAATAATTCATTGGCTTTAGAAGAAAATATTTGCGCTCCCATTAAAGTTCCAACAAATAATACAACAAAAAATTAGTTATATATTCAATTTTTGAGGGAATGTATGTCAAAAAATTATTCAATGAAATGGGATTTAAACTCTTTGCAGGGAAGCCATTTTCCTGACCTTAAGGAAGCTTTAAAAATCCTTCAGCTAGACTGTGACGCCCTCGCCGTGCAACCTTCCCTTCCTTCTTTTACAGAGATCCAAAACCTTAGCGCCCGCTGCCTGGAATTTGAAAATCTTATCCTTGCTTATCTCTCCCAGGATGTCAATGATCAAACTGCCATGCAGCTCCAGGCACAGGCGGCCTCGGTCCGCTCAACCCTAGAAACGAATTTCTCCCATTTGAATGCACAGCTGGCCCTTTTAAGCGAAGATGAGTTTAAAGTATTGGTAGAAAATCCCCTGCTTGAGCCCATCGCTTACATTTTAAAGGAAAAGCGGAGTTGGTCTCATGAACAGCTGCCTTTGGAGCAAGAAAAAATTGTGAATAGTCTCACCATCAATGGATATCAAGCCTGGAATGAACTTTATAGCGAATTGATGGGTAGGCTTTCTATCCCAATAAATGCAGGTCCCGATGTTAAAAAAGTATCAGTAGGGCAGGCGGAAAATTTTTTATCACACCCCGACCGTAAAGTGCGGCAAGCGATGTTCAAACAATGTGATACTACCTGGAAGGAGCATGAAAATACATTCGGACTAATCCTGAATAATCTATCAGGTTTCAGACTTCAGTTATATAAGGCCAGGAAGTGGAACTCTTTTATGAAAGAACCCCTTCAATGTAACAGGATGCAGGAAAAAACTCTTGATACAATGTGGAACGTAGTAGAGGGGCGTAAAGAGCTGCTCAAAAGTTATCTTCTAAAAAAGGCAGAGCTGCTCAATCTTCCCAAACTTTCCTGGTTTGATATTGATTCCCCATTGAGTCACGCCCAGCACCCTTTTCTACCTTATCAGGAGGCTGCCAACCTCATCATCAGGGAATTCAGAGCTTTCAGTCCGCATATGGGCGCTTTTGCCGAAAAAGCCTTCCAAGAAAAATGGATTGAAGCTGAAGACAGGGAAGGGAAAAGGCCGGGAGGATATTGCGCTCATTTTCCTTTGAGCCGGCAAAGTCGTATTTTTATGACTTATAGCGGTTCAATGACAAATCTTTTTACGTTAGCGCATGAATTAGGGCATGCCTATCACAATTTTGTTGTCGATCCATTACCCGGGTTGGCGCAGGATTATAAAATGAATGTGGCCGAAACAGCCTCCACGCTGGCCGAAGCCATCATCATTGATTCTTTAATTCAAAATGCTCCAAATGATCAGGCCAAACAAATTTTACTAGACTATAAAATCCAACGCTCCGTGATGTTCTGTATGAATATTCATGCCCGTTTTCTTTTTGAAAAGAACTTTTACGAAGAAAGAATAAAAGGCTTTGTCCTCCCTTCCACCCTCAATCACTTAATGGAAAAGGCGCAAAAAATAGCTTTTTGCGAAGCATTGGGAGAGTGGCATCCTTATTTTTGGATAAGCAAACAGCATTTTTATTTCACTGAGGTTCCCTTTTACAATTTTCCTTATACCTTTGGCTATTTGTTTAGTTTAGGGGTTTACACCCATCTCAAGCAAAAGGGCCCTAATGCCTTCCATTCTTATGATGCACTGTTAGCTGATACGGGTAGGATGGCAACCGAAGGACTGGCTCGGAAACATCTGAATGTTAATCTTGAAGAGCCAGGCTTTTGGGAAATGACAATGAGCGCCATTGAAAAGGATATAGAGGAGCTACTCCTTCTGATGTGAGACTTTAGAACCTGTTCAATATCTTTGATCAGGTTCCTACAAGTAGAGTAAAATGGCAATATAATGGCAAGCGCTACCACCCATGACGAATAAATGCCATATGGCATGATAAAAACGTTTATAGTCCAATACATAAAAGATAACGCCGCCTGTATAAAAAAGGCCCCCTGCAAAAAGCCAGTATAACGCTTCTGTTGTGAGCGAGTTAATCAGAGGCTCTATGGCAATGAGGACCAGCCAACCCATTGCCAAATAAATAAACGTCGAAATATGCTTAAAACGATGGATATAGAAAGTCTTAAAAAGAATCCCTAAAAAAGCCAAGCTCCATACTATGCTTAGCAGTAGCCATCCCCAAAAGCCTTTTAATGCGATCATTGTAAAGGGTGTATAAGATCCGGCTATTAAAAAATAAATTGCACAATGATCTATCTTTTGAAAGAGCTGCTTTAGGGTTGGTTGCTTCAAGCAATGATAAAGCGTTGAAGCAAAATAAAGGAATACAAGGGTGCTTCCATAAATACAGACAGAAGCCAATTTCCAATGATCTCCGCTTGAAAGCGGAGCTATAATCAGAAAAATTAAGCCAATGAAACTTAAAAATAACCCTATACCATGTGTCAAAGTATTAGCCCATTCATCCTGAAGAACCAAACCTTGCTCCCATCCCGAGCTGCTTAAAGGCAAGGGTGTGTGAGGAAAAGAATCGTTATTAATATTTTGCATTTAAGCCCTTTTAACTTCTCTGAATCTTTATAAATGTTATTGTTGCATCTTAAGCTATTTTTTGTAGAGTATGAAAATGAAATTTTTTTCTTTTACTCGCATTAAGGTGGACTTTGCCATAAATAGCAACAAAGAAAAAAATTCCATTAGTGCAGCCTTAGCATGACCTCTTGGCCCCCACTATTCGCTCTTAAGGTTGCGGGTCGATTTTCTTCAATATTATAGAAATCACGTGGTCCCAAATAGACAGATTCATTTTTTAAAACGCACAAAAACCTCCAAATAGCGATTTTCGAACTAATTAATTAGGTAACTCAATTAATTATTATACAATTAAATAAAATATTAGGTAAATATTGATAAAATAATGAATAATTAAAAAATAGTATTAATTTAATCTATGCAGGTTTTCTTTGATGAAAGGCTGCCACTAAGCGTATTTCATCATAGGTGATTCCCTCGGGAACAAGTTCTTTAATAGGTGCTAATTTTTCTACACCTACTTTGGCTATGACTCGCCTAATCGACTGTTGCGCCTCTAACGTTACGAGCTCTGCTATATTGATATCCACCCCTTGCTGGATGGCTTCTATAAGATGTGAATAAACGGTACTGCGGGCCAACTCCCTTTTTTTCATAATGATTTCGATACTCTCGCCTAATTGAAAAAGGGAGACAGTCAATTCTCTTGATTGAGACCGCTTAAGGTGCGTAGCTTCGGTCCGAAGAGAAGCCGCCGCAGACCGAATCGCAGGTTTCTCCGATGCAAATTGTGATACCGTTGCTAGGCATTGGGGACCGTACTTAATCCATTTAATAGGACCGAGACCATTGACTTTTATAAAATCTTGTTCGCTCAAAGGAAAGACAGTCGCCATTTCCTGTATTGAACGATCGCTAAACACCACAAAAGGAGGTACTTTTTCAGCTGTCGCCAGCTTGGTCCGAAGCTCTTTTAAGGCCTGATAGAGTGGTTCGTGATAATAAAAAATTTGCTGTTCGCGGGCTTTTTGAGAAGGCTTTGTTTTTTTATCAATAAAAATCTTCTTTTTAAAAAAAACCTTAGTTTGTTCCTTGATGACTGAGCCTGATCTCTCCGTCCATTTTAAAATAGGATATTCTCCTTCCGTCCTTTCTAGAAAGTCCAAATGGACTAGAGATTCGATGTAATAGCGCAGTTCTTCCAGTGAGAGGTCGGCTAAAATTCCAAAAGTTGATAAAGTATGGAAATTTCTTTGGGTAAGCGCCTGGCTGTTTGAGCCCCTTAGGACATCAATCACCATGCGGAGTCCGACCTGCTGCTTAAGGCGAAAAACGCAAGAGAGTATTTTTTGAGACATAATAGTCCCGTCAATTTGATTATCTTCTTCCATGCAGTTATCACAAGCCCCGCACAACTGCTGAAAGGAACTTTCTCCAAAATAGCTTAATATTTCTTTTCTTCTGCAATCCAAAGAAGTGCACAAACGATAAAGCTGGTCTGTTTTTCGTTTCATTTCCTTTTGAATGACAGGATCCTGAAGATCCTCTGCAAATGACTTATAAAGAATAAGGTCTTGGATGCCATAAAGCATCAGGCAGTCGGCTGGAAGGCCGTCTCTTCCTGCCCGTCCGATTTCCTGATAATATTGCTCAATGGTACGGGGCATATCAAGGTGGACAATAAACCTGACATCAGGCTTATGCACACCCATTCCGAAAGCTACCGTCGCAACCATCACATTCACCTGATCATAAATAAATGCATGTTGCGATGCGGACCTTTCCTGGTCAGACAATCCGGCATGATAGCGCCCTACCTTGAAACCTGCTGCCTGAAGGGAAGCATAAGTGGACTCAACTCCCTTTCGCGTAGAGGAATAAATAATGCCTGATTGACCTGGGCGCTCTTCCAAAAAAAGCATCAATTGCTTTTCCGATCGAACTTTCGGATGGATGGACAAGGTTAAATTTGGCCGGTCGAAGCTCCCTTTGATAATCAAAGGATTTCGCATATTTAATTGAGAAATGAGGTCTTTTTCAACTTCTCTAGTTGCCGTTGCAGTCAGTGCAATAACAGCTTTGTCAGGAAATGTTTTTTTTAAAATAGCAAGATTACGGTATTCCTGACGGAACGAATGCCCCCATTGCGAAATGCAGTGCGCCTCATCAATTACAAAAAAAGAGAGTGGTACTTCTTTTAACCTGTTTAAAAAATTTACTTCGGTTAAACGCTCCGGAGCAACGTAGATGAGCTTATAAGTATGTAAGTATTCCATTACCTGTCTCAACTCCTGCGGATGCAGGCTGCTGTTGATAAAGGCTGCAGAAATTCCATTTTTATATAACGAAACGACTTGGTCTTGCATTAGAGAAATCAGGGGCGAAACCACAATGGCCGTCCCTTCCATCAATAAAGCTGGAAGTTGATAGCACAAAGACTTCCCCGCTCCTGTCGGAAGAATAGCTACCACATCTTTCTGACTTAAAACTCCCTGGATAATCTCTTTCTGATAATCCCGAAAGGAATTATATCCAAAAAACTCCTTTAATTTTTCTTCTAATTCGACTGATTTTAGCAACTTCAAACCTCATTTAAAGCCAAAAGCGCCCCATCCCCAGCATTTCCTTTGCGGGCACATGGTTATTGGATGAAGAAATTTTACCTGCAATCTGCAAATAAATCTCTCTTAAAAAATCATAAGCTTTACCAGCCCATTCTGCTAAGGTTGAGAAGGTATCAGGCAAAAAAGTATAAATCAGAAAAAATAAGAGGCCAAAGAGAAAAAAGTTTAATAAAAATCGAAACAATAACATAAAAACCTCCGAGAAACTTAGCTTAGTCAAAATTGCCATTATTAGGCATAAAATTATTATATACTAAATTAAATTTAAAAATAAATGAATCATTTTTTTGAAGATATTATATTCAATTGAAAAGAAGGTGAGTTGAATTGGGAGTAAAAATTATGTGTGTGTACTTGGTGCTCTTACACAAAGTACACACGTTAAGTGTTAGTTTATATTTGGTATGCGTGTTTTTTGCTCATTATAATATAAAGCGGCCAATCTCACACTGAATGCCAGACTAAGTAAGGCAAAGGGAGATGCGGTGGACGAGCCTAATCTAAATAGATTTAGGGCACTTAAAGTAATTAAATTGGCTAAGATAGCAAGGGCATCCACTTGCATTTTTTTTGAAAGATAAAACTGGATTTCCTTAAAAGTTCTTGTGATCCGAACCTGCTGGTCTAAAGAAATTGGACTTTGAGGGTTTGCTTCTAGCAATACTAAAAGCGCTTCAAGTTCTTTGACTGCATCTTGTGAAACTGCCCGAAGTAGCGAGGCTTTATTTTTTTCTTTTAGGTTTTTTATGGTGTTTTGGTCAATTCCCGTCAATTCATCCTGAGGAATGCGTAACAGCGTTTTTAACTCCTTATCTATCATTAAAATTCTTTCCAAGAATGATTGTAGTTCGGCCCTATCAAAATTTACTTCTTGATTGACTTTCAAATTTATATTTCGAAAGAGGTTCAAAGATTTCCCAATTTGTATAGTTCTGGAGATCGTCCCCAGGCTAGACATGGTAAATCCAAGCGGAAGCCCAAGAGTAGAAAAAGCCTCGATCGGCTTCAAAGAAGAAACAGTTAGACTTGCATTGATAAAAGTTGTTAAGGAATCAACTATTTCTGCAGTAGTTATTGTCAGTGAGAGGGCCCCGAACGCAGTTCCCTCCCAGTCCTTTAATGATAGGCTGTTTAAAGATTTTGCGATGATTGAACTTAAATCGACTAAACTGAAAGGCACTCCAAAAATCGAAAGCAATTTCATTTTAATTGCGGCTTCTTTCAAAGTATCGGGAAAACCTTTTCCTGTTGAAGCCATAACATAATGATTTCTTGCAGCCGTGTTTAACATATTGCGAGTTAAAAGAGATACTTTTCCCAGGTAACTCCAGGCATGCTCGCATTTAGAATAAGTTAGGGCTCGAAAGGGACTGGATGATGATAATTCAAAAGATTGCCCTGGAAAATTTATTCCTGTGTTGGTTGTTGCGCTCATTGCTACTCCTAATAGATGTTTTAAAAAAAATTTATTTAATAATAATGACGAGATTAAATTTAAAAAATTAATGATAAAGCGTCAATTTCATAACACAATATCAAACAATAGCTACAATCTACTACACATGTAGTTTTTTAACAACAACAATCGAAAAAATTACAATTTAATATGCCGTTTATCCAATTGATCCTGTGAAAGTTAGATTTTATTATCGTTGATTGTGAGAGTCCTTCAATTTTTAAAATAAGTACAGTCGTTTTCAATAATTCGTAAATATGATAAATAAAAAAAATACCACCACAATAAGTAAACATGAAAAATTTTTTTTATAAATTTTTATTTTTTTCATTTTTTTTCATAATTGGATTTGTTTGCCTTAATATAATTTTATCTTCCTTTCTACTGGATCAAGCAGAGGAGGAATATTATAAAGAAGGAAAAAAATTTTGGGAGTGGCCCTCCTCTTACGGACCCATAAATCTCCATTATGTCGAAAAAGGTGAGGGTCCGAACCATATTTTATTGATTCATGGCTTCCGTTTGCACACTTACACTTGGCGCCACCTTATTTATCCCTTATCTAAAGCGGGTTATCATGTGTGGGCCCTCGATCTAGCAGGTTATGGTCTAAGCGATAAGCCGCAGCATGCTTCTTACAACCCGGAATTTTTCCTAAAGCAGATAGAGGATTTCCTAACTGCCAAAAATATTTCTTCTGTACACATCATCGGAAATTCAATGGGAGGGGGCTTGGCTTTAAATTTTGTCCTTGATCATCCTGAAAAAGTAAAATCTTTGGTTTTGATCAGTCCATTGGGCTATCCGCTTGACTTACCCTTTTATCTCTCCTTCACACGTCATTTGGGTCCACTCTGGACACCTTTTTTAGGTACGATTGGAGTGAGGCAAGGTTTGAAGGGAGTTTTATTTGATTCTAAATCTGTGACGGAAGAACAAGTCGCGGCTTATGCCCTGCCTTATCGATTTTCAGGAGGATCTACCGCTTCATTATTGACATTGAAGCAATTTGATAAGGAAAGGCTGGTCCGATTAAGCAAAGAATATCCCTCTATTGAAAACCCGGCACTGATCATCTGGGGAGATGATGATCAATTAATACCAATAGACCATTTTCATCAATTTAATGCCGACTTTCCTAACTCAGAATGCCTGCTTGTTAATTACTGCGGCCATCTTCCACATGAAGAGAAGCCTGAGATCGTATTAGAAGCCATTTTCAAATTTCTTAAAAATCTTCTTTAAAATAACAATAATTTTAAAAGCTTTTTGACAAAAAATAAAGCATGGATGCTTTCAATTAAGAAATTGTAAAGATATTATTAATTAACCTATTCATTTTGATTTTTATTGCAATAATCCATATTGTCTAATATCTTACAAAAAACAATTAAAAAGGAGAAAAAATGAACGTCGATTTTTCAATTTGGCCTACTGTTTCAGCACTTATGGGTCGTTCTGCAGCCATTGCAGGCGCAATGAAAAATGAGGTAATGAATGAAAAGCAAGGAGTTGTATTTAATGCTTTAGATATGACTATAAGTTGTTTAGCACTCAAAACCTTAAATAAGTTTGGAATGGAAATAAATGCAACTAATCTCTTTCTTTCCAGAATGATCGGCTTTACTACATCCTTTGTGATCACAACGTTGACCTTAGGTGAATTTTCTATTAGTGTCGCAGCTGCAATGAGTGTTTCTTCTGTAGCATGGGGTTACATATTGGCTCCAACTAATAACATGGCGCATTTCTTTCTAAACAACCCCCTTTAAAAATACTAGTGGCAATTCTGCAAACTTAGATTGCAGAATTGCCTTTATACCAAGGGAATTCAAAAATTGCGTATATAACTAAGTAATCTTATCAAACCAATTATCATACTCCCCTTCAGAATCATCAGCAGAATTAAAAATTGTTGATTCACATGGTTCCATACATTGGGTCTTTTGCATGTCATTATTATGTGTTTGCGGGCCATAATTATTATATTGAGCCGTTTGCATACCATAATTATTATAAGTTTGTGGGCAATAGTTATAATGATTATTATTAAAAATATAATCCTGGAAGGGATTGTAAGTCGAATACGAATCCCCAGGTGATGGAAACATGTAATTGTTAATAACAATAGTGTTATTTTTTATATTGCTTGTTTGAGTGTTCACATTAATTTTTTGATTAAAATTTATAGTTCCATAATTATTGAAAGTTTGGTTGCTTTCAAAATTATTTGAGTCTTGATGGGATTGGAACTCTTCAAAGTGAGGTTCTTCCATGTTTATTTGAGGTCTCATTGAAGGCCATTCAACCTGATAATTAGCCGTTTTTCTTGGCTCTACACAATTTTCTTCTTCCGGTTCGCTGACGCCTATGCGCCGATTTCCATCAAGCATTTCGTCAAAAAATATTTGGTCACCAAATTCGGGATATTCCACTTCAATAATAATGGCATGCTCTTTATCCTGATGATAACGCAGCAAACGACCGCCTCGCTGAGTTGCCATTACTAAAGAACGGGTCGGGCGCAAATTGAAGGCAACTGTATCCATCGGATTGTCATAACCTTCTATGAATTTTTTATCGCCTGCTAAAATATGAATTAAACCATCTTTATGTTTTTGAATAATTTCCCTAATGGTTTTTTTGCTCATCTTGGAATGGATACAAGCCGCCCATGTGCCTTCTCCCTTTATATTGGATATGTTCTCATTCAGGCTAGCAGTGACAGTTTCTGCGTGCATAATGCTGCTGCAAAAAACTAATGCCGGCTTACCAAAAAGAGGCTCTCCCGTATCAGGATCATGCTCATTCAAATAAATATCCTGCACGATATCAATATTTTTCTTTTGATTTAAAATAAGCTCCAATTCTTCTTTGCTATAATCATTTTCGGCTTTTTGCTTAGGCTTAACCTTAAAGCGATGTTGGGCAGCAGGAACTTTAACTCGGACAATTTTCACTCCACTCAATGATTGATTATTAATCAGAGTGATTAAATCAGTTTTGAAGAGTTGATTTCCAAATATATCGCTCACCTTAGAAAAAGCGCCTTTTGCTCTTTTGGTATTATATTGATCTGTCGCGGTCAACCCGAGGACCAGAGAACTTTTTTTCATTTCCTGAATTATTTTTGACCTTGATTCCGTTAATGCACTGTGTGCTTCATCTGCCCATACAAGACCAAATTCTTTTAATGAAAGCCTTCGATGGTTATTAAAATCTTGTTCCAAACTTTGATAAGTTGTCACCATGATCTGCCCAGCAAAGCGATCTTTAGCATTGCCATCAAACCGGGAAACTTGGGTCCCAGGAGAAATCTCTTTTATTTTTTCGATCGTTTGGTCCATCAAAAGAGTGGTAGGAACAACAATTAAGGTCGGCATACGCACTGCAAATGTTTTTAATAGCATGACAATTGTTTTACCTGCCCCAGTAGGAAGGGTTAGATATCCTCCATTTAAACCATGGATAGAAATATCATCTAAAATTGAATGATAAGCTTCTTTTTGATGTTCTCTCAAGTTTATGCCATAGGTCATCTGACAATTGGTTTGCAGCTCTGTAAGACCTTTTTTAATTTGATCGCATCTTTTTTGAACGTAATTTGTCTCTTCTTCAGAGGCCATTGAATAAATCCCGTTTAGTTCTGGAAAAAGAGTGCTAATGGGAATATTGAATACAAGAGCAAAGCTTTTGAGCCAACCAATGACATCAAGTTTTTTAGCTGATTTATCAGTTTTGATAAAAGAACTACGTGCGAAACTGCGTATTGTTTGAATAGCTTCTTCCCTAACGGAAATACTTTGAGAAGTCTTATATTTCTCTTCTAAAAGAGCTAATTTATAAAAAACCAATTCATAGTTTTTTGAGTTAATTGAATTAGTATTAAAGTTTTTATCTAAATATAATTCGATATTTTTCAAATGACTTAGGGATTTTTTTGTTTCGTTTGTTTCTTTTAGGCAAATTGCAAGTTCGTACTGGACATTTAACAAACTCAAATCCAATAATGAGCAATTATCTGGACAGTATTTTTTGGCTTTTTCATAACAATCAATGGCTTTTTCAAGTATCTCTATATCATTAAATTGGTTATGATAATCAAAGTAAGTATCTGCCAACCGTTCATAACTTAAAGCTATTGCAGAATTACAATAATTAACTGTGTCATTATTTTTTAAATTTTTATTTCTAGCTAATGAAAAACGTTCAATCTCATCATTATAAAGTTAAAAAAAAGTTTTAAAATTTAGTTTAATTTGCTTTTCATCACAATTTTCATTTTCATCGGTTAGAGCTTTGATCTTCTCAGAGACGACATCACTCATCCATGATGCATGGTTGTAAGATAATAAAGGGATATGAAATTGATTAATGGTATTGAGATAAATACTTAAATTTTTTTTTAAACTAATATCAATAGTATTATTCAAAATTTCAGTGCATTCCTTTTTAAGCCATTCAAATATTTCTTCTTCTTTTTCTACTATTTCTTTAGAAATTGGGTAAGGATGAACAATTTGCAATAATAAACCGATGCATTTAAGTTTTTCTTCATTTAAAAGATTTTTGGAAAAAAAAGCATCTAGGTTGAGTTCCTTTTTAAAAGAAAAAATTTCAATTGCTATTTTTTCATAAGCTTGAATAGGAAGTTCTTCGTCGGTGATAGTTTTTTCTTTTTCTATTTGATTAGCTGTGCTCTTTATCAAATTCAATATTTGTTCTAAATTTTCGATTTTTTTTTGAAAAATATTGCTATTATTTACGATTTTAATTTTTTTATTTTGTACTTCTGGATTCAGATCCTCTACTTTTTTTCGCTTTAAACTCTCAGAATCAGTAGGTTCGTCTATTTTTTTCACAAATGGTTTAATGGTAATTTTGGTTCTACTATTGTTATTATTATTATTTTGTACAGGTTCATTCAAACCATTATTGGTTTTCAGAAAATTATTATTAACATTCATTAAAGACCTCAATTTATTATTTTGAATAATCATATATAAATATTTCATATGAAAAATAAAAATAGAGTAAAGATTCTGTAAACATTCATAATTAAACTAGATAAATTCAATATTTTTAACTTGAGATGAAAGTCAAAAAATGAGACAGTACTTTTTTTTATTTTATAAACCCCTGGAGGATTTGATGAATGTGATTATGTATAGTTTTTTAACTTTTGCAGCTTGTCTGCTTCATTATTCAACCCCCCTACAAGCCACGGAGGCAACTTTGCCAAAACATCCAATTGCAATTATTGAAACAAATCAAGGAACGATCGAAGTTTCCTTAAAAAACGATATCGCCCCCAAGGCGACAGAAAACTTTATTAAGCACGCAAAAGATGGCTACTATAATGGTGTCATCTTTCATCGAGTCATTCCAGGCTTTATGGTCCAAGGGGGAGATCCAACGGGAACAGGCCGAGGTGGTCAGTCCATTTGGAATGCCCCATTTGAAGATGAAGTCACCGACAATGTAAAATTTGATCGTCCAGGTGTTTTGGCAATGGCCAATGCCGGCCCAAAAACAAATGGTAGCCAGTTTTTTATTACTACTGCAGCGACGCCATGGTTAAATAAAAAACACACAATTTTTGGGGAAGTCACAAAAGGTTATGATGTCGTACAGAAAATAGAAAAAACAAAAACAGGTGGCGCAGACCGTCCTGTTGAAGATCAGAAAATTATTAGCATTACCATTCAGGAACCTGCTAAAAATTAATTTCCAGAGCGTGTTTTTCTAAACACGCTCCTCCCTCCCTTAAAATAACACATTCTTAACTTTGTTAATCACTCTAACAGTGAATTTCTATTAAAATTAGGGATTGAAATCGCTTTAGCGGTAGAAGTTATGAATAAGCCTTTGTAATTATTTTTTACCATATTCACCATAAAAAGGGTCTCAAAAAGACAAAAGTCAGATAAATGATACTCAAGAAAGACGCCAAGAAAGGAGATGCGGAGACGTAGGAGGAATCATTTTAAAGATATTATTGTAAAAAGTTACTTATGCCTTAATCTCTACGCCTCCGCTTTTCCGGCCTCCGCGTTTTGTCTCTCAATGAATCTCAAATTTATTGCTTTATAACAAAAGCATGGCACTTCAATAAATTAACGTAGCAATATAGAATTACATGTCTCAATATGAATGCTATTAAACTTAAAGGCAGGCTGACAATAAGATGCAGGGAACTATGAATGAAATGATAAATAGGGCGTGTAATAGTTAAGTCATTGGCCAAAAATCTCGCCATCATAATTAATGATGGCGAGAATAGAATCAATTTTTTTAAAGGCTGCTGTTCAGTGCTTTTACTACAGATTTTACACGATCGTAAACTTCTTTGTCATAGGGATTTTCTGATTGTTTTTCCAATGAATTTATCTGATCTTCAATCATTTGTTTCTCGTTAATAAAATCATCGACCATTTTATATCTGTCATTAAGTTTTAAGTTAGTAATAATTTCTGAATATTTAAAAGAATATTTTGGCAATTTTAAATCAAAAAGATAAAAATTATTTTTAATTTGGATATCTTCTAAAAGATCCTTTTTATTTTCTTGGAATTTTTGCTTTTCCTCAGCAATCCTTTTTTCAAGATGCGCATCATTTATTATTCTGTTTTTTTCTCTTGTTTCTCCATCAATTCCTAAAAGATCGCATAATTTTCCTTTGTAAAATTCATAATATTGAATTACCTCGTCAATATCATTATGTTTTACTTGATTTTCAAGTCCCATATTTAAAGAAGAATCTGTCCACTCACAATCTTCAAAATTCCAACCATCTTTCATCGTCCCTAATTCACAAATGATTTTTTTTACTCTCTCAAGTGCTTTTTGAGCTGGAATGAATCCACTCAGTGGATGCTTTTCCCATGTATCAAAATCCTTAGCGTCTTTGATAGTTAATTGGTCCTTAGGTAAAGATAAAACTTCTACAGCTTTTTGCTTTAGTTTTTCTTTCATTTTTTTGATTTCTTCTGGATTTATAAAACCATTAGACTGAACGGAATTGATATCCTCATCGAATGAATCTATAAATTCGTTACTCGATTGGTTATTTGTTTTATTTGGAGATTGGTTGTTTGAATTAATTACATTGTGGTTATCGTTAGAATTATTGTTTTGACGTAGTGGCATTTCCTGAATTTGTGGCTTGATTTCAGGGGCAGAAGTGCTATGGTTTTGTTGTGAATTATTCTTTTTTTCTAGTTTTAGTTTTAATTCAGTTTGCATATCCATTTGAGGCTGCTTAGGGCTGTTATTGTTGCTTATTGTATTATTATTCGTAGTAATAGTAGTAGTCGTTGTGGTTGTAGAAGTGCTTGAATTGTTTGTTGGTTTAAGCACTTTTACTGGAGCACCTCGCCCACCTCTAAGGCCACCTCTAAGACCACCTCTGGAATCGTTTATAGAACCCCCTCTCTGAATTAAGACTTGATCATCTATCTCGTTATCCTTAATAGGTAAGACGTCTTGAGAAATATTATTCAAACGTTTAATTTCATTTTCCAGTTTTTCTTTTTCACTCAATAAATGTAAGTTGTTCTGTTGCAATTGATTATTTTCATCTTTCAAATTAGCTTTTTCATGATCAATGAAAGTTTGGTTCGAGGTTGATATTGAATTTAATCCTTGCCCAACCTTCTCACTTTCATAAGATATTTTTTGTGAATTTAGTACATTGATTTGGTTGATGAGATCTAAATTTTTAATTTCCTCATTCTGTTTTTCATTTGCTAAATCTCTTTGAATCTTTTCAAGTTCTTCCTTTTCTTTGGCCCAAATTTGTTTGTCTTCAGAACGCTCTTTTAAAAGCTCTTCTAATTTCGCTTCGACCGATTTTTTTTCATTTTCCAGTAATTTTAAATCATTGGTCAAAATATCCTGTTGAGTTTTTTGATTTGCTATTGAAGAATTTAAATCTCTTTCATTCTGTTCGATTAGAGCGTTTTTTCTTTCCAGTTCAGCTTTATCAATATTGAGTTGATCGATCTGCTTTTGGGCATCCTGCACAAGCTTAAGCTCCTCCGGTTTGCCTGCAAGCAATTTTTCTTTTAATTCTTTAGCTTCATTTTGAAGTTTTTGAATCTCATTTCGTAAATTATCGCAACGATCTTCGTGGGCTTGACGGTTAACTACATCTGATTGCTTCAGATTATTGATTTGATTATTTAGATTATTCAATTCATTTTCAGAAGCTATCAATTTACTCTTATTTGCGGTATATCCAGCTTCTGCTGCGTTTATTCTTTGTTCTAATTCTTTTTCTTTCGCCTTAAAGGTATCCTTTAACGCTTGAATATTTCGATCCGATTCTTCTTTCTTAGACTGAATTAGTCTTTGCACTTCTGGACTGGACAGGCCAACTCTATTTGTTTCCAGTTCGCTGATCCTACCTCTTGCCTCTGTCAGCTGGTTTAGTTTTTCATCATGTTCACTCTGAAGCTGAATTTTTTCCTGTTCTAAACGTGTGATTGTATTTTCATTACTATTACCATTAAGTATTGAGGGGCCCATATTTTTAAAGCGGGTCTGAAGTAATTGATTGGCCTTGGAGGGATCAAGGAGCACAATAAATGGCAAAATTGCTCCTGTGAAAAGGCTTTCCACTGCACGCATTAAATGAACAAGCGCAGAAGAAAGCTCTAAGTCAATAGGAGCACTATATTCGGGAAAAAAGGCTAAAGCTACGGTATTATAAGGGGAAATAACAACCCCTGTTCCGCTTTTCAGTAAAGCAAGGCCGCTGTGGGCCGCTGTATCGATCAGAGCAAATATAGGGGTGATCGCGAAGCCCCCTACTCTGGAAGTAATAGGCCCTAGAATGGCGTAACTTGATTGATTAAGGTTATCGATTTGTTGTGTGATATAAGCAGTAAAACTAAGATTTTCCAAAGCTGTGACTCTAACAGTCACTAAGTTATTTTCTATTGGCATATTTTTTCACCTTAAATTGATTTTTTTATACTCCAAGCATAATTGAGAATATCAATTACTTAAATAAACCAATACTTGTAGCATTGAAAATAATAAAAGTCAAAGTGAATTAAATAAGGTGCCAATTGATTAACGAGAGTATCAAAAATTACTTTTTTTTAATTTTTGATTTGAAAATTCAACTTAATTTGCGTAAAAAACTCATCCAAGCTTTCCAGCCACTCTTTCCCTATTCCATCATTAGAAGCCTCGGATTGATCCTCTATTTTTTTTTCCATTTTCTTGCATAGTTCGCTTACTTTCATATGCCCGTATGAGCCAGCGCTGCCAGCTATCTTATGAATTTCAGTTTTAAAAATTTTTAAATTTTCCAAAGTTGGATTTCTTTGAAGGTTCAAGATTTCTTCTTCCAAACGTTCAATTTTTTCAGGAATTGATTTTTCATAGCGTATCAATATCTCATCGAACTCTTCTTCCGTTTTTTCCTGAATTTCATCTGTCTCAATTCTTAATTGACATACTTGTTTCAATAAAATGGCCACTTCTAAGGGGTCAATGGGCTTATCCACCACAAATTCAACGTTTAATTTTTCTTTTAAGGTGCGAAAACTTCCAGCGTCCTGATAGATCCTTGATAAAAAGATAATCGGCTGCTTTAATCCCCTTTCCTCCCTGATCCATTCAACCAGCTCAAACCCCGACCCATCCGGTAGATGCCCATCGATGATGAAACCCTGATACTTTTCATTCTCTTCCATTTTTTGACGCCCTTCTGATAGAGAATAGGCCATTTCAAGTTTAATTTTTAATTTCTTGGCAATTCCCTGCAAATAGAGGCAAAAATCTTTATCATCATCGATACATAGAAGAAGATTTGTAAATGAATTTTTTCTCAATAATACCCATGGCCAGCTTTGAATTTTCTTCCAATTTTTATCAAAAAAAGAGAGCATAAAATTTTACCCTTATAGATTAAATTCATATTATGCCGGCATTTGTTTTTTTAACATTAAAATTGAAACATTTTTTATGATTTTTATTTTTGGTAAAATTTTTTTAGGCCAAACTTTATTTGACAGCCAAAGTTCTTTTCTCAATTGGGAAATTTTGATTATTGGGGCCTTTCTTTGCGCTCTGATCGGTATCTGTCTTTTGGCGGTCAATAGGAAATGCAAACAAATTAAGCAAGAATTTCAAAGCCGTACGGAAGAATTGGACACTATCAACCGCCTTTTACAACAAGAAATTCATGAAAGGCAAAAAATCGAAGAAGATTACATCCATAAACAGCATTATTTGCAAAGACGCCATGAGGCTTTAGTCTATCTGACAAAATTCACAACTTCAGAGCTAAAAAATGCAATCAATGAAGTGCTTTTACGGACAGCGAGTGTATTGGAAGTCGATCGCACAAGTATCTGGTTTTACGAAGAAAGAAATAGCATCCCGATCCTGTCTTGCGCAGGCATGTATGTTTTTTCAAGTAATTCATTTACGAATGATCTTGAATTTGTTTCGACCGAATTTCCCCACTATTTCAAAGCACTAGGTCTTTACTCGCATTTAATCCTCCCCTCTAATAACGCTGATTTAAATCAGGAATTGCTTCCCTACATGACAACCTTTCAGATCATTTCTAAACTTGTTATTCCCATTACTTTTGAAGGTCATTTATTAGGTGTCCTATGCTGCGAAGAGACAAGAAATAAAAGGGAATGGCTTTTAGAAGACCGTCATTTTGGCCAAACAATTGCTGACATTATCGCAATCATGATCGAACAGTCGGCGAAAAGGAAAGCTGAGAAAGCTCTCCAGGACAGTGAAGAAAAGCTCCGTTTTTTAACCCAAAAAGCAATTGACGCGATCATCTCTTTTACGACTGAAGGTAGAATTGTTTCCTGGAATTTTGGGGCCGAAAAAATGTTTGGCTTTTCAGAGGAGGAAATGACAGGAAAATCTTTAGATGCCATTCTTTCCTATCAGGAAGTACTCAAAGCTAAAGGAAGCGATAAACCTATTGAACTTTTGGGGAAAAATAAATCGGATATGGTATTTTCCGTTGAACTTTCGCATACCAGATGGAAGAGCGGTGCTGCTTACTTAGATACTGTCATAATAAGAAATATAACAGAAAGAAAGGAATATGAAAAACAATTGATCAACGCCATCAAAGAGGCCAAGCTTGCAAATGAAGCAAAAAATGAATTTCTTACCACCATATCGCACGAGCTGCGTACTCCTCTTAATGCTATTATAGGATTTGATCAATGCTTATTAATGGAAATGGACGGCCCTATAAGCGATCAACAAGCAAGCAGCTTAAAAAAAATTGAAATTTCTGCTTTCCATTTATTAAGCTTAATAAATGATATTTTAGATCTGGCAAAAATTGAATCCAAAAAACAGCATCTTCATCTCAGCTCTGAAAATATAGTAAAGCTTCTTGGGTCATGTATTGATGAGATTCGACCTTTAGCTGAACAAAAAAATTTAAAGATTGACCTTACTTTTGATAAACCTTATTTATTAATTGACATTGATATAAAAAAAATAAAACAGGTTCTGCTTAATCTTCTGGGAAATGCAGTCAAATTTACTGAAAAAGGAAAGATTTTAGTTGAACTTATCGATCGCTTGAAAGAAATTGAAATTAAAATATCAGATACGGGAATCGGCTTAACTCCCCTCGAAATTAAGAAGATCTTTAAACCATTTTCACAAGCCGATAGTACAATTACACGAAAATACGGGGGAACAGGTCTTGGCCTGGCTATCTCAAAAAAAATTATCGGGCTGCATAAAGGAAGCATACGAGTGGAAAGCGAAAAGGGAGTAGGAAGTGCTTTTATTATTAAAATCCCAAAAAAAATAAAATGATCTCAAAAAAGGCTCGTTATGAAAAAAAATGTGCTTATCGTTGAAGATAACGAAGACAACAGCATTATAGCAGAAAAAATACTCAAGTATTATGGTTTTGATACTGCCGTTTCTTCCCATGGAAAAGAGGCTCTTCGATACTGTGAAACACATTTACCTGACCTTATTTTAATGGACCTTTCTTTACCGGACATTGATGGCCTTGAGCTAACCAGGCAACTTAGGAAAATTCCAAAATTTCAAAATGTCCCTATTATCGCACTCACTGCACATGCCATGCATGAGATTTTAGAAGCTTCGCAGAAAGCGGGTTTAGATGATTTTCTGACCAAGCCATTTCTGCCGAATGACCTCATTAATTTAGTAAATAAACACCTTCATTAAACTATGACATTAAGGAAACAAAATGATCAAAGTAATCAATAGAGCCTTCATAGTTTTTTTCATGTTTTTTTTAGTACCTGCCCTGCAGGCAAATCAGCGCGTTGTTGAAGAATCAATTGAAAGCAATCTGGTTTTAGGTAACCCAAAAAGCAGAATTAAAATTTATGTTATTTCAGATTGGTTCTGTACTTCATGCAAAAAAATTGAGCCAAGGATCAATGAAATATATAATGATTTGAAAAATAAAGCGGCATTTTACTTTATAGACTATCCCCTTCATCGGGACAGTGCCAATTTTACTCCTTATCATTTAGCTTTTCTGATGGGTGAAAAAAATCATTATTTGAGAGCGCGTGATGCTTTGCTTGAATTATCAAAAGGGACCACAAACCCAACTGATGAAAATATCTCCGAACTTGCGCATAAAAATCAGTTACGATTTACCCCGCTTTCCTATGAAAAAATTAGAAAAGGGTCTGACTATTTTGAAGAAGTTCGGCGTCATTATAAAGTTGCAGCTACTCCGACGATAGTTGTCGTGAATGCTGAAAATGATAACTTTGAAACATTAACCGGCAGCGAAATTGATAAAGGCAACATCGAGGAAGCTGTGAGAAGTGTTTTGGGGCAAGTTAAAAAGAAAAAAGCATGGTACAAATTCTGGAAATAAAATCTGCTATTATTAGGTGTGCGCCTGACCACGTAGAGAAAAGGGCTAAAAGACTTTCCTCTGCGTTGAATCAAGCCTTTTTGAGTCTTCGTAAGCTCATGATACAGATTAAATAATCATTATTAATAAATCCTCAGATTGTTTATAAGTAAATTTAAGTATCATGTTTGTAACACCTTAGGAGTTAATAGTGAAAAAAGAAAATTTAGTCACTTCTCTCGCCAAAATTAAAAATTGCGGCCAGCTTGATAGGAAGTGTCCAGATGAGTGTGCAGAGTTAGAATCTGTAAAAGACCCCATGACTATCGAATTGATGGCCAAGCATATTGCTCAATTAAAGCGCCCCCCGCCCCATTCTTTTTCTAATCCTTTGAATGGCAATTCTTTATATTGATAATGCATATTCCTTGCTTCAATCATTTTTTTTGTTTAGGATCAAAATAAGCAAATCTTTTATTTAAAAGGGGGTTAAACATGAAACAAAATTCTTTTTTCGAAATGTTTTTAGATCTTATAAGGGATCTTTTTGATGCTGAAAATCAAATTGTAGAGAGTCTTCCCAAGCTTATTAAAGCTGCATCGCATACTGAACTTAAAGTCGCACTTTCTGATCACCTTGAAGAAACGAAAGGCCAGGTTCAGCGCTTAAAGAAAATCTTTAAAATGTTGAATGAAAATCCAACCGGAGTTAAATGCCCGGCAATGCAGGGTTTAATCGAAGAAACAGAAGAGGATATGGCTAAGTCAACTACTCCATCCGTTAAAGATGCCAGCATTATTATCTGCTGCCAAAAGATCGAGCATTATGAAATTTCAAGCTACGGCTCTGCTAGAACTCTTGCAAAACATCTGAATGAGGCCAGCGTTAAAGGGGGCGTAGATTTTGATGAAATTGCAGACCTTCTTCAGGCCACTTTGGATGAAGAAAGTTCGGCGGATGAAAAACTAACCGATCTTGCCGAAGGGGGCTTTTTCACCCAGGGAATTAATGAAGAAGCTGAGAGCGAATCTCAAGGCACAAAAAGAAGAAAAGAACTATAGCGCCCTTATCCCGCAGCCATGATGGCTGCGGGAATTTTTTAATTTTACCATCAAATATGCCACGTATAAAGAGCATCAAGCCTGGAGAAGCTCAAGACGGGCAAAAGAAATTTATCAAGGGCTCGAAAAAAAGCAAGGTCGTGTGATTAATATCTTTGCTAACATGGGAAATTCTCTAGCGGTAAACAAGTTTAGATTTTAAATTGCGTGAACAAATTGCCTTAGTCGTACAAGCTAATGCATGTCAGTATTGTCTTTCAGTGCCTACTAGAGTAGCCAAAGGAATTGGAATTCAAAATATTGAAATTACTCAAGCGCTTCATGGCGAATCGAATGACCTTAAAACACAGGCCGTTCTTACTTTTACAAAAAAAATGATCGACAAGCGGGCTAATCTTACTGATGAAGATTTCGCTCAGTTAAAACAGGCAGTATTTATTGAATGCTCAAATTGTGGAAATCATTCTTGTGTTCTTAATAACCTGAGTTTGGAGTTTTTTCGCTCTTTGGGCTGCGTCAAAGCCTCGGGCTTGAAAAATAACTTTGAGGGTAATATTAATCAATATGACCCTCAAAGTTATTTATTCAATCGCGAGAGCTTTCAC
>JACDAQ010000028.1 GCA_013695355.1 Candidatus Protochlamydia sp.
GTGAAAGCTCTCGCGATTGAATAAATAACTTTGAGGGTCATATTGATTAATATTACCCTCAAAGTTATTTTTCAAGCCCGAGGCTTTGACGCAGCCCAAAGAGCGAAAAAACTCCAAACTCAGGTTAGAACGGTCACAACGGGATAGCCAAGGGAAAGTTCTTTTAATTCGCTTGATAAAATACGATGACACTAAATCCCTTTTCGTGAAAATCCGAAGTCGAACTTCAGATTTTCACGAAATTAGCATCAAATCAATAAAAAATCGTGTAATTCCTTAGTTCAACTTCAAATTTACACGGTGAAACCTGAAAACTTTGTCCCATAAAATAGTGCAAATCAGTCCAAAGCAAAAGGTTCAAAGGGAAAGCTAAATGTATTGCAATAAAATTCCTGGTTTTCCTGACTATTTCTTATGCCCTGACTTACTACCGAATTGACAGGTAAATTTTCAAAAAGTCTTTTTGTAGCAGTCCCTTTAGAAAATGTGATGTTGTCTTTAAGTATCATGCCAATTCGGCAATGCAGCGTATGGGGATAAGTTCTTGCTTCCCCGCCAATCTGGTTAAAAATTGACTGCACTCCTCGATCAATAGCCTCTCTGGTCGGCACGCCATTAAGTACGAAAGCTCTGTTAACCAAAAAATGGTCCGCCGTTCCGACTTGAACAAAAATTTTAGCGGCCGAGTGCCGAGCATATTCGGCATCGGTAAACATTCGCCTTAATATTTCATCTTTAGCTTCGATTAATTTAATTCTAAATTGGGGTGGAGTTAGGGTTAAACGGAAAAAACAATGCCGCGCATACTTATAAAAACACACATATGCAATAAAGATCGCAATAGCCACAAAGCCTATTATGCTTAATTTATTTATCGTGTTAAATCGATTTTTTAAAATTTGATATTCATTTGCTTGAGTAAGTATGTCAAAATTTGATACAACAGTCATATTTTTCATTTTTTTTAATGTTATAGATTGGACTCTTTTAATTTCTTAAATAAAAAATAGTAGTAGTGGAGTAGCTCCATTGTTTCTACTCTAATACACACCCAAGCTCCTTCAATCTTTGAATGAAAGACTCGTCCCCTGTTACTCCCCACTTTTGATCAATTTGAAGGGTGGCCAATAATTTAGCCTCATGATAAAAATGTACCTCGACAGGTTGGGTACCATGGTGTTCATGAATGATTTTTTTAAGCTTCAATATATGGCTTAAGCGAGTGCTATTGGCATTCAGCCGAATTGAAATTGTTTTCATCGCAATTGCTTCCTTAATAGGCGGTGTTTTTTTTTCGGCTGGATTTTTTGCGGCATTGTTTTTCATCTGACTGAATTTTGCAACTTGATGCTTGGCTTTATCATAGGCCTTATCGCAAGCACAGATCATTTCTTCATTCGCTTTCGTTAAATCATCCAGCCAGCGGCATGAAAGGGAAGCGCTTTCTTCTTTTTTTTCCATCTGCAGAACAGCATAGAGCAGCTGATTTTCTTGCAATAGATGACTTTTTTCTTCATATAGGTCAGGCCAAACAGGAAGCTCCATCCTCTCGAGTCCGTCGCTGATCATCAAAATGGCAAATTTCTTTTGAGATTTGGCGGCAACCCGGACCTGCACAGACTCAACAATAAAGGCTGAACGGAAAACCTCGCCTGATGCCATTTGTTCGATCCGGCTTAAAGAGACGCATGAGAGGCGCTGCAAAATAGCTTTATAATCATCCATTGGATGGCCGGTCAAAAAGAATCCGAGCAAGGCTTTTTCTTTGCGCAGGATATCTTGGCTGGATGTGGGATGCCTGACCGTAGGTGGAGAGGCGTATTGCGTCTCCAGCACATCGCCTAAAACCGAAAATAGGGAAAGGATCCCCATGGCCTGTTCTTTTTGTTCCTTGGAAACCGATTCATGGATCGGATCAATGCTTAAAAGCAAGGCATCCCGCGACCAGCCTGTAAAATCAAAGCATCCCGCGTCCACAAGCCCTTCTATCACTTTTTTGCCCACTTTTTTAGTGTCAATGCGCTTAAAAAATTCATAAAATGTCTTAAAGGGGCCCTTTTTTTTCCTTTCCTGAATAATTGTATCCACCACGCCGGCGCCAACCCCTTTGATCCCTGTCATCGCAAAACGGACCCCCTGCTTGGTGGCCTGAAAAGCCCCACCGGCTTCATTGACATCGGGCGGCAAAATGGGAATTCCGAGGCTTTGAGATTCGCGGATAAATTTGGCTACCTTGGATAGGTCGTCCCGATCGCATGTCATTAGGGCGGCCATCCATTCACCTGGATAATTTGCCTTTAAATAGGCCGTCACATAAGACAAATAACCATAGGCAGCCGCATGAGACTTGTTAAAACCATAGGCCGCAAACTTCTCCATTTTGTCAAAAATAAGCATGGAGGTGTGCTCATCGATCTGATTCTCCAAAGCGCCAAGGCGGAATTTTTCTCGCTGCTGGGCCATCTGCTCCATATCTTTTTTTCCCATCGCGCGGCGTAAAACATCCCCTTCACCTAAAGAATAGTTGGCAAGCTTGCTGGCAATTTGCATTACCTGCTCCTGATAGACCATGATCCCATAAGTTTCGTCCAAAATGTCTTTCATCCAAGGATGATCATTATCAATCGGTTCACGTCCATGCTTTCGATTGATAAAAGAAGGGATCATGTCCATGGGACCTGGACGATACAGGGCGCCCACAGCAATGATTTCTTCAAACCGGTCCAAATGCAGCTGTCTTGCCAGATCTTGCATACCTCCAGACTCCAACTGAAAGATCCCCAGTGTTTTCCCCTGATTCAACAGTTCGAAGGTAGGCTTATCGTCCAAAGGAAGATTGATCCAATCGATTACCCTCCCGGTACTTGCCTGAACAGCATCTGCGCAGATTTGGATGGCGGTCAATGTTTTCAGCCCCAAAAAATCAACTTTCAGCATGCCGACCGCTTCAACCGGCTTCATTGAGAACTGGGTGACAGGCATTTCGGAATCTTTAGCATTGCAAATGGGAATGAGGTCGGTCAGCGGATCTCCGCTAATAATAATTCCGGCCGCATGGATTCCGGTGTTCCTTATCGAGCCTTCCAATTTTTTGGCAAGATCGATCAGGCGCCCCACCTCTTCATCTGTTTCATAAAGCTGCCTCAGCTCCTGGTCTTTTTCTAAAGCTTTTTCTAAGGTAATATTAAGATCTTCAGGCACTAATTTGGCAATCGCATTGACCTTGGGCAGTGGAACACTTAATACCCTTCCAACGTCCTTTAAAGCCATTTTGGCTTTCATCGTTCCAAAAGTGATAATTTGAGCAACATTCTCCTTGCCATATTTTTGCAGGGTATAAGCAATAACCTCTCCCCGCTTGTCCATGCAAATATCGACGTCTATATCAGGATAGGAAATACGCTCCGGATTGATAAAGCGCTCAAAGAATAGGTGAAAACGGAGCGGTTCGATATCGGTGATCCCGATCAAATATAAAACAATAGAGCCTGCTCCCGACCCCCTTCCCGGCCCCATGGGAATTTTATTCCGTTTGGCCCAGTCAATGAAATCCCATACGATTAATAAATAATCTGTCATGCCTTTGGGAACAATAATGCTCATTTCGTAATTTAAACGGTCCCGCACAATCTGCATAGGATCCTGGCCTGGAAAAATTTCCTGGATCGTGGCCAACCTTTCTGCAGTATAGCGGACCGGTATGCCTTCTTCGCATAGTTTCCATAAAAAGGCTTCCACTGCCTGGGCCCGCTCTTCTTGTGTACAGGCCCTATTTTCGAGTCCAGGGGGTAAATAAACCGGGTAATGCTTAGTTTTAAAATCAATTTCCACGTGGCACATTTCTGCAATCTGGCCAGTATTTTTCAAGGCTTCAGGAATGTCCTGGAAAAGGATCCCCATTTGTGCGGAAGATTTAAAATCATACTCATGCGAAGGATAGGTCTGCCGTTTAGGGTTGGGGATGCGGAATTTAGGCACTCCGTAAGGATCCTTTTCCCAAATTTCACACGGCTCTCCCGATTGGATATTTAGCAGAATTTCATGCGGGCGCCAATCTTCCCTATCGATATAATGCACGTCATTTGTGGCCACTAATGGTATTGCATGCTTTTTGCTTAAAGCGATCAAAGCTTCGTTGACCTGGGCCTGCCGCTGAATAAAATCCTGATATTGTTGGACCAGCCACGATTCCTGATAAAGACCGTCCAACTGAACGGCATCTGCCGTCATTTGATGCCGCTGCAAATCTAAATAGTAATCATCGCCAAATAATTCCCTATGCCAATTAAGATCAGCCTCTACACTATCAGCACTTCCTTGAAGTATTTCATGCGCCAAACGGGTATTTAAACTCCCGGACAGGCAGATCAGCCCTTTTGAATGTTCCTTCAAAAGGTCGTTATCGACTCGTGGATAATAGTAAAAACCTTCCAAATAACCGGCTGAAGAAAGTTTGCACAGGTTTTGGTAGCCCTCCCGATCTTTAGCCAGCAAGGTAAGATGATAGGCAGCCCTTAATCCCGGAATTCTTGTTTTATTAAAGCGGGAATGGGGAGCGACATAAATTTCACATCCAATGACAGGTTTGATCTTCACTTCTTTACAGGCTTTATAAAACTCGACCACACCGAATAAATTGCCATGATCGGTCAAGGCTAAAGCTTTCATTCCATCTTCAGCTCCCTTTTTAGCCAAGTCTGAAATAGAAGGGGTCGCATCAAGGATGGAATACTGGGAATGTGTGCGCAAATGGATAAAATTATTCACAAGAATATTACACAATTATTTTAAAATTTTAGGACTGATCGCCTTAGATTTTAAGCTAAATGCAATATATACCCAAGTTAATTTAAGTTCACTTGTGTATATATCAGTGAATTTAAGTTCTCTTGGGTATACCGTTTAACATCCTTTGATCGGAGTAACATTTGTTGGTGCCAATGCCTCTGAATGGGCTGAATTTGAATGTGAAGAAGCAACTGAAACGGTCTTATTTTTCTTACGCATGCTTGTCGCCGTAACCGACCAAAGAGGTAAAAGGAGAAGCAAGGCGACGATGCTGCAAACCATAAGGGCCCAAAAGAATCCTTCCCATCCTAAGCTTTCTGTAATAGTTCCTAAAGGATAGCCAGCAAACGCTGCGCCGATATAAGCAAAGAAACCCACAAAACCCGTTGACGTTGCTGCTGCTTTCTTATGGGAAAGTTCAGCCGCCGCCAGTCCGATCATCATTTGAGGTCCAAAAATGGCAAAACCAATGCAGAACATTAGTATGGAATCCAAAAGGGCGTAACCCGGAGGGATCAGCCAAAAAAGTCCAATGAACAACAGCATGCCAAGCGTAAAGATCACGTTGATCGGTCCCCTTTTAGCCCCTAACAGACGATCGGATGACCAGCCGGCTGCTAAACTACCAAAGAAACCTCCAACTTCAAACAGGGAAACCGAGCCGTTAGCGCCAATGCTGCTATATCCTTTCGACTCTACAAGAAATAAAGCCGTCCAATCATTGATACCTGTCCTAACAGCGTAAACAAAAAAATAGGCAATGGCCAGCAGCCAAATATAGGGGTTTTTCAGGACAAAATCGACCAGGACTTCCCTAGTGGTTAAATTTTTTTCCTGTGATCCCTCAGCCTCTACCTTATCAACATAATCATTGCGATATTTTTCAATCGATGGCAAGCCCAAGGATTGCGGGGTGTCTCTTAATCGGTTGATCAGAAAAAAACCGATTAAAATGCATAAAACACCCGGTATATACATCGCATAGCGCCATCCAAAATATTGGAGCGCAACACCTGCGACCCAAGGAATTAAAAAACCTCCCACATTGTGGGACACATTCCATGTAGACCACCATGATCCTCTTTCAGAATGAGAATACCATTGGGTCAAAAAGCGGGCGCAAGGAGGCCAACCAAATCCTTGAAACCATCCGTTCAATCCCCAAAATAGGGCGAAAAAGAAAATCGAAGAAGAGAGGCCGAAAAGAATATTGCACACTCCCGTCATGATCAAACCAAAAGCCATCATATAGCGAGGATTAACCCTGTCCCCAATAATGCCGCTTGCAAATTTGCTGATCCCGTAGGTTATAGATAAGATGCTGCCTAGAATTCCCAGCTGACTTTTGTCAAAATTCAGGTCCTGGATCAAGCCAGGCATGGCAAAGGTAAAGCTCTTACGGGTGAAATAATAAAAGGCATAGCCAATGAACATTGAATAGAGAATGCGAATGCGCCAATATTTATAGTCTTTATTGATACGCTCTTTGTCATTTATTTCAGGAATGTGGGGAGCAGGTAGAAGGAATGACAGAAATGTATTCACATTTTCTCCTTAATTTATAAACAACATTTTTATTTTTAAAATTGTATGCACAATTGAACTCAAAAATTGGAATTCACTTGGGTATAAAAGCCCTGCTCAAAAACTGCCCGTGTATATCTTTGCCCGCAGGCTTTCTTGCTGGCACAGTAATGCTTTCTGAAATCCGGCTCAAATTCCTGAATATCGTCTTTGCAATTAAAATTTTCAAGATCCTTTTTCCTATTTATCTATCATAATAGCCGATCCTATTCCAAATCAAGCAGATCTACAAAAAATTTACAAAAAAAACACTTGAGGAATTTGTATATAAATCTTCATTGTTATAAGATTGACCTCCTGATCTTAGACATTGAACAGGTTCTTAGATGGTGTTTCAATTTATATTGCTGGATTAGAGAATTTACTTACTGAAGCCAAGAATTTCAAATGTGCGAAAAATTCCCGAACTAATATAGAATTAAAAAAAGGTTTAAACCTTAGAGTTTTGCAATGATCCGATTAACAATTAATGCCCAATCCGACCCGGAAATTCATCTTTTTAACAAAACGACTATTTTATTAGGCTCAGACCTAACCGCAGTAGATTTAGGATTAAAAGGGCAAAATATTAAACCGGTCCATTTGAAAATTGGCGAACAGAATGGATTTTTAATCCTGATAAATCAGGCCAACGACCCATTTGTCTCGTTAAATGGGCAGCCATTTGGCAAAAAGCTGCTTAATTCAGGTGATGTCATTCTTGTGCATGACAATGAAATTTTATTTGAAAATTTAGGCCCTCTTTTAAAGGATGAGAAGTCAAATGCAAAATTTGAAGAAAAATTTCCCTCATTCGAAACTAAAGAGAACAAGACCTTCCTCGACGTTCCCCTGCCTTTCGAATCTGAAGTCGAAGCTTTGTGTGAAGATGAATTGAAGAGTTCTGATCTGAATAAATATTTGAGTTCTAATTCAAAAGTGGCAGAACCTGTTAAAGAAAAAAAGCCTCTAAGCCTTAAAGATGATTATTTGCGTGAATTAGACGATGACAATCAAATTAAGAAAGAGGGATTTTATTTTGGGGGAAATGAACAAGGCCATTTAAAACAAGCCTGGAAATGGATAGCTTTGTTCATTATATCGATCTTGGCATTAGCAGGTTTGATTGGAAGCATTATTTATTTTACGGCAAGTGACAAAGCCGAAGCCCATGAAACAAAAGCTGCGCAAGGAGTTGCTGATGTCGCAATGGCATTGACCCATGCAAAATTATACCGGCTAAAACCCCATAATGAAAATTGGTCTGACGTCGATTTTTTAAAGCAGAATTTACAGACTATTTTGCCCGATGCTACTTCTTATGCCAATCAACTGGATGTCCAGGGTCAATTGAATTGCTGCCTTTACAGTTTTCGGATCTATACTAATAGTGACCTGTCCCATTTTCTAATAATCGCTCAGCCATCCCCAAGCTGGCTTCATTGGCTGGTACCGAAATCCATTATTGCCGTGGATTCTCAAGCCATGGAATTAAGGAATTTAAAAGACATTCGCCATTTGAACCGCCTGCTTGCCAATAGCAATCCTTTAGATGGTGCCAATGGCAAAGAGATCGCAATGCTCATAAAGGAAGGGCGCTTAACCACCCTGGCCTCTTTAGCGGCAGAATCCAAGCAGCCCGACTTTTCCCCGCCTAAAAATTTGGCTTTGATAAGGCCGGGAGCTGAAAACCTTATCTATAATGCTCCGCGCTATCACCATTTGAGCGAAAGCTTAAGGAATCGAATCTTAAATTTATCCGCAGGAAAGGGAAATGGGCAGGAAGTTATTGCACTCAAACAGGATGTCGAGAGCTTTTCCAGACTGAATCATTTTGTTTTATATGCTCATCAAGGCAAAAAATCTGCTTTTTCAACACAAGAAGCGTTGCTGCTTTTTGCCCCCTCAAATAAAATGGTGATCGGCTATTTAGGAATTAATGAAAAAGGGAAAATTGAAATAGCTGACTTATTAAATGAAGAGGACATTAACCGGGAAAGGGAGCAAGTTGCGTACAATTCCGATCCGGAAAAGAAAGCAGGTAATACCGAAGGGAGGGAAGAAGGGCAGCCTTTATCAAGGGAAGAATCTCAGTTGGTTGATTTCAATCATCCCATTTATATTCAATTACAGACGCTTACAATGGCAAGAGAGAGCGAACTGGCGCCAATCTACACTGCATTAACTACCCTCTTAAATCAGGAATTCCAAAAACCAAGTCTTAATTTTCATGGTGAGTTTAAAAAACTTTCCCATCAGTACTTAAAAAAAGATGCAAAACATAAGCAGGAAATAAAGGAAATATTAGATGTCCTTTTTCATCAATATGCAGAAATGCCGACAAACCAATTTCTCGCTTATGTCAAACAATTGAGATTGGAACAAATCATTGAAGAAACCGATCAACCAGTCGCACTCGATGAAAATTGCATTCAAAATCTTGAGAATATGTTGTCTAGTATTGGCAATGCCCAAACTCTCGCTGAATTGGGAAATCCAATCTTGATTGCCAATTCTTGGCTGAATTTCGACTATATCAATAATAGCCATGAAATCGTCAAGTATGAAAACATTCTAAGAAACCATGTCTTAGCTCAATTAGAAAAGCTACTCTTATCCAATCATTCCGGAATATCTAAAGATGACAGAGAAACATTAGAAGCCATTTTGAGTCATGAAAGATTAATTAAAAAAGAAGAAAAAGACTTCTTTATGGCAGAATTCGATGCTTTGTTTCCTGCAAAAAAGTGAATGTGGCTTCATATAATTTCTTTAATGACCGATTTTTAATCTCCCTTCATATTAAGTACTAAATGCAATGTAGATTCAGGGATAATATAATAATGTGATAGCATCCTTTCATCCTCCAGTTCCTATTATGTAATTTAATGAACAATTACTTAAATAACTTCCCAACAACAAACTATTTTAAATATTGATCTTTAATTAATTAAGTGTTAATTTTATGATTTTAATAATAAATTTAAGGTTAACATGCAATTAAATAACATAGAATACACCTCATTTGAAATGAGGTTTAGTATTAAAAATGGCAATGAAAAGAAACTACGAACCATTTTAAAAAACGGTTTCAATCCCAATATTGATATTTCATTATCTAAAGATAAAAGAGCCTTCAGCTCTCTAATTTTTGCTTTAGGCATGGCCTCATTACCTAAAGAAAATTTAGAATTAAAAAAAACTATAAAAATTGTTTGTATTTTGCTAAATTATGGCGCTCAAAGAGAATTTAATCATGCTGAAGCTGAAAATTTTATGAACGAAATCGACCAAAGAAATGGGTATATTTATATTGGAAATCATCAAGAAAAAATTTGTCGAATGAAAACAATGTTAGACGTTATAAATAAAATTTTTGATGGAGTTTATTTATTTAATAAGGGACTTTTAGATAAAAAATCAATAATAAGTAAATTACCAAAAGAAGTTTTGGATATCATCACATTAAACCTTTACCAAAACGCAGAGAAGTGTATTGCTTAACAGTAAACATAATAAATAAAAAAATATGATAGAATTTAGTTCAGTACCTTATCAAAAAAGTTTAGAAGCATCTAATTTTCATTTAGATAATATTTCACAAAACAAACTACTTACTTTTGCCTTTCCACGCGCAAATTTGGACCGCCCTACATTAATACAACTTTCACCAGATTGTAAGGCTATCAAGGCTTTAGAAAATTTAAATCGAAAGATGCAAAATAATAATTTGATTTTTCCTTTTAATTTGCATGAAGAAATGAATTTGCTTATTGAATCCTATGATAAGGATATTTCCTTTCCGCATCTATATATTAATCCAATTTTAGATTTGATGGAGGAGCTAATAACCTCGAAGGCAAGCTTTCAGGCCGCACGGGAATATCTATCCTGGTCTGTGCAATTCACTTTAAATGATATCAGAGGAAGTGCTTCGCAGCTGGATGAAAAGGTGCAGCAGCTTTACGGACGGGTAATAGATAAAAAAACGGAAATTGTTGAAAGAATTTCACATGGACATAGTCCTTCTTATTTTCTCCTGGATGCTTCAAAAGAGCCTTTTGCCATATTAAAACAAGCGAATCCTGAATACTGTTCTTCTTATAAAGCTCACTTACCTAAAATGGCCTTAAATGCTCCGGTATGGGAACATGAACTAATTGGTTTTGAACAAGACCAACTATTTGGATTCAATCATAATCCCGCCACAATTGCGGTCCGTTTTATTAATAAGGAAAACCACATCGTCAATGGGATTATCCAGGAATATATTTCAAACTCTAAAGCTGGTGTCGATCTTTATAACCCCAAAGGGGCCGACCTACTCAAAAACATTCCTAAGCATCATGTGCATCGCTTAGCATTGAGCGGTTTCTTTAAAGGCATTAGTGCCGGCCATATGTGCAATTATATTCTACAAATACAAAATAATGGAGATAAATTTGTCAGGGCAATTTATGAAATTGATTTGGAAGAAATTCTGCTCCCTTATAATCGGCTTACTGAAGCCCAAGACCTCTTCCTTGGTGAAAAGTTAGTTTCCCAACCGGAGCAATCGATTCAGTCTCTCATTCTGTGCAGAATGTGGATTTTAGGTCTTCCGCAATCTGAGGAAGCCTTTGACCGCTCAGCATTGATGATCATGTCCCATTTAAGTTTACTACCTTTACTTAAAGCCTACCAAAAAAAGGCCTCTTACTATTCAAGGATGGATCATGAATCATGGGAAGCCCAGGCAAAACGCGTTAGATTGATGCAGAAAATTTGCAGGGATGAATTAAAGAAAAAAACTATTTCCTTAACACCGCGTGAACTTTATTTTTCTCTTTTTGGGGGAAAGCATTTATGGGAAATAGCGCAGGAAAAGAAATATCCCGCTTTAATCGCCTTTAATAATTTAGTAAGCGATCCTTACCAGCATGTGGTGAAGAATTTTGCTGACCCAAATTCTATCGCGATTTCCACACGTTTGGAAGAACCTAAGGAAAATAGTCAGGAATCTATTGATATAATGAATTTTTTTCGAAAAATGGAAAATTTAGATTCCAAATAGCAATTTAGTATTCAAGGCAAAACTCAGGTATGTACCTTTCTCATGCGTTATTATTCTAAACTTAGTTAGACATAAGTCTGCTTTGTGGTATTAACTTTAATATTATGATTTATTTCTAATATATTTGCGACAAATAACAGATAAATAACATATTAAGTTGTAATTAAAACAGTATTAGACTATGCTAAATCATAATTATTTAAGGAGCTAAAATGAACATTCAAAATTGCCGTCTTGAAATGCGGTATGCCATTTGCGATGGTGATGAAGATAAAATAAAAAATCTTTTAATGAAAGGATTTAATCCTAATAGTAATATTAGTTGCTTTTGTCAGTATGATCGCTATACCGATAGCTATCAAGATCCAATGACGGGTAGATCTATAATTCCTCTCGTTTATGCCTTAGGCTTAGCCTCTTTGCCCATTCCCTACAAGAATACTATAAGCATATTGAAAGCAAAAAAAATTGTGCAAATCTTGCATTTCCATGGTTCTCAAATGCATTTTAGCCCAAGGCAAGTTGAAGATTTTATGATTGACATTACTTATATGAACCAAGATGTTTTAAAAGGTAATCGAAATGAAATTATATTAGAACTAAATAAAAAAAATTTAATTAATTTCGAAAGCTTAATTATAAAAATGCAAGAAATGCTAGATTCTCTTTATGAACCACCTTTCCTTTTTTTTGGCTTACCTGACAAGTAGTTAAATTTTAATAGCAACTGCCGTTATTTATATAATAGTTAAGCAAGCTAATATTTTCCTTTAGCTCACACAATATCACAACAATGGCGAACGTTAACTAATGATGTCACCAGCTCGTCTTGCGAACTAGCATCTTCTCCTTTACTGTTTTTTATATTCTCTCTATACTGCGCTGTTTCTATGCTTAGGAACATTCTATGAAAAATAAAATCTCTATCCCTCCCGGAGTTTTTGATCTTATTCCTTTTAATCGTCAAGACCTGTGGAAAAGCTCCTATTTATGGGAATTCGTTGAAAAAACCATGCGTGAAACAGCCCGCGATTTTGGCTATCAGGAAATCCGCACCCCTATGTTTGAACGGACAGAACTTTTTCAAAGGAGCGTTGGAGAAACCACCGATATTGTCTCAAAAGAAATGTATACCTTTGAAGATAAAGGAAAGCGTTTGATGTCCCTTAGGCCTGAAGGTACTGCACCTGTCATTCGCGCATTAATTGAAAATCAACTTACCGCTTCAGCTCCGATACAAAAACTTTATTATATTGCTCCCATGTTCCGTTATGAACGGGCCCAGGCAGGGAGATATCGACAGCATCATCAATTTGGTGCCGAAGCCATTGGAAATAACTCGCCCCGTCAGGACGTGGAACTGATCGATCTGCTTTATACGCTATATAAACGATTAGGTTTAAAAAACTTAAGCTTGAACCTCAACTCAATTGGCAATCCTGAATCGCGACTGGCTTTCAGGCAAGCACTAAAAGATTATCTAAAGCCCCATTTGGCCGGCCTCTCTCCCGAAAGCCAAAACCGCTTTCAAGTTAACCCCCTAAGGATTTTAGATTCTAAAGATCCTGTTGATCAGAAAATGGTGGCCAATGCTCCTTCCATACTAGATTTCTTAGATGAAGAATCTCAGAACCATTTTGAGGAAGTTAAATATCTTTTGGAACAGCTTGATATCCCCTTTAGTGTCAATCCGCTGCTTGTCCGTGGATTAGATTACTATAATAAAACAGTTTTCGAAGTTGTAGCTGGAGAGCTAGGCGCACAAAATAGTGTCGGTGGCGGAGGAAGATATGATGGATTAATTCAAGACCTGGGCGGTCCCGATCTTCCTTCCATCGGATTTGGAACCGGCATTGAAAGGATCATCCAAACGATGATCAATCAAGGAATTGAACTGCCTACACCTCATCATCCTTTGATTTATTTTATACCTCTTGGGGAAAAAGCGGCTAATGTTTGCTTCAAACTTTTGCATGAGCTCAGAGAGGCCTCTATTGCGGCTCAAATGGATTTCACTGAAAAAAAAGTTGGTAAAGCTCTCCAATTAGCCTCTCAAATGGGAGCAAGGTTTTGCGCTGTCATTGGCGATCAGGAAATAGAGAACGGACATTTAGAACTTAAAGAAATGTCAACTGGATTAAAAACAAAAATTGTATTAAATGAACTTGTTCCTTTTTTAAAAAAATAGAACTTACTCAATAATTGGAAAATTTTATGGGATTTGATTTTAGACGGACGCATGACTGCGGAATTTTGCGCAAAGAACAAGTAGAAAAGGTAGTAACTCTTTCAGGATGGGTAAATCGGAGAAGGGACCATGGCGGGCTAATTTTTATTGACTTAAGAGATAGATTCGGTCTAACGCAGCTTGTTTTCGATCCCATCAAAAACCCTGCAGTGCATTTGGCGGCGGAAAAACTACGGGCTGAATGGGTCATCTCAATAAAAGGAACTGTGATTCCAAGACAAGAAGGGATGACCAATCCTAAACTTGCCACTGGTGAAATTGAGATTCTAGTTGATGAGATGGAAATTCTTTCAAAGTCAAAAACTCCCCCTTTTTCTGTTTCAGATGAATTGATCGATGTGAACGAAGAGCTGAGGCTTAAATACCGCTATCTTGACATCCGTAGAGGGGATGTCGCTAAAAAGCTGATTGTACGTCATAAGACCATGCTCACGGTTAGAAAATACCTGGACGAACAAGGATTTTTAGAAATTTCAACACCCATTTTAGGGAAGTCGACTCCTGAAGGAGCCCGGGATTATCTTGTTCCTTCCCGTGTTTATCCCGGTACTTTTTATGCCCTTCCCCAATCCCCTCAGCTTTTTAAACAGCTCCTCATGGTTGCTGGAATGGACCGGTACTTTCAAATTGCGCAATGTTTCAGGGACGAAGATCTGCGGTCCGACCGACAGCCAGAATTTACCCAAATCGATATTGAAATGAGCTTTGGCACACCTGAAGATCTTATGCCCTTGATCGAAGGGTTGATCCAAATTGTATTTAAAAATATTTTAAACATCGATATTTCCGTTCCTTTCCGAAAGATATCCCATCAGGCCTGCATGGATAAGTATGGCTGTGACAGGCCCGATCTCCGTTTCGGCATGGAGCTGCAGGTTTTGAATGATATTGCCCGACAATCAACTTTTTCTGTTTTCCTAGACCAGCTTAGGGAGGGAGGGCTGATCAAAGGCCTTTGCGTTAAAGGAGGGGCTGATTTATCCCGTAAAGCCATTGATGACTATACCAATTTTGTAGGGCGACTAGGAATTAAAGGATTAGCGTGGATGAAATATCAAGAGACGGGTCTTAATTCAAGCATTGTAAAATTTTTCCCGACGGATATTCAGGTGCAATTAATTGAAAAATTTGGCATGGAACAGGGTGATTTGATTTTTATGATTGCCGACACCCCAAATAAAACTAATCAGGCGTTGGACCATTTAAGAAGAAAAATTGCTCGCGACAGGGGCCTCGTGGACCCCCATCAGTATGAATTTCTTTGGGTGACTGATTTTCCTCTGTTTAGTTGGAGCGAAGAAGACAAACGCCTTCAGAGCGAACACCACCCATTTACCTCGCCGCATAGCGACGACCTGCATTTTATGGATGAGGAACCTTTAAAAATGCGCTCCTCAGGCTATGATATCGTATTGAATGGGTATGAAATTGGCGGAGGTTCGCAAAGGATCCATAATAGCGAACTTCAACAAAAGATCTTTGAAAAACTGAAACTGACGCCCGAAGAGCTGGAAACGAAGTTTGGCTTTTTCCTTGAGGCCCTAAGCTATGGAACGCCGCCTCATTTAGGAATAGCTTTAGGGCTTGACCGTCTCATTATGATCCTGACCCAGACAGAAAATATAAGGGATGTTATAGCTTTTCCTAAAACCCAGAAAGCAAGCGATTTAATGATGGAATGCCCAGCATTAGTGGGGAAAGAACAGCTTAAAGAACTTGAAATACGCATCCCTGATGCGCAATTTTCTTGGAATTAATTACTCAGATTCCCTACAGTAATAAATCCTTTTCAAATGGAGGTTATTTGATGTTATACAAGAAGCGATTTTTGGCTGGAGCCAGTTTAGGGCTTTTACTTGGATTATGTTCCTTGCAGGCAAACGACATGGATCTTAAAAACCATGAAGGTGAAAAATCTGTTCAATCATCTGATGCCGGTGAAAAATCCGACCAGATTGACATGAATAAGTTATCAGAAGCTTTTGGCCATTTCATTGGTCGCAATCTCCAATCCCCTGGGTTAAAGTTTGATTTAGAAGGGATTATTAAAGGTATTCGTGAAGGTGCCGCAGGAAAACCCGCCCCTCTCACCGAAAAAGAATATGAAGAAATGATGTCTGCGGTACAGGAACGTGCTTTTAAAGAAATGTCTTCGACTAACTTAAAAGCTGCCAATGATTTTATGGTTAAAAATAAAACAGCGGAAGGCATTACGGAAGTTGTTCCCGATAAATTGCAATACGTTATTCTTAAAGAGGGAACAGGTCCCGTAGTAGAGTCCCATTCAGCTCCAAAAATTCACTATACTGGAAAATACCAGGACGGAACTGTATTTGGAACTTCGGAAGAGATGGGTGGTCCTATTACTATCCCGCTTGATCAAACCATTCCCGGCTTTAGCAAAGGCATTTTAGGGATGAAGGAAGGAGAAAAAAGACGTTTATTTGTCCATCCGGATCTTGGCTATGGGACTACTGGCCAGCTTCCTCCGAATGAACTTTTAATATTTGATATTGATTTGGTCAAAGCCAACTCAGAAGATGTTAAAAATAAAGGGGCTAAGTCGGAGTCTGATGACGAAGATGAAGATGATATTTATATCGATGAAGAGGACCTGGATGAAGAGCACTCTCACACAAATAAAAGAGTTCCCTCAGCTACTAAGTAATTGTATTTGCCCCAGGATGTAATTCCCGGGGCATTTTTTCTATCCCTACTCATACCCAAAATGACATTATTTATTAAGACATGATAGCTTAAATCCTGCCCATCCTGCCGCTTGCGATCTTGCTTATCCTTTTTTTAAATAACTCAATAGGATCAGCAGGATCGCAAGCGGCAGGATGGGCAGGATATCTTCCTTATTTAATCTGAGTCGTCTTATTAACCTCAGGTTATTAGGGTGCGCCTTTTGCTTAATCTAATTAAAAACATTCAATTAGTTTAATAGGGCAAAATAGAGGCACGAATTTTTGAAGAGCACAATCAACTAAAAATTGCATAATTTATGAAAATCATACTCTATCAGCCGCAAATTCCTCAAAATGCAGGCAATATTGTTAGAACTTGCGCCGTCACCGGTAGTGATCTTATTATGGTAACGCCATTAGGATTCAGCACATCAGATCGATGGCTCAAAAGAGCTGGCCTCGATTACTGGGAAGGGGTAAATGTCAGCTTCATTGACGATTTGCCTAATTATTTACAGCACCATTCTGGTAATTTTTACTTTTTTTCAAGTAAAGCCAAACAACTTTATTCCAATGTTAAATACAACCCTGATTCCCTACTTATATTTGGGTCTGAAACTCTAGGTCTTCCCCCATCCTATCATGAAATTTGGCCTGATCAATTTGCTACAATTCCAATGAAAAAAGGGGCCCGCTGCTTAAATCTTGCTACTTCCGCTGGGATTGTACTTTATGAAGCCTGGCGACAACAATCTTATAATTAATTAAAAATTTTGTAACAATATAAAAAATCTTTAAATTGACCAATAAATTAATTATTATATATAATAATTTATAGTATTTAATAAATATTATTGAGGTTTTTTATGAATGAAAATAATTTATCAAATGACAATTTATTCAATTCTTATCTTAATACTTATATTAATATTGAAAATTCCCAAGAAACTTTCAAAAAAGAGGATTTGAAGGTTGATTCAAATTTCAACAATTTTTACAGCAAGGCTACTTTTAAAGATGAAAAAATAATTAAACTTGTAAAAAATAATTTAAATACAATTGCTAAATTAAAACCTGCATATAAGCTAGAATTTACAGCTAATGGGGAAGTAGTTAAAGATGAGAGAACTGCCTGGGGAAGAAGCTTTTCCGCCAAAATGAGTACAGATTATAATTATGATATTAAAAACTTGGCAGTATTTGTTACTTTCTTAAAAAAGCAAAGTTTAGAAAAAATGAGTCCTCAAGATGCTCATAAATTAGAAGAAAAAATAGGCAAGGCTATCAAGGGGCTGGATATTTTAAGAAATAACTATGTAGATTATAAAGATGAAAATTGTCGTATTATCGATGCCTCGAAAGCGGAATTACAGCAACTTGAACAAATCATGCATCATAATGCGGAAGAAATCCTAAACGCATCGTTTGATGAATTGATGGATTCAATTATGTTAATGTTCAGTGTTTATTCTGGACTTCCCCGGGATAAACAAATTAGTGAAATCCGCAAGAGCGTACATGTGATGGGAGATTTAGCTCGCTTTACAAATGATATGCCAAAAGAAGGGAAATTAATTAATAAATTTGTGAATGCTTTAGCTAATTCAGACTTTGATCAAATCACTAAAGAAACATTATTGTCCGAATTTATTTTACATCAAGAAACTATTAATCAAGATAAAGAAAAAGTGTCAAAGCTTCCTGAGCAGCTTGTTGCTTTGAGTGAACAAATTGACAAGTGTAATTCCCAGAAGCATTTGTCTAAACAAGATAAAATTGCTTTTTTGAATAGCGTGGTGACTAAAAGCGGTTTATTTGATACAGCTATGGCGATAAAGGAAAAAGTCATCGCTGACTTGACCCCTGAGGAAATACAACAAATACCCTGGTCAAGTTATGCCCCTTTGGCCCAATATTGCATAGCCACAGGGATGAATTATGCCCTTCCAACTGCATTAGCTGGAGTCCATCCGTTGCTTGGAGTGATGGGACAAGTGGTAGCAAAAGCAGCATTGAAAGCTGCCGAAGATAATCTTAATACTGACGATCCGGATAAAATAAAGGAAAAGGCCAAACAAGGCTTAAATTTAGCGGCAAAACCAGAAATTGTAAAAAAAGAGTTTATTGAAAAATATGTTGGAGATTCTAAAGATGCAAATGAATCAGTTGAAAGTTTACAAAATGAAATTTATAAGGCCGTGGAAGGATACATGAAATCAAGACCTGAAAAAACTGAATCCAAAAATGAACCCAATATTGACCAGCCTAAAATTCAACCAGAAATTGAACAACCTAAGGCAGAAGTTAAAGAACCAGAGCCTCAAATTAAGCCAGACATTGCCGAAAAAAAATAGGCTAAAATACAATTCAAAAAGGGAAGGTTTAGAACCTATTCATCTATGAACAAGTTCTTCGCAAGTCAGGTCGGATCTTCAAAATCTGTGGCCACACGATAAACTGACTGGACAAAAGCTTTTTTTATTTCTTCTTCGCTGCAGATGGAATCAACATTCAAATCCTCCAGCCGGGAGATATCCGATAGATATTCTACACGGGCTAGGATTTTTATGCCTGGATTTAAAGAACGGGCGGCTTCAATAATTTTCAAAGTTGTGACATGATCCGGCACAGTAATCAACAATAAATCCCCCTGCTCTAAATGAGCATTTTCTAAAATCAGCGGGTTTGCTGCATCGCCAAAAACTGCTCGGTTTTGTGTATCTCTTAATACCGCAATGGTATCAACATTTTGATCTATCACTGTCACTTCAAAATTCAAGTTTCTGAGTGCTTCATCAAGGGCGCGTCCAAGAGGCCCAAAACCAACGATAATAGCATGTAAATTGTAAAACGAGGGGGTTTTCAAAGGATTTTCAGGGTCAACCACTCTTGAGCCTATCATTTTATGCAGTAAATTAACCCCGCGGAAAAGCAAAGGATTCAAGGCAATAGAAATCAGAGCGCAAGCAACCATGACATCATAGCCTTCATCAGGCAATAAATGAAATTTAATAGCCTCCTCTCCTAAAATAAAAGAGAATTCTCCAATTTGGGCTAAGGCCAAAGCCACTGTCAAAGCCACTTTCAAAGGATAGCGTAGAAGCCAAACAATAAGGAAAGCCACAATAGGTTTGATAATGAGAATAATTGCAAGAACCCCTAGAAAGAAAAAGAAATTTTCTAAGATCGCCATTGGATTAAAGATCATGCCTACGGTCAAAAAGAAGATAGCGGCGAATGCATCCTTCATTGGAAGCGAATTAGCGGAAGCCTGGTGACGGACATGGGTTTGGCCGATGACCATGCCAGCAATGAAAGCTCCTAAAGCGATCGAAGAGCCAAATACAAGGGCTGAACCGGTCGCAATTACAAATGTTAATGCCAGCATAGTCAAAGTGAATAGTTCGTGGGAGCGCGTCCTTGCAATCACCATGAAAATATAAGTGACAATCTTACTTCCCCATGTGAACATGAATACGGTAAGGATAACAAATCGACCTATTGCAAGCGCAATCGAACCAAGAAATTCCCCTATCGGCAATTCATGTCCTTGAGCTAAAGTTGCCAATACCGGAAGTAGGATCAATACCAAAACCGTTAAAATATCTTCAACAATAAGCCAGCCAATTGCAACATGCCCTTCCAAGGTATGTAATAAATTGTTGTCGGACAAGACGCGGACGAGAACGACCGTACTGGCAACTCCAATGGCCAAACCCACAATTAGACCCACTTCAATTGGCCAGCCAATGCTATAGACCAATAAAGTTCCGCAAGCAGCCGAGACAAGGGTTTGGCCGATCGCCCCCGGAATGGCAATATTTTTTACACTAATCAAATCTTCCCATTTTAGATGAAGTCCCACTCCAAATAGCATAAGAACAACACCTATCTCAGCAAGCTGTTCTGAAAGGGTTACATCAGCAACATAACCTGGAGAATACGGGCCAATGGCGAAGCCAGCAATAAGATAGCCAAGTATAGGAGATAATTTTAATCGATGTGTAATATAGCCTAAAAAACTTGCTAAGGCAAAACCGATAGCTAGAATAAAAAGTATTTTTATATTATAGGGCATACTAATCACAATCCGAAAAATTAGAAAGCTTGGCCGATAAGTTGATAATCTGTACAGATGTAAAGGATTTTTTTAAGAAAAGCAATCAAATTATTTTCAAAACACAATGGTATTAAAAATATTAAATTCTAATAGTGGCTTATTTTGAAAAAAAATAGAGAAGCAGGGAAATAATAACACTCAAAAGAATGCAAGTGACAATTGGAAAATAAAATTGGTAATTTTCTCCTTTAACGGCGATGTCTCCAGGTAGTTGACCAAGAAAAGGGATATAACCTTTATATAGGAGGAGAAATCCTGCGCCGATTAATAAAAAGCCGAAGATGATAAGAATTTTACCCATTTTTGTCCCTAACGAAGGAATGCAGAATAAATTCTGCATTCCTTAAGTGAAAATTTTTTATTTCTGATAGGATTGAACAAGGTTCAATAAAAAGTCTAATTCTTTTACCCCTACCACTTTTTTCTCTTCTTTTCCATCTTTAAATAAAATTATAGTTGGGACAGATGTTATCTGCAAGGACTCGGCAGTTTGCGGAGCCTGGTCAATATCCAGCTTAGCTATTTTTGCTTTACCGTCCAACATACCTGCCAACTGCTCAAAAATGGGAGCTACCATTCGGCAAGGTCCGCACCAGGTGGCATAAAAATCTACCAGTGTTATGCCACTAGCAATCGTATTTTGAAAATTTTCATCGGTCAATTGAATAAGTTGTCCAGCCATGATGGCCTCCTAATTGATTAAAACTGAATATAATTATTGTCCGAATGGGGATTTTAATGGAAGGCCATTTTCAATGCCCATTTCCAAAATGGTTGGATATTGATTTGGATTCCATTTTGCTGAATTGTTTCTTCCTCATCAAATGTAATAATAGTTCCTTCTTTCAAGTTCATTTCTTGAGCTGCTTCTGTAAGAGCCTCAACTTCGCGCATCCGCGTCGATTCTTTCGAAAGCGTAACACTCACTTGATAGAGGCTATAATCCCCTTTTACTGACATGACTACAAAATCAACCTCTTTTTTCCCTGCAGTCTTGTAATAAAAAATGTCTTTTGACTCTCTTCTCAAATGATTGAAAACGGCTGTTTCTAAACGGGTTGCTTTTTCAAATTCGGGCTTCACCGAATAGGCGCTTACAAGGCCAGGATCTCCGGCATAAATTTTTTTGGGATTCGATTGCCTGATCGTTTCAGAAAAATTGAAAATAGGCACAGAGAAAAGGGCATAGGCGTCTTCAAAATAGGAAAGAAACTCGTAAAGACTATTTTTTCCTATTGATTCCCCAATCGATTTGAAAGTATTGAACATTTTGCTGATACTTAAAAGCGAAGCCGGGTGCCTTAAACAATAAATAAGGAATTTTTTTACCATATGAGAGTTGGTCAGCCTGTACCTATCTACAACATCCTTAAAGGCTACGGCATGCATGTAATCCTGCAAAAGCTGCAATCGGAGATGCTCTGTCAAAAAAAGGCTTTCTGGAAATCCCCCGAAAATTAAATATTCTTCTGCAGCGTGACGCATTTGAGAGGCTTTTTTTGAAGTAAATTGTTCTGGAATTTCTACCCCTTTAAAGGAAAGTGATTCTGTAAAACTACATGGAAAAACCTCTTGAGCCCAACCTCGCCCACGCAAAGTGGTGGAAATTTCTTTACTGAGCATATGAGCCGATGAGCCTGTGACAAAAATGCCCATTTTCTCCTGATCAATGAGTCTACGAATAAACTTTTCCCAACCATCGATTACGTGAATTTCATCGAAGAAAAAAAAGAGATCCGTTGTTTTTACATTCTCAGGATAAAGATCATAGTAGGCATCCAGAATCAATTGAAAATGAGATGATTGAAAATCTTCGAGGCGATCATCCTCAAAGTTCAAATAAAGAATTTTTCTTTTATCAACTCCTTGTTCAATTAAATTTTTTATTTTTTGATAAAGAATCCATGTTTTTCCTGTTCGGCGCATACCCATCAAAATATGAGCTTTTCGCACCTCAGGCGGAAAATTGAAAATTTGCAGCTCTCGTGGATTAATTTTGGGAAGGTCCCTTTCCCTAAATTCGAGAATAAGTGTTTTCAGTATCTCTTTCATAAATACGATTTTTGCATAAATCGTCTTTTTCATAAAGACAGTTTCTTGACTATTGAAATAAAGAACTTATTCTATTATACTTGCATGCTTACTCCACTTTTATTTGAGAAATTTGATGTCTGATAAAAATATTTTCTTTGTGCTTGCTTTTTACCGTTTTACTCCTATAGCTGATCCTGAAAAGGAAATTGCAGAGCATAAGCTTTTTTTCAAAGACCGCTGCATTACTTCGCGCATCTATATTTCCGATCAAGGCATCAACGGACAGATGAGTGGAAAACGGGAAGATGTGGAAGCCTACATGAACTGGATGCATGCTAATCCCCTCTTCGAAAACATTCCGTTTAAAATCCACACTTACCACGAAAATGTGTTCCCACGTCAAATAGTAAAATACCGGAAACAGCTTGTGGCTTTGGATGAAGAAGTAGATTTGGCTGAGACCGGTGAACATGTTTCCCCTTCCCGCTGGAAAGAATTGCTGGAAATGGAAGAAAAGCCTCTTCTTTTAGATATTCGCAACGAATATGAGTGGCAGGTGGGCCGTTTTGAGGGTGCCGAATGCCCTCCTTGCGATAGTTTTCGTGAATTCAAGGGATATACCGATGAGCTGAAAGAAAAAGTGGACCCTGAAAAGACACCTGTCATGATGTATTGTACAGGAGGAATCAGGTGTGAACTGTATTCTGCTCTTTTGAGAAAACAAGGTTTTAAAGATATCTATCAGTTGGATGGAGGAATTATCAATTACGGCCTGAAAGAGGGAAACGACCATTGGCTGGGGAAATTATTTGTCTTTGATGACCGCTTGACCGTTCCTATTAGCGAAGAGCCTTCTCCGATCATTGGTAAATGTCACCACTGCGCAATTCCCATAGAATCTTATTACAATTGCGCAAATATGGAATGCAACAATCTGTATTTATGTTGTCAGCCTTGCGCAAAAGAATCTTCAGGATGCTGCCAGGAAGCTTGCCAAAAAGCCGAAAGGGTGCGCCCATATCAAGATCTAGATGCGCATAAGCCCTTCAAAAAATGGTACCATTATTTTAAAGAACACTCTAAAGAACACTCCAAAGAACACTGCAGTAAATCATACTCTCAGAGTCACGAAGAACAGATTGAGAAGATTTGAAATAAACTTTTAAAATGTTAAAACCCTATAAGATAAGAAAATCAAAAAAAAAGTAATAATTAATGTATATGAATTCAATTTTCCCTCAAATAAATGATGATATTTCGTTCCATCTAGCGACCCATCATTTGGATACTGCACAGCTGCTAGCTCTCAGGTCTGTTTCCCATCAAACTAAAAAATTTATGGATAGATCTGATATCTGGGATTCTATTGCAGATGATATAGGTCTTTATAATCCTTTAAATAGTGGGATTTTGTATAAATCCGGGGAAATAAATTCATTTGATTTAATTGAAAAAATTTATAAAATTTATTTTAAATTAAATACACCTGATTACACTTGTATTACCGAAAAAGTTTCTTTTAGAAAGTTTAGCTGTAAAAGAGAAAAAAAATGGCGTAAAGTTATGGAAAAAAGTAATTTAGCTTTATTAAAAATTTTTATTGAAGACGATTTTAATCTATCAAAAGAACACTTTATATATTATATTGAAAAAAATAATTACGACACTACATCTTTAACTTCTACTGTTTTTCATCAAAATATAGTCAATTTATCTAATTTAAAAATTTTAAACATTTATGAGGATGATTCCAAACAGTTTAAAAAACCGGGAAGCTTAAAATTTATACCCAATGATATTTGCAAGTTAAATCAATTACACACCCTTTCAATTAATGAATGTATATTTATTTCTAATGAAATAGGAAAACTCATTAATTTGGTAGATCTCAGAATTCATAAAAGTAATCTAAAAACAGTTCATCTAGTAAAAAATTTGACAAACTTAGAAATACTATCTCTTGCGGAAAATACTATAGAAGAGATACCTTCTTTTCCAAAATTAAATAAACTTAAAATATTAAATTTAAGAAACAATTGTATTAAAAAAATTGAGGGGTTATTTTCTTTAAAGAATTTAGAGCAAATTATTCTTACTGAAAATGATTTAACTGAGTTTCCTCAGGATATATTAAAACTAAAAAAACTAGAGAGTTTAGTTTTTGACACAAAAATGAAAATAACTTCTAACGAAATATCATTTATGAGGAAAAATGAAGTGATATTGATAAATAATTCCGGTATAACATTTGAAGAAGGCACACCCCGTTACTTTTTTAAACAAAAAGGGAAAATATATAAATTATTAAGCGAAGCCATAAATAATAAAGATTTTACAACTTACACTAGAGTATTAAATAATTTAAGAGTAAGAAAAAAAGAGTTATCAGAACCCAATATAAAAGCAAGAAAAAAAAGAAAAATAGATGAATTAGAAGTTAGTCATGCAAGAGATAATATTCCAAACCATGAAATGAATTCTGGTGTATTAAACGTTCAAAATGTTTTTAAAGATTTCAATCCTACCCAAGAACAAATTCAGCGATCTCTGAAACACCCCAATCTGCCTCAATATCCACAAGTAAACTTACCTAAACAATTTCAAGGTATGCAAAATTTTCAAGAACAAATGCAAAGACCCCAGCATTTTCAATATCAAGTTATGCCTCAATACCCACAAGTTCAAAACTTACCTATTTTTCCATTACAAGGAATTCAAAATTTTCAAGGACAAATGCAAAGAACTCAGCAATTTCAATATCAAGATATGCCGCAAGTTCCAAAACCACCTTCTTTACCAGTTGAAAGAATCCGAATGATTGAAGAAGAATTTCAAGAAGAACTAAGACGTCAAAATTTTCAAAACTTGTACATGCCTAATGTTCAAAATTTACCTATTTTACCACTTCAAAGAGAAGTTCGAAATATACAAGAAGGAGAACAAATGCCAAATTCCCAAATTAGACAAAACCTTAATTTTCCAACCTCAAATCAATTCTTAGGCTTCATGCCTCAAGAGCAGCCACCAAAAAAAGACGAAGAAAAAAGTCAGGATAAATCAGTCTAAAAAAAACAGTTTATCCTTTCAAAATATTTAATTGAAAAGCACTTTTCTTATCTTTTTAAACAATCATTAAAGCTAAAACTTATGTTTTAATGTTGCATCACGAATATTTATGGCATTATGCCATTTTGATGCCTGATCAAATCCATGATTACTTTTTGGGTCGGATCCAGCACAACAGTCAGGCCTGGCTTGACTCCCCTTTCTGATAGCTCGAAAGCTTTCATCGTATTGCAGATGCGGCCGTCCAGGCGCACTCCTATTCCTTTTAAATTGACCATATTTCCCCAGTCCCCGAACATTTCAAGCGTCATTTCACAGGCAGTGATAATAAAAAGCACAGGCTTCCCAGGATTGCTATGGACAATTTCAAAAATTTTTCCTCCAATATAGTGAATGGTGGGAATAATAAGAGGAATCGTACTTGGATTTGAGGATGCATGCATGGTCTTACCAATAAAGCACTGCTGGCAGACGGGATTGTTAGCATCATGCATGCAATCGGGGGTAAAGCGCCCCGATGGGCATTCGAAAGGTTTATGGCAGTAGGAAAAGCCTAATACAAGGATTGATTCGGGAGAATGAAGCAGCTTTTTAAACTTCTCGATTGATTGAATGCCATAAAGGAAAAAGTCCCCTTCCCTCTGATAAGGCTTCGTCTTCCAGGCTGACTTAATAAATGCCCATGCATATTTTAGGGGGTGCTTCAGGATACCCTTAAGAATTTCTCTTTTATGGTCTTGGGTAAGCATCCACTTCAAACTTTTCCATTTCAAATACCTGGACGTTTCAGGTGTAATTCCGGCCATTTCTGGAAGGACCGTTAATTTTTTCAGCGGCCTCTGTAACGAGGCCACTTCAGCGCTTCGGTCCCATTCTTTTTCGGCCTCTTCCCAGTTATCCTGCCACAGCTTTAATCGGTTCATTTCCATTCCCAACTTCATATTTTTCTGTTAAAATGATTCACAGCCTTCCCAATATAACAAATTTACGGATTTAACATGAGTGAAATTGCCTATGTCCTCGATCAAGAGGAAATGCTATCGACAGGTCTCATGGCCGTCCGCTTAGCTAGTCTTACCCTTGAAGGCTACTCTAGCCGGCTTGTTTACCCTTCTTTCCCTGCCTCACGCTGGAAATCAATGGCCAAAGATGAGAATGATAAACAAGCTTTTCAGGCCTTGTTCAAAGAGGAAGCGGCCTACCGGCAAAGATTGACCGGCCGCACGCCGCAGCTTGACAATGTGATCATTGAAAAATGGCATATCTCTGCGCTCCAGGCAGTTCCAGCTCTAAAGCTCCTTGCAATGACAAGAAAACTTTATTTTAATAATAAGGCCCTCATTATTGATTTTATGGGACGTGTCGATTTTTATTACGAAATTCTCGGCCGCGAAGGTCAAAGTATCGAAATAAAGCCTCATTTAAAATGGCGTGATACCGATATAGCAATAAGTGAGTGTGATTGCATTGGGCCGGGAAAACCAGTTTGGTTCGTGAAAGGAATTTCCCTTAAGGGAATCTCAACGTCGCTTAGCTGGAAAGAATTGCTACGTGCCTTTCAAACAGACCCATGGCTCTTGGATGGACCTGCAAAAAAAGCTTTTCTGGAAGAAATCGATTTTAAAGACACAGATACGCCTCAAATTATTTTAAAGGGAATGACAACCGATGAGGTCCATCAGCAAAACCTTCCCAACCCCGTTTTAATGTTGAAAGACCGCACCGGAGCCTTTGCTGATCTATGCATGGATTATGGACAAGGAATGGTCATTGCCATTCAGGACCCAAGGACGACCTTCAAAAATAAAGAGGGCTCCCTTCAGATCAGACGGCAGCTTGAAGCGGAAAAAAATTGGGAAAAGGATCTATTGGAAACAGATTTTATAAAAAAAAGCGTTGGTAGCTCTCATTATTACTGTCCTCTTGATAAAGTTGCTAAAAGCCTTACTTTTTTGTTGGAAATAGGCTGGTCTCTTCTAGACTGGCAAGGGCGGAAAGTCGTCAAGCAAGAGAGCATTGACCTAAGCATCGAGGACCTTCCCTCTGTTCTGTCGGTCAAAGGAAAAGTCGTCTACCAGGAATTCGAGGCTGATGCAAGCCTTGTGCTGGGAGCCTTTAACCGACGTGAGAGATTTGTACAGTTAAATAATGAAACTGTGGGACTGCTACCAGAACTTAACATTCAAAACCCCTTCCAGGAACTTTTGGAAGAAGGAGAAATTGTCGGCCAGGAAATCAAAGTAAAGAAAAACCATTTCGGGTCGCTTTCTGCACTATTTAACAATGCCCATGTCCCTCCCTCTTTGGCTTCTTTGAAGGAAAAATGGGATTCTTTTACAGGAATACAACAAGCGCAGCCCGGCCCGTCATTTGTGGGTGCCTTACGCCCCTACCAGCAGGAGGGGTTAAACTGGCTGGCTTTTTTAAAAGAGTATGGTTTTCATGGCATTTTAGCAGATGAGATGGGACTTGGTAAAACAGTGCAGATCCTCGCCCTCCTTTCGACCCTGCCCACTACTTCCCGTCACTTAATTATTGTTCCAACATCCTTATTATTTAACTGGAAAAATGAAATTCACCGTTTTTTGCCCGCACTCTCCTGTTTGGTCCATCAAGGGCCTCAGCGTACCAAAGACGCGGAAGAGCTTAAACAGTATGCTACCGTCTTAACTTCCTATACAACCCTTCGCCTGGATCTTCCCCTTTTTCAAGAAGGCGCTTTTTATTCCATTATCCTTGACGAGGCACAAATGATAAAAAATGCCCAAACCCAAGTTTTTCGGGCCGTCTGCTCCCTCCCTTCGCAGCTGCGCCTTTGCCTGACAGGCACTCCTATCGAGAACCATTTAGGGGAGCTTTGGTCCCATTTTCACTTCCTGATCCCTGACCTTTTTGGATCGGAAGAAGGGTTTTCGGCTGATATACAAGCTTCTTCATCAGACAAACGTTATCTCGATAGAATAAAGAAGAAAATCGCTCCTTTTATTCTACGCCGCCGTAAAATCGATGTAGCTAAAGATCTCCCCCCCAGAATTGATCAAACTGTTTGGATTGAAATGAGCGAGGCCCAAAGGAAGCTTTATGATCAATTTTTAGCGAAATTCAAAGGGGGCCTTTTAAAAAAAGTAGAGCTAGAGGGAATGGGAAAGCATCGCCTAGAAATACTAGAAGCCATTTTAAGGCTACGGCAGCTGTGCTGCCATCCTCTGCTTGTTTCGTCGTTAATGGAAGAACCGGATGAAAATCCTTTAAGTGCTAAATTTGAAGCTTTGACACAGGATTTGGAAACGCTTGTAGAAGAAGGGCGCAAAGTGCTGGTCTATAGCCAATTTACCACAATGCTAAAGCTCATGTCCCGTTTCGCTGCAAGTAAGGGATGGTCTTATGCTTATCTGGACGGAAGTACAGCCGATCGGGAAAAAGTTGTCACAACCTTTCAGGAAGACCCTGAGCAATTTTTATTTTTTATTAGTTTAAAGGCGGGCGGTGTAGGCCTTAACCTCACAGCGGCCGATTATGTTTTATTGTATGATCCCTGGTGGAACGAAGCTGTGGAAGAGCAAGCTATCAACCGTGCGCACAGAATTGGAAGGCAGGACCAGGTGATCGCCAAGCGATATGTTGTCCTAGAAAGTATTGAAGAGAAAATGATGAAATTGAAAGCTGCAAAGAAAAGTTTAGTGGAAGATATTTTTGATCTTGACTCAGGTTCGGGCCCCGCCCAATTGACACTCGAAGATTTGAAATTTCTGTTGGCCTAAAAGACATAAGGGCCGTTCTCCAGTAAAAGAATGGCCCTTAGAACTTATCCCATTTAACTAAAATCGAGTTTAGTTTGGTGCTCAGACTCATAAAGTTCACGAGCTGTTAACTTCACAGTTTCCAGACCGCCAGCAAAACCAACTAATCGCATTAAATGGTCCACGTAACCCAATTCGGTCAATAAGTGGTCATTTACAGATTCTAAGTTCGCAACTTTTTTAAGAAGATCTATCTTTTTCATATGCACCTCCAAGGTACAACTAATTATGCAATTTTGATGCCATCTTTGCCAAAAACTGAATCCCTGGGCTAATTTATTATTTTTTAGGAAGCCCAGGGTCTATTAGTTATTAAGGCTTATTAAACAATCTTGGCATTGATGAACCTTTATTACACTTTAAGTCTGTTAATCAACGATTAAGAGACGGTGAAATTCAAATTAAAGCAAATTTGAAGAAGAAATCCTTGCCATTCGCATTATTAATACAATTTGCTTGATGCCAAGGCTCCCTCTCCCATTATTTTTATTGAAGAAGCTCCCATTTAAGCCCTCAATTGTAAATGAATGATAAAGAGAAAATCAAAATTTGATAAATTCAACGCTAATAGGGATCGCTGTCCTTTTCATTGTCGTGCCCTGATAATTCTTCTGTTTGTAATAGCTCTAAGGCCACTTCTTTAGCAGAGTTAAGCCCCTGAGGAAATCCTACAGATTTTAACAATCCGTCGACGTAAACAAGCTCTGTTTCCAATTGATCATGGACAAATTCTAAATAAGCGATTTTTTTTTCTAACTGTGCTTTATTCATGGCCTCCTCCTTATTGGGATGATGGCCTATTAATGCGAATTCTATGCCAAAGTTGGAGGAAGATGGCTTCTTCATAATAGATAAGCTAAGCAATTACTAACCTGAGTTTTGAGTTTCTCTCCTCGATAAAGGGAATCTCGCGCCCTATCTTCGCCCTTTCGCTCTTCAAGCATATCAATTTGATATTCTTTTCAGAGCGAAAGAACAAATCTAAGGCACAATATCCCTTACTTTCATGAGATAAACCCAAAACTCAGGTTACTATGAATGGCAGATGAGCCCCTCACTCTTATATCCTGCCTATCTTGGTGCTCAGCGATCCTGCTCATCCTATTAAAATCTAATAAATTAATAAACTATTAATAGAGATATCTTAACTTTAATTATAAAAAAATAATATTTTATTTTATTTAAATTTAGTTTCAATTAAAATAGTTATAATTACTTATTAATAACTAAGGTGGTTAATTTTGAAAAAACTTTTTTTATATTTATTCATCCTGTGTAGCCTATTTACAGTTTCAATTGAAGCCGCCTCTTTTCATGCCATTCTAGTGGGGGATTCGCTCAATGACCATGATCCCACTGGTTTTGAAGGAGGAGTCGATCTTTGGAAGCGCGAGATAAAAAGAATCGCTGCATTTACGGGATTAGAGCTAAAAGGATTTATTTTTGAAGAACACCATTGCCGTATAAATGAAGTGATCAGCCATATTAAGGAGATGGAAGTAGAATCAGATGATGTAATTTTTATTTACTTTGCTATCCATGGCTCCCGCTCTGAAAACAAAAAAAACAGATGGCCAGACTTGGTTTTCTCTCTTGACCGTGATAAAATCGATTTCAGTTTTATTAATCATTTACTAAAAGAAAAAAAACCTCGCTTACTGCTTTCAATAGCTGATTCATGTAACAATATTGTCAGGGGAAATGCAGGAAAGGATAGGCACAAACTTGTCGATTTGATCGAAGGGCAGACGGCTGAAGAAATTCCAACAGTGAGCAATACAGATTCATTTAGGGAACTTGCCATCCACCACGCTACCGAAGAATTATTAGAGAAATACCGGAGCCTTTTTTTAGAGCAATCAGGCACGTTATTAATTTCGACTTCAAGCCCCGGACAATTCTCAATCAAGCATTGCCTGACAGGGGGGATATTTACAGGACAGCTGATAGAAAACTTAAGAAAAATTCAAAGAAATAAAACAACTTCCTGGGAATCTCTTTTAATAGAAGCCAGCCGCGCAACACGTCAAAAAGTTGAGCAAATCAGGAAAGAGATGAAGTTGGATGCAGGACAGGTTCCACAGTTTGAAATCAATTTATCTCCCTCTAGATAAACACATATAAATTGATCGTGGCCCTCCCCTACGGTGGGGTAGGTCACGATACAACCGTACAAGCCTTATCCATTTTAATGTGACAGAAACTCTTTAGAATCTGTTCAATATCTATCAATAATACCATTTATCAAAAATAACTTTTAGTTCTTGCCCATTCTCTTGTACACAATTGACGCACCGCTCCAGCCTTTGAAGTAAAGGCGTTCCAAGCTTCACAACAAATATCTAGAATATGTTCGT
>JACDAQ010000012.1 GCA_013695355.1 Candidatus Protochlamydia sp.
AAGCCTCGGGCTTGAAAAATAACTTTGAGGGTAATATTAATCAATATGACCCTCAAAGTTATTTATTCAATCGCGAGAGCTTTCACGCTAGCCGAAAGGGCAAAAAAACTCCAAACTCAGGTTATTATGACAAAAGACAACCTTACTGAAGGGTTTAAAGCACTCACTCAACTGCAACACTTAGATATAAGCGGTTGTCAGCAAGCAAGAATTACAATGTGATAGGGAATAATGAAGGATCAGATTTTATTCGGAGAAAAATTATTGAGTTTACAAAGAAAAAGCACTCGATCAAGGCGATCGAGTGCCAAATAAGAATTAGGTACCAATATTCCAACGCAGGAAATTGGTGATAGCCAATTCCTTGCCTTTTTGTTTGGAGTGCTGATTAACCAGATCTCTAATTGTCAAACTATCATCACGGATGTATTTTTGACAGACCAAGCAATTCGTATCATAAAAAGCATTAATTTTGCCTTCGACAATCTTGTCCACAATATTGGCAGGCTTACCCTGAATTTGCCCTTTGGCAATATCCTGTTCATTGGCAATGATCTCTTGCGGGACCTTTTCTGGAGAAAGGTATTCGGGAGATGATGCTGCAGTGTGCATGGCAATATCTTTTGCCAACGCCTCTTCCTCATTGCTTCCTGTGATTTCGACCATGGTCAAAATCTTGCCGCCTAAATGGGAATAAATTCCAAATGAGCGCTCAGGACTTTTTTCAAGGGTCATGATCCGTTTAATTTGGATATTTTCACCAATGGTCTGCATCACAGTCGCACGGTATTGGTCGACAGTAAGGGAAGGTTCTTTTGAGAACTGTTGCTGTAAAAAAGCGTCAAGAGAAGGAGGATTTGTCTTGGCAACTTCTTCGGCAATATTGTTGAGAAATTCCTTGAAGCGGTCATTTTTAACGACAAAATCTGTTTCGGCATTGACTTCAACAATGGAAATGGTATGTCCATTATCAGCCGAAGCAATCATGCCTTCTTTGGTTTCACGCCCTTCTTTTTTCACTGCAGAAGCGATGCCCGCTTTGCGTAAGTTGGCGATCGCAAGTTCGATATCACCTTGTGCTTCTTCAAGAGCTTCTTTGCATTTACCCATCCCTACGCCTGTACGGTCGCGTAGTTCCTTAATCAATGAAGGAGTTACAACTGCCATTATGCCTCCTCCTTAGAACTGCCTTTTTTATCCATAAAATCTTCTTCGCGGTGCTTGGATACGCCCGCTTCTTCCAATTCTCCAGATTGCTCTTCTTTATTAGAAAAAACTTTAATGTCATTTTTCTTGTCAATGATTGCTTTGGCTAAGGCTTCAAGAATTAACTTAATGCTCTTCAAGGCATCATCATTACAAGCAATGACATATTCAATCGGGTCAGGGTTGCAATTCGTATCGACTAGTCCCATCACAGGAATGCCCAGCTTGTTTGCTTCGGCGACAGCCAAATGCTCTTTGCTTGGATCCACAACAATGACGAGTCCTGGAGGCTTGCGCATGGCCCGGACGCCGGACAAGTTTTTGTCCAATTTGATCTGATCTTTCGATAGGAGGGACAGTTCTTTTTTAGTTAAGCCATCTGAACCTGTTGAAATGCGTTTTTCAATTCGCTCCAACTTTTTGATCGATTGCCGGATGGTTTGAAGGTTGGTCAGCATTCCGCCGAGCCATCTTTCGCAAACATAAAACTCTCCGCACTGTTCAGCCAGTTCACGCAGAACAGCTTTCGCCTGCTTTTTTGTTCCGACAAACAGAATGGATTTATTTTTTGCTACAACGTCTTTCACAACTTCGACCGCATTGCGAATCTGTTGGAGAGTTTTTGCAAGGTCGATAATATACAGACCGTTGCGTTCTTCGAAAATGAAACGTTTCATTTTCGGGTTCCATCGGCTAGTTTGGTGGCCGAAATGAGCCCCCGCTTCTAGCAAATCTTTAATAGATACAGAAAGAGGTTGGTTTTTTTTATCTTGAGCCAAGCCTTGTCCCTTTATGTTGACGACGGCATCTTACTTAAAAATAGCAAGATTTCGGTCTTGGTTAAACATGTTAGCGATATATCTTTCAGCTTGAATTGCATTAAAACTTTCGAAGCAGATGGCTTGGTAAGAATGGAGGAATATAGCATATTAAGGCTATAAGGGTCATTTGGCCCATCTCATGAAGAGTTTTAAACGATTGAAGCGATATATTTATAATATGATTATAAATATATAGCGCCTGGTCAGAATCGAACTGACGCTCGTAGCTTGGAAGGCTACAGTTCTACCATTGAACTACAGGCGCAAAACCGATCTAAATCATAGATCAGATTGAAAAGATATTATCCCTAATTTCATTTTTTCACACAAGAGTTTTTCCAAAAAATAAAATCTTTTCTCTTTTAGGCATTTGATGGCCCATGTAGTCAATTATTATAGCGACAGAGAATAAAGGGTGGTGGAAATAGGTAGCGTTATTCCAGCACCCTTGTCGTGGGTGCATATGTTTGGTTATGTCCTCCCCTCAGAGCTGCGCTACCCCCTTCGAGGTTTGCCTTGCACTGGACTACCGCTCTGTTTCTCCCTACGGGAGAAAAGACGTTGGGGAATCACGATGTTTTGATTGCTTAATGTTTAAACGATAAGCCGTTTAGCATTAAGCAAGATATCCCTACCAAAGTTTGCCATGTTATCTCCCGAAGGGAGTAAAAAAATGATAGCCCAATGCAAGGCAACCCCAAAAGGGGTAAAAGGAAAATGTAACCGAAATTTTGCACTCTGAAAAGAGTGGTGGAATTTACAGATCGAATCTTATTTAAAATTTAGCAATTCTATGCATTCAAGCATTTGAATAAAAAATTCCTTTAAAATAAATTTTTATATAGCTAGTCTTTTTAACTTTTTATAGCTAACGGATCTTGCCTAAAGCGGAATCTATTTCTATTTCTGCTTAAACATTTAAAGGATAAGAATATGTTGAAACAATCAATGATCGTTTTCCCAAAGCCACTGAATGATCTTTTACAAAAAGTTAGCAGGTCGTCACAAATCTATGCTCAAGAACTTGCCAAAAAATTAGCCAGATTCTCGCAGGAAACAATAGAAATTTTAATTAAACAGCAAACTCAAAAAGTTGATCAGATCAATCAAAATATTGAAGATTCTTATCAGTCTGTACTGGATTTATGCAAACAAGCTCTCAGGGGACCTCATATAAAATTGGAATTGCCAATGATAGATGTCAGACTGGCCCAGAGTAAGACAGCCTTCTATGCCCCAACGACTGCCGAATTAATTAAAGGTAAGGCTGTTGTTAGGGAGTCTCATGGCACAGATTTATATCAAGTAGAATGCGTGGTTGCCAGTAAGAACTGGCACAAGTTGGGAGATATTAAAGGGAATACGATTAATCTGATGGATCATCTCGAAAAACTTTTACCAGTAGAGAAAATTAAGATGAATCGTGAGGAAAAGATCGGTGTTGTTACTTTTCAAAATGGGATGGCAAATAGTTGGGATAATTTTATGGACTCAGCCCAATTAACCTTTAACCAATTTACTGAAGCACCCTTATGTATTGGATTATACAACTCCACAACTTTTCAATCTTATCCCTGTCCAATTGACATGCATCGATTCGGTAGGGAAAAAGTCTTTAATTACTCAACCGTTGCCAGCCTTGGTCAAATGATGAAAACCCTTGCGGATGTACTTCCAAGAATTAATCCTAATCTTTTTTGGGTGCATATTGCACATAGTGAAGGTGGGCTCATCGCCAATGCGGCGCTAGAGGTGTGTGAAGGAATGTTATTTGGAGAAACGCGCGATTATCTCAAAAAGAATTTAATTACGTCTACCTACGGAGCAGTCAAACCGATAGCAGACGAATACACAAAATTTGCCATCAACACTTATTCTATAAACGATGTTGCCCTGATCTTTGGTAAAGATTACATTGATTTAGATCTTAAAGAAATGATGAAAAGTCCTGAACCTGTTAAAAAAAGGTATAAAGGAAAGACTTACAGTATTAAAGTTATAAATTCCAAATTAGAACGTTTTGAAATGCTTAAAATGCCTGTAGAAATGCCGATAAAATTGTCTCTTGCTGAGTTCTCAGAATTGACTTTCTTTGAATATTTGGGCTATCGTGAAAACATTGATAATGCCCCATGGACAACTAAAGCATGTGTTGATTTAATAAACGATTTTTTCTACCGAGTTAAAGACCATGGTTTTACTGAAGCTTCGTACACTGAAGCATTTAAAAAGGATGTTGAAGATTTCAAAGATAAATATAAAGTTTGATTGGACCAATGTTTAAAAGATTTACTAAATTATTTAAAATTACACTTTTTTTGTTTTCGATATTTTTCCTTTGGAACTATGGGCCTTTTTATTTTACAAAAAAAGAAAGGGAATACCGTAAACAAAAAGAAGAGGAGCAAAATGCAAAAGAAGAGTACGTTCCTTATGTACTGGAAATTCGTCATGCTTATTTTAAAAAAATGAAGGAAAAATTTGGCCTCATCCCATCTGGATACGGAGGCACGCTGCATCGAAAAGTGGAAATGCTTTCAATGGATTTCACAGCTTATCGTCGAGCAACCATTAAAGAAGCGAGAGGATTGCAATTAATAGCTATGGATCAATTAGTCAAAGCGGTTAATGGGCATGAAAAATTAGGACCTTTTTTGATTACCCAGCCTTTTTCATACAATAGGGTTGAGATTTGTATCAACTTCAAAGGACCCCATGGAGATTATTGCGATGGAAGTATTACACGAATTCGCAATATTGATGGCTTCGCTTCAAATAGAGAAAATAGAAACAAATTATTTTATTATGCAGCTGATCCATACAGAAATGAAAATATTAAACTATTCAAAGAATCACACGATGAGGCTCTAAAGACATTTATTGCCACAGAAGATGAGTTCAACCCATATGAACACATGGCTACTCCCTTGGAAGTAGCTGCCGACCAATTTAATGCCTCTTATGTGAAAGAAATGAAAAAAAATTTTCATTTGGAATGCAACTCAATTGGCGGAAAAATGCCAGGTATGGTGGAAGAGATCGGTGCAAATTTTACTCTTGTGAAGCACACCTCTCAAGAGGATGCCAGAAAGCTATTACTTGCTGTGTCAGGTAAGTTGATTGAGAGCCTAAACGTAAGCCAGGAATTGAGACCTTTTCTTAGCGAATATCCATTTCTATCAAATCTTTTAAAACTTCACATTGAGTTCGTTCAAAACAACCATTTTCATTACTATGATGGGAGTATGGTAAAGATAACACTTGAAAATGACAAGATTACTTATTATAAAATTATTCATGTAAATGACATGATTCGAACAATTTCTTTTCATGAAGAAAGCTATCAGGAAGCTGAAAGCATTCTAAAGCCTGAACCGCACAAAAAAATGATGCCTTCATCTATTTTGCTAACCGAGGCTCATTGAAAATATATGCAATTTTGGCCTCTAATGGCTAAGTTAGTACTCTTCATTTTTTTGCCTTCAACTCGGAGTACCATTTAGCTTCACACTAATTGAGAGAAAAGCCATAAGGTGATTAACACGTATTGCGTTAAACGATCAAATATTGAACATTAAGCTAGAGTTACAATAAATTTGAAGGGTACAAAAAAGATTGATAATTAGCCCGTTTCATTAAAAACTACCCATGTTCAAAGCTTGCTATGTTATCTCCCGAATTGATAATGCCCCATGGACAACTAAAGCATGTGTTGATTTAGTCAATGATTTTTTCTACCGAGTTAAAGACCATGGTTTTGTAGAAGCTTCGTACAATGAAGAATTTAAGGAAGATATTAAAGAATTCAAACGTAAATTTAAAATTTGATTAGACAAATGCTTAAAAAGTTTACTAAAATAATCAAAATTGCAATTATTTTTTTTTTCGATAGGGTTCCTTTGGAATTATGGTCCTTTCTATTTTACAAAAAAAGAAAGGGAGTACCGTAAACAAAAAGAAGAGGAGCAAAATGCAAAAGAAGAGTACGTTCCTTATGTCCTGGAAATTCGTCATGCTTTTGCAAAAAAAATGAAGGAAAAATATGGCCTCATCCCATCAGGATATGGCGGGGCGCTGCGTCAAAATGTGGAAATGCTTTCGATGGATTTCACGACTTATCGTCGAGCAACTATTGAAGAAGCGAGAGGATTGCAATTAATAGCTATGGATCAATTTGTCAAAGCGATTAATGGGCATGAAAAAATAGGACCTTTTTTGATTGCAAAGCCTTTCTCATATAATAGAATTGTGATTTCAATCAATTTCAAAGGACCCAATGGTAGATATTCTGATGGTAGTGTTACAAATGTGTATAATATTAATGGCTTAGCTTCAAATAGAGAGAATAGAAATAAATTTTTTTATTACAAAGTTGATCCTTATAAAAATGACTTAATCGATCTGCATAGCGAGCATTATGATGAGGCTCTAAAGACATTTATTGTCACAGAAGATGAGTTCAATCCAAATGAACATATAGCTACTCCCTTGGAAGTAGCTGTCGACCAAGTGAATGCCTCTTATGTGAAAGAAATGAAAAAAAAATTTCATTTGGAATGCAACTCAATTGACGGGAAAATGCCAGGCATGGTGGAAGAGATCGGTGCAAATTTTACTCTTGTGAAGCACACCTCTCAAGAGGATGCCAGAAAGCTATTACTTGCTATGTCCGATAAATTGATTGAGAGTTTAAACGTAAGCTATGAATTAAGGCCCTTTCTTAGCGAATACCCATTTCTAACAAATCTTTTAAAACTTCACATTGAGTTCGTTCAAAACAACCATTTTCATTACTATGATGGGAGTATGGTAAAGATACACTAGAAAATGACAAAATTACTTATTATAAAATTATTCATGTAAATGACATGATTCGAACAATTTCTTTTCATGAAGAAAGCTATCAGGAAGCTCAAAGCATTCTAAGGCCTGAATCGCACAAAAAAATGATGCCTTCATCTATTTTGCTAACAGGAACTAATTAAAATTTTACACAGCAGATAAGAGGGGCCTTGATAAAGTGGATTGTTACGGAGGCTTTGCTTACCTCGGAGATTTCAGAGGGCGTTTCGGTCTTTTACTCTCAGAAATTCGTAATTTAAGCAACCAATGTCTTTATTTCAACCAAAGGTAGAGAGGCATATATTCAATGTCGAAACCTTGAATATGTTCTTTGTGATCATATGTTTTTGTCAAAATGGTGCCTTTTTTGAGCCCTAGGTTTTTTAAACATTCCAGTAAGGCTGAAACCTCTCGCTCTTTAGTGTCGGATTGCTCTAAGTTTGAATAAGTCACCTGGATTGCTTCTATGGGTCTTCCCAATTCAGTGATGACAAAATCCACCTCTTTTTCTTCTTTGAAGTAATAGACAGTCTTAAGCCTTCGGCGAAGTTCAATGTAAACAATATTCTCGGCAAGACGGCCCCAATCGCTTCTTTCAGATACCAATGAAACGGTACGCAAACCAGTGTCGATCGCATAGATTTTTTTTGCGTCCCTTGCCTGAACTTTTAAATTAGGGTGATAACGTCCCATTTCAAAAACTAAAAAAGCTTGAGTAAGATAGTGGGTCAATACTGAAGCAAGTTCAACTGAGATTCCAAAAGCTTTGCGTAATGCATTATAAGAGCTCAAGCAGCTCATTCCAGATAAATAAAAGGTTACGATTTGATTCAAAGCATGTTGATTTTTGATTGAATGCCTTGAGATGACGTCCCTAAGAACGATATCGCTTAAATACTGCTTAAGCAACATAATGCGTTCATTTTCATTTTGAATCAACACAGGTTTCGGAAATCCTCCCCAGCGGAAATAATTTTCTAATTCACGCTGCCATGCTACTTCAGTTAATGGTTGAGATTGAATAAAAGAGAGGTATTCAGAAAAAGAAAGCGGCCAGATGGTATGCTCGATGACTCTTCCGCTTATCGCAGTGGCTATTTCAGAACTTAGCAACTCTGAAGAGGAGCCTGTGACAATAACTTGGTAAATACCGATATCAATTGCCTTTCTTACCCAACGCTCCCAACTTTGAACATTTTGAACTTCGTCTAAGATTACAAGGGTTGGAATTATTCCTGTCTGTTCCTCGAATAAAGATAACAATATATCGATTGATTTTACGTCTGTTCCAGAAAAAAAAACAGGGTCTTCAAAATTGAAGTAAAAGGTCGAATCCGTTTTGCCAAGTTCATTGGCAATCTGTACAGCTGTGGAGGTCTTCCCTGATCGCCGCACACCAGTTAAGGCAAGGCATAAATCATGCTGAAATAAAGGAATATTTTCACGAGGAATCAATTCCTTTGAAAATTTCTTAAACCAGGTCATCCAGTCTACAACTGCTTTCTTCAAATCTCCGTGTGTTGCCATATTTTAAAATTAAACGGCCTATCGATTAAATATCAAGTTTTTTAATCGATAGGCCGTTTAATTTCCTATAAAGAGCAACAGATGCCACGAGAAGAGTACATGCCTTATGTCCAGGAAATTCATTATGCATATGCAAAAATAATGAAGGAAAAATTGGTCATCCCATCTGGATACGGCCGCCCACTGGGTCGAAAAGAGGAAATGCTATCTATGGATTTCGCGGCTCATTGTCGAGCAACCATTAAAGTAGCGCGAGGCTTCCAATTAATTACCGTTGATCAGTTTGTAAAGGCATTAAATAAAATTAGCCGATATAATAGGCGCATGCCATACTGTTTTTTTGGGTATGGGTTTGTTTGAATGCGGCGAATTACTAGGAAGCAACCTTGCGTAACTTCCCTACTCTTCTAGCTCCAATTTTTTGACCAGAACGTTTAGTAGGCTCTAATTCCAACCAACTATTTTTATCTGCATACATTTCAAGAGTGGTTTGTTGGCTTTCAGCATTTGCCAGACTTCTCGCATTGAGTGTTAAATAGATCTGTTTAAATTCCTTATCACTTGCCAAGTTATTAAGAACATTTTTTTGAAGGTGGTCTAAGTTAATATCGAGAACCCATTCGCCTTATAACAAGCATCTCATCTTCATCAAATGCAACGATAATCCGAATAACCTTGTCTCTGATCGATTTTCCTCTAATTGCATATTTCCATATATGATAGTCAGCATCAAACGTGATTTTTCTTTTTTCTTCGTATCCAGTCTCAAGAACATAGAGGGTTTCAGGTAGGTTATGTGGCTCGTTCATTTTGCCTATCAAAAGCATGAGACGTAATTCGATAATTTCCAGTAATTACACTCTTTTAATCTTTTCTAAGATAAATCAAAGTTCAGGTTAATAGCTTAATTTACCAGGAAAGGAATAGTAAATACTTTGAATTGTGGAATATATGCTATGCATCCACCCCTGCTGAGATTTAGATTGTGGATCAAATTGAATTATACGAACCTTGCCAGGTTTATTGCTAACAGATGTATGTTGCGAAGATAACAAAACGGTAAGTTTTCCTTCATGTAAGCGTACGTCTTGAACCAATCCAACGCCAAAATACAATGGCATATCATAAATTAATTTTTCCCATTCAAACTCTTGGATTAATTTTTTCGTAGGAATATGCCAAAAATAAAGTGTATGACGTTGAGGATGTTTATAAATTAAAATATTTCCTGTTATTTGTGAGAAATGTGGGTATCTATATAAGTCAAAATTATATAACTCTTCCCCTGCTAGATCTTGGCAAATTGTGTGAATAACTTCTCCATTAGAATTTAAAAGCAGTATGTTAAGTGATTTGCTTTGCCAACATGTCAATACGATGTATTGCTCATTCATATCTCGCACATTAAGACTTACCACTTGGCCATTGTTTCTATCGAGATATTCCAATAAACTATCAGTTGTAAGATCCCATTGTTTTTCAAACAGACCAAAACTACTCATAGAAAAATATCTAATTTCTCTTCTATTACCGTTATGAGCACAGAGCGCAGAGCCACAAGTCTTAATATCTTCATTTTGAAAATTAAATTCATTCTCAATAGCGGATTGGGTAGTTAGATTAATAGTTTTATTATTCAAAACAAGATAGTTGTCTATTTTATATACTTTAGAACTAGCGTCAATTTGAATAGTTTGATAACAAATTGGCTTTTCCATTGAAAGATTCCAAAATGAAACCTCTCCACTAATATTGACAACAACAACGTTATCTTCTGAAATGGGAAAGCAATATTTTACCTGGCAAATGGATAAATTCTCTTGCGTTGCATCAAGCTCTTTGAGAAGTGAGACTTCCTTATCTTTAGAAGGATCTCGAAAGTTTTTTATGATCAGCTTGTAACTGGCTAGCGGTTGTAAATCAGTTGGTAATTCCAACTGTAATGGGGTTTGACCCTGTTCAGTCAAAAAGTAGGTGTTTCCAAATTTAGCCAAAAAAATATAACGTTCAGAGAATGGAATTAGGGAATTGAAAGAAAAAAAACTTGACGATTGGTGACAAAATGGGGGATGAAATGTGATGATATCACTAGAGCAAGAAGAAAACTTAAGCACGTTTTCTTTTACATATAATCCCCAATGGCGCGGCATATCTTCCCATGCAGAGCAGCTAGGTGTAAGAAAAGATAGCTTTTTAATGGCATCAATCTCTTGTATATATTTGCCATAAGTAGTGGTTGGATCATCAACAATCACCTTCCAATGATGACAAATTAATCTTGAAGATAAACAGTCTTTAATATTTAACAGTTGAATAATTGGGAGTATGATTTCATTTGGCAAATTGTCTACGGTCAATGGAGTATAGCAATATGCCATGGGCTGGTAGTTATCTGCAGAAAATGCTTCAATTTTTGTGTTCATATAAATCACTTTTTCTTAAAGGGTAGTAATGTATGGATAAAAAATCTAATAACAAAACAACATGCTAATTTTTTACAAAAACCGTGAAGGATGTTTCTTTGTAAAGGGCGTTTGTTTCAGACGAGACTGTAAATTTTTTTGTGTAAATTGATTCAATCATTTTAGATCTAGCCTTTCTTCAAAAGCCATTGCTAGATGAGAAATAACTGTTTTCCATTCCTTAATAGGCATGGTCCATTTTTTTGATATATCTCGAGCTGCGAGAAATAGCATTTTAAATAAGGCTTCATCCGTAGGAAAAATGGCCCTATTTTTTGTCACTTTTCTAAACTGACGATGAAGTGATTCTACAGCATTTGTCGTATAAATAATACGACGAATTGCTCCGGAAAATTTTATTTACACAAATATTTTTACACACCCTTTCAGACCGCTTCAAGGGTGCTTATGTTGCTTTTTCAATTGTCGTATTTTTCCTTGAGCTCCAGCCACTTTTTGAGAATCTGGGCTGCCAGCGGCGCAGCTTCCTTTCCATAGCCGCCATATTTTAAATAAACCACAACAACTAATTCAGGCTGACCAAATTCATCTTTTAAAATGAAAATGTTTTTATTTGAGTCCTTCTTACCTTGCTGAAAAGCAATGCTTCCAAACCAGACGTGGGTATACATGCTGGTCCCTTCCTCCAAATCCAAATCAATGTTTTCTACAGATTCAGAGGTGCTGGTTTTCCCCAGCAGGCTATCTTTCATCTCCGTAAAATCTCTAATGGTATTCGGATGTTGCTTGTAAAGCTTGGTTAAGCTCGTAAGACTTTCTTGATATGTTTTAAGAACAGAAGCACGCAATCCTTTCAAGAGGACTTGTCGCACAATTTCTGGCATGAAAATTTCATTTTTTACTTCAGAAGGAATCGCCTTCACTAAGCTTTCCTGGGACTCACCCGAAAAAGCGGTCAGCAAAGGGAAGTCGAGGCCGATCAAAGCCAGGCTTTCCTGGTAAGGGAACTTTTGAGGGCAAAGGATCTGCGCTTCTCCCCTTGAGGGTTCTTTTCCAGCGGTAAGATGAACAATTTTGGGCTTTAAAATTTTTCCGCCATTAGCAATGGCCGATAGCATGACTGCCGTTTGCAGGGGAGTGACAACTAGGGAGTGCTGCCCGATCGCCATTGCATATAAGCCTGTCCGATTGCTTGCCAAATCAACGGGTACCTTGCCGGAAATTTCCCCCGGCAGTTCAATTCCTGTTTTGGAACCATAGGAAAATAGTTTGGCTGCTTCAGCAAGATCATCCGGGTTTTCTAAACATTCGCCTGCCAAAAGCGAAAAATAGGGATTGCTTGAAACCTCTAGGGCCCGGATAAGGTCTACTTTTCCAATATGCTGATGCGCCAGGCTTCTTGGCAGGCGTCCGCCTTTGTAAAGCTGAGGAATGGGCTTTCCTTCTGCATTGTAGCCGACATATCGGGTATTTCCCACTTGATAGACGTCATCGACTATAGTCAAAGGATTGAGGTCATGAAAGGTAATAATCTCGCCTTTGAGTTTTTTATAGCGCTGCGTTAAGGCGGCATAAGATGTTACCAGTTTAAATAATGATCCTTGAGTCGTTGCCTGACGGTAGCCCTGGGAACGTGCAAAGCCATATCCATACATGGGGTAAAAGGCTGCCGCAAGATGCTTTTCAAGCGGCTTTTTTGAGCTTCTAAGGTAGCGGTAGCTGCCTAAAAGCGGGCGGTCAAGTTCTTCATAAGACCTCATCGTTTTAAAATATGCTAATAGCAAATGAGGAGGCAAGGCATCCAACCGCTTTTGCAGTAAAGAATTTTTTTCCAGTGGTGTTTTTTCCTGAAAGTCCTTACTAAAGTACTCTATATAAGGTTGTAGGGAGATGTCTACATCAGAGGCTTGTAAATTCTTAGTAAAAAAAGCAAGGAGGATATTCCATCGGTTGGTTTCCCAAAATTGTTTGAACTGCCGCCCCTCCTCCTGGTCCAAATAATCAATATAGGGTTTTGGATATGTTTTTGAAGCCTTTTCTTCCAGCCTCTTTAATCTTAAAAATTCCTTTTCCTCTTTTTCTCTCCAAATCTTAAAATCAAGCTGGTGGAATAACTCCTTAGCCTTTTCTTTTGCCTGGGCGCTCAAACTAATCCATCTGCCAGTCAAATTTCTATGCATGTCTATTGAGTCTTGACCAATAGCCTCTTTGAGTTCCGGAGAAAACAACTCAGAAGAAATGGTCATACGATATAAATCGGCAAGTAAGACTTTGTCATAGTTATTCGAAAGATGGATAAAGTAGGGCTCCATCTTTTTTTTAATTTCAGTTGCTTTTTGTTGATGCAAAAGAAAAAGGGAAAGCATTTTTTGCCTGTCAGCAGGCTTGAGAATCGGCTTGAATTGAATATCTTCGGGATAAAGAAAGTTAAATAGGGTATAAAGACTCCAGTCAGGAAAGTAACTTTGCAGCTCTATGATGTTTTCCTGAAGGTGGATGGCATCTTCAACTGTATTGAATTGATCAAGGATTAATCTAAGGGAGCTTTTAGAAGGAAGAATCAAATCCAAATAAAAGGGCCATTCCATCCATCTTTTTTCGTCAAAAAAGCTTTGTGTCAGCGAATCAAACCGCTCCCTTTCAAAAAATTGTTGCAAATTCCAAATATTGGCAAGATATTGGTCATTTTCAAGCCAGCGATTGATCCGGTTCTTTTTTTCTTTTAGCTGAAAAGTTTCACCCGATAAAATAAAATCGTTCAGATCATAGCGTGGAAAGGTTGCTAAAGCCAGTAATTCTCCTGAAATAGGATGCATGACCGTAATGGAGCCGCCTTTAATCCATGGATGCTTTTGCGCAATGATTGTATTTTTTATGGCTCCTAGGCCGCATTTGCGTACCTGCCTCACTTCTTCATTCTGAGCAAGAAGCTGTTCTGCATATTCCTGAAGCTCTGCAGAAATGGTAAGTAGAATGCGATGTCCTGAAAGGGGAGGCCTGCTACCAGGAAGCTCCTGTAAAAAATTTCCTTTTGAATTAGAGTAATAGCTTTTTTTACCATAATAACCTCTAAGCTGTTCTTCATATTTACCCTCAATGCCTGTTTTACCAATATAGTCATGAATGCTATAAGCTTTGCCCTGTAGGTCTTTCAATCTTTTCCAAGCTTGGGCCATATTAGCGATGCTGCCGGGCCATTCAATTTCCTTCCCCTCTTCAAAGTCTTTAATAACTATCTCTAGCGCCTTGATCTCATGTAATATTTTTTCATATTCCTGCCTGTTAATGGCCCCCATATAGCCTATAATATCAGCCGCAGTGCGTCCGCGTGGATAGAATCTTCTCGGCAAGCGGCGCATATGGATTCCTGGCCAATCTTTTTCCAACATTTTAAGACGGTAAAATTCTTCTTCGGAAATCTCTTCTTTGATCACAAAAGGGACCTGGGAATAGTAAGAGGCTTTGGCGTGAACTAGGTCCTCAATCCGCTCGGCATCCAGCTTTAACTCGTCTGCTAGTAGTCGGGCTAAATTGCGGATATAAGCTTTACGTTTAAATACTTTGACTTTTTCACCTTTTTCATTTCTTTCCCAGGCAATGGAGGGGATGTCTTTGATTTGCGAATAAAGAATGGCAGCCTGATAATGGACGCGGTTTATGGCAAGGGGGAGGTTGAAGCGGTCCCTGATTGTGGCCCTAACAGCAGGTTCGATGACGGTTTTACGCTGAGGGAGGCGGGATTCTTCCTGCTTTTGATCGATTTCTATGACCGCAAGATGCCACACGCGCAATAGAACCAGAATCATGGCGACTAATATGCAATGGAGGATAAGGTTTGCTTTAGCGGGTATGTCGTTAAAGGCAATTCGTCTGGTGCGGCGCAACCGTGCTCCAAATTAAAGGTATTAATAAGAAAATAAGGTAAGGAACAATAAAAGTCTTTTTGATTAGGTGCCTAATTTTTTATTAAACACTAAATTACAGGATAGGCAGGATGGGAAGGATGGGGACAACAGAAATAAACCTCTATTAATAACACCAGAGAGATCACAGAGACAAAGAAATAAGGATCTTTTTGTTCGTATCCTGCTCATCCTGCTTATCTTGTTATTTTACTATTATTATCTTTCGAATCTTTGAACTAATGCTTAAAATTTGTTTACAAAGCACTAGCTCCATTTTCTTAAAAGTTTATTAGTCCGAATTAAATCCTCTGGAAAATCAATTTCAGCACAATCCTCAGCTCCGATCATTGAGCTCCACACCTTCATTCCTTGCTGGATTCCTTTTTCAATTCCTTTTTCAAAATAATCTTTATCGCGGCATTCTTCAAGACAAGTGCGGAACAAAGGGAGATCGCTTTTTTGACAAAAGTTTATTCCAAGGGCTTCACCTTCGGCAGCTTCAACTTGTTTAGAAACTTCCAGTATAAGCCCCTCTTGATTAGTACGGTATTTGATCTCTTCTTCTCCTACAGTTGCCTGATTGACGATCATGGCTGTCTGTTTTCGTTCCAGCAAGGGTTTCAATATCTTTGGATCAAAGATCACATCCCCATTCAACCAAAGAACATCGTCATCTATTTTTTTTACTGCTCGGAGCAGGCTTTTGGCGGTATTTTCCTGGTCATATAAAGAGTTATAAACATATAAAAGTTCAGGAAAGGCGGCCATAATTTTTTCTTTTTGATAGCCGATGACGAGTATGACTTGATCAAGGGATGCATAGAGGCTTATGGCTTCCAACTGGGTCTGAAGGATGGATTTTTCATTCGTTAGGCGGGTCAGCGCTTTAGGTTCATGTCCCTCCGTATTGTCTAGACGAGTCCCTTTGCCTGCAGCTAAAATGACAATCTTCATTTAGAAATTATCCTTTGATTCGCTTTTAAGCCACTCTTCCCCTTTTCTGACGATCGGCAGAATAAGCCGTGAAGGATACTTTTCTCCAAAAAAAATAGTGTTTTTAGCCAGCTTATATTTGCCTGTGCGGCTCCCTAGTACTCCGACATTCATGTTTTTTTCATACCGGGGGTAATTTGAGCTGCTGACAGACACTCTAATGGCATGCCCTTCCGCAAAAACGATGCTAGTAGCAGATAGATCAATATTCAATTCTAAAGGCTTGTCGGATTGCATATCTTTCGCTTTATCATTGTGGTAACAAAGAAGCCCAAGCCGATAGCCTCCTTCGGAAATGAGAATGCTTCTGCCATCAGGGTAAACGTCACATAATTTGACAATGATGTCGGAGTCCTTCTGATCGGACGTTAAAAACAGTTTGACTGAAATATTTCCCGTTACTTCTACATCTTCTAATAAGGGATCGGTTGTGTAGACAAGGATGTCATCTCTTTTTTCGATCGCTCGTTGGTCCATCGGGCCGGAATCAAGGAATAGATTATGCCCACCCATTGTAGGAATAGGGTTACGCGGATCATAAGTATAGGAAAGCAGACCTGTAAAGGGGACTTTAAGCAGTAGTGATTTATTGGAAGCGAGATACAAAGAGGTATCTTCTGCAGGCACCGGCCATACTTCAGAGGTCCGCCATTTATTTCCGCTGGAAGGGGATCCATCAAATGGCCCCATAACATAATAAAGCACGGGAGGGAGGTAATTTATTCCATTACTATCCCCTTTTAAATAATGGTCGAACCATCTTTTAGGAGAAATATCTAACGGTGGATTTATTCCTTCCATCGGGACTTCAAAATCACCAAATTTTTTTGACATAGGCCAAAAGTGGGTCCATGGGCCAATGATCATTTTTTGCTGGCCGCGCGCACCTTCCCCTCCTTCATTTTGGCGGGCGGTAAACGCCGCCAAAGTACCTTGTAAAAAGGTATCATACCAACCTCCTATATGCATGCCTGGAACTTTCACGCGATCTGCAACTTCCAAGGAGTTAAGCTGCCTCCAAAAGTCATTGTAAAAAGGACGGTGGCAGACATAGCTGATGACTCCCGTATCGCGTGCATAGTAGCCAAGCCAGCTTTCTGCCTGATGCTTCAGCAACATTCCGCCAGGAAAAATTCCGTGATGGTAAAGGCTTGAGGCAGCCACAATGATATATTGACAGACTAAGTGAGGGGGCTGGGCTGGGGCCAATAATAATTGAGTGATGCCTAACGCCGAAGAGCCCCACGTTCCGATTTTTCCGTTGGTATAAGGGCTTTTAGCAAGCCATTCAACCGTGTCATACCCGTCCTGCAGCTTTCCCCATCCGTCAGAAATAAATGGAAAGGTTTTTCCTTCTTCATCGAGGGCGCTCCGGGTATCCTGAATGGCTACCACGTAACCTGCTTTAGCAATCTCGGCAAAACTTTTCCAATAGGCATCCCTGCCGGCCGGACTGCGCAATAAAATGCACGGAAGACCTTTAGCTTCAGGCGAGGGGAGGTATAAATCGGTAGGAAGGATGGCCCCATCACGCATGGGGATCATGACTGTCAGATCGGGTTTAAGATCATCTCCGTTTAAATTTTGAAAAAGGAGCAATAACAAAAAAGCACAAATCCGAAATGTATTCATGGAGCCATAGATTTTAAATGTATTATTATTCTTTCGTACGGTTAGATCAACATGCTAAGGGTGAACAGACTAGGGGAATGTAAGTATGAGCCTTGACGGCGTCAAAGTCCCGGGTTGAATCAATCCTATGCTACTTAGTGTTATTATACTTGGTGGCTATGATCAGTCAACCTCGAGAGCTTTTAGAACCTGTTCAATATCTATGATCAGGTTCTTACAATTCAATTGGCAGCGACAAATCACTTTTTAGCAAAAGTACGTGCTGCCAAGCGGGATTTAGTACGGCTTACTTTATTCAATTTATAAACCCCTTTTTTAGCGCATTTATCCAGAATGCTGTACACTTCATCCAATTTGCTTTGAATTACCGCAGCATCTCCATTGGTCAGTGAGTCCTGAAATGAGCGTGTAGCTGTCCTTACGCGGGATTTATACACTTTATTTTCCAAACGTTTTTTTGTATTTTGCAAGTCGCGCTTCAGGGCTGTCGGACGCTTGACTTTCTTAACAGGTTTTGCTTCTTGTTTTGCCATTTTTCCTCAAAGGGTTAAAAGAACTTAATAAATCTAAAGAATAAGGTGCAATTATAGGAAATTAAGTTTAATTCGTCAAAGAATACTTATCTCAGGTGTTCATACCCCGTAATGAAGAGGGAACTAAATAAAAGGAACGTGCTTGTAAATTTGAGATCCCTCTGATATAATATACTGTATTATGCTCAGAAAAATGGAGTATTTCACTTTCCTATCTTATTCCTCTCCCTGCGATGTCTGTCTGTGGTATTCTAAAAAAAATTCCAAATTTTTAAATTACGTTTGATATAACCAGTAAAAACAAAAGATCAAAATGAAATATATTGCTCCCACTCCTCTTACTATATTAGAGGCTTTATCAGCCCTAGCACCCCAAAGTTCTAAAAACACACTCCGCGAATGGATCAAAGAAGGGCGCGTGGCTCTGGAAGGGATAGTGGTCAAAAATGCCCAGGTGCAAGTAATGGAAGGGCAGGAAATAACAGTCGGGCAGCGGAAAAAAATCGTTGGCGGGGGAATTCAAATTTTATATGAGGATGGGGATTTGGTGGTGATCAATAAACCCTCCGGACTGCTTAGTGTTTCGGCCGCCTATGAGAAGGGAGAGACAGCGCATGCTCTGCTAAAGGCGCATTACCGTTCACGCACATTGCTTGTTGCCCATCGCCTAGACCAGGATACCTCGGGTGCTATGGTATTTGCTTTCAATCAAAAAACTCTTGATGGCCTAAAAGAGCTGTTCGAAGTCCATGATATTAAGCGGGCTTACACCGCTATTGTTGAAGGTAGAATGTTTTCGCCTGCAGGAACCTGGGAAAGCTATCTTTACGAAGACAGCCAGTACCACGTCCATGAAACTCCTGATGAAAGCCACGGTAAGCTTGCAATTACCCATTATCGCACATTATCCGTTTCAAAACGGTATTCATTATTGGAGCTGACATTGGAGACAGGGCGCAAAAATCAAATTCGCGTCCATTGCCAGGCAGCAGGGCATTCTGTGGTAGGAGATAAAAAATATGGGGCCATTTCCGACCCTATCAAGCGCCTTTGCCTGCATGCACATCTTCTGGCATTCAAACATCCTGTCAGCCACAAAGAGCTAAGGGTCGAATCTCCCATACCCGAAGATTTTTATCGATTAATTGAGAACCCCCAAAAAGGGGATGCGCTTGGTTAAGTTTTTACGCCATCAAAACATTGTTTGGGCTATTTTTGTAGGAATGATTGCCGTCTGCGCGGTTTGCTATTCTGCTTACGCTCTCGTTCAAATTTACCAGTATGAACGATTAACCACCCCTCTTCGGCCTGCAACTCTTAAATGGAGGGTCGTTCGGGAAGGGGAAGATCATTTCGTTCTCCAAGCAGATTATACCTATAGCTTTCAGGGCAAGATATATGAAGGACGCACCTATTGGCGCCCCTTTTATCTGAATGAATGGGCCGCCCAAGAAGCTAGCGATAGGTTCTCTGTTGATAGAACAGCGGTGTGGATTGATCCATCGTCGCCAATAAAGTCCACTCTTCAAAAAGAATTCCCGCTCAAAACATCCATCTATGCCTCGATCCTCTGTGGACTAGTAATTTACTTATTATGGCTGGATCGTTATTTAGCGCGTTTTTATTGATTGTAATCAGACATGTATTGTACATTACTTCAAAATAATCATAATTTGGAGATAATATTATGCGAACACAAATAATTTCTAATGGATGTCTACAATTTCAAGATGCTTTATATTCACGTTTTAATGATTTTTCAACAAATAATTTTATTATTGGTCGGCTAGGAACAATTCCCGTTGCTCTTATCGATGGAATTGTTGGAATTATAGATCCTTTACTATCTGCAATTGAAAAGCTTGCGCTAACTGCGCTCAATTTGATTGGACCTTTATTTTCAAAAAATTATACATTGAGAGATGCAGTCTTTAATGCAGAATTGACTTTAGTTAAAATTGCCATGACACCGATTGCTATTGTATTAGCACCAATTAAAATTGTTTATCAATTTTTTGCTATTCTTTATGATCCTGCTACAGTTAATACAATTAATTTTGCAAGGCTCAATACATATAATTTGAGAAGGTTAAATAATCTGGATTAAAGAATGACAGCTATCACTTTAGAAAATGAAACAATACAGGGTGAAAGGCTTCAGGCCATCTTCCTGCCTGACAAAGGTTTAAACCTCATCAGTTTCAAAAGGGATGGCCGGGAAGTCATCGAGCAATCGACAAAAAATTTATTTGAAGAAAGGTATGCCGGCCTGGGGGCCTTGATCGGTCCCCATTTTCACCGCCGCCGCGCAGAATCTGTGCCAAAAATAGCCGATGAATCGCTTTTTCCCCATATCGCAAGGGTTAAGGCAAAAGGTGTACAGGACCCCTTTTCGCATGGGATTGCCCGCTACGCCCCTTGGAAAGTTGAGGCAACCTCTACAAAAATGTCAGCTGTGTTAAGCGGTAAGGATATTTGGAATGGAATGGCCCTTGAGTCTTTAGAGGGGCAGAATTTCAAAATGGAAGTAAAGGCCGATCTGCAGTCTTCTGGCCTGCATCTGGACCTTTCAATTGTCAGTGATACCGATTCTTTGGTAGGCATTCATTACTATTATGCCCTTCCAAATAGCCGTGGAAAAATCACAAGTCAGGTTCAAGATCAGGTCCGCATTCAGGGAGAGCTTCAGCCAATCCCTGAGGCCTGGCTCATTGACGGGCAGAATAATCTTGTTTTCGATCTTTCGCACGAGGCCGATTATACTTTTCGACCCTTTCCCGATCCCCTTAAAGGTTTCATTTTACTGGATACAGATACCTATTCTTTAAAAACGTCTTATTCCTGTCTATGCGAAGAAAATTGCTGGCAGCTTTACCATCCTGCAGGAGCTCCCTTCGTTTGCATTGAGCCGATCAGCTCTCAGGATCCCCGCCATCCAAACCTGACGGTAAGCTCGCTTAAAATTCATCTGGAAATTTTGTAATTTATTCATTATAAACTGCAAAAAGGCATGGCATGAGTATAAAAAGACTTTTCTTCGGATTGTCGGTCGAGGCACCCTGGCCTTCAACGTTTCCTCCAGGACGCCTTATGGAAGAATCTTTCCGTCATTTGACCCTGGCATTTCTGGGTGAAACCGACCTTTCAAAAATAGAAGCGCTATTTCCTTCACTCCCCCCCTTTCCTCTGGATATAGGATTGGGCGGCCGGTTCGACAGGCTTCTTTTTCTCCCTCCAAGGCACCCGCATGTGGTGGCATGGCATGTTGAGTGGCTGGGGGAAGGCTCTCTGTTGGATCAATATCAACATACGTTGACTGAGTGGCTAAAAAATTCAGGCTTCGCCTTAAATGAAAAAAATTCTTTTTTACCTCATGTCACCCTATGCCGTTCTCCTTTTGATATTAAGCCATGGAGAAAATGCTTTTCTTCCCTTCCTCTGTTTGCATCCGCGCTTCATTTATATGAAAGTTTAGGTAATTCCCGTTATCAATCTCTATGGAGCAAGCCATTGGTCCCTCCCTTTAAAGAGATCGAGCATGCGGCGGATATTGCCTTCCAAGTGACGGGAAATAGTTATCCGCACCTGTATTTGAATGCTTCCCTTGCCATTGCTTTTAATTTTCCACCCTTTCTTGACTATATCGGCCCATCTGAGGTAATTTCAAATTTAGATCAATGTATTATGGCATTGAATGATGCGTTATCACGTTTAGATGTGGACATAGGCTCTCCTTTTAAAGCGATCAGTTTTCATGGGGAGGCAGAATTAACCGAAAATGGCTTTTTAAAGTGGGAAATGATTGTCGATGTTTAATTTAGAATACATGCAACCTGGCGTCTATCTTCTTCCTCAAACTGGAGGAATGCAGGTACCCGGCCTTGTCATTGCTACTGAAGAGCTGCTTGCCGAAGGGGAAATTGAAAAACCATTAGAACAGGTACGAAATGTCGCCTACTTACCGGGTATTGTAGGCTATAGCATTGCCATGCCCGATATGCATTGGGGCTACGGTTTTCCCATTGGGGGAGTGGCTGCAACCGACAGTAAAAATGGAGTGATTAGCCCTGGAGGAGTAGGATATGACATTAATTGCGGCGTCCGCCTCGCCATCGCTCCTGTTGCCTATAATGAATTGACCGAAAAAGTAAAAAACGATCTGATCAAGACAATTTTCAAACTCGTGCCTTCCGGAGTGGGGCAGGAGCACAAGCGGGCGGCTCTAAGTGAGAAAGACTATCGCCAATTATTGGAAAGAGGGGCTCGTTGGTCCATTGAGCAAGGGTTTGGTTTTGCCCAGGACCTTGAGCATATGGAAAGCCGCGGTTGTTTAGAAGGGGCTTCGTTTGATGCAATTTCTTCTATAGCCAGAGAAAGAGGACAAAAACAGCTTGGCACAATAGGTTCCGGCAATCATTTTGTAGAGATCGGAGAAGTTACCGATCTTTATCTACCTGAAATCGCTGCTGCTTGGGGTATACAACAAGGGCTGACCTACATTTTGATCCATTCTGGATCGAGAGGATTCGGCCATCAGATTTGCCAGGACACTTTGAATTCATTCATCAAACAGGGCTATGCGGAAAATCTTCCTGATCGCCAGCTTGTCGCAGCTCCGCTCAATAGCCCTGCAGGCAAAGGGTATTTCAAAGCTATGGCTGGGGCCGCTAATTTTGCCTTTAATAATCGGCAGCAAATATTGCATGGAGTGCGCCAAAGTTTCAAACATGCTTGCGGGATAGCACCTGAAGAAGTAAAACTTATTTATGATGTATGCCATAATATTGCCAAATTTGAAGAGTATGAGATTGATGGCAAGAAAAGGCGTTTGTGCGTCCATCGTAAAGGGGCAACGCGCGCCTTCGGGCCGGGTGCCGAAGAACTTTCCCCATTATATAAAAAAACAGGCCAGCCAGTCCTTGTACCAGGGGATATGGGCAGAGCTAGTCATTTGATGGTCGGCCTAGGGAATGCTCTTACCTGGTGCAGTGCCTGCCATGGGGCCGGGAGGGCCAAAAGTCGGGTCCAGTCTTTGAAGTCCTGGAAAGGGAGGGACCAAATTGATTTTATGCGTAAGCAAGGCGTGCATGTTATGGCCTCATCCAATCGGACGATTGCTGAGGAAATGCCAGATGCCTACAAAGATGTGGATATGGTCGTACAGGCGGTTCAGGAAGCCAAGCTGGCAAATCGAGTGGCGAGGTTGATCCCCCACCTTGTCATCAAAGGATAGCAGAAGAATTCTCTCTCATTTTTTTAAACTTCTTTTCAAGAAGATAAGTCTACAGGCTAATCATCCTTTTTTATATATTGATTAAATTTAGTTCTAGAAATATTATAAAATTCAGAATTATTAAATAAAATTTTGTTTATTATGTGCTAATAACCAATATTCCCAAACAAGGAAAGCATTTTTTATGATCAATACCCAAACCAGGCTCCTCCTACCATCCAACTACCTTAAAACAAAAGATAATGATTTTTTAACTTACATAGATTTTATAGATGAAATTAAAAGCGATACCCTCAAAAATTCACTGTTAAGCACCAGGGAAATGAGTAAGGTAGTCAATATTTTTTTATCAAAAATAGAAAGCATTGTAGATCAAATTAATTTTGCCAATCAAAATGGAGAAAAATCGCTTCTTTTAAATTGGTCTAAATTTTTTTCTAAATATGACCAAATCACCACTCCCTCCCAATGTAAAATTATGGCAATTGCCCTTAAGTGTATTCATCATGTTGATATTGAGCTGATAGAAATAACTGAAGATCACGTGTCGGAAATCAAGCTGAAGTGGGGGGAAAAACTCTTTATTAAGGGTCTAAAGCCTTACACATTTAATCCGCAGTCAAATTTTGCAACGGGGCTTACTTATAATGATTTTAAAACTGAATTTGAACAGATAACTGAAAACAGGCTTCGCACTTCTCGTTTCTATCCTCAACATTCGGTTGAATTTTATGCTTCTAATCTCTTAAAAAGGACTGAGAATATCGCAGAGAGAATCAAACAAGAACTTATAAACAATAAATTATCTTTAACAATTGATTTATCTCGGGAAATTGAATCTGGAGAACTAAGAGGTATTGCTAATGCACTCTATGCTGTCAATGGTATTTTAATTGAAAAATTTGAATTAAATGATGAGGGAGTTTCAAAAATCCACTGTACTTGGTTGGAAGATCATTTGAGTCTTAACCCCTTAACAAAATCTTTTGTAAATTTTAGAAAAGAAAAAAAATTTACAGATTATAACTTTGTATGCGAAGAGCAAGTATTTCCCTGCCATAAAATGATTCTTGCAGCAAGATCATCTCACTTTAATGCCTTATTTGAAGGAAAATTTGACCTAAATGATAAGGAATTCTTTAAGTTAAAAGGCTCTCCAAAAGTTGTAGAAACTCTTCTTCAATATCTATACAGTGAGATAACACAAATACCAAACGATTTTTCTATCAAAGATACCTTTCAACTTATCGATCATGCAAGTTATTTTATGCTCAAATTTTTAGAAAAAGAGTGTAGAATGCATATCAACTCCCTAGCAAGTAAATACAGCTGTCAGCATTTATTAGATAGGGGGAATCAAATTAAAGATATTCTGGAGCTGGCCGAAGATGTAGATGCAGATGCTTTAAAAGCGGGGTGTGAAGATTATCTAATTGATCAGATCCATCAAGAAAAATTAAGTGCTATCATTGAACTGCAAAAAGATTTCAATTTGGTAAATCTACAAAAAGAGATTTGTCGATTCCAAGAAAAAGTTATCATTCACCAATGAAATATCAAAGACGCTTAGGCAGAGGATTGTTCCTCTGCGCCTTTTGCGTCTCGAATGTCAGATCCTACGAGGTTTCCTGCAAATCGAGTTATGTCCTAGAATTATCTCCGTTGAGTGTAATTTAATTCCACCCATTGCTGGTAAGCCCCTGACCTTACATTCTCTACCCAGCATGGATTTTCCATGTACCATCTGATCGTTTTTTCAAGCCCTTCAGAGAAGGTGTGCTCAGGCCGCCACCCTAGCTCTCGCTTGATTTTTGAGCAGTCAATGGCATAGCGCAGATCGTGTCCAGGACGGTCTTTTACAAATACCAATAATTTTTGCAGTTCATTCGGATCTGTCCGCTGAATAGAGGCTATGGTCCGAATTATCTCATGCACAAGGTCTATATTGCGCCATTCCGCTTCTCCCCCCACATTGTAGGTTTCGCCTTTACGTCCGTTCTGTAGTAAAAGATAAAGAGCTTTTGCATGGTCTTCGACATACAGCCAATCGCGAACATTAATCCCTTTCCCATAAACAGGCAAAGGTTTCCCTTCCAAGCAATTCAAAATCATGACTGGGATTAACTTTTCAGGAAAGTGGTAAGGGCCATAGTTGTTGCTGCAATTGGAAACGCAGGTCGATAGTCCATAGGTATGGTAGTAGGATCGGACCAAATGGTCTGAAGATGCCTTTGAAGCGGAGTAGGGAGAATTAGGCTGGTAGGGAGTCTCTTCAGTAAAGTAACCCGTAGGTCCTAATGAGCCATACACTTCATCTGTTGAAACATGATGAAAATGGATATATGGATTTCTTCGGATAACTTCGAGCAGGTGGAAAGTTCCAAGAATATTTGTTTCGACAAATGCTTGAGGACCTAAAATGCTGCGGTCGACATGGCTTTCGGCAGCAAAGTGGATCACAGTGTCGATCGCATGCTCATGGCATAAATGCTCGACAAGGGCTTCATTGCCAATGTTTCCCTGTACAAATTTATAACGGGAGTCATTGACCACAAGGGCCACATTTTCCAGATTGCCAGCATAGGTCAGCGCATCAAAATTAAGACAGGTCCCCTTAAAATTATTTGAAGGCGACAGTAAATAACGGATAAAAGCTGAACCAATAAATCCCGCTCCGCCTGTAACTAAAATGTTTTGAAAATTTCTTTCAGCCATTATTGCAACTCTTGGGTTTCTTGATACTTTTTATAGCTTACTAAATAATCATTTAAGGCTTCCTGCCAAGGTCTAGGGATTTTTCCTAAGTGTTGTTCCACTTTTTTAGTGCTCAGGGTAGAGTAAGAAGGTCTTTTTGCGGGCGTCGGATATTCATGCGTAAGAATGGGTTCAAGCACGCACTCTTTATGGATCAGTCGAAGGTCTTTCCCTTGCCGGTAAATCTCTTTTGCGAATTGAAACCAGTTGGTTTCAAAGGCATTTGCAAAATGATAAATTCCTTCCTCGTCCAGCAAATCAAGCGTTGTTTCTGCAAGGTCTTGGCAATACGTCGGTCTGCCGATCTGATCGGCAACAATACGTAATTTTTCTTTTTCATTCATTAATTTAAGCATCGTTTGGACAAAATTATTTCCAGGCAGTCCGAACAGCCAGGAGGTCCTTACAACGCATGATCGTTCGTACTCATCCATCAGCTTCATTTCACCAGCGAGCTTGCTCATTCCATAAGCTCCCATTGGAGTGCAGCTATGCTCTTCAGTATAAGGAAGATGGCCTTGCCCATCAAAGACATAATCTGTGGAAAAATGCACCACTCTGGCACCATGCCTTCTTCCTGCTATTCCTAGATGATGGGGGCCGATCGCATTGACCAAATAGGCCTGCTTTTGCTCGGTTTCCGCTTTATCGACCTGGGTATAGGCCGCGCAATTGATCACATGGGTGATTTTCTGTGTCCTTACAAAATCTGATACCTGGTCCAACTGAGTAATATCAATATCCTTATAATCATTGGCGATACAATCAATCTTACGTTTAGCCAGCAGTCGCTTAAAATGAGATCCTAGCATCCCGTCAGCTCCACAAATCCATATTTTTTTCATTCTTTTGCTCCCGTTTTAAGTATGCTATTTTGGAAGAGAGGGGATTGTTCATCGCGCTCTGAGACGATAGGCTTTTCTGTCGGCCAAGTGATGTTCACTTGAGGATCATCCCAGCGAAAACCTTTTTCATAAAGAGGATCATAAGGGGTGCTGACTTTATAAAGCACATGCGCCTCTTCGCTTAATACACAAAAACCATGGGCAAAGCCGACAGGAATGAATAGCTGGCTATGCTCCTGGTCATCCAGTACGACAGCTTCCCATTGTCCAAATGTCGGGGAGGAAGGGCGGATATCCACCGCCACATCATAGATGCGGCCTACTGCAACTCTGATAAGCTTGGATTGGCCTGGCTCCGATTGGAAATGCATTCCCCGTATACACCCTCTCTGGGAGAAGGAATGATTGTCCTGGAGAAATGTTTCATCAATGCCTAATTTTTGATACAGCGGCTGCTTAAAACTTTCTAAAAAAAAGCCTCGGCTGTCTCTAAAAACTTTGGGCTTGATCAACTTCAAACCCTTTAAACGCAGTTCAACGACTTCCATGTGCACTTCCTTTTGCGGCTAATTCCATTAAATAGCGTCCATAGAGGCTTTTGCCAAGCTTTTCACCAGAATGCTGTAGCTGCTTCAGGGAAATAAAATTTTGCTCATAAGCAATTTCTTCTAAGGCTGCAATGCAATGCCCTTGCCGTTCTTCAATGACCTGCACAAATTGGCTGGCCTGCATCAAACTTTCATAGGTACCTGCATCCAGCCAGGTAAATCCTCTGCCCATCACGTGGACCGAAGCCTGTCCGCGGCGTAAATATTCCTGGTTAACGTCTGTAATTTCCAATTCACCTCTGGGTGAAGGCTTCAAACCTTCGGCAATTTCAATGACCTGATTATCATAAAAATAAAGGCCAGTTACTGCAGTGAATGACTTAGGCTTTTTGGGCTTTTCTTCAATCGAAATAATTTTGCCTTCAGGATCAAATTCAACCACTCCATATCTTTCTGGATCTTTGACCTCGTAACCAAATAGGGTGGCCCCGACTTTTTTCTCGCGGGCGCGTTGAAGCAAGGGGCCCAGATTGCTGCCGTAAAAAATGTTATCCCCTAAAATTAAACAAACTGGATCGTTCCCGATAAACTTTTTGCCTATGATAAAAGCTTCAGCCAGTCCATTTGGTTTTTCTTGGGCTTCATAACAAAAAGTAACACCTAAATGGCTTCCATCGCCCAGTAACCTTTTGAAAAGAGGCTGATCTTCGGGTGTGGAAATGATCAGGATCTCTTTAATATGTGCCTGCATCAGTACAGAAATAGGGTAGTAGATCATTGGCTTATTATATACAGGCAACAGCTGTTTGGTAACTCCTAGGGTGAGCGGATGGAGGCGGGTTCCGCTACCTCCAGCCAAAACGATTCCTTTCATCAAAGCTCCGTTATTGAAAATAAAGAAATGGGGATATTAAAACGTCGCTTTGATTTTGTCAATTACACTAACATGATTTATATCTGAGTGCCTCAAAAAATGGATTCTGCCACAGTTGGCGGATCTAAAACGAACCCGTATTGTAATATTAAATCGTTTAAGATACCCCATCCACCGGGTTTGACGCATTCACTTGGGTATATCAATCATGCCTCAAAGCCTTAATAGGATCCATAGCAGCTGCCTTACAGGCTGGATAAAGCCCTGAGCAAATTCCAACCCCAGAAGACATTGCAAGGGAAAGCAACACTGACCAGACTGTCACAATTGTTTTCCATTGTGCAATATAGCCTACAAGAAAAGAAAACCCAATCCCAATAAAAATTCCGAGAATGGCTCCTCCCAAAGTCAATAGAAGGGTTTCTAAAAGAAATTGGATCATGATGTGCCTTTTATTGGCTCCTACCGCGCGCCGGATCCCAATTTCACGCGTCCTTTCTGTCACGGTCGCAAGCATAATGTTCATGATGCCAATTCCGCCGACCAGCAATGAAATGGCTGCTATGCTTCCGAGGACCCAATTAAAGGTTGCTTGAGTCCTTTGGGCCTGATTGAATAACTCTTGTGGGATAATAATTTGATAATCGTCATGTCCGGCATGTAAACGGACCAATAGTTGTTTTACCAATTGAGAAGCTATCTCCATGTGTTCGGGCTGGTCGATTTGAAGAATAATTTCCGACACTTTTTCTTTTGTTAGTAGGGAGCGGTACAAAGCTTTTTCACTTCCTAAAGGCAGAAAAATAATTTTGTCAAGATTGCGAGTTGTAATGGCTAGGTTCTTGCTTCCTTTCCATTGTGTGGGCTTTAATACGCCAACAACTTCATATTGAAAGTTTTCTATTCTTATCGAATTTCCAACATGCCCTTGTTCTCCGAGGGTTTTGGCAATTTCGTAACCCAGCACGCAAACAAGCTGTCGCCTTTCACGATCAATACCGCAAATGAATCTTCCTTCGGAAAGTTTTAATTCCTTCATTTCGCCGAAAGAAGCCGACACGCCTAAAATTTCAGGGGCGGTATTTTCAGGGAGTCCCGCTACCGAAGCTTCGATGACCTTGATCGGAGCCTGGTAAGTCAAAAAAGAAACATTTTTTTTCAATGCCTCGCCATCCTGCTCAGTTAGGCCTTTGGAGCGCCTTTCAAAGGCTGCTTTTTGCTGATCTTCGGATAAAACATTCTGCCGGATGATGAGGTTGTTCATTCCCAACTGCTGGATCTGTTCCAGGGTTTCCTGCTTGGCCCCTTCGCCGATTGAAAGCATGGTGATGACCGCCACGACCCCAAATAATACGCCCAAAGTACTTAAAAGAGTGCGTAGGCGGTGCATCAAAAGGGAGCGCAGGCATTTATGAAAGGTATCAATAACGATCATCAAATCAATAAGGGTTTTGTTGCTTCGGAAACTATTTTTCCATCACACATTCGAATTAGACGACGGCAATGCGCACCTACATGCTCATCATGTGTGACTGTCAAGATTGTGACTCCCTGGCGATTTAATTCGTCAAATAATTTAAGGATAGTATTTCCCGTATCCGTATCGAGGTTGCCCGTCGGTTCATCCGCCAAAATAAGTAAAGGGTCAATGGCCAGAGCGCGGGCGATAGCCGCGCGCTGGGTCTCGCCTCCTGAAAGTTCTGAGGGAACATGATAGAGGCGATGGCTCAAACCTACTCTATCAATAGATTCCAAAATTCTTTTTTTCATTTGCACAGGGTCATGATATTTACTTTGATAGAGAAAAGGAATGGCAATGTTATCATAAACATTTAGTTGGGAAATGAGGTTGAAGGATTGAAAAACGAAACCGATCTTTGAAGCCCGGATGAGGGCCAGCGCCTGGTCGTCAAGTGTCGACACATCTTCCCCGTCAAGCCAGTAATGTCCGGTTGAAGGTTTGTCCAAACAGCCAATCAAGTGCAGCAGCGTCGATTTTCCAGAGCCTGAGGGTCCCATGATGGCTAAAGAGTCGCCTGCGTGGATAATTAAATTAATGCTCTGCAAAGCTTCAACCTGGCCATGCCCCATTGGGTAAGACTTTCCCAGATTTTGCACCTTAACCAGGACCTTGCTCATTTTGTTTTCCGTGGAACGAGCAGGCAGACTTCTTCCCCCTCCTGTATTCCTTCTATGACCTGCATCCATTGTTCATTACTGATGCCAGTTCTCACGAATCGTTTTTCATAGCCAGGTTTGGTGTGAACATAGCAATAGTAATTTCTTTTTTCTCCAAAAACAGCATGCAAAGGGACGGATAATGCATTTTCTTCCGACTGGGCATGCAGCGTTACACGCGTGGTCATTCCAGGCCTCAGGCGATGATCGACATCGTTCAGCGCGATCCGCACCTCAAAATACTTCTCCTCAGTCAGGCGCCCTATATCAGCCAAAGCTAAAATCCCAATCGATGAAATAGTACCCCTTAAATTAAGGTGAGGATAGGCATCTACCTCGATCGTGGCTTTTTTTCCTGCCTCAATCTTAAAGAGATCAATTTCCCTGACACGGGTCTTTACTACCATGGAGCTTAGATCGGGCAGGTCCATTAAGGCCTGGTTTCTGACGAGGATATCGCCAATACGCGGTTTTCGCTTTTGGCCTGAGCGGTATTCTTCACGGTGTACAACCATACCTGGGGCTGGTGCCAGAATTTGGGTCTCTTCCAGCTCTTTGCTCCCTTCCTCCAATTGAGAATGGAAATCTTCTAATAACTGGTTAGCCTGGCTGAGATAGGCTTTGGCCTTCGCTATTTTATAAAGCCCGGTTTTAAATGTCTCTTCCTGCTTGATCTTTGCCCGTTTATAATTGGTTTCCGCTTTTTTAATCAGCATGGGATAGACGTGGTTAACATAACTGTCATGCTGAAGTTTACTTACCTCGTACGCTTCTTTCTCTTCATCCAGTTTTTTTTGGGCTTGCCGCAACTCTGTAGGATTTAAAAAACCTTGTTCCTGTAAAGCCATCAGATCATTTGAATAGGAATTTAGCTCTTCATATTTTAACCAGGCCTTTTGAAGGGCTCCTTTTAAACGGGAAGTTTCTTGCGGGCCATCTCCACGAATGATTTTTTCAATTTCCATTTCGGCTGTCTCGACCTCATACACTGCCGTTTTGTTTTCATGCTCTGCTTGACTTTCTTCCCATTGAAGAGTTTGCTGCGAGGTGATCAAATGAGCTTCCTGCTCTTTAATTAGCGTTTGCAGCTTGTGCAATTTTTCCTCAAAGGGGGTCGGGTCCATTTTTACTAAAACCTGACCGGGAACGACGGTAATTCCATCGGGGATCAGATCAATGATTTTTCCTAGATCTCCCTTAATGGAAGAGGCAATGATCGTCGAACGGGCCGCTTCGAGCTCGCCTACTGTTTTAATATCGACAATCAAATGGCGCCGCTCGGCTGGGGCCAGCGGTACAGAATGGATGAGAGGGGCCGGTTGCCATTGCCAAAATGCTATCAAGCTAAGAACAGCAATGAAACCTGCCCCAAGAAAAAATTTAAGCATTATTTAAATCGACTCTCTAAATTTTTGGTTTATCTGCCAGACTGCCCATGGCAGCTAAAAGCTGGTATTGGCCTACAATATGTTCAATTAGAACGCCCCAATAAGTCAGATCGGCCGAACGAAATGATTTTTCTGCCTGGATGACATCAAAATTATTTGCCATTCCATGGTCAAATTTAATCTGAGCAAGATGAAGCTCTCCTTCCGCGGTATGCATTTGTTTTTTTTGCACTTCGATCCTTTTAAAAGCCCGATGAAGTGTTCTAAGGGCCTTTTTCACTTCAACTGTCAAATTAGCCCGCGTCTCTTCGATGCTCCGGCCGGCACTATCTATTCCAAGCAAGCTTTGTTCATAGGCGATCCGATCTCTTTTAGGATCGAAATCGGTTGAGGTGGAAAAACCAACTCCCCATGTACTTTCACGGTGCCTTGAACAGGAACGGGTAAAATACTGGTCTCTACCGCAATTAGAATAATTTAACACTAAATTAAGCTCAGGATATAATTTTTTCTGCGCTATACTAGACAAACGATAGTTTTCACGCCACTGATCTTCGGCCTGATCCATTTCAGACCGGTTATCAATTGCCAGCTGAATCGCTTCATCTTCTTGGAAGGGGTTAGGGCTGTAAACAAGGGGAACATCGACTTGAATGCGCGTATTGAGCGGCAAAGCAAGCAAATTACGCAAAGCGTCTTCTGCATCCTGCAGCCTTTCCTGCGCCCCGGTCAAATTATCTTCGGCATGATGTAATTCGATCTCGGCCCGATAGACATCCAGCGCATCCGATAGTCCTATTTTTTCCTTCAATTTGGCTGCCTGAAAATACTTATTTATTCTCTGATACGACTCCTCGCTAATCTCTAATGTCTTTTGGGCTTTAATGATTTCATAAAGGGATGTAATGGCACGTAAGATAACCTGGATTTGGGCCTGGTATAAATTGCGGGCAGCTGTTCTCAATCTGAATTGAGCACCCTTTACTGCAGATAGCTGATAATCCCTGCCGAATCCCCGTAAAAGGGGTTGAGAAATCAAGGCCCGCAGATCGGTGTTGTAATGTTCCTTAGTTTTTAGAATCGAGGGCTCCAATGAAAGAGTTGTGCCGCATTGAAATTTTTTGCTGAAATCAATGCCACCGCCTAAAGATATTCCAGAACCTGCAGATCCTCCGCCCACATAACCTGCTCGGCTGTTAGGGGTGATTTGAACATCAAATTCACTCCATGCAAGTTCAATGGAATAGTGCGACTGTACATAATTTTCCTGAGTATTAATCAATTGGCGGTTGCATTCTAAAGCCCTTGAAAGGGCTAATTCCAAAGTTAAAAGCAGGCATGGCTCTTCAGGTGAGCCAACCTCCTCTTCGTTTTGAGCTGAGAATAAACAGGTGGTAAAAAGAAGGGTGAAAATAAAAAGTGGATAAAACATCCTAAAGAATAAATTCACTCCATATGAAATTATTTTACATAAGAACCTGTTCAATATCTGTGGATGCTTTGCTGCTACAAATACGCTAGGAAGCCTCAAAAAGCTGAAATAATTCACTCATTTTTTCCTCTCTGTGATCTCTGCGGGCTCTGTGGTAAAAATTGCTAAGAAGCTCAAAATATTATAAACCACAGAGCCCACAGGGAGGGGAAAGGGGATAACCTCTCTTATAAAAATGAAAAATTCCAAATTCGAATTACCTTTGGTAATATTCATAAAAAAAACATATGGTTACAGTAGACCAAACGATTTTAAATTTCAAATTTTATTGGGGTTATTCATTCAAATTTAAAATTAAAAAATATTTAAATCCCGGAAGGAAGTATACCCAAGTGAATTCAAATTTTTGAATTCACTTGGGTATACATTTACAAACTAGTTATCCCGCCCTTCAGCAAGGACTACTGATAAATTTATTTTTTGAAATACGTGTCCATTTCCCATTCGTTAAACACATTTGAAAGAATTTTACATCTAAGTTCAGCCAGCGCATCTTCTCTTTTTTGGATAAATTTTCTCATTTGGAAGGGAATTGAAACTATTTGAATTTCGCATTCTTGTTCTTCAAGGATGGGGGGTAGGTCTATAGGGGGTAGTTTGGTTTCGAATTCATTGTGGATACCTGTCTTAGTTTTCAAGAATACTTCTATTAGAAATTCTATCTTCTCTTCGATTATTTCCTGATCGCTTTTGCTATAGTAATCAAGTTTGATGTCGTATAAAGTAGGAATTAAGCTTTCAATTTTCATTAATTGATTTTGGAGAACATCTAACCCTAAAATGCTGAGCTCTTGTTTTTTTAAACTATTAAGAATCATTAGACGATGAGTAACACTATCAATCCCCTTAATAAGAGAATCGGCTTTTGCTCCTGTATAATAATATAGATTATTATTCAATGAACCGCTTAAGAATATTTCTTGAGGCTCATCATAATTAATTTTGTTTGAAAGAATTGAGCCTTCCAGAGATTGGAGAGTTTGTACAAGATGAAAAGCAACATCATTAATGCCAGTTTTGGCTTCGAAACCCAGATTGTTTGATTCGATGTTAGTCATTTGATTTTCGGAGATCTCTTCAAAAGCTGTAAAATAACCATTATCTTCATATTTGTCGGTGCTCCCATCGGATAGGGAGGAATAGTCTGATTGGGTATCGCTATAATCTTTTGGCAGCCCAGGCGGCAGATCTGTTGGAGGGGAGTTATTTTTTAATTTTTGTTCGATTGCCATTAATGACTGAAAGTATGTTTGACATATGCTATTTACTTTTTCTTCTACTTTTAATTTATCGTATTTGCTGTAAGGCGACAGGTCTATTCGATTTAATATAGGCAGAAATTGTTTAATTTTTTTAATAAGATTTAAAAGTTCTTCTGCATCTGAAATGCACATAGTTTCGGGTAGATTTGCATGGAAAGTTAAAATTTTGTCTTGAAGACAATCAAAACCTTTGAAAAGGGGAATAGTGTCATCTCCCAACCAGCTTTCATTAGTACTACGTGTAACTTTATGAAACACATTATTATGGTCATTAAAACCAATTTTATCATTATCTGTACTAGTATTTTGAAATGATTTGAAAATTTCTATTATACTATAAGCTTCATTTAATGAAGTATTTACTATACTATTCATTTTTGCACCTAATTTTTGTTAACTAATTTTAATTATAGCTAATCTTTGTAGTATTTATATTAATTAATCATTTATTTCTTATTAAATATTATATAAAAAATACTACATAAAATTTGACGCTCTTATTCTTCTCTAAAACTAAAACTTGACATGTTTACATGAACTCTTTTTCTGTAGGTTGTCGCATCAGCTATGATACAAAGTATCTTTATGTTAAACTTCAGTTGGGTATAACATGCATTCTTAAACCAGACTATTTCGTAATTTATGGACTCCTTCAATCAGGCCAAATCAATTGTCTCCACCCTTAATAAAGCAGGATTCATAGCATATTTTGCTGGCGGTTGGGTCAGGGATTATGTCATGGGACATCCTTCCGAAGATATAGACATCGCTACAAATGCCTCCCCGCAGGAAATTATGCACCTTTTTCCTAATACCATTTTAGTTGGGTTGGCTTTTGGGGTTGTGATTGTTGTCAAGGAGGGGCATCAATTTGAAGTAGCGACATTTCGAAAAGATCTCGGTTATGAGGACGGGCGTCATCCCACAGGCATTGTCCAGTCAACACCTCAGGAAGATGCACTTAGAAGAGATTTCACGATCAACGGCATGTTTTATGACCCTTTAGAGGAAGTCATTCATGATTACGTGCATGGCAGGGAAGATATTCAACGGGCCATTATCCGGACCATCGGGAATCCTTACGACCGTTTTTTTGAAGACCGCCTCCGGATGCTGCGCGCCTTCCGTTTTTCGGCAAGATTCGGCTTTACAATAGAACCTGAAACACAACAGGCAATAATGGAAAATGCCGAGAAATTATTTCCATCAGTGGCAATGGAACGGGTTTGGCAAGAATTTAATAAAATGGCCGCTTATAAAAGTTTTGATCAGGCGTTAGTTGAAATGCATCGCTCAACTCTTTTAGATGTGATTTTTCCTGAAATAATCGGTATGCATATAAAAGATCTAAGACATAGCGTAGCTTCCTTTGCTCATTTTCCTGCCGGTTGCCCCACTATACTTTACCTCATCGCTCTTTTGCCAACTATTGCATTGGATCAAAAAATTGAGATTGTCAAAAGGCTCAAGGCCTCAAAAAAAGATATGAAGCTCGTAGAATATGTCGAGCATTTAAAAGTACTTTTAATGAAAGAGGCTGAACCTTACGAATGGGCTAAATTTTTTGCTGATCCCTTCTGGCAGCTTGCTCTTAAATGGATTGCAGCCCCTTTTTCAGCCCCTGAAAGGGAAGCCTTTTTGTATGAAAAGATAAAATATATGGAAAGCTTATCGCCCCATGTCCAACGGATCCGCGACAATGTGCCTTTGATTACAGCGGCACACTTGCAAAAAGAGGGGGTCCTTCCCGGGAGGCAGATGGGACTTATAATGAAAGTAGCTGAAAAAATGGCAGTGAATAGTAATTTTAATGAGGCAGAGGCATTAATGATAGCGCTAAAACAATCCCCTTTATGGAAAACCTGACATGACAGAACCCCACTTTATTACAAGTTTACAGCATCCTTATGTCAAGCATCTGGTTAAGCTAAGAGATGACAGCAGCTACCGGTTTAGGGAGCGTGCTTTTCTTTTAGAAGGGATTAAAGCAATCCGGGAAGCCGCTCCGTATATTAAAAGCTTGGCCTATACCTCGGCTTATCTCCCTTTTCTTAAGCTTCAGGCAAAAGAAGAATGGCATGTGACTGAAGAGATCCTTAAAAAAGTTTGTTCTACTATCACTCCCGAAGGTGTTGTAGCTGAAATGTACATGCCCCCATTTTCTGCGCTTAATGAATCTTCATCCATTTTAGCTTTAGATGGAGTCAGCGATCCGGGCAATTTGGGCACGTTGATGCGCACCGCTCTGGCGTTGGGATGGGATGGCATTTTTCTTTTGCCAAACTGCTGCGATCCATATAATGAAAAAGTCTTGCGGGCAGCCCGAGGGGCCCATTTTAAGATCCCTATGAAAAAAGGGACATTTGAAGAGCTCCGGCAGGTGTGTGAAGAATGTAATTTTAAGCCCTTCGTTGCAAGCCTGCGCGGGATGGCCCCTGATGAGGTCCCCTCTTCGGAAAAAAAAATCCTGGTTCTTGGAAATGAAGCGCGTGGAGCTTCCCAAAAAATACAGGCGTACTGCTCACCTGTGACTATTCCAATGCCGGGAGAAATGGAATCTTTAAATGTTGCAGTGGCGGGCGGAATCCTGCTCTATTTGTTAAAAAAGGTAAGTCAAAATGAGCGATAAAAAAAAAGAAGAAGACTTTAATTGGCGCGATCCCGAAGAGGAGTATTTTCAAGTCAGAAAAGAAAGCCGCATGGACCGGAAGCGGGCCGCCTCAAAAGACCGCTCAAAATATAAAAAAACGGACCAGGAAAAATACTTAAAGAATTTAGATATTGAGCATCAACAAAAACTTAGCAAACAGGAATGGCTTGAAGGCAGGGTTTTAACGATCATTCCACAAGGAATTATTGTCGATTGCAACGGTGAAATGATACGCTGTGTTTTAAAAGGGCTCCTTAAAAGAGACAGGACGTCAGCTAAAAATTTAGTGGCGGTAGGCGACATTGTACTCTTTGAAAAAACCGACCAGGGTGAGGGGATCATTGCCAGCGTCAAGCCAAGGCGCACCGTCCTTTCACGCGCCGATAATTTATCCAGACGCAAAGAACAGCTCATAGCGGTTAATATTGATCAAGTCATTATCACGGCATCTGTCGTAAACCCTCCAATAAAAGCTCCCCTGATCGACCGTTACATTATTGCCGCCCACAAAGGGGGGATGGAACCAATCATTGTCATTAACAAAATAGATCTACTTGATTCGGAAGAAGAAGATGCTGTTTTGAGGGAACAGGAAAGGGACTTTTATGAAGAACTCTTAAAAGCCTATGCGGCGATCGGGATTCAGGTGATTCCGGTGAGTGCTGTGCAGAATATTGGCATTGAAGCGTTAAGAGCGGCCATGCAAGGGAAAACTTCAGTTTTTTCAGGACAATCCGGAGTTGGCAAATCCTCATTAATTAACCGAATGACCGGCCTTGATTTACGGGTGGGATTGACCGTTGATAGGACTAAAAAAGGTTCTCATACTACTTCGATTACGCAGCTCATCCCCTTGGAATTTGGCGGGTGGTGTGTGGATACACCAGGAATTAAAAGTTTTGGTGTCTGGGATTTGGACAAAGATGAAGTGGAGGGATATTTTCCGGAAATCCATGCTTGTGGTTTAAACTGCAAATTTCCCGATTGCACCCACACGCATGAAGACAATTGTGCGGTGCAGCAGGCGGTCGAAGAAGAGCAAATCTCTTTCATCCGTTTTTTATCTTATCAGGCTTTAATGGAGAGTGTCAAAGAAAAGCATGTCAGACGATAGCGAACTTCGTATGATGGATCTAAAGCATTTTTCAAACGCACTGCGAATGAATAGAACAGTGCTGTACTTAATATGGTAAAAGTTAATATATACCCAAGTGAACTCAATAATTGGATTTGGGCTAGCTTGAAAGCTCCCGCGGTTGACGGATCTAAAACGACCCCATATTATAATATTGGGTCGCTTTAGATACGCCAACCCCGGGGCTTTGAAGCAGTCCAAATACCAATTTTTGAATTCACTTGGGTATACATAGATACTAAAGAATAAATTGTACTAAAAAACTTTGATCCCTATTGTGATAATAAACTATGAGGCAGCCATGTCATACGTACGATCTGTAAAAGGAAGGCAAATTTTAGATTCAAGAGGTAATCCCACAGTTGAGGTCGAGCTGACGACAGATCAAAATGTCATGGTGAAAGCCTCAGTTCCATCGGGCGCTTCAACCGGACTGCATGAAGCCGTCGAGCTTCGGGATGGCGATCCTCAAAGATATTTTGGAAAAGGAGTATTGAAAGCCATTGCCAATTTGAACGGTCCAATTGCCCAAATTCTTGTCGGAGAGCACGTATGCGATCAGGAACGATTGGACAGGCTAATGATCCAGGCAGACGGGACGGATAATAAAGGGCGCCTGGGGGCCAATGCAATTTTAGCTGCATCGCTGGCACTAGCCCGGGCAGGCGCTTTAACCACCAAACTTCCTCTTTACCGCTATATAGGAGGGACGCATGCCTGCATCCTTCCTTGTCCGATGATAAATATTATCAACGGAGGGGCCCACGCAGATAATTCGCTTGATTTTCAGGAATTTATGATCAGGCCCACCGGCGCTCCAAACTTTCATGAAGCTGTGCGCTGGGGAACTGAAATTTTTCACACATTAAAAGGCCTTTTGAAAAAAGCGGGCCATATTACTTCGGTCGGCGATGAAGGGGGGTTTGCCCCAAATTTAAGTTCTAATGAAGAGGCATTGGACCTTATCATGATGGCCATTGAAAAAGCAGGCTACCGGCCCGGGACGGAAGTTTCACTGGCTTTGGACTGCGCAGCGTCAGAATTTTATGACAAAGGCGAGCGCCGTTATTACGAAAAAAAGAAAAAGCACGAGAAGCGGGATTATGCCGAAAGAACCGCAGAAGAACAGATTACATATCTAATGGGCCTTTGCGATGCCTACCCCATAGATTCTATAGAGGATGCTTTAGCGGAAGAGGATTGGTCGGGCTGGCGTCTTTTGACGGAAAAGCTAGGGGCAAAGATCCAAATTGTTGGGGATGACATATTTGTTACCAACTCCAAGTTTCTTCAAAAAGGAATTGATATGGGCGCTGCTAATTCAATATTGGTCAAAGTGAATCAGATCGGCACCTTGACAGAGACGCTTGAAACGATCAGGCTAGCCCATAATAATCGCTATGCAACGGTTATTTCACATCGTTCAGGTGAAACGGAAGATAGTATCATTGCAGATATTTGCGTTGCTGCCAATGCCGGTCAAATTAAAACCGGCTCGCTTTCCCGTTCAGAACGGGTCGCCAAATATAATCGCCTTTTAGCCATTGAATCGGGCTTGGAACAATCTGCCCTTTACCAGGACAGCAACCGGTTCCACCGCCAAAAAAGTCTATTCTCAAAAAAGCAATCCCTTTAAATTGAAAGGTATATGAAAGATCGGGACGTTTTAACGATTGCCATTTTTGGCGAGGCTGAAAGAGGGGAGTTTCATACCGCTTATTTATGCCGCGAATTGACGGAACTTGATCAATACCTGGGAAATCCTCCTCCGCATAGTCTTGGATTAGATTATGCGGTGCAAGCTCTGCTTTTTAAAAGAAACCTAATTTTTCTTCGCGTAATGGAAGAAGGATTTAGTATGCAGGACTATATTTTAGGTGCAAAGCTGCTTGAAACGCAGAAGCTCATTCCTAATTTAGATGCAATTTGCGTCCCCGGAGTGGGCGATCAAAAAATTCTGGATACCCTTCAGCCTCTCTGTCAGCTTTATCATAGCATATTGATCACGAACCAATCAGATTTTTACGATTATTTGACTTCTTCGCGCTAGTATACTCATTTCAATTTTCTAATAACAATTTCTGTAAATATTATTTAATTGATCTAATTCGTTTTTAATACTAAAATATCAGCTATTATTTCAAAATTTTTCATTATAATAGGTGAATTATGACAAAATGGCTGTTTTTTATTTTTTTATGGTTTTTTACGATAGACGCTTTGTCATATAAAGATTCAATGCAAGAGGACCTCAGGGTAATCAAACATCTTTTTGAAGTGAGTTATGCTCCAGCTGAATGGAAAAAAGAATATTTAGGTTGGGATCTCGAAATAGCTTATGAAAATGCCAAAAATGAAATTTCCAGTACACCTGATCTAACTTTGAAACAATATCAGCAAATTTTGAAGAAATTTTTAGCTACTACCCAAGATTATCATGTCTCCATTCAATTTTATTCAACTGAAAATGCGACACTCCCCTTTGAAGTAAAAACTGTTAACAATAGAACCTTTATTGATTGGTATGATAAATCCAAGATGCAAAAAAATGCGATCAATATAGGCGATGAGCTTATTGAATTCGATGGAAATCCGATTGATGAAGTCTTGAAGGAAATTAAAATGAACAATCGTTTAGGTACTAATCCTTATACCGATCAGGGGTTGGCTGATAATTACCTTACCCACCGCTCAGGAGTAAGAGGGGATAACGTTCCTAGTGGGACAGTGCTCATTGCATTACGCAGTTGCAAAGATGCAAAATTGAATGTTTTTAATATCGAATGGATTTACCAACCTGAGCTTATTGAAGTTCCTTCTGCAATGTTCCGTACAGAACAAGAAAATTTACAAAGAAAAAATTTAGGCTCAAGATATAGCTTCGTACCAAAGTTAGGTAAGGTAAAATGGAGATGGAAAGATAAACCAATAAAAAGAGGCATTCTCAAAGACTCTTGGAATTTTTATATTAATCAAAAAGAGGAAAATAAGCCTTTTTGGAATGCCTATATTTATAAAAATAAAGACGGCCGACAAATAGGGTATATACGCATTCCTGCTTACCGCTATGATGGTTCTTATGAATTAGAAGAGAAGATTATATTGAGCAGCTTTGCTAAAATTATTTCCTACATGCAAAAGTCAACAGAGGCGCTGGTGATTGATCAGGTGAATAATCCCGGAGGTTCTTTAGATTTAACTTATAGTTTGGCGTCTATGCTGACAAATAGCCCTCTATCCGCCATAAAAAACCGGATTAAAATTACTCAAGAAGATGTTTATGATGCAGTAGAGAAACTAAAAAATAATGGGGCCATGGAAGAGAAAGAAATATTATACAATAATGCTATTATACAAGAATGGAATGAAGGGAGAACTTTGACAAATCCACTTTTTGTTGGCGGAATAGATATTATCGAACCCAATAAAAGGACTAACTATACTAAACCTATTCTTTTTTTAATCAATGAATTGAGCATATCATGTGGTGATATAATGCCCGCTATTTTGCAGGATAATCATAGAGCTGTGATTTTTGGAAATCAAACAGCTGGAGCGGGTGGCGGAGTAAGACAACATACTTTTCCGAATCAAAACGGAATAAGATCCATTAATTATACTTGTACGCTAGGTGAAAGAACTAACTTTCAGAAAATCGAAAACCAGGGAATAAAGCCGGATATCGAATATAAAATTGGCATCAATGATATAAAAAATCAATATGCGGATTATGGGAAGGCTGTCAATGAAGCAATCTCTAAAATGCTTCCCGCCAAGCCTAAACCAAAAAAGAAACGCCTATCTTTTTAGCCGTATTGAAAAAGTGAATTTTTGTAGTGGAGCAACTTAATTATTATAAATTTATATTATGAGCATTTTAAAAAATAATTTTAACTTTTTTTAATGCTAAAAATCGGCTTATTATGAAAAAATTCAATAGGTTGTAAAAGAATGTCAATTTAGAGTAATATTACGTTTTAGATTAAACCTTGGAGTGTTAATGAACGAAACTTTGATAAGTCCCTTTCCTCATACCATCAACGAAAGCCATGCTGCATCCCAAAAGGGCAAGCTCGGTACCTTTATGGGCGCCTATCTTCCCAGCGTGGTAATGCTTTTTGGTGTAGTCATTTTTCTACGCTTGGGCTGGATTATGGGTAATGTTGGTCTATACACAACTCTTTTGATCATTACATTTGCTTGTTCGATCATACTTATTACTATCCTCTCATTATCTTCGGCGGCTACAAATATTCAGGTCGGAAAGGGAGGCACTTATTTTATGGTTTCCCGGGCATTAGGACTCGAGCTGGGAAGTGCGATCGGCCTCTCCCTATTTTTAAAGCAAAGCATTTGCGTGGCATTTGCAGTGATTGGCTTTTCCGAATCTTTTCATGGGTTATTTCCTCAATTTTCCTTCCAGACCATCGGACTTTCAACTCTTGCCATCCTGACCATTGTTAACTTTATATCCACAAAATTTGTTTTAAAGATTCAAGTTTTTTTGTTCGGCATTATTGCTGTCTCCTTATTTTCTTTTTTCAGCGGCCAGGAAATTGCCACCACTTACTCAAGCCTTGAACCAACCAATTCTGGAATGTCATTTTGGATGGCCTTTGCCATTTTTTTTCCGGCCATGACAGGCCTTGAATCGAGCCTTTCATTATCAGGGGATTTAAAAAACCCAAGCCGCTCTCTTCCGGTTGGAGTGATCTCAGCTGTGATCACTGCCTATGTTTTCTTCATGCTGATGGCCTGCTTTCTTTGGGCTAATGCTCCTCAGCAGGTACTTATTGAAGATAAATTAATTATTCAGCACATCTCCAAATATGAATCGCTAATTATTTTAGGGATATGGGGCGCAACCCTCTCGACCGCTCTTGGGGCAATGTTAGGAGCTCCCAAAACTCTGCAGGCCCTTGCTGAAGATAAAGTTGTACCCTCCTTTTTAGGCAGGGGAGTAGGCAGTAGCAACGAGCCTCGATTTGCCACCTCGATTACTGTATTGATCGCCCTTGTCTCAATTTTATTTGGAAGTATCAATGCGATCGCCCCCATATTAACCATGATCTGTTTGAGCGCTTATGCTATTTTGAACCTTTCGACAGGACTTGAAGATCTCATGGACAATCCCAGCTGGCGGCCTACCTTCCCCAGCCATTGGTTCGTGTCTTTTTTTGGCGCACTCCTTTGCGTGATCGCTATGTTAATGATCAATGCGGGCGCGGCCCTTATTGTCGTATTTGGCATTGCAGGCTTTTATTGTTTTTTTAATCACAAAAAAATTGATGCCTCCTGGGAAGATATCCGGTATGGAATTTTGATGTTTTTTGCCCGTTTTGCGCTCTACCGCCTGGCATGCCAGGAGCCTTCTTCCCGTTCGTGGAGGCCAAATTGTTTGGTTTTTACTGACAAACCGTTCGAGATCTCAAATTCTTTGTTAAATTTTACAGCAGCCATTACGCAAACTAAAGGTTTTTTAACGATGGCAAGTATCTTGCCAAAAGCCATTGGTTTTAAAAAGAACAAGCAAGCCCTTCAAAAAAAGATCAGAACACTTTTTGCTCAGTATAATATTGAAGCTTTCATTAGCATCAGTGAAGCTGATCGCATTCCAATGGGCATGAAACGTATAATTACGCATCACGGACTTGGCCCCTTGACCCCTAACACTTGCGTATGGGGAGGAATATCACAGGAAGAAGATCTGCCTGATTATTTAGATGTGATAAAATTTGCCTATGATCACGGAAGAAACGTTGTAATCATCAATGATAAGCTCCAAAAAGGCATTAAAGGCGATATTCATGTATGGTGGGATGAAAAAAATCCTCACAATACCGAAATCATGCTTGTCATGGCCTATATGCTAAGCAAGCACTCAAGAAAAAGCCAGGTTTTCCTGGTCGGTATCTCTCCCAATGAGGAAAGCAAAAATAAGAAAATCGAAGAATTCAACGAGATCATACTACGGAACCGCTTGAAAATTGAGCCGCGGGTTCTAATTCCCTCTTCGCTATCTATTGATGATCTTGATTTGGTAAAGAAGTTTTCTGCTCAGGCAGCCATCGTCTTTCTAAGTTTACGCCCCTTCAGCCCGCATGAGACATTGGTTGAATACGCTGATTACTTTAAAAAACTTCCGCATAAGGACAGCAGCTTTCCGATGGTTGCGCTTGTGCTGGGGGCAAAACAAACTGATCTGCATGAAATCGTCCAAATAAATGTCTGAATCGAAAATACGAGTCCTGAGCGATCACACGATCAATAAAATAGCGGCCGGAGAAGTCATTGAAAACCCGGCCTCTGTAGTGAAGGAACTCGTAGAAAATGCGATCGATGCAGGCTCAACGGAAATATGCATTGAAATAATGCTTGGGGGAAGGCAACTCATTCGCATATCCGACAATGGGTGCGGAATGTCACGTGACGATGCGATTTTGTGCCTGGAGCGGCACGCCACTTCTAAAATCCGGGAGGTGGAAGATATTCAAAACCTTTTTACAATGGGTTTTCGGGGCGAAGCGATTCCTTCCATTGCAGCTATCTCAAAATTTACCCTTCTCACATGCACCGGATCGGAAGGCACCCATATTTACATTGAAGGAGGTAATATCCTTTCCTGTAGTTCGGCTGTACGTTCGGTTGGGACCACAATTGAGGTCAAATCTCTTTTCTTTAATGTTCCGGTGCGCCGTAAATTCCAGCGCTCTCCCAACTATGACGCGCAGGAAATTATTAAAATGGCCTCTGCACTTGCGTTGGGGCATCCTTCTGTCCATTTTGAGCTGATTAGCGACCAAAAAATGATATTTAAAACGCCTGTCATATCTGCGGAAAGCACTTTTCAGGAAAGGCTGTTGGCAAAAATCGAATGCCTGCATGGCAAAGAAATAGCTTCTCAACTAACTCCTTTGAGTTTTAGCCATCCGCCTTACAAATTGGAAGGTTTTATTGGAGCTCCCTCTTTTCATCGCCCAAATCGGACTGGTCAATTTTTATTTATTAATCAAAGAGCTGTGCACTCTCCACTGATCAGTATTGCTATCCGGGAAGGCTATGGGAGTATGCTTGGAACCAACCGATTTCCTCTCTTCATGCTCCACCTCCATCTTCCTGGCTCTTTATTGGATGTCAATGTACACCCCCAAAAAAAAGAGGTCCGTTTAAGGGAAGGGCCTAAATTAAAAGATGCGCTCATCCAGGCAGTGCAAGGAGCCTTGCAAAAAGAAGAATCGTGTTTTGAAGTCTATGAAAAAAGCCAGGCAAGCGAGGCTTATCCTGACTCCTTTCGCTTCTCACACTCTCCTCATTTTCAAGTTAGCGAGGAAGAGTGGGAATTTAAAGAAAACAAAAGTAATACGTTAGATCCTGGTATCGATGCTCCCTCAATATTCTTGCCCGCCTCTTTGATCAGAAGAGAAGTTCCAACTTATGCAGAAAGCTCCCCTTCTCTTTTCAATTCTGCGCCTAAAAAAATGATTCCGCGTGTTTCCTTGACTATTTCCAATTATCTAATCATGGATCCACTTTCAATAGCTTTCGATCAGATCCCTTTTTTATCCAGACTAGAGAGAGGGGGGCTGTGTATCATTAATCAGCAATCTGCTTATGCCCGGATTTGCTATGAAAATTTGCTTAAGAAGGAGGAAGAACCCCAGCTTCTGCAATCGCTCCTCATCCCTATCACCCTGCAGCTATCTCCCCTAGAAGGTAAATTGATGAGAGAACATTTACATTATATCAATAAGCTTGGATTCTCCCTGAGAGAGTTTGGAGAGGATGCTTTTATACTAGATGCCTTGCCGCCGTTTATAAAGGAGGAAAAAATTGAAAGCTGCTTAATGGAAATTTTGAATGAATTATTTGAAAATGAGGAGAGCCGCCATCTTCAAAATAAAAAAGAGGAGCGGCTGGCTGTTGCTGCCTGTAGAGCTGCTCTTCCTAAAACAAAACGGTTGGAAAAAGACGAGGCCCAGAAGCTTGTCGATCGGCTATTTGCCTGCGACAATTCCTATCGCTGCCCAATGGGGGCGCCAATTTTCGCCTGCATCTCTCTAGAAGAACTATCCCGTTATTTTTCATAAATTAAATCTTTTAGATTCAAGGTATTATGGATTATTCTTCACGTCTTTATGAACTCAAGCAATACATGGATAATCTACCTTGTGAAGCGCTTCTTATTGAACACCCCCTGCATTTGCTCTATTTGACTGGATTAGAACTTTCTGCCGGACAATTAATCGTCAGTAAGGATAGCGCTTGCCTGATTGTGGATGGTCGTTATTTTGAAAGGTGCTCCTCACAACAACTATATTCCGTCGTGCTACAGGTTGAATCTGTTCTCTCAAGCTGGTTGGAGGATCACAACATTCAATCCCTTGGTTTTGAGGGGGCTGAAACGACTTATCAACGCTACCAGGAATTGCGGAAGCTTTCGGGTTCGACCAAACAAAATGCTGAAATGGTACCCATCGACTCACCGGTCCGGCAGATGCGTTTGATCAAAGATACAGAGGAAATTATTTTTTTAAAACAAGCCGCCCGATTAGGATATGAAGGATATGAATATGTAGTTAGCTTATTCGAAGTGGGAGTGACTGAAGAAGAACTAGCATTCGAACTGGAATTTTTTTGGAAAAAAAGGGGAGCAAAAAAATTAGCATTTGATCCGATCATTGCCTTTGACGCCAATAGTTCCATGCCTCATTACCGGGCCGGCTCTACTCCCCTAAGACTAAATACTTCTGTCTTGATTGATATTGGCGTCGTGCTTGAGCATTACCATTCCGATATGAGCCGGGTCGTTTATTATGGACAACCGCCGTACGAAATTCAAACCATTTATCCGATCGTCGAAGAGGCTAAAGAGCTCGCCATGCGGCTTTGCCGCCCAGGTACTTTGATCGGGGAATTGGACCACGCAGCCAGAAGCCACATCACAGCAAAGGGATATGGTAAAAATTTTACACATAGTTTAGGACATGGCGTAGGCTTGGATATTCATGAATATCCGACCTTACGCAGTGCTGGCACCTTTTCTCAAACTCCACTCCAGGCTGGTATGGTCATTACGATCGAGCCCGGCATTTATCTTCCGGGAATAGGAGGAGTGCGTTTGGAAGATACTTTGCTAATTACAGAAGCGGGCTATGAGAATTTAACTATACCAAACAAAACATAACAACCTTTTTTAAAGTTATTATCTTAACGCGATGTGCGACTTGTTTACTAAATAAAATGCACATGAAAATAGCAGACAATGAGGTGGTCAAATTGTAGCGGCTCATTCCCTTCCATTATTGGCCGAACTTCGAACTCGACATAGCCACCGCGCTCCTGAACTCATTAAACTATTCGAACAGTCAAGATTTCAAACCTGCATTCACGCCTTTGACAAATTTCAGCTACGTGTGCAGAAGTTAAGATCCCATAATGTTCAGAAACTATCGCAAATGTCCCACATCCATGGCTTGTTTTTGGAAGCTCTTCAAAATTAGGAGAGACAATTGTGTGCTGTACGACTCTATGGTACGTATAAAATCATTTTCAAGATGCGGCACGATTTTCAGAACTTGCTCATATTCAATCCTTCCATCTTTCAATTCTCCTTCTATTTTGACTTTTTTAGATTTATATCACTTTCCTTTGCGTGGACAGGAACAAGCAGAATTTATGGCAGAACGTCTTCCAGAACTTAAGCGTATTTATAAAAGCGGAAAATCTTCATGACGTCTAATCAAGAGGACAAAATCATTTCAGAATTTTTAGAATCAATTGCTCCATGGCGAGAATTTGTCGTCATTGGAGGCGGTTTTGCTCTCTTTGTCTACAAACTTTATCTATCTGATCCCAAGTTAAAAAATCCACCAGTAGGTACAAGAGATATCGATTCTCTTATTCCAAGGAAAATACCGGAGGTATCAAAAAAGAACATTCAAAGTTACCTTCGAGAAGCTGGCTTCAATCATGTTTTTAAAGATTTAGATGATCCTGCGACAGAAGCCTATGTAAAAGACATTGCAGGAGCAGTGATTGAAATCGAATTCTTGACCGACGATTCTGTTAGAAACAACAAAGATAAAAATGTTAACAAATTGTTCGCTCTCTCATTTAAATCAATATGTAATACTGGCACCCAAAGACCTTGTTTGGGGAACTCAATTACATAAATCAGCTTCAAGATAACGCAAGTTTTGCGTTATCTATTTTCAGTTAGCCAATATTTGGAGACTACTTTGTTGCAGCAAGTTCTGAAACAAGCATTGCTTTGCATTGGTCTTGGAGTTCTTTGACTACCCTTTCTTGTAGGGAGTGGACAGATACCTTCAGTCCTGCTTCTTGCATAATACGTACTATTACTCGTCGAGTTTCTGAGGGCGGTAGTCTACCATATAACCCAATACTATCCAACCTCTATGAACAAGATGATAAGGCATTTATGGCTAAAATGCTACTGGAATTTATTGGATTTTAACGGTGCAATAGGTTCATTGTTGCACCGCTACTTGCACCGTGCATTTTCGCTTGAAGTTCCTTTTTCTTTGCTTTATCCTTTCCATCATGAACCAACATGTTCTTTTAAAACTTATTACTCGCTCAGTAGCGTCTTTTTTATTGTTGGCTCATTCTGTAGATGCAATTGAACAAACTCAGGAGGCGACCATGTCAAACTTTATTGCTTGTAACCCATGTAATTTAGATCTCATATACAACTCAGTCTATAAGTATTCTTTACCTAAAAATGTACTAGAGGGTTTTCTTTCAGGAAAAGCATTTGATAATAAGGAAAATTATACTGAAGAAGAGTCTGAAAATCTAAGTAAAGACATTAATGAACTTTACCAACAGATCATTTCAACTAACCCAGCTAAAGAAAAGAAAGCGATTATCACCGCTGGAGCACCGGGTGCAGGAAAGACAGTTAATTTACGACAGGATCTAGAAACTAATGCTTTGCATGGGAAGCATTATGCCTACATTTGTCCTGATGATGTTTGTTTGCAAAGTCAAACGAGGACATATAGAGCTGATCTAGAAAAGAATAATAACTCAATGGAGGCTCGTCAAAATGCTTATAATAAATGGAGACCGGGCTCGAATGCTGCAACCCACTTAATTTTAGGGAACATCATTCGAGAAAATTATGCATTTTATTTTGGTTCCACCTCTTCAGGTCCAGCTACAGGGAAATTCTTTGAGTTCTTAAAGGCTCAAGGATATCGCATTAAACTCATTCATGTTTCAGCTCCTGATGAAGTGAGATGGGGTTCAATACAAGAAAGAGACAAGACTTTTGTTCAAACCACAGAGCAAGATGTTCGAGAAAAAGGCTTACTGCTCCCACAGCGTATAAATGATACTTTCCTTAAGTATGCGGATGAAATTGAATTCTATTATCGTGATGGCGTTAAGCAGGATGCTATACTCGCTGCTAAATGGCTAAGAAATGAAGAAAGCCAAGAATATCTAGGGACTTTAGAAATAGTCGCTCCAGAACAGTATCAAAGAATTAAAACTATTCATAACGAGGCTGCAAAGATATTAACTCGTCCAGATCTTTACTGGGAGTCTACAGTGGAAAAATCGTCTCAGGTTTTGTAGACAACACTCTGAGCTTCTGTTTGTTGATGGAAGCTCAGACTAATTTATAAGCTTCCATGCTATATTTTACCCATTACGTATCCTAAAGAAACTTGTTGCCTAAGCTTTTGAGTCTATGTGAAAGCAACAGCAGAAGGCGTTCATGTCTGTCAAGGCATCGCAAATTCTTTCATTGAAACCTTTACCATATTCTAACACCAATGGTCGCGAACGTCACGACAATTTCTTTTCCATACTCGGCACGCTCTTCCTTCAAAATTTCTCTATGAATGCAATCGCCTATATGCCAGTACAATAAAGTTAAGCCAGGACGGTTTGGGAAATGCTAATTACCAGTTGGGAAATATTAACAAGGCCATTGAATATTTAAATCAAGCATTAGAAATGGTAAGGAAAATATAAGGAATTTCCCAAACCCACTTTTATTGAAGTGGTTATGAAACTGGCTTTTGTTTATAGGGAAACTGGCGAAGTAAATAAGGTAGAAGAGCTTGAAAAGTTAATGAATCAGTTGCTCTAACTTTGAAGAGCAAAGACCTCTTTCAAAAGGTCTTTGCTCGTGAAGTTAAACTACTTCAGCCTGAGTGCAGCATTTTTTATATTTTTTGCCGCTGCCGCAAGGGCAAAGATCATTTCTTCCCACCTTGGGTCCCGACAAAATAGGCTCGGCGCGTTTTTCTTCTCTCGAAGTCCACTCGCCTTCCCCCTCTTCTTCCGGGCTATCCTCTTCGTTACCATTTTGAGGGGTAGCTTCCAGATCTTCAAATAAAGAGCGGTTGGTCTCCATGCGCATTCCTGCCTGCAGAAGCTGCTGAAAAGTTTGCTGCGGTGCAATAATTTCAAAGCGGAATAGGGATTTGGCCACTTCGGTACGTAAGTTACGGCTCAGCTCATCAAATAAGGTGAAGGCCTCATGTTTGAATTCTGTCAGAGGATCTCTTTGGCCTACCGCACGCAATGTAACATCGGAGCGAAGATGGTCCATGCGCAGCAGATGCTCCTGCCACAATTGATCATTCTTTCGGATCATAATGTTTCTTGCAGCATCATGAGCGGGTTGCGGTGGTTCTCCTTCAGCAAGCAGATGGGCAGGGACTTTGGCATTCTCCCTTTTGAGTTTTTCCTTAAAAGCAGCGACAATCTTCTCAGAGGCCACAGTTTCAATTTGCCCTATATCCATATGCTCATGGTCAAAAGCCGACTCCTCAAAAGTAACAGGGAAGAGATGTAAGAGCCATTGGCGATACCCTTCAGGATCCCAGCCATTCTGATCTCCGCGACTTTGGAAGTGCTGATCGGCCCCCAGGGCGCAGACACTTTCAATGACTTCAATTGCCAACGGCTCGATATCTTTCAATCCGATGATGTCATTGCGGAAAGAATAAATTTCTTGTCTTTGCTTATTCATCACATCGTCATATTCAAGAGTGTGTTTGCGCATGGTATAATTCCGCTGCTCGACACGCTTTTGAGCTGTTTCGATCGACTTGTTCAACATACTAGCTGAAATAGGCTCTCCTTCGGGAGGCCGGAATTTTTGCAGAACGCCCGTAATACGCGGTGATGCGAATAAGCGGAGTAGGGAGTCCTCAAAAGAAATAAAAAATTTGGAATTACCAGGATCGCCCTGACGCGCGCATCGTCCTCTTAACTGCCTGTCAATTCTTCGGGATTGATGGCGAGTCGTCCCCATCACATACAGTCCGCCTAAGTCTGCAACTCCGGCTTCTAATTTGATATCTGTTCCACGGCCAGCCATATTGGTCGCAATGGTGACAGATCCCCGTTTACCTGCTTGGGCCACAATTTCTGCTTCCCGATCGTTTTGCTTAGCATTCAAAACTGTGTGATCTAGGTTGTTTTGCTTGAAAATCCGGGAAAGTTTTTCTGAAACTTCTACAGACTCGGTTCCGATAAGGATAGGACGACCTTTCTCATGAATTTCACGGACTTCTCTGAGAATGGCATTATACTTTTCCCTTTCCGTCATGTAAATTTCATCATTAAAATCCACCCGTTGCTTTGGTCGGTGCGTCGGAATTTCCAGAACATCGAGTTTGTATATTTCTTTGAATTCATTGGCTTCAGTCGTGGCCGTACCTGTCATGCCCGACAACTTTTCATACATGCGGAAAAAGTTCTGAAGGGTAATGGTCGCATAGGTCTGAGTCTCTTTTTGAATTTCAACCCCTTCCTTGGCCTCGATCGCCTGATGCAGGCCATCTGAAAAGCGTCTGCCCGGCTGCGGCCGGCCGGTATTTTCATCAATAATGACAATTTTATTATCATGGATGATGTAATCGATATCCCTTTCCATTAATAAATGGGCGCGTAGGAGCTGGCGTAAATTATGGGCCCTTTCTTTCCGCTTGGCATCTTCTTCTTTAATTTGAAGCTTGCGCGCCATCTTGGCTTCATCATCCAGATCCATGTCTTCATCGACCTGAATGTATTCATGGCTGATATCCATCATGATGAAATCTTCGGGGCTGCCAATTCCGCCGGTATAGGTTTGCCAAGCTCCAATCCCACGGTCGGTCAGTTCGTATTCGTTCCCTTTTTCATCGACGATCATGTAGAGTTCAGCTAAAGCCTGGATCCGCTCTTCTTTATTTTGCTCGGCATGAAAATACAGGTCCCATTTATCGATAGCAGCACGTACGTCTGGATTCTCTTTCAACCTTTTAAGGATTTTATTTTGAGGCGTGCCTTTGCCGACCAGCCAGAGCTTTCGGTAAGCCTGCTGTTCTGCTTCTTCCTGAGTTTTATCTTTTCGGACATTGGGATCGTGGGGAGGAAGGGCATCAAAAGTTTTTCTCGCTTCTGTGGCAAGGCGGTTGCAAAAATCCCTTTGCCTGCGCACAAGCTCTGATACGCCTTCTTTTAGCTCATCATACATTTGACGGCTGTCAGGAACGGGACCTGAAATAATCAGCGGGGTGCGGGCTTCATCGATTAAGATCGAGTCGACCTCATCGATAATCGCGAAGAAATAGCCTCGTTGGACTTGTTCGTCCTTTGACATGGCCATCGAATTATCACGGAGATAGTCAAATCCGAATTCTGAAGCTGTTCCATAAACCACATCGCAGGCGTAGATCTGTTTACGTGAGTCAACAGGGACGCTGTTTGTCAAAGCGCCGGTAGATAATCCTAGCCAGCGGAGGATGGTGCCGACCCATTCACAGTCACGCTGAGCCAAGTAATCGTTAACCGTGACCAAATGAACGGGCTTTCCGGTCAAAGCATTAAGATAAAGCGGCAGGACGGCGGTCAGGGTCTTTCCTTCTCCGGTGTGCATCTCGGCAATGGCACCGCTATGCATCGCAATGGCCCCTAGGACCTGGACGTCGTAGGGTACCATATCCCAGCGTTGGTCATAACCTGAAACATGAACTTCAGTCCCGCACAGCCGGCGGCATACGCCTTTCACAACTGCATAGGCTTCTGGAAGAATCTGATCGAGCGTTTCCCCGTTCTGCAAACGGCGCTGGAATTCACTGGTTTTAGCTTTCAGCTCTTCATCAGTCAAGGACTGAAATCGTTCATCCCAACGATTGACTTCCGCTACAATTTTTCGATAGCGGTTTAAAAGACGGTCATGTGCACTGCCGAACAGTTTCTTAAGAAATCCAAACATATCTACTCACTCGTTAAATTGATCCCAAACAACTTATTATAAGGTAATAATTCTTTTCTTTCTATTAAATTATCAGAGGAAATTTTGAAGCCGCCGACTAAGAACCTGATCATAGATATTGAACAGGTTCTAAGAACCTGTCAACCATTCAAATTAATAATTAAATTACTATATGTAGCCCAGAGCAACAAAAAAAATATGAAGTTTTGGGGTTTTCAATATATTATATTCTATGCATGGCAGAGGAAATTTGGCTAATTAAAACAAAGCAAAAATTAAAGCTCTTACGGCTCTTTACTTGTCAAATAAGGATAGGTGGAGTTAATCTATTATTTAACTCTAATAAGGAGAATTTACATGAGATCGTCTAATCCTGCTCTTTTGTCTAACCCTTTCACCGGATTTGGCAATGTCTCCGGTTCAGATACAATGACAGTTCGGGGAACAGTCAACAAAACATTTATTTTACTCTTACTGGTTCTGTTGCCGGCTGCTTTAGTCTGGAGAACTTTTTTTGCCTCAGGTCAAAACCCTGCGTCTGTTCAAACTTGGATGCTAGTGGGCCTCATCGGGGGATTTATCGTCTCTTTAGTGACTGTTTTCAAAAAGGAATGGGCCCCTATCACCGCACCGGTATATGCGATGCTGGAAGGATTGTTTCTTGGAGGCATCTCAGGAATTTTTGAAAACGTCTATCCCGGCATTGTCATGCAGGCAGTAAGTTTGACAATTGCAACCTTGCTTGCCATGCTGGCGGTCTACCAAAGCGGCCTGATAAAGCCAACTGAAAATTTCAAGCTGGGTGTTTTTGCTGCCACTGGCGGGATCGCACTAGTCTATCTTGTTTCGATAGTTTTAGGGTTTTTTGGCATTAATGTTCCTTTTATTACAGGCAGCGGTTGGTTCAGTATTCTGTTCAGCGTATTCGTTGTGGGCATCGCGGCTTTAAATTTTATCATTGATTTTGATTTTATTGAAAAAGGAGCAAATGCGAGCGTGCCGAAGTACATGGAATGGTATGGTGCTTTCGCATTAATGGTCACGCTCATCTGGCTGTACATTGAAATACTGCGCCTACTTTCCAAGCTGAACGATCGCAGAGGTTAAAAAATTTAAATCATGGCGGGCAATCAGACGGCAGAACATCTTCGTTTACATGAGCACCATGAAAGGAAGGCCAATTGGCGGAAATGGGGCCCTTATTTAAGCGAACGGGCATGGGGTACTGTCAGGGAAGATTACAGCGATGATGGTAAGGCCTGGGAATACTCCACCCATAACCAGGCCCGTTTTCGCGCTTACCGGTGGAACGAAGATGGGATCGGAGGGATCTCCGACCGCCATCAGTATCTTTGCTTTGCTTTAGGTTTATGGAATACCTGCGATCCTATCTTGAAAGAACGGTTGTTTGGATTGAATCCCAAGGAGGGAAACCACGGGGAAGATGTAAAGGAGTATTATTTTTATTTAGATAATATTCCTACTCATAGCTATATGAAAATGCTTTATAAGTATCCGCAAGCCGCTTTTCCCTACTCAAAGCTGATTGAAGAGAACCAGGCACGGAACTCAACTGAACCAGAATATGAACTCAGCGATACAGGGATTTTTGATCAAAAGCGTTATTTTGATATTGTGATCGAATATGCCAAAGCTTCGGTGGATGACATATTGATTCAGATGACCGCCTCAAATCATGGGCCGGAAGCTGCTCCCCTTTATCTTCTTCCAACCTTGTGGTTTAGAAATACCTGGAGTTGGGGTTATGAAAAGGGGCCGATGGACGATGTACCGTGGAAGCCGAACCTTTATCTGGTCGAACGGAATGGACGTTCATGCGTTCAGGCTGACCACCCGGCCCATACGCACTATTTGTACGCTGAGGAAGAGCCAGCCTGGATTTTTACCGAGAACGAGTCCAACCTCAAGCATTTATACGGGCAGCCCAACGCATCACCTTACGTAAAAGATGCATTTGGCCGGTTTTTAATACACGGAGAGGTAGAGGCAGTCAATCCCAAAAGCAAAGGAACAAAAGTAGCAGGGGTTTATCAATTTTTAGTTCAGCCGCATCAAACAAAGACAATCCGATTGCGCCTGACTAATCAACCTCTTGTTGATCCATTTTCTGGTTTTGCTGAGCTTCTTTCATTGAAGAAAAATGAAGCTGACGCCTTCTATGCTAAAATCCAGCCTGAAAGCCTAACCAAAGAAGAAAAGAGTGTGCAAAGGCAGGCATTTGCCAGCTTGCTCTGGTCTAAGCAGCTTTATTATTATGATATAGAACAATGGAAAAAAGGGGATCCGGCTTTTCCCTCATTTAAAAGAAAAAATTTGCGGAATATGGAGTGGATCCATTTAGTTAATTTTGATGTCGTTTCGATGCCCGACAAATGGGAATATCCCTGGTATGCCAGTTGGGACCTTGCCTTTCACTGCCTTCCCTTTGCGTTAATCGATCCCGATTTTGCCAAAAGGCAATTAATTCTAATGACCAGGGAGTGGTACTCTCATCCAAATGGTCAATTACCGGCGTATGAATGGAATTTTAGCGATGTTAATCCTCCTGTATTGGCCTGGGCTGCTTGGCGGGTTTACAAAATTGATGGAAAGCAAACAGGAAAGCATGATAGAACTTTTTTAGAGGCCATTTTTCACAAGCTCTTGCTTAATTTTACCTGGTGGGTCAACCAAAAGGATGAGGATGGCAATAATGTGTTTCAGGGAGGGTTTCTTGGGCTTGACAATATCAGCATTTTTGACCGGAGCTCTCCCCTCGATGATTCGCGCATCGATCAGGCGGACGGCACGGCCTGGATGGGCTTTTATTGTATTGTTATGATGAAGATCTCGATCGAACTAGCCAGAACCGAACCAGTCTATCAGGACAGTGCCACCAAATTTTTTGAACATTTTTTACGGATCGCTAGCGCGATGATCAATCCTGAAGAAAAAGGGTTTTCCCTTTGGTGCAATCAGGATGGATTTTTTTATGATGCCTTGCATATTGATAGTGACGTTATTCCTCTACGCATCCGTTCATTGGTAGGGCTGCTCCCATTGCTTGCTGTTGAAACAATTGATCATGTGATTTTAGATTCGATGCCGATTTTCAAAGAGCGGATGGAATGGTTTCTCAGCAAACGACCAAACTATACAAGTACAATGGCCCGTATAGACAATCCGGGAGACGGAGCGCATCATTTGATGGCAATTTTGACCAAAGAGCGTCTGATACAAACCCTTGAATACTTGTTGGATGAAAATGAATTCCTTGGAGAATATGGCATCCGCTCGCTTTCAAAATTTCATGAAAAAAATCCATATTCTCTCCACATACGTGGAACAGAACACTGTGTAAGCTACCATCCGGGCGATGCGGAATTCCGATTGATCGCTGGAGGAAATTCCAACTGGCGCGGCCCCATATGGTTTCCATTGAATTACTTGATCATCGAATCGTTGCAAAAATTTTACCATTATTATGGAGACTCTTTGCTGGTTGATTTTCCAACCGGTTCAGGACACAAAATGAATTTAAAAGACATTGCTGCCGAGCTTTCAAAAAGGCTTACTTCGCTTTTCACAAAAAAACCAGACGGAACGCGTCCCATTTATGCCAAAGACAGTCTTTTTAATCAGGATGAGACCTGGCAGGATCATTTGTTGTTTCACGAATTTTTTCATGGGGACAGCGGCTTAGGGCTGGGAGCAAGCCATCAGACGGGTTGGACCGCATTGGTTGCCAAGCTTCTGCAACAAGCGGGTAGAGAAAACAAATAATTAATAACGATCCGCCAATAAATAATTCATCTTATGCAAAAAGAGCAAAATTAAGAAGTAAGGGATTTTGAAAATTCAATTAATTCAAAAAGCACAGCAATCTAATATTGCGAGCATTTTGAGCTTAATTGAGATTCAAAAGTTTTGCTTATTCACCTGCTCTTTTTGCGTAAGGTGAGTAAATAATCTATGAGGATATATGGGCCATGATGACAGGAATCTTGACATACGATGGAAACAGCGCTTTCATAATCTGGAAAGAGCTTTTCTTTTTCTCGAGCGTGCCACATCTAAAAGTTCGTTTAACGAACTGGAAGCTGCCGGACTTGTTCAAAGTTTTGAATTTACTTTTGAGCTGGGTTGGAAAACACTCAAGGATTATTTGACAGAACAAGCATTCATTGTGCAATCACCAAGAGAAACTATCAAACAGGCCTTTCAGAGCAATTACCTAAAAGATGGGCATATTTGGATGGAAATGCTTGAACAGCGAAATCTGCTAACGCATACCTATAACGAAGAACAAGCAAAGGCAGCAACGCAACTTATTTGCCATTCTTATTTTCCTGCTTTGCGTCAGCTCTATCTTTTTCTTAAGGGGCAACTATAAAATGTATGGATTGACAACAGCCGACATGATAACAATATGCAACGTGCTTCGAAAATACCCTGCTGTCCATGAGGCAATTCTTTTTGGCTCGCGCGCGAAAGGAACTAATTCTCCTGGATCAGACGTTGATATTGCCTTAAAAGGAAACGACCTCGAAAATGAGGTATTGCAAATCAGTACTTATCTAAATGAGGAATCTCTCCTCCCATATTGTTTCGATATTATTAATTACCAAACCTTAGATAATGAAAAATTGATTGAACATATCAATCGAGTAGGTAAGGTGCTTTATACATTTAAAGCAGAATAAATCATTTTTATATGTTGTTTAGGTTAAATAATTCTCTTAACGACGAGAATCTAAAGAGATTTTCTGATTTGCTTCTTGTCTTCTTTTGTAAAAGGCTTCTTTTTATTTTTAAGTAAAACAACAAAAAAATGGGTAATCAGCCAAGGCAAGCATTTCGTTATCTCCCAGGCTATCTCCATAAGCATAAAGCAAAAAATTCTCTCTGGGGCCGAGATAATCCAGCAAACGATGGACCTTCTCAGGGCCCCAGCAATTTTTTCCCTTAAGCAACCCGGTTACTTTCCCCCTCTTGTCGATTGCAGGAATGGAGCAAAGAGTCGCTTCAAAGCCATGCCGCTTGGCCCAGGCTTCCAGATAGAAATTAAAGGAGGCGCTCACTAGAATGCAACAATGTCCTTGCTCAAGATGCCATTGCAGTTTTTCAAGGGCTTCTGGCTTAATATACCGGTCAAGTTTTTCTTCAGCATATTGATAACCTATAGCACGCAACTTGTCAAAGGGAACTCCTTTAAAAAAGCGGGTCAAAATTTTTTCTTTGGTGGCCTGGCGGGTTGCAACTCCTAAAAAAAATAGCATAAAAGCAGGCATGAGAAGAAATAGATAGAAGCTAGCTTTTACAACCCCACTGGAATAGTAGAGGAAGGGGAGTAAGGAGTCACGATCGATTAAAGTATGATCAAAATCGAATGCGGAAATAGTGTTTTTTTTCATTGAAGATGAAATCGGCATGCAGTGCTTTAATTATTTTTTCTAAATAAGCATAATTTATCTTTTTTTTTCATTAATGCAAAGCATAAGGTAGTCGCCAGAAAAAAATTAAAATATTCAATTCAGGGTATAATAACTTTTTTGAGAGCGGCAACTTCAATAATATTGACTGGTTATTAGGAAACAAATAAAGTTTACGAACAAAAATCAGGAGGTTAATCGTGGTGATGAAATTAGTGCCTCAACCCTTTCGAAGTATAATTGAAAATGGGTTAGATATAAAAAATCGCAATTTTACAAATCAAACAAGGGAAGAAAAAATAAAGGAAATTTCTAAAGACGTTTTTAGAATCTGCCTGGCGGCTGCTTTAGGAGGTCTTATATGGTATCGACCTGCCCAGATAATATCCCGCATTCCATGGGAAAATAGCTCCTTCCGTACAATCACATATATTGCGATTTTCGCAATTTCCCCTTCTTCCTGTATGCTTTTAGGAGCAGGTACCTTTGCTTACTTATTTAAGACAAGCCTTTTATGCGCTATTGACAAAAAGTCAGTCGCTGATATCGGGGGAGTAATTTTCACCGGATTGGTTGCTAATCTGTTATCAGAAAATTACAGATATCATGAAAAGAATTACATTGGTGAAGATTTTATCCTTCGGATCATCAAATGGGATAATCATCCTGATAACGTACAACCGCACTTTAAAGGAATTTGGCGCCTGTATGATAAAATTATTAGCTGGAGTCCAGGTTATCAGGCTTAAGGAAAAACAAATAAATGTACGAGAATCATTTTAGATTTGACTGATTTGAATTAACCCTTACCGATCATTTTTCTAAACCACATACTACCTTTGGAAGGCTTTGGATCGCTTTCTTTTTCATTCGGAGGGTCTTGAACAATTTCATCCGGATAAGCATCTATCGCATAAAGGCTTTCGTTTTTTGGGGTTTGGTATTTTGAAGGCTTGCCAAGAGCATCGATAAATTGTTTTAAAGGCGGGCTTAAATCAATTGTGAGGTAATCTCTCTCAATCGAAACAAAGAAGTTATTTGGTTTTAGTTTGGCCAAAACTTTGCTTACCTCGCTCTTTTTTATATTTATCAATTCTTTCATCATTATATTCGCTTGGCTGTATTTTTTCGAATTTTGTATTTCTCCGGTCGAGCAGCTTAGATCGTAGGGATTTAATTCAATTTCATACCCAACGGCATTTTGCTTGCCTTGAATAAATAGGACCACATTAACAAGCAGATCGTATGAGTGATAGCACAGCTCCAAATGAAGTTTTCGGTTTCCCAATTTTTCATATCCATACTCTTTAACTACCAAATGGGAATTTTTTTCCAAAAGGAAAGTGCATATTGTCTCAAAGTTACTTTGAGCAATTTCATCAGGCAGCTCCACTATAATTTTTTTTCCGTCGTATCTCCCCAAGTGAGTAAGAGTACCATAGGGGGCTATTCCAGGAAAAAATTGAATTTCAAAACTTTTATTTAGATCAATTATTAATTCGTCAGTTTCTGTTGTAATCAGATTACCGAATAATTTAAATCCAATTGATTTTTGACCTTGCTCTCTCAATTCGTTCATAGCTAAACCAATTAATCTGCTTAATTAACAAGGTATACCTAAGTGAACTCAAAAATTAAAATAATTCACTAACACTTCTCGCCCTCTCTGTGATCTCTGTGGGCTCTGTGGTAAACATTGTTAAAAAGCCTTAAAATATTAACCACAGAGCCTACAGAGATCACAGAGAGGGAAAAGGGGATAACCTCTACTGTAAAAAAATGAAAAAATCCAAATTTAGAATCACGTTTGGTATATATCCTTAAAAACAAATCTCTTTTTACTCAGCGCAGCAACGTTGTCAAATTAATCAAACGCATGCTTCGCTAAATAAAAAGAGACTATGTTTCAATAAAATTTACACATTAGCTAAAATCACTTCTTCTAATGAGAACCCTATTTTATCATTCTCAATATCCAGATTGACAATACTATGCGGAAGAATTTTATTTTCCAGAATGGCCTGAGATAACTGGTTGACCACCACTTCCTGAATATACCGTTTTAATGGGCGGGCCCCAAAGCGGGCATCATACCCTTCCTTAGCCAAATGGGCCACTGCTTCAGCTGTCCAGGACAGTTCAATAGCGCGGTCTTGCATTCTTTTTTTAAGTAATTGCAACTGAATAACGACGATTTTTTCCATATCCATTTCTTTAAGCGGAAGAAAGGGCAAAATCTCATCCAAACGATTAATAAATTCCGGCCGAAAATGATTGGAGATCACTGGGTTCAAAATAGCCATTATTTCTTTTTTGGATAATTCGGTTTCGCAATTTTCCATTTTATCCAGCAATTTGTCCGACCCTAAATTGGACGTCATGATGAAAAGGGCATTCTTACAATTGACGGTCCTGCCTTTACTGTCGGTCAAACGTCCGTCATCAAAAACCTGTAGTAATATGTTAAAGACATCAGGATGGGCCTTTTCAATTTCATCAAAAAGGACGACTGAGTAGGGGCGCCTTCTCAGAGCTTCGGTCAATTGTCCCCCTTCATCATATCCTACGTAGCCTGGAGGTGAGCCAATGAGCTTAGCGACCGCATGCTTTTCCATGTATTCTGACATATCGATCCGGATGATCGCTTCTTCCCGATTGAATAGTTGAAAGGCCAAAGCTTTGGCTAATTCAGTTTTTCCAACTCCCGTAGGCCCTAAAAACAGGAATGCGCCCATTGGCCTAGCCGGATCGCTTAAACCCGAACGTGAACGGCGGACCGCTTCGCTGATAGCCTTCACCACAAGGTCTTGACCGATCACTCTTTTGCCAAGCGTCTTTTCGAGGTCAAGCAATTTTTCCGCTTCTCCTTCCAGCATTTTTTGGACCGGGATGCCCGTCCACTTTGCCACGATCTGGGCAATCAGGGGCTCATCGACCTCTTCATGCAAGAGCCTGTTTGGTTTTTCATTCAGTTTTTTCTGTTCTTCTTTGAGTTCACTTTCAATTTTTGGAATGATGCTGTAGCGTAACTCTGCAACGCGCTGATAGTCGACTCTTCGTTCAGCCTCTTCTTCCTGAAAGCGCAGCTTCTCAAACTGATCTTTTTTTTCTTTGATCGACTCGATCATTTTCTTTTCAAGGTCCCATTGTACTTTAAGGGCGGATAACTCCTCTGTGACTTGGGCGATTTGATCTTCCAGTTTTTCGACCTCATTTTTTGCAAGAAGCGTATTTTCTCTCCGTAAGGCCTCTTTCTTAACGATGAGTCCTGATAACTCCCGTTCCTTATTATCAATGGGGAGGGGGCGGCTTCCCAACTGCATCCGGATCAAGCTTGCCGCTTCATCAATCAGGTCGATGGCTTTGTCGGGCAGCCTTCTGTCTGCAATATAGCGGTGGGAAAGGAAAACAGAGCTGTGGAGGGCGCTTTCAGTGATCTGGACACCATGGAAAATCTCATACTTTTCTCTTAAGCCTCTAAGAATGGCAATCGCATCTTCCATATTAGGCTCATTGATCATGACCGGCTGAAAACGTCTTTCAAGGGCCGCATCTTTTTCGATATGCTTTTGATATTCGCTTGTGGTCGTGGCTCCAATGCAATGCAGAGTGCCTCTTGATAATGCTGGTTTTAGAAGGTTGGCGGCATCCATTGCTCCATCCGTCGCTCCTGCCCCGATTAAGGTGTGCACTTCATCGATAAACAATATAATTTTCCCTTCGGCCTTTTCAACTTCCTGCAAAATTCCTTTCAGCCGCTCTTCAAATTCTCCCCGGAATTTTGTTCCTGCAATTAAGCTTCCCATGTCTAGCGAGAGAAGCTGGCAGGTTTTAAGAGTTTCTGGGACATCGCCCTGTACAATACGTTGTGCAAGCCCTTCCGCGATCGCCGTTTTTCCTACGCCAGGGTCGCCCATTAACATGGGATTGTTTTTTGTGCGGCGGCAAAGCACTTGGATAGTCCGACGGATCTCTTCGTCCCGGCCAATGACCGGATCTAATTTGCCCCTGCCCGCCAATTCAGTAAGATTTTTACAATATTTGTCCAGGGTGCTCATTTGATTTTCTGCAACAGCCGATTCCATTAGAAGTCTCCTGATTTAATTGATCGAAGGGTCTATACCCAAGTGAATTCAAAAGTTGAAATTTGGACTGCTTCAAAGCCTCGGGGTTGGCGTATCTAAAAAGACCCAATATTAATAATATGGGGTCATTTTAGATCCGCCAACCGCGGGAGCTTTCAAGCTAGTCCAAATCCAATTTTTGAGTTCACTTGGGTATAAATTAAACTGATCTACATTTTTTGAAAACGTTAAATTTTATTTTCTTACTAGAAATAAAACTTGTGGTATTTAAATAAATTCAATTTTAAATTTTTATGACTTTTGAATTGGCAATAGCATAAATTTGGCAGCCTTCATTTTTTTTTACAAAGGAGCCACCAACAAACTCTCCAAAAGCGGGGAGTATTCCTAAATTAGGAAAAATTTGAAAACATCTTAAGACCAGCCGATCATGCAAACTTTTGAGCTCTACCTTGGGATGAAGATGGCCGGCCCAAACAAATCCATTCTCGTTAGCAAGAGGATGATGAGAAAATACAAATGGCTCAATAAACAGTAGCTCTTTATGCAGATATAAAGGCCATTCTTCGGGCAATTTTTTGGCTAAAGCGCGATCATGATTGCCCATGACTAAATGCGTTTCACAACATGCCCCATGCAAAAATTCGCTAAACATTCTTGTTACCTCAGCCGATAGACCGCTTTTAGCATGAATTAAATCTCCTACAATAACACATTTTTTCGGTTTGAATTGATCCAATAAAATCATTAGGTTGACTAAATCATTTTTGGTACTTCCTTCAGGAATAGGAATTCCAAATCGACGAAATACCGCCGACTTTCCAATGTGAATATCTGAAAGAATAAGTGTTTGCTCCTCTTCCCAGAAAATGGCTCTTTGGGGCATAAGATGGCAGGTCTGACCATGAATGAGTAATTTCATGACTTTTCCCAACTGGATTGGATGTTTGCCAGGCGCTCTGCCAGAGTTTCGGTACTTAGGCGGTCACTCACTCTTTCAATATATAAAGGGAGGCAGAAAGGGCTAAATTTGGGAAGCAGTTTAATGACGAGATCTGAATTTGATATTCTGTTTAAAACAGTGTGAAGCCTTTCCTGCTCGAACTGTCCTTCCAACACTTCTGTTTTGGCTTGCTTAAGAAGAAGATTATCTGGGTCATATTTTTCAAAGACATCGTAAATCAAGCCGGCGCTTATCTGTACCTGGCGATTTGATTTATGCTTGCCTGGAAAACCCTGAAAAATGAGCCCAGCAATTCTTGAAATGTCCCTAAAACACCCTTTGCCAGCTTCATGCAGGTTGATAAGGGCCCGGATTTGTTCTCTATCGTTTTGAGTGGAAAAAAGCTCTTTATTCAAAAGATTATTATCCCAGGGTTTATTACTCAAAATTTCAAAGCCATAGTCATTACAGCTGAGAGTAAAGGTGACTTTCAACGTTTTTGATAAGCGATGGGCAATTAGCTTCGCAAGGCCTTCATGGAGGGTTTTTCCTTCGAAAGGATAGATAAATAAATGCCATCCTTCCCGTGATTTAAGAATTTCTATAAGCAGCTCATTTTCATTAGGTACATGTGAGATAGTATGTTGCAATTCAATAATTCTGCTGAATATTGGATTTTCAGAGTCTTCCTCTTTAGAACTGATGGTCTGCCTTAGAACTTTTCCTAATGGGGCCGAAAAAGGGAGCCGGCTTCCTCTCCAGACGGTAGTTTGAGGGTTTTTAACATTACTTAGACGCACATAGGCCGTCATATCACGGTATTGAACGAGTTTGAGATGCTTGCCGGCAAACAAAAAGCTGTCGCCAACTTTTAAATTAGTTAGAAATGATTCTTCCACATACCCGATAGCCTTGCCTCTCAATAGCTTAACCGGCACATAAGCGTCCGAGGTAATTGTACCTATATTCATTTTATGGCGTCGAACAACCATCCGGTCGACTACCCTGTAACTCTGATCGATTAAATTCAATTTGCTGTATTCAGGATAGGCAGTAAGGGCTTTTCCACCAGACATAAGAAATTCGAGGCAATTCTCATATTCTAAAATCGATAAATGCTCGAAGCATGCGGTTGTTTTGATTTCATTAAATAACTGCTCTTTTGTAAAGCCTCCTCCTATGGCGCAAGTAATAATATGCTGCAAAAGCACATCATAGCATTTTTGAAGAGGCTTTCTTTCTTCCAGAACATGCCCTTGCAAAGCCTTTCGATAGGCCTTTAATTCGACGACTTCAAGCGCATGTGTAGGTACAATTGCAATATGGCAGGGTGTTAGCGGTTTATGGGAGGAGCGGCCCGCACGTTGAATAAGCCTTGATATGCTTTTTGGGGAACCTATTTGAATGACCCTTTCTACTTTAGGCAGATCAACCCCTAAATCTAAAGAGGAAGTACAGACGACAAAGCTTAATTCTCCTGCGCGGATCTCTTCTTCGATTTTTTCCCGCGTTTTTTTATCAATGGCGCTATGGTGAAGCGCCAAAATATCTTTCCATTCAGGCTTTTCATCTAGAATAGCCTGATGCCATTTCTCAGCTTGCGAGCGTGTATTCGTAAAGATAAGGGTAGGATGTAAGGGAGAAAGGTGTTTTAAAACAAAGGGTAGAAGCTTAATGCCCATGTATCCTGCCCAGGGAAGTTTGTAAATCGAGTCAGGTAGGATTGTTTTTAGAATAACTTCCCTGTCCATCACAGCAGTGATAATTTTAGGAATGCGGTCAATTCCGACGCAAACCTGTGCGGCTTCCTGTTTATTTCCTATTGTTGCTGTCAGTCCCCAAATTTGAACACTTGAAGACCATTTTTTTATTCGGGATAGGCATAATTCTAATAGCACCCCTCTTTTAGAGCTTAAAAGTTCGTGCCATTCATCAACAATGATTGTTTCTAAGAATTTAAACCTTTCCGCCGATTCCATATCTGACAGCATGAGGGCCAGGCTTTCGGGTGTAGTTAGAAGCACTTCTGGAGGTGTTTTTTTTTGTTTCGCTTTAACTGTGGCTGTGGTATCGCCCGTTCTTTTTTCCACCCGATAAGGTAAGTTGAGATCTTCGATAGGAGCTTTAAGGGCTTGCTCCAGGTTTTTAGCAAGCGCCCTTAAGGGCGTAATATATAGAATCCTTATGCCTTTTTCGCTCCTGGAATAATTGGCATGTAGCTTAGCAAGGGCTGGCAAATAGGCGGCGTATGTTTTACCGGCTCCTGTGGGAACAGAAACAAGGCCGCTTCTTCCGTCGAAAAAATTCTCCCACACCTCATTTTGAAATGGCAGGGCTTTTTTGCCGTTAAGTGCAAACCAGCCTGTCATCAAGTTGTCATTAGACTTCGTCATGAAAAAAAGTTTCTTTAATGGTATCTAAGGAATCACATTCTTCATAAGGCTTGTCCTTTCTCCACCTGCATATCCGAGGGAACCGAAGGGCGATGCCTGATTTATGCCGTTTTGACAATTGAATTCCCTCGAAGGCAATTTCGAACACCTGGAATGGCTTTACTTTGCGAACTGGGCCAAATTTTTCTTCAGTATTTCTTCTAATCCAGGCATCTAATTCTTTAATTTCCTGATGGTCGAGCCCCGAATAAGCTTTGGCAATTGGAATCAGCTCCTGACCTTTTCTAAGAGCAAAAGTATAATCTGTAAAAAGATTTGCGCGCCTGCCTGACCCTGCCTGGGCATAGATCAAAACAGCATCCAAGGTCATTGCATCAACTTTATATTTCCACCAAAACCCCTTTTGCCGGCCGGCACCATAGACAGAATCCCTTTTTTTTAACATGATGCCTTCGGTTGCGCGCGCTCTAGATTCTAAGCGCAGGGCCTGTACTGCACTCCAATCATGGCATTTAATTTCTTCAGAAACAATTAGATTTGGAGAACTGATAGGCAGCTGCCCAATGATGGACCGCCTTTCTGATAATGGGTAAGAGCGAATATCATCTCCTTGATATTCTAAAATGTCATAAATCATAAAAACTATCGGTATTTTTTCGATCATTGACTTGGAGACATTTTTTCTTCCCAGCCGCTTTTGCAGCTCTGCAAACGGTAAAGGGGTACCATCTTTAAAGGCAAGAATCTCGCCGTCCAGCACAGTGCCTTCAGGAAGCTCGTTAAAGGCATCAATTAGCTCAGGAAATTGATGAGAAATTAGTTCGTTGCCTCGCGACCAAAGCGTGGCCATTTTATTTCTAATGACTCCCTGGCCCCTTATCCCATCCCATTTCCATTCGATACTCCAGTCGGAAGGGGCGCCAAGGGTTGAAAGGTCCCCTTCAAAGGGATAAGCGAGATAAAACGGATAGGGATTCAAATAGCGGCTATGTTCCTTTTCAGATTTTAACTCTGCATAAAAGCTGCCTAATGGTTCCCAATCTCCCATAAGCCGCTGGCTTAATATTTCTCTCGATATACCAATAGCTCCGCTCAGACCTTTTAATGTCAGTAAGGCGGATATTCCCACCCTAAAGGACCCAGTGAGAATTTTATTAAGTATAAAAATTTCTTTGGTACTTAAATGGCTCCAAAATTCTAAAATTTGTTTTTTTTGAATTTCCTCATCCACATTTTTCAAGGGTAGAATGAATTTTTCCATCCATTCTGCCAGGGAGTAGGGGTTGTTTTCGCTTTCATCCTTTCGGGGTAGCAATAGAGAGATTACTTCAGCAGTGTCGCCGACTGCTGCATAAGATTCCTCGATCAGCCATGTAGGGATTAAAATAATGTCTTTACACCAATCAAAAAGCTTCCTACTCGTAATTAAACGTTTAATTCTATGCCCTGACAAGAAAAAGAGCGCCCATGCCCCATCCTCATCGCTGCATGATGAAAAATAATTTTGAATATGCAAGACCTTTTCATTAGTTGATTGGGTCTCGTCTATTTGTTGAAAAAGCTTAACAAATTTTCGCACTAGTCCTCTTCATCATCTGAGATTATTTCTAAACCTTTAAGTTCGCGTGCATCCAAATTTTTTTCCTCACGTAAGTACCGTGCTAAGCTTGCGCTATTGCCATGCGTAGTTAAAATGATTCGGGCTTTTGTCTGCTCAATCGTGTGAATGAGATCTTTCCAATCGGCGTGATCTGAAAAGACAAAACCCTGGTCCAGCGCCTTACGCCTGCGTGTTCCTCTAACCTCCATCCAACCAGAAGCAAATGCAGTTTTACTGGAAGGAAAACGTTTCATCCAGGGACTGCCTGAGGCTGATGGGGGGGCCAAAATAAGGTCTTGCGAAAACGAAAGCCCTTTTACATTTTCAGAAACAGGGGAAAAATCAATCATGGAGATGCCCAACTTTTCATAAATTTTTGCAATCGATTGCACAGCTCCATGTAAATAAACTTTTTTATCCTTTTGATCTTTTAAAAGGGACATGAGGCGTTGGGCTTTACCGAGCGAATAGCAAAACAGGATGGAGGGATGCCCTTTTGAAGCATTCTCAGCCCACCAGTGAATTAGCTGCTCCTGAATTACATCAGGATGAGGCCACTGATAAATTGGCAAGGCAAAAGTTGATTCGGTCACAAAAATATCGCATTCGACCACTTCAAAGGGGAGGCAGGTGCTGTCTAAAGCCCGTTTATAATCTCCTGATATGACCGTCACAGACTTGCTCGTTTCAATGCGTATTTGGACTGATCCTAGTATGTGGCCGGCGGGATGTAGCGAAACCCAGGTATTACCTACTCTAATTTTTTTATCATATTCCAGAATTTCGTAGGGTAGGTTTGGGTTGATGCGATGCTTCAGGATCTCGATGGTATGGTCGGTACAAATGTAGCGGCCATGGCCCCAGTAAGCATGGTCGCCATGCGCATGGGTCACAATGCATAGCGGCACAGCCTTCCAGGCATCAATAAAAAAATCACCCGGCGGGCAATAGAGTCCATGTGAAGTCACTTTTAACGGGATGTCCAACGTATCCTCCATTCTTTGCGCGTGAATATCATGGATAGGGGCGATCAAAATTCAATAGCTTAACATATAGTAAGGGATGGAAGGAATAATGAACAAATTAAAAAGATCAATTTTGCACTAATTAAATGAGTATACTCAAAAATATTGGATCCATTAAAATGTTATGTTAGTTGATTTATTAATTGAGAGGATTGATGATTTATAAATTATTATTTGTTTGCTTAACCAGTTGGATGATGTGTACAAATCTTTGTGCGAAAGACGATCCCCTCGGTTGGCGGACGAGTGGCAGCCAGATTGTAAACCCAGAGGGAGAGGCAGTGATTTTGAGGTCTGTCAGCTGGTTCGGCTTTGAAACTCAAAATCATGTAGTTCATGGCCTATGGAGCCGCAATATGCAGCAAATGCTGGATGAAATAAAAGCGGTCGGGTTCAATTCCATCCGTCTTCCTTATTCTAATGATATTTTAAAACCAGGCGCAATGCCTGATTCCATCAATACCTGGGAAAACAAGGATTTAGCGGGCAAAACTGCGCTCGAAGTATTTGACATCTTTATTGCAGAAGCCTCAAAAAGGGGCCTCTATATCATTTTAGACAGGCACCGTCCCACTTCAGCCCAGCAATCCGAGCTATGGTATACCTCCGAAGTGCCGGAAATAAAATGGATTGAAGATTGGGTTTTCTTAGCCGACCGCTATAAAAGCAACCCATGTGTAATTGCCGCCGACCTGCATAACGAGCCGCATGGCAGTGCGGAATGGGGCACGGGAGAGGCTTCCAAAGATTGGAAAGCAGCCGCTGAACGGGCGGGAAATGCCATATTAATGGCGAACCCTCGTATGTTGATAATCGTCGAAGGGATACAATATGATAAAAATCATCAGGCTTATTGGTGGGGCGGCAGCCTGGACCAGGTAAAAAAACAGCCGATCAAATTAAGCATTTCAAACAAAGTAATTTATTCTCCGCATGATTATGGCGCAGGTGTATGGCTTCAACCCTGGTTTAATGTGCCAGATTTTCCAAATAATATGGAGCAAATTTGGCATGCGCAATGGGGCTATATTGCTAAGGAAAATATTGCACCGCTATGGATTGGGGAATTTGGAGGAAGGAAAGTGGACTTCAAGTCCAAAGAGGGTTTATGGCAGAATAAGCTAGTTCAATATATCCATCAAAATGGCATAAGTTTTTCTTACTGGTCATGGAACCCTAACAGCGGTGATACAGGCGGCATTCTTCAGGACGACTGGAAATCTTTAAATCAGGATAAAGTTGACATGTTGAAATTAATCCTAGAATGAAGAAATTAACCTTGCGAGGTTTAATTGATAGTCCATCACGATAAATAGTTTCATTTCTCTTTCTATGAGCTTTCCAATTTGTTGGAAGGCTCATGTTCTTATTAACCTGAATTTTGGGTTTCTCTCCTCGATAATAAGGGAATCTCGTGCCCTATCTTCGCCCTTTCGCTCTTCAAGAATATCGCTTTGATATTCTTTTCAGAGCGAAAGAACAAATCTAAGGAACGATATCCCTTACTTTCAATTAGATAAACCCAAAATTCAGGTTATTATAACAATCTGAAAGAGAGACGAAAAGTCATTTCCATCAATTAACACGCTTTGAAAAAAATATTCAACGCGTTACATTCCAGTACCCTTGTCAGGGTGCATTTTATATTTTGTTATTTTCCCAAAGCTACGGCACCTGTTTCGGGGTTGACTTGCACTGAGCTACCATTTTGCACTCCCTTCGGGTGAAATAATGCAGAGGGCCTTCAAAATAAATATTTAGCTTGTTCAATTAATGAAAGATCGAGAGAATTAATTTGCATCTGGTTAATGATTTTATCAGTATTGGGAATTTCATCATAATTTTTACCCATGGCTCTTGCGATAGCATAATAAACACAGCTTCTAACAAGTTCAGGATTTTCAGCACTCTTTATTTGTGTGCTGTTTTCAAGATTTTCAAAGACATCGACCAATGTATGCAGAAGTTCTACATTTGAAGTAGATCTAAGATACTCTCCAGAAATACTTATCGCTGTTAGGCGGACATCGTCAAAGTCATCCCAATCTACACCGTTAATAAACATCTTTAATTCCTCAATATATTCATTTGTCAAATCCCAATAAGTGCATAAGCATTGTAATGCTATTTTTGACACCAAAGGATCGTCCGGATAATTAAGAAAAGGCTCTATCAAATTTCTATAGTGAATGGCTTTAGCTCTGCCTAAAATATGAATTAAAGTATATTTAGATTCACTATTTTCATTAAGTTGTTGAGCAACATGTTTTAGCTCATCCTGACTAATTTTTCTTGATTTTTCTTCTTCAAGTAATTCATTATAATTTTTTTTCGTCATTTTCATATAAATTATTTTTATGATACAAACATTTTTATATCACTTAATGCATTCATTACTGTTCCTGAAATTTCTTTATCTTTTAAATGTAGGGTTAGTGCATTTTCTACTCGTTCTCTCTCAATAAATTGATGAATGCGGGCGATATGACCTAAACAGGTAGCAGCTACGCCTCTAACATTTGAATCAGAGTGCTCCAAAAAATTTAGACATTGATCCTGAGACCACTTCCAATCTTCATCATAAAAAGCCATGGATACCAATGCATTGCAAATTTCATTACTTTCACCTGACGAAAATTTTTTAAGCACTTCATTGCGATTCACTTCTTTTGGTTCTTCATATATCATTTTTTAAAATCATTATTTAAAGTTCTCAATTATTTCTTTCGTGTTTTCTAATGCAAAGTTTATTTGGCGTTCGCTTTCTATATCAAAAGTATCTGATTTTATATCCACCATCACTGAAGAAATAAGTTCTAGTTCCCACCATTCTGAAGTTAGCTTATCTTTTATTTTATTATCGACATTTTGTAATGAATTTAAAATTTCATCTAGAGAGCTTGTGATTGATAATAAAGTGCTTAAATCAGGTTTTTCTTTCTTGATATTTTAATATCATTTTTTTAATCAATAAGAATTGATTCATGGCAATGTTTTCATAATTCAGGCATTTTTGATATAAAAGTATTCTTGTAAGAATTAATTACTTTAATCAGTATTCCAGTACAAAAAATTACAGCTGAACTCACTTCCTTCGGGAGAATTAAGGCAGAGTCCATAATAGATTCTTAGATAATTTAATCAAGAAAGAAAATAATGAATTATTCAAAGTCATCTATCGCCTTTATGATAGCATCGTTATTATCATAACTTGTTACAAATAAACATTTTCAGAGCTCTGTTTATATGTTGCCATAATAATTTTAAATTAATAAAGTAAATGAAATGGTAAAACTCTTAATTGATTTTAATTTGAAAAATTTTAAAAATAGAAGCATGACTTCAGCTCTTACACTAGCTATATTTAATCCCATAGTCCTTCAGTCTTTATACCTGTGAATTCATCCCATGCACGGCAATATTCTTTAGATTTAGTACCGAGAAAACCAATATAGTTTTTTGGATTTATCTGTTCAGGAGTTACGTTAAGAAGATTTTCTAAAAAACATGTACAGACTGCGTTCTGAACATCTTCATCACCTTTAGTGAGAAGATGTTCTGCATATGAAAAAATTTCTTTAATTAAGATAACATTTTGATTTCTTTGAGTTAACAATTTATCTACATAATCAGAAAATTTATTCATTCCGCTCCATAAACTTATATCTCCCCAATCATGGGTTTTACCAAAAATTTCTTCATCAACAACTGCATTCTCTAATTTATAAGATTTCCATATTGGCTTAAATTCAGGATATTTATCTGAAATTATGTCCATGCAATTTTCTTTGATAATTTCCATTAATAAAAACCTTAAGTTATAATGAATTTGCTTTTGTGTTTTTTAAAGCATCCATAGTATCTAGATAGACATTTTTAGCAGCATCTAGATCTCCAGGTTTTACATTTGGATTATTTTGGTTATTAGATATCCATTTTCGAAGACTATTCATAAGATCTTCTCCTTTTTTAGAATGCCAAAAACCTTTGACAGGCTCACCTGTTTGTATTTCATGACGAATTGCTGCAGCAGTACTTCCACTTCCTATTTCAGCATTTTCTCTGTAAGCCTTTTTCAATATACTTTGTAATTCTGGATTTTCAACATGATGCTTTTCCATTTGAGATTTAAGCGATCCAGCAATTAATTCTATTGAAAAACAACAATTGGTAAGTTTACTTTCTGAGTCTAGCAATTTGCTTGATTATACTAAAGGATTTGTCCATAAAAAAAGGTTTTATATGGCAAAGATGAATAAAAATTATAATGAACTACTTGAAGAAGCAAAATTAGGAAAAATTAGTACGAATGAAATAAATTATGTTGCTCAAAAACTCAATGAAAAGAGTGAATCTAATTATACTTTAATTCATATATTGGGCAAGGCTAAGGCCATTCAATATAGAAATTTGATTGAGCCATTTCTTAATTACCCGGATGATCCACTGGTGTCAAAAATTGCATTACAATGTTTATGCACTTATTGGGATTTGACAAATGAGTTTAGTGAAGAATTAAAAATATTTATTAGGGGTGAAGATTGGGATGATTTTGACGATGTACGCCTAACTGCAATAGGTATTTCCGGAGAGTACTTAAGATCTACCTCGAATAAAGACCTTTTGCATGTATTGGTTGATGTTTTTGAAAATCTTGAAACAAGCCCTCTTATAAAAAGGGCAGAAAATCCGGAGCTTGTTAGAAGCTGTGCTTACTATGCTATCGCAAGGGCGTTGGGTAAAAATTATGATCAAATTCCCAATACGGATAAAATCATTAACCAGCTGCAAAGAAATTCTCTCGATCTTTCATTGATTGAACAAGCTAAGAATTTATTATGATTGTCTTCTCCAAGTGATTCTCGCAAAGGGAGTGCAGAAATGGTAGTTTCAACTGGTCAATCCACAGTCAAAGTGGATGGGCAGCCAGCGCTTGGCGAGGGATGCCAATTCATGTGTCCATTATTTGGGCAACCCGTTACACTTTCTAAATCAGACCAAACAGTAGCCAAGCACGATGAAGCAA
>JACDAQ010000007.1 GCA_013695355.1 Candidatus Protochlamydia sp.
CTTCAAAGCCCCGGGGTTGGCGTATCTAAAACGACCCAATATTATAATATGGGGTCTTTTTAGATCCGTCAACCGCGGGAGCTTTCAAGCTAGTCCAAATCCAATTTTTGAGTTCACTTGGGTATATACCCTAGTGAACTCATAAATTGGGTAGATGCTGGTTACCTAAATGAAGTTTCATTAGAGTTAATTTAGGTATATATAAAGCAATTTTAGTATTTAAACAAAATTAATTTCATTTTTCCTTGACATTACTTAAAGCTCTAAAATAATACGACCAGTGAAGCCGTGCAATCACAATGATCAAAATACGTCTATGCCTATCCTTGGATAGGCTTAGCAATCCTTAAACCTTTTTGGTAGGTGAGCTTGAGCTCATCCTGATCAAAGAGGACTAATCCGAAAAGCACTATTACAAAAGAGAGGTAAAACGGCCATGTGACGACCTCTCCAAGAAAATACCAGCCAAAAAGGGCTGTAAAAAGAGGGGTAGTAAAGCCTGCAAAAGAAATAAAAGTTGCTGAATATCTTTTAAGAAGGGTTCCATAAAGATTGTAGCAAATAAGATTTGAAATAAGGATCAATAAAAGCGTGCATTCTACCACAATAGGGATATTTGTCACAGGAATTGGATTCCAGTCTTCAACGATCAAAGAATGGACCAGAGCTAAAGCCCCGCCGATAAACATGCTTGTGCCATTTGCTGTCATAGGAGGCAATTTGTGTTCGTTTACTAGCTGCATTAAAACTATCCAACCATACACACTGCAAATTGCTGCAGCCATCACAGACATTTCAGGCCAGGAAAAAATAAGCTGACTGCCATTTGCTTCAGCTCCTTTTTCGCTCATTAAAATGGGCAAGAATCCTAAAAAGCCGATAAAAAGGCCCATCCATTTTTTTGGTGTCAGTTTTTCTGAAAAAAGTAGATAGCAGAACAGAGCAGATAAAAATGGGGACAGGCTATAAATAAAGCAGGTTTTGAAAGAGGTGAGATATTTGAGCCCCCAGAATTCAAAGACGTTAGTTAGATAAATATTTAGGCAGGCTAACTGAAAAATTCTCCACCATGTCTTTCGGTCAAAAGAGAAGGTTTCCTTATTTACAATCCACTGATAGGCCAGCAAAATAAAGCCTGCCAATAGCATACGGGTGCCCACTAGAAAAAAGGGTTGGGCATATTCCAAGCCAGTCTTGGCTATTGTAAACACGCTAGCAAATAATGCATATAACAGGATCACATAAAACATAGCTACCTAGTTTCAATTTGTATAAATCCCTCGATGTTTGCCCGGTCTTTTATCAGCTAGGTTATTCTATCTAGCAAAAATTGCATGAGGGGTTATGCAATTTGAGGTGATAAGGCAAAAAAATTACTCAAACAATAATATATCCAGATTAAAATTAAAAGAAAAAATTGATTTTAGAAAAAATTTATTTAATTAACAAAATTTTAACATAATTTTTAAGAATTATAAACAACAAATTGTTTTAATATGTTTATAAGGTTTATAATAAAGCTTTGAAAGCCAGTGAATTTCATTTCGTTTTATAATTTTTCTTTTCATATTTCTTGAATCGAACATGAAAATAAGTTATAAGAAACGACTTCAAAAACATAAATTAGTTTAGAGGGATATAATATGCAAAAAACAAAAATGCTGCTAATTGAGGACGAAGAAGACATCGCCTCTCTTATCAAATTGCAGGCGGAATTAGCAGGCTATAAAGTTCATGTCGAGGCTGATGGTTTGAACGGATACATGGCGATTGAAAAAGAAAGGCCCGATATTATTGTGTTGGATATCATGCTTCCTGGCCTAAATGGGCTGGATGTATGCCGCAAAGTGAAGAATAATCCTGATTTGAAGAATATTCCAATCATTATTATTTCAGCCAAAAGCGAAGAATTGGATGTCGTTTTAGGCCTTGAATTAGGCGCGGATGATTATGTTGCCAAACCTTTTTCTTTAAAAGTGCTTTTTTCAAGAGCGAAGGCAGTCTTAAGGCGTGGACAAGAAGGGGAAAAAGAAGCCAAGGTCCTAACATTTGGCGACTATGTAATGGAAGTAGACCGTTACTTATTGCGTAAAAAGGACAAGTCTATTGCATTGACCCTTTCTGAATTCGGCATCCTGCGGCGCTTACTTTCTAACCGAGGGAAAGTTTTGACCCGCAATCAATTGCTGGATGATGTACAAAATGATGAGGCTTATATTATTGACCGGAATATTGATGTGCATATTGCTTCATTAAGAAAAAAGCTGGGTCCGAACTTTGATGGAATTGAGACGGTGCGCGGCGTGGGTTACCGGTTTAAGGACGAAGACTAGATTTAAAGATGCAAAGGGTTGATTCAAGGTCTCTCTTTGTTTGTCTACTTCACAATTATTAGCTCACCTTACGCAAAAAGAGCAAAATGAGAAGCAAGGGATTTTGAAAGATCAATTAATTCAAAAAGATTGCTTATTCATCTGCTCCTTTTGCGTAAGGCTAATATTCCTTTTTTTGATCGTCTGCAACCGCTGATCGTCAGTATGAACCCGCATTGTTTTATGTTTAGAAATTTGAACTTTGCCGGGCTGCGACCCTCCTAAACGAGAAACGAATTTTTTCTGCGTTACACACACTTCGCCCTCCTTTGCGGCTTTGGCTTTGCTATGAAAAAGGGCCAGCTGGAGGGCATCCTCAAGCGTTTCATTATCCGGCTCCTTGCCTTTTGTCTTTATGACTATGTGAGAACCTGAGACTCCATTTATATGAAGCCACCAGTCATTTCCATTGGCTAAGGAAAAAGTCAATTTATCATTGGACTGCGCATTTTTACCCGCCCATATCACCATTCCTGCTGCAGACCAATATTCATGATAAGGCAAGCTTTTTTTTCCCTGTGCTGCATTCGAAGCCTGCTTTCTTAAAGCTGGCTTAAGCGGTAGTAAATCTTCTAAACGAACAATCGATTCCAAAGCCTCTAAATTTGAAATGCACTTTAATATTTTTGCATTAATAAGTTCTACCTGATGGTTTAAAGGGACCAAGCCTGCCTGCAGTTTTTTTGCGCGTCGATATTCTTTTGCTATCAGCTCTTGCGGATGTAGCTTCGGGTCGAGAGCGAATCTTTTTTCGGTTTCATTGAGCCAATCCCAAAGCTTTATTTCAGTCATGCCCTTTCGTAACTGAGAATAAGCGGCCTTTAATAGATCCCCATCATGTTTAACTTTTTCCCAAGCCGAGCATTCCTCTAAATTTTTTATTAATTTATCTTTTGAGTTTTTTAGCTTTTTTAATATTTTTTCAAAGTAAACAATAAGGGAGCGTTTTTCCTGTTCAAAATAAACTTTTTCATCCCATTTCTCATAAAAATGTTCTATTTCAGTAGAATTTGAGAATAAATTTTCAGTATCGCCTTCCTTATGAAATCTAATTGCTGGTTCATAAATTGCTTGTTTAGAAGGAAATAAAGAATAAAGAATGCGGCTAAGTGAATCTAAAATATAAAAGTTGGGGTGTTTTGAGAAAAATTCAGTGATAAAATAAACTGATTTTTTTTGATCACAAAAAGAAAATTTTACTATTTTATCATGATTAATCTGTTCGATCGATTGAAGGGTCATTCCGAATAATTTCTTATGTAACGGATGAAAAAATGAACGAATTTGCCTGTTGTTTAATGATAAATGAAAACGAACAGGTTGAGTGAAGCAAAAAGAAATAGCCTTATGATTTCCTTGCTTTAAAAAATGAAAATTAAACTTAGAAAGGGTAACTGCAGAGCATGATGTGAAAGTGGAATGAGAAAGTTCTTGGCTAAGCTCAGAGACAAGCAGACTAATTTGAGATGCGCTAAAATGAGGAATATTCATATATAATGAATAACATTTTTTATGATTATTTACTATTTAGTAATAATCATCCAGCCGGTAACCCGGCTGGATGAAGAAGGGATTATAATGTTGTTGTAAAGATTGCAGATTTAAGCATTCCATCAATATACTGTGAAACAGATTTTTCTTTTACAATATTTTTCATATTATTTTCGATTTGTTGATCACCAAAATCTATTCCTTTCGAAGAACCATTTATATCAATTTTACTTTTTAGATCGCTTACTTTTGCTGTAAGCATGGTTAGTTCCTGGTGATAGGCTCTATTCATATAATTCGCAGCTACTTCTGCTGTCAAGTCACCCTTTAAAATACCATTCAACAAGTCTTTTCCAAAAGTCCGTAAATTAAATTCCATAATTCCATCAATATCATTGATTACACTATTTGTTATATCACATAAGTTAAATAGTCTATTCAAACTTATTTTTGTTCCTTTAAATAAAATTTCACCTTCAATTTTGTTAAGTTCATTATTTTGATTAACGATTATTTTATTGAACAAAGAAATGTGTGCTCTTTGACTTCCATAGGGAATTTTTACATCAGAATATTTACTAGGCACAACGTACTGCCGGGCTGCATATTCATTTATATTGTTTTTTTTTGGAAAATTACATCCATATAATTCATCTTTATTGTTCTGAATAAATTTACAAAGCTCACCGTATAATTCCAATCTTTTGGCAATATGAAGTTTTCCTGCATCAAAATAGTCTTTTTTAGTCAAATCTTGCGCATAATTAATATTGTCAGACTGCCTATTATCAAAAGATTTGTCTGCAACAGAGCCCCTCAATTTAACAAATTTAAGCGTATTTTCTTTATTTTCTGAGGTTTTTATTTCATTTGAATTTACCAGAGTAGATGTCTTTTCTCTTATCTTTTTCTCTGGTTTTTGAAAAGTTTTGAACTTTTCTTCTATAAATTGAGTAGTTAGATTTTCAGTTGTTGTATTATTAACTTGTACTAATGAAGGATAAGCTTCTGTAGGTTTTAAAGTTTCCTGTTTAACTAAATGCTTAAATTCTTTTTGATTAAATGAACTTTGATTTTTTGCTTTAGTATCTTTGCTTATAAAATCGACAAGTCTTATTCTTTCTGTAGGTGAATTACCATTTTGATATTGATAATGATTATTATAATTATTATTGTTAGGTTGAACGTAATTTTTATTATAATTACTAGTATTAATGCTCATTTGATTCTCTTGTATTAATTGTTTTTACTATTTAAAGTTTAATAGTAAACTAGTAGTATAAATGTAAAAAAAATTAAACATAAAGATTCGAACAATACAGATAATCTATAAATAAAAAAAGTTATTAATGATTATCGTGATTATATTTAGGCAGTATAAAGGGAAAGTTGCTAAAAGTATGAATCAGGATAGGATATTACAAATTTTGACTATCCCGCGAGATTTGATTAAAGAAGGGATCGAGGCTCAAATTTAAACTTTTTCAATTCTAAGCTTTTTGCTTTTGCTTGAAATTCAGGTGTTAATGGATTGCTTCTATATAACTCCAATTCTTTTAAATGATCCTCAAGCAAATACAAAAATGTTTGAATGGTTTCATCGTCTAAAAAAGGACAGTCGCTCATTTTAAATTTTGTCAGTTTGCATGTTTGTGCAATATCAAGAAGACCTTCAGTTAAGAAAAGTTTTTTGTCGTCAGAGTTGAAATCAAAGACAGGTAAATAGCCCAATTCTAAGGATTCTAAATTAGGAAAGTGTTGGGCGAGGTCGTTAAATAAGTGTTCATCGCATAATCCGCAGTAAGCAAAGGTCAAATTTTTTAAAAGTTCTGATTTGCGAGAGCCATCTTTTTCTGCAGTTAAAAGACGAATGGGATATTGAGTGGTCAAAGGGCAGCCGGTTATTTTGAATGATACCAAATTTTTAGATTGTTCAATGAACGGGTAAAATCCGTAATCAGATAAACGCCCTAAGCCACAACTATTTAAATATTCAAATGCGTGAAGAGCATGTCCTGCAGCAGCTAATGCAAACAATGCTTCATCTGTCATTGGACAGTCGATGATTTTTAATTTACGGAGCTCGGGTGTACGACTGCTTAAAACGATAATAAAATCATCAAAAGTTTTATTAGAACATGAATTAAATTCAACCGAGTCTAGATTGGGGCATTTGTCTAGAAAAAGGGCCAAGCCGGCAGGGGTAAAATTTATGCCATGAAAGACAATATTTTTAAGTTCCGATCCATTTTCTGAAAGTAAAAAAAGATCATTATCATTTAAATTCATTTGATGACATTTTAACTCAGCTGGGTGAAATCCCGATTTGGTGATCATTCGGCGCACAATGACATCATTAGCAATTTCATTTAAAATAAAGGAATGGTGGCTAAATAATCCATTCAAAATAGCTTTTTGATTAATAGCGGAATAAAATTGTTTGCACGTAATACCAAGCCGGCCAAGATCTTTCCAGCTTTCAATACTATTTTGAAAAATTAATCCAAGAATTTCATGTGGAAGACGGTTGGCAGAATAGCCCGATGAGGTTTCTTGAAAAAGTATCGGTATCTCTTTCTCTTGTGTTTTTTGAAAACGAGAGGAGGGGTTAAAAAATTTTTTAGAGTATTGAAATAATTTTACTACTGATTGATGCATCTCTTGGTGTCTAGTGGGTAAAAAAATTTCATCATATTTTCCATTTATAAATTTAATTTTCGCCTTATCTGTTATATAAGAGGCAAGAAATTTATTACGATCATCCGGAAAATAACTAGCGATGGCTTTAAATGATGCGTTGGATTGGCAAAGTTCTCTAAGATAGGAGGGTGTCACATCCGTAATTATTTTATTGTCTTCATTTTTTGGTATGACTAATTTATTAGGCAATGAAATACTATTAATCATTTTATTCTCGGTAAATTGTGATATCTATTTAGTTTATTCGTTTATTAAAAAAAATGCAACCCATTTTTATTACACTAATTTTATGTTTGTAAAAAGGATTCCTGCTTGATTGCATTCAACAAGGGGATGACCCGATCAGTTTTCTCCCATGGAAAATCATCACGTCCGAAATGGCCTTCATAAGCTGTATGCCGATAAATGGGACGCTTTAAGTCAAGCATTTGAATGATGCCTTTAGGAGTAAGGTTAAAAATTAAAGGGATTGCATGGCTTAAAAGAGTTTCGCTGACGACGCCGGTTCCAAAAGTATCGACTTTAATTGAAATGGGATATGGAATACCAATTGCATAAGAAATTTGGATCTCGCATCGTTTTGCTAATTTGGCAGCAATAATATTTTTAGCCACGTAGCGAGCGGCATAGGTAGCGGAACGGTCCACTTTAGAGGGATCTTTGCCTGAAAAAGCTCCTCCACCATGCTTGGCCATTCCTCCATAGGTATCGACAATAATTTTACGGCCAGTCAAACCGCAGTCAGCTGCCGGACCGCCAATGACAAAACGGCCTGTAGGGTTAATATAAAATAGGGTATTCTCATCAATAAAATGGGGCGGGGCGAGGGAGCGGACAATTTCTGTCATAGCATGAAAAAGGGCCCCCTGGTCTATTTCTTCATTGTGCTGAGTGGATACAACGACTGTGTGGATACGGACAGGTTGAAAGTTTTGGTCATATTCCACTGTAACCTGCGATTTGGCATCCGGGCGCAAAAACTTTAATATCCCTTTTTGCCTTTTTAGGCGAAGTTCGCGGACAATTGCATGGGCAAGCATGATCGGAAGAGGCATGAGTTCCGTCGTTTCATCGGACGCGTAGCCGAACATAATTCCCTGATCGCCCGCTCCCTGTTCTTTGAATGGGTTTAATTCTTCATTAACCCCTTGAGCAATATCGGGAGATTGTTTATTAATAGCAATCAATACGCCGCACGATTGGTAGTCAAATCCTAAGGCCGGATCGTCATAACCAATTTCCTGAATAGTTTTTCTAACAATTTCCTGATAATCGATTGAAGCCTGCGTCGTGATCTCCCCCGCTAAAAAAACAAGGCCCCTTGACACCATGGTTTCACAGGCAACCCTGGAGTGAGGATCTCCCTCTAAACATGCATCAAGAATGGCATCTGAGATTTGATCCGCAACCTTATCAGGGTGTCCGATCGAAACTGATTCAGAAGTAAAAAGAAAATGAGACATAATATTATATTTATCCTAGAATAGTTAGAAATATATTAGTTTAAATCGCCTTTTTTTTTAAGTGGAATATTTACTAAATGGGTAAACACGCTCTATCTCTTAATTTTGATGAACTTTCATCCCATCTTGAGGTCAATTCGAATGAGGAAGTTGAAATAAGGGGCTTCCTTTATGAAACTCCTTCTGGAGAGGTAATCCTGGCCGCAAGCCCCCAGCTAAAAAGTTGCTGCATTGGATCTCCTGATAAAATATCCCGTCAAATTGTATTAAAAGGAAAATGGGAATCGGTTCCTCTAAAGAGGGCCGTGACCGTCCATGGTCGACTGGCAGCCGAACCTAAGTATAATGAAGGGCATGAATTGGTCCAGTTATATGTGCTTGACCGACCGCTGATTATGCAATCAACCTCTTTTCCTTTTTGGTCGGTCATTTGTATCGCCGCTTTTTTCCTTATAATAGCGCTAATAAAAAAAGCCACCCTTAAACCCCTGAGCTAGCAAGGGAGTATACCGAGCAAGATAAAACCAAATTGTTATCCCTCTCTCTATGATCTCTGTAGGCTCTGTGGTAATATTGTTAAAACCTAATAATAAACCACCGAGCCCACAGAGCTCACAGAGAGAGAGAAATAGATCGAGAGTTTTTAATTAAAATATACTCAATCTTTGACTTCATAATTAGGTGTAATCAAGAATGGATAGATGTATTCTCTTTTATAATATCCCTATCATAATTTCGAACGCTTTTGTGATGATCCTTTACACACCGGGCGGTCAATGGCCATCCTAAAAGCTGCTTTGCTAAAGCCTGAAAAGTATTTGGATCGCCTGAAACAAAATATTGATGCTGAGGGGGAGCATTTTGAGGGGATTCAAGGTTAGCTTGTTTGAGAAAGTGGGCGACCTGGTCGGAATAGGATGCTGAGCTGTCAACCAAATGGATAGAGAGTCCTGCTTCCGCCTGTATTAATTCTTTGATCAGCGGATAGTGAGTGCAGCCTAGCAATATTGTGTCGATATTCTTTTCCTTAATCTGGCCTAAGTACTTTTTGACAGCTTTTTTTATTTCAGGATGGTTAATAGAGCCTCTTTCAATCATTGGCGCCAGCAAAGGACATTCGATGGAAACAACATAGGCTTCAGGAAGATATTTAAGGATCTCTTTTTGATGCACGCCCGATTGAATGGTGGCTTTAGTTCCTAAAACAGCGATATGCTGGGTTTTTGTTACAGACGCTGCTTTTTGGGCCCCCGATTCAACTACACCGATCATAGGGATGTCAAAGGCAAGACGCATTTTAGGAAGCCCAAAAATGCAGGCGGTATGGCAGGCAACTAATAAGAGCTTAACCTTCTTTTCAATTAAAAAAGAGGCATTTTCAAGTGAGTAGCGCGCGATTGTTTCAGAACTTTTGCTACCATAAGGCATTCGTGCAGTATCGCCTAAGTAAATAAAGCTTTCATGTGGAAGCAGATCTTTCAGTGCTTGTAGAATGGTCAATCCTCCTACTCCCGAATCAAATACGCCGATGGCAAAGGAGGCTTTGGAATTTTCCATTAGGGAATAATGAGTGTTTGGCCTACATTGATACGGTCGCTTTGAAGGCGGTTACGCTCTTTCACGCTTTCCACACTTACTTTATGCTGTACCGCTATTTTTCCCAGACTGTCGCCAGGCTGGACTTTGTAGGTTTTGCAGTTATTAGTGGACAATTGTGCCAGATCCCGGGCTGAAGCTTCTTTTGCTTGCCAAACATCTGCCAAAGATTGAAGAGCATTCTCCAAAGCTGCCATATGCTGGCTTTGTGCCTGAAATAGAGATTCCAGCTCGATCAGCTTTGTCTTATATTGATCTAAAATTGATAGGGAGCCATTGGCCTGAGTTTTTATTTGACGAAGATCTTCCACAATACCCTGAACGGCGTTATCCATGGTTTGAATTTTTCTTTCTAAATTATGCCCAAGCTGTTGGGCCATTTCCCTTTGTTCCTGCAGACCTTGGTTTACTTGCTGCCGGATTTCATCGAAGGCCATTTCTTGATTTTGCAATTTATTTTCAAAAATTCGGATTTCCGTTTCATGGTTATTTAATTCATGTTTTAAATCGGATAAATTTATCGGCTGAGGAGCATTTCCTATGGGACGTGATGGGCGTGTTTGCATTGAATTAGGGTAGGGGGCACTCCAGCCAAGAAAAGGGGTAAGGCAAAGAAATGTTAAGCTCCAACCCAAACCCCTTAATTTTACACATCTATTACTAGCGTTCATAGATTTTAAACTCGGCACGGCGATTTTTGCCCCAACCCTCTTCATGTCTTTCAAGAACTACGGGGCGCTCTTTTCCATAGGAGATCGTGAAAAGGTTGTCGGGATTTACACCCTCGCCGATTAAAAGATTTCGCACAGCATTGCTCCGGCGCGATCCCAAAGCTAAATTGTAGGCTTGAGGACCTCTTTCATCGGTATGCCCTTCAATGAAAATATACGTATTAGGATGGCAGCGCATAAAATCACTGATCTGATGAATGATTTGAAGGTTGGCCTGTCCTTTGATCAGACTACTGTCATAATCAAAATAAAGGGTCTTAAAAATGGGGGCCAATTGTGGTATTGTGCTTGGATCCCTAAAAGCCTGGATGCCTGGCAAAGAGCTTCCGCGGTCTCCCGGGGTTTCGCGCGGCTGACGAGCAAAGACATCGTTGTTGGCCTGGTCTTGCAAAGGGATGAAATCAGGTGAATAGTCTACAGAAGTGTAACAGCCATCCTGCAAGGAGTCTTCGGGATAAGCCCATTCGTCTTCAATGCCATCAAAATCGTTTCTCGAGCGGACTTGACGGGAATCACCCTGTTTTCCACCTAATGACCGTACGCCTCTTTGCACGTGCCTTCCAGCAGTTTTGGTGTCTTCCCACACATCATTACTGGTTCTTGCGCAGCTTTGGAGCAAACAAATTGCAAATATAGCCGTGATAAAGCGTGTAATGTGATGTTTGCTCATTGGTAGTCCCCTGGAAATTAGAAAATTAGAAATATATCAGTATTTAGAATTGGGAGTTTATCAAAAGGGGAGCAATTTAGCAAAAAAAATCTTCTGTGGATTTGATATTTTTAGCGTGTCCCTGGATGGTTTCGCTAAAAAAAGTAAAGATTAAAGCCTTTCAAAGAATAATATAAAGACACAAAGTAGGGAAGTGCCATAAATGGCTCTTAAATTTTTATTATCCCTGCCTTTGTGCCCTTCAATTAACCATTATTGCTAAGATTAATCAAAGTTGTACTGATCTCACTTTCTTTCCTAAAAAATCTATTATAATGTTCCATTTCACTAAGACTAAAAACTTTTCCTTGATATTCTAAATCCCTAAGATGTTCATTTAAAATATCTTTCATAAGGAGAAGAATTGCTTGCTTTTTGGGGTTCATTACCACTAGTTCTTCTAATACAGCGAAAGTTTGATCAAAGGTATTCCGTGCGGAACCCTTTTTTGTCCATTCAGCAGCTTGTAGGCATTTATTGGAAAGGGCTTCATGCAGTTCAGGGTGGATTTGAAGTTGGGCCTGCAAGATTTTAGCTTGTTCGTGAAGAACTTCTGAATATCGATAGGCGCAATAACTGTCCTTGGGCTTAAGAGTCAGTAGTGTTTCAAATGCCTGAGCTGAATCATCCCAAGCACTCATGTCTTTAGATAATAAGGCATAGTTTTTTAACGTTTCAGCATGCAGAGGATCGATTGCCAATGATTGTCTATAGAGATCCGCGGCCTCATTGAACTTATTTTGGCTCCATAAATTTTCAGCATATCTTCTCTTGGCTTTTGCATTTTGAGGTTCAGATTCGCAGGCCTTTTGACAAAGTTCTGCAGCTTCATCCACTTGGTCATTTCGGCGTACTTCCTTAGCTAAACCTAACAAAGCTTCACAATGAGTTGGTTGAATTGCTAATACTGTTCGATAGGGTTCTGCACCATCAAGATCATTCACAGTATGGCGTAATACTTTTGCGTAGTCGAGCAGCACATTAATATTTTCAGGATCGTAATTTAAAATTTCTTCACATTCATGAGCTGCCGATTCCCACTGATCAGAACTATCTTCTCTTTTTTTATCTAAAATTCTAGCCATTCCAATAAGTGCCTGGATATTACTGAACTGAACATTTAACACTGATTGATATTTTTCAGCCGAAGCCTCAAAATTTCCTTGTTTAAAAAGAATTTTAGCATAGCCATTTAATCCCTTAAGATTTGACGGATCGAGAGTTAAAAGGGCAACATAGCTTTCTGTAGCCGTTTCAAGTCTTCCCTGACGGCACAATAGCTCGCATTGAGCCAGTTGATCGTTAGCCTGGCGGGCTTTTGAGCAATAACGATAAAGGGCATAGAGAGAACCTATGACAGCAAATGCAACCAAAGCAATGGCTGCAATTCCTTTGGGAGTTGAATTTAATACTTTTTCCTTAATGAAAGAAATGCTTTGATTAGAAAATGAATTAATTGATAAGTGCATATAAACCTACTTTAATTATTAAAGGTTTATTATGGGTATTATTTACTTAATTGTAAATTGTTTTATGTTTATTCGATTTTTAGTATTGCTACAAGCGTGGCTCCCAGCTGGGATAGCGCTTTTCCCCAATACCAGAAGTGATTTTAGTCGATTCGGGTTGATTAAGATTGATTAGATAAAGTTCACTGTCATTTGCATCCGCTGAGTTAAAGACAAGGTGTAAGCTGTCGGGCGCCCATGAAGGATTTTCTTTATTTCCCGGCCCTTGGGTCAGCTCTCTTTCCTGTCCTGTAGTAAAGTCATAGACCCATATTTGCCTTTCTCCTTTTGAACGGGCGCAATAAGCTATTTTTGTACCATCCGGAGACCAGGCCGGGGCAGAATTTTCACGGTTGCGCTTTGTTAGAAGAGTAGCTCTTATATTTTTCAAACTAGTACCGGCTTGCGGGATATTAATGACATACACTTTTGGCGCTCCATCTTTGTCCGACACAAAGGCTATTTGTTTTCCGTCAGGACTGAATGCGGGCGAACTTTGAGTTGCTTGTTTGGCAGAAAAAATTTGTTCGGGCTTTCCTATGGCCCCTTTATCAGCACTGAAAGGCTGGACGAATAGATCAGGGTTGCCTGTGATGTCGCTAATAAAAGCTATTTTATCCCTCTGAGGGGAAAGAGCAGGCATCATCTGGTTCCCTTTCAATTCCATAATCCGGTGTCCTTCCCCATTTTTTAATTGGGCAGCAAAAATTTTTGGCTGTCCAAATTTATAAGAGACGTAGAGAAACCCGCCGGTTAGAAAACCGGGTTTAGCCGGAATATAGGCAGGGGTGACGCAAAAGGAGTTCTCATGTGTGACCTGCCTGGCATTTTTCCCGTCATAATCGGCCTCCCAAACTTCCGAGGCTAATTTTTGGTTGCCCTTTAATAAAGGAGTTTTGATGGTATAAAGGATGCGGGTGGAGGCGATCCCATCCTTTCCAAATATAGCTTTATGAAAAGAGTCTGAAAGCTTGTGGACCAATCGACGGTCCAGGTCTAAGTTCCCTGATAAAGCAATAGGATCTGAGGCTTTTAAATTCCGCGTTTTAACATTCAAAATGGCAAGTCGAAGCTGTTTACCTGAGACTTCTCCTTTGATGACATAAAGAATGTTCTGCGAATCCCATTCTTGGGCCGCGCCAAATTGTTCGAAGGCATCTCCATTGGCCAGCTGATCATTGGCTGTATTAGCTTTAAGCGTATAAGTGGACCCATTATGTTCCCAGTCAAAGCGCAGAACCTGTTCCAGCTGCCTGCTATAACCTTCCGAGAGTTCCCCTTGGCTGACTTTAAAAGAAGCAATATAAATGGGCACGAGAGGACTTTCGGTAGCCAATTGAACAATAATGGCCTCATTTTCTAAATAGTCTGAAAAGAGAGGCAAAATAAATAACAGGGGTAAAAATAATCGATAAGCAAGAAGTTTTTGTGCTTTCATGTAAAAATTTCTTTTTTTATAGGAAAATAACTAGTTTTTAAGGTAACAGGCTCTTTAGCCTGTTGAGAGTAACATAACTCCTGAATGAAGCACAAATAGAAACTAATTTCAATTTTTGCGAAGCGTTTTAAAAATTTTTATTAATCTGAATTGATAGACTCAAAGTAAACTCAAAAATTTACAAATAGTGGTAATTTATAATTTTCTAATCATAGAGCCCTCAACCAGAGAGAAAATCAGAATTTAATACAGCAGGACGATAGGCTATTTTCAGGTATAACTCATTATGAATTATTAAAAATAAACTTTTTTAATGCAAAACGCGAGTAGGATGTGCAAATTGTATGTAAATTTGTACATCCTACTCGCGTTTTGCAGGCTTTTTTATTATACTTTTTCTAAAAAAAGGACATAAGAATATGCAAGCATCTGATCGATATCGGTTGCATTCACCTTAGTAACATCTTTGTCGCTTGTTCTATACCATTGTTCGTTCTTCAGAATAAACGCAACATAGTGTCCTTTTGCAATGCTATTTCCTACGTGTTGAATCGCCCCAGTCACTTTATAGCGAGCTTGGGAAATCGTTCCACTTCTTTCAAATCCAGTGGAAAGATCAATGATATGATCCCTAGGCAAATTAATAGGATCGCGAATTTTTGCCCCATCATTTTTGAATCGTTTAAATTGCAAAACAATCTGCTGTGGGGGCTCGCTTCCAATACGGACAGTTTCGTTCCATTGGGATTGTAACGTACCGTTAATAGTGATTGCATTTTCGGGATCGTTAATATTTTTTGTATTAAAAAGATCATTGAGCTGGTTTTGAGCATCCATCCCTGGTTGGATAGGTACTTGTAAAATCCCTACCGGATGGGATTCTATTAATTCCTCGTTTACTAAAGAAAACGTTCTTGTAATCTCAAAGGGATTTTCAACACCCAACCAAAACATTAGCAATTCAATAAGTGCGGAGGCATCTTGCTCTTCGTTTAAGCGATCACGTTCAAATAGGCCTGTATCATAAATGGCTTGCCTTAATTTTGCTGCAGAATCACTCATGTCTTCCGGTCGAAGAGAGGCATCTAAGGATAGGACAAAATTTTGCAAAGCAAACTGAACCTTTTTAGCAACAGAATATTCATTAACTTTATTCTGCATAAAAAGTTGTTGTTCTTCGTTCAATTTAATGTCTTCACGTCCTAAATTTTCCAAATCGACATCTTCTAAGTTATCCCAATCGATGTAATCTAATTCATTTGATAATTTATAATAATTTTTCCTTAACGCTTCTTCTTTAACTTCATTTTTAAATTTTATAAAGCCCACCCATTGAGCATTCATTATTTTTTCTCTGAATGCAGGAATTTCAATTAAAACTTGCATTGTTGAATTAAGATAACACGAATTTCCAATGTTTGTTATTCCTTTAGGAAGGTTTCCCTCGATAAATGAAGCTTTCTCCTCTGTAACCTGACTAGAAGATAAACCTTCCTTCTCTTCAGTATTTTTAGAAACTTCTTCTAACCACTGTGGCGTCAAATCTAATGTTTGAACCCGTCTTAGCGAATCAAGAATTGTAGGAATCAAGTTTTCAAAAATAAGGGTGTTATCCAAAATAACAGTGATGCTTTCAACACATAAACTTATCAATTTCTTTTGATCAACATTTTTTTGTGGATTATTGGATAAATGAGCTATAAAACTTACTAAATCTATAAATTTTGATATATTGTTTAGTAATGGTAGGTTCGAAGAAATAATGTCGAATAGTAAATTAACGATTTTACTCTCATTCGCCTTAATCGTTTCTGCGATTAAAAGTTTATCTGAATCTTCTTTAATAAGATTACCCAATGCTTTTTGAGCATTATCAATTAATTCATCAGGAGTAAGCTTGTCTAATTCATCTTTAGCGAGTCTACTTAAATTATTTAATTGAATAAATGAAACTAATTTTAACTTGTTTTTAGAGTGCTGGGATAAATCCTGAATAAGGGCAGTGTTTTTGTTCCTTTTGACTGTAGACTCGTTGATAATTTTTACTACAGGAGATAAAATTAAAGGCGAAATCCATGGTTTTACCCACTTTAAGATTGTTTCCAACATTTTGGTCTTACTTGGATCCAATACTTTACCAAATGTTATTCCCCAAGATATTCCAGTAGCTTTTATACCACTCATTTCTTCTAATTCATTAGCGATTTTATTAGAGGCGATCTCTTTTTTCTTTTCTTCTATTAATGGATTTATCTGGTCTTCAAGCTTTTTTAATTTAAGTTTCAAGCTAGGCAACTTTTCAGACAGCTTAGCAACCTTCTCTCTAGCATATTCCCTCTCACCATCCGTTTTTTTTGTATCACTTGCAATTAATTCATGTTTTGAAATTTCCCAATGTAAGTTTACAATGGATTCTTGAGCCTGCTTTAATTGGCTTCGATACTCTGCTAACTCTGTCCTTAAACTTTGCGCTTCGCTAAATTGCTGGGCTACTGCAAGCAGTGCTTCGGTAAGCACCATAGAATTAGCTGTTTCAGAAGCGGGTAGTTTTCCAAGGTTTAGAGTGCTTAAAAACCGCCCTAAAGTGTTTTTTATTTCATTTGCGAAACCTTCAACGGAAAATTCAACGTCCAGCTCAATACCTCGTAAATTGTAGTCTTTAAGCATCTTGGTAGCATAGATGAAAAGATTTTGAATCGGTGATGTCAATATAAAAGCACTGATCATTTCATGAACAACGCCTTCATTCTCTCTTTTTTTTTCAGATGAAAGTCCAGGAGTTAAAACATTGACTAATGGATCTGCCATGATCTTCATGAATTCTTGTAGATTATTAAGCATCCCATTTTTTATGTTTCCAATATTAATTTTTTTAAAGCAGACTTCAGATTCACTAATCATGATTTTCCGAATGAACTCACTCTTTTTACTATTCAACCGATCGACATCCGAAAGTTTTACTCCTTGGAGTATAAGAGGAAAACGTACCAAGACAAGTGGGTGCAACAAAGGTAATCCTTTGCAAAATTCCGGGTCTAAAAGCGTATCGATCATCGCTTTTAATACAGCTTTTCCTTTTTCGTTGAGGGGTGTTTCTGTGGAGTTTATAGTCCTATGGTTAAGATAAAACTGCAGTTTTTCCTTTAATAATATTGTCTCTCCCAGACGCGTTTTTCCTGAATGGATCGCATCATCTGCCAATATTTCTATGACCGCATCAAAGATAAAGGGATAAATTTGATTTGATTCAGTAGGAGCAGTAAGGGAAAGGTTGTTTCTTAATTGTGCCTCCCAGTAGTTTTTGCAGCCAATGGCGATTTCTGAAGTAGTATAGCCATTATTTAATAGAGCATTTCCAATTCGAACAAAGGCCACAAGATCAGAAATCAGCGGATTGTTCAAAAATAGCCCCTCAAATTCCTTTTCAAATTCGGGAAGCAGTTGTTGGATCTTTTTAAATTCATCTTCAGAGATGGTAGCTTTCATGAACCTTCCCGGAGTACTCAAACGAATAAGTTCCTTCTCTAAATCATTTTTTATTTTTTGAGTTAATTGAGTTTGTTCCAGTGTCAGTTTTTCTCTTTGTTTTTCTTCAACCAAAGAAGAAACGGGAAACTGATAGTCTTCTTCAAAAGCATTTACTCTCAAACCCTGAGAGAAAATCTCTTGGATTCCTGATAAAACGCCATCAACGAGATCTGGAGTTGCATACTGAACTTCTTCAATAATTGTAATTATTGATTCATAAAGCATATTAACAATGTATGCTTTGGCCTCTTTCTTTGCGTCCTCCTTATTCACTTTTTCATCGATTGAAGCCTCAACAGTATAATTCTGCCACTGAATAATCAAGCTGTGCGCCTGTTCTAAATCAATATTATTAGTTAAATGCGTTAATATTTTACCAACTAAGGCAGTTAGTTGAGGTGATAAATTACTCAATGATTTGAATATATCATACTGTAAATTTAATGTTTGCAGTGACTTGTTTTCCGCCAGAGATTTATTTTCAATCAATTTTAAATTTTTAATTTGATTTTCAAATTCTTTAACTTTGTTGCTAATTATATAGGGGATTGTTTGGTTCAAAATCTGTATGACTAAACTTATAACTACTTTAACAAGCCGATCACGAGAAATGAATTGTTTAAGCATCCCCATACCAAAAGATGCACCAAGCCCATCCAATACACCTGTTGGCTGGTTGAAGAGGTAAGTAGCAGCTTCTTGAATGAGCTGCTGAGTAAGGGAAGGTTCTTCATTAGGCTTCTCGATTTCTGCTTTTTGTGCACTTTCAATGCCTTCTATTAATCCATCAAAGATCATATCAGAAGAGGCTGTAATAGTGAATTCAAGAGCACGTGTTACAGATCTTAGGTCCTCCCTATTCAAAATTTGCATTTGATTTGAAAGAGCGTTGCTAAATCCTTCGGCAATTTTTTGAATGATTCCAACCGTTTCCTCGTTAAGCTCTTCCCCTCCTAGCAGCGAAGTAATTACAGGGGTTAAAACTGAGAGGACAGCTGCCTCAGGATGATCGAGCGCTGCGTCTAACAATTCACCAGCATTAATATTTCTAAAGATATCGGATTGTAGTGTATCAAACATCTCTCCAAGAAGCTCATCGTTTAGGAAGTTATTCAGAGCGTTTACATCACTTATATGCATCGCTCGTAAAATAGTGGGAAATTTATTAAAGGCGCGGAAATGAGCAGGCGGCCTTCCTTGGGCAAATTTTGGCGAGGCCACTTGGGTGGCCAAGAAAACAAGCCGTTTCTGTCCATCTTTAGTTAAAGGGACATTTTTACCTTTCATAGTATTAAAAAGGGCAATAATAGCCTCTTTTGTCTCAGTTGGCAAAGTGCTCAAAGCATTTTCTATCACCACTTCAAAACAAAAAGGAAGGATACTTTCTTCCGTAGGGAGTATAAAAGGAATATTTTTAGCTTGGCACGCATTCATATATCTCAAAATGGCACTTTCGATAACATTTTTTGAGTAATATTTATTGTTTGAAATCAGGGAAGAACATGTTTTTTGTGCTTTTGCCAAAAACACCATTTTCATTTTTTCTTCCCGACTTGCTGTAGGAAATGGATTGTCAAAAACAAATTTAAATTTTGAAAGGGTTGGGGCATAATAGGAGGCGAAATCTTGTTTGAATTCACTTCCGCCAATGTGGTCTGCAAGTGTAAGCAACCCTTTTGAAACGGCTGTATCGAGGCGCTTCAAATAATCACCTTTCTCATAAGACCCATAGTAAGGTGTCAAATTTTGGTAAATGAGATCGTTTTTTATGAATTTTTCTAGATCAATACACTGGGTGTTTTCCAATCCTTTTAATAATGCCGTCAGTGCAAAAAGAACTTTCACTGCATCTGAGGTAATTAAAGGGGAAGGGCGTCCAAGCTCGTACTCAATTTTAGTTCCGAAATTTATGTCTAATTTCTTGATGTAAGCAATGGAATGTTTAACAAAAAAGCTTTGCTCAAAGCTAGCACAGCTCATAGGAGTTTGTCCCTCGTTATTAGCAATTAGGAAATCTGCACCATTTTGAATAAGCATAGTGGCGATTTCTAAATTGCCGTGTAGGCACGCCCAGTGCAAAGGCGTATTACCCTTCTGATCTTTGAAATTGATCAAATTAATATCTTTCTTTTCAATTAGCTGGAAAGCAACTTTTAGGTTATCAAATTTGCACGCCAAAAATAAAAAGTCATTTTTAGTGGGAACATCACTTTGAATTAGAGCGAGGGCTTTTTCTGTAACTCCGGTTAAAATGCTCTCTTTTAGTTCTACCGTAAGTATATCTAAATTAGGTCTTAACCCGTTTTTATCCTCTATATTAATGGTGGCCCTATTCAATATAAGTATTAAAGACAATTCCTTATTCTTTTTTACAGACGCTATATGCAGGGGGGTCCGACCTTCAAAGTTTTTAGTGTTAAGATTGATGCTAAGCTTAATAAGTTCTTTTGCAGTTTCGCTATGACCTGCTAATAAGGCCAAGTGTAGTGAAGTGTTTCCATCCACATTTCGTGAACTGATGTCGAAATGCTCATTTTCTTCTAAGATAAATTTATTTATTTTATTTCCAAAATCAATAAGTTTAATCACAATATCAGTTTCACCACATAAACTAGCCTCTAGTAATGCATCTTCACAGGAATTCTTAATGCTTATGAGTTCACTTTGTTCAATATTTCGAATGTTGCCATAAATATTTTTAGTAATAAATTTAACAAAATCTCTTTCTCCTCTAGAACTAGCTATAAATAAAAATTCACCCAGGGTTTCATTTGATACAAAAAAACCATTTTTCAAAAGGGCTAGGGCAAATTTTCCATCACCCCTTTCAAGGTTTATTTTTATTTTTTCAAAAAGTTGGGGATCGGGTACAGTTTCTCCCCACCAAGCTTTTGAATTCAACCATCCCTTTGCTTGTACATTAAAAATATTGTTAGTTTTCATATAATTTAAGATCGTTGCTAAAGAAAAAGAATACTCAGCAGCATTATCGGGCAGGCAATGAACGATTTTTAAGACAGTTTCATGTAAAGGTTTTAATTTATACTCAGGGCGAATGCGCTCTACTAGTTCTTTGATAAGGCGACCACAATGATTTTTCTGCTTATTGCTTAGCACCTTGCGAAGTTCTTCTTCTTGAAGATTAATTATCTCATTCCATTTATCTTCCTGAAATCGTTGAAAGGGCTGATTAATATCCATAAAAACCTTAGTGTAATTATTATAACAATTATTTAATAAATATTATAACAAATTAGAAAAAAAATTAAAATAAAAATAATTAATAAATATTTAAAAAAATAGAAATACAAAAAGTAAAATGTTCAAAGTAACATGCAATTTGAACATTTTACTCGCGTTTTTTGTGAGCTTTTAAGAATTGTTATAAATAAGAGGCCATCTCTTTGTCAAAATTCTCGTCATCATAAGGATTGCAATCAATGATCTGTTGGATCGTCTCTTTTTCATTCATTTTTTGAAGAAACTTACAGATGGCAATTAAAAGTTTCTTGCCTTCCTGATGTATTTTTTTTATTTCTTCTTGATCGAGAAACTTTTCGTTTTTTATTTTATTTTCGATAGCAAAATAAATTGTTGAAGGTTTTTCTTTTATGGCTTTGGCAATTAAAAAAGGAAATACACTAAATTCATTTGTCGGGCTTTCTATTGTTTCTATGATTGTTGCCGAATCCATTAAGCCATAATAAATAAAGGGAAAGCAAATGTGAGTGTATTCGCTATCCGGATCGGTAATATTTTTAAGTTTGATTATCATTTTCCACTTTTCCGGACTGATGGGAAAGATGCCTTCATCATCATAGCTTGCGTCGACTAGCTCAAATAAAGAAAAACAAAGATTTTGCAATAATACCCTTCTAAAATCAATCGGAAGAGCATTCAAAAATCTTATGATTTTTTCATCCACGTTGGGCTTGTTTTCCATTTTATGCAAGAATGACATAATGGAATTTTCAATCAAATCATTACCTTCGTTGGGAATCGCATAAGTTTCAAAAAAAGAAGAGATATAAAATTCCAATTCCAAATCTATCACTTGATCTTGACTTTCCATCCACAATAGCGCAGCTAGTTCAAGGGTTTGAGCAATGGCTTCATTTTTTAATTCTTCTGTCACGGTATGTTGGGAGGCTTGTATATGCGTAATAAGGGTTTGAATTTCATGCAGCCATTCCCTGATCATTTTTAAATCAGATAAATCTTTTTGTAATGCGGAAGATTGGATGAGTCCTTTAATGGCCATGGATTGTCTTTCTTTATTCAAGATATCACAGAGAACATCAATTGCTTCTTTCCAGCCATGCTGTAAAATAATCAATTGAAAAATACGGTAAAAACTATTTTTACTACCCTCAGCAAGCACAAAGGCTATCTCCCAATTTTTAGTTAGGATCAAATGGTAAAAAAGATTGTGCATTAAATTGCTGGCCGATTCATTGAGGACTATCTTTGATTCTTCTCCAGTAAAAGAGGTGCAGGCTTGTGCAATCATTTCATCCCGTGGTAGACTACCTTCGTTTTCTTTAGCGTAGGTTATAAATAAATGCAGAGATGAAGAAATCAAGGAATGGAGATCTTCTTGGATGTGAATGTTTGTTAAAATAGTTGAATTATTATTTAGATCATCGTTGATTTTTTTAATAAGATTTTCCATGTGATGCAGCATGTAAAATTCTTCCTTTTCCTCTTTAAAAGATAGGTAAGGGCAAGACTCGATAGATAAGATAATGTGGGACACAATTTGTAAAATTTTTTGATTTCGCTCTGGATTATGGCATAAAAGGTTATTGTGTTCGACTGTTGCTTTCCAGCTTTTTGAGATTAGACAACAAACTTTCCAATCATTCCAACTAAAAGAAACATTTTTTAAAATTTTAATAAGCACATCATCAACGACGCCATCTATTAAAGGGCTTAAGACTTGTTCATTTTCAAATTCATTGCTAGTATGATTAATTGCCAAATCAAGAGAAAGACTAATCTTATTCATAATTAACCTTGTTTATTATAAAAATAAAAAAACGTTATCATATATTGAATTATTGAACAAGATTATAAAATCGAAAATAAATTATTCATTATTTAAGCTTACTAAAAAAGTATAGTGCGTAGCACCCTTAAAATGGATCCCAAAATTTGCAAATAAAATAGAAGGGAGGGTCTTTTCAATGTACGCTTTATTTTTTTGACTTTCGCTCGAAACCACTTCAATTTGAGTTACTTTTCCAGAACGGTCAAGGGTCAGTTTGATTTTAACAGCCCCATAATCAGGCAGGCGTAATCCCGATTTCAACCGGCCAGCAACTTCATTCCGGTAATTTATTTCAGAGGAGGATAGCTCAGTTCCTCCTCCATATTCTCCTGGAAGCGCATCAATACTTAAATGGCTGATAGGTTTTAGCGTTTGAGCTTCATCTAATTTAAGGGAAGGAGTTGTGTTGATAGAGTTGCGCGTTTCCGCTATTTTTGCTAGATTTTCTTTGGCTTTTGCTAACAAAGCTTGCTCTTTTTTGCGGGATGCTTCCTGTATAGCAGCTATTTCCTGTTGGTGCACCTTTTCAGCTTCCTTCGCTGCAAGTGCGTCTTTTTCACGCCTCTTTATTTCCTCTTCGTTTTTTTTGGGTGCCGCCGGCGGGGAGGCTGATTTAACGACCGTTTTAGGAATTTCTTTCTTTTCTGGTACGGGCTTTGGAGCAATTGCTTTGGGGGGGCTTGGTGGAATAGGCTTTGCTTCCGGTTTCTTTTCAATCGGCTTAGTAGGAGCAGAAGCTGGTTTTTTAAGAACCTCTTCCTGAACAACCTTTGAAGGCGGGGTTAAAGGAGCTTCCTCTTTCAAAGGCAAGGATATGGTCTTTTCTATTTGTTGTCCAGGTGGGGTTGCAGGAGGTTGGGGTTGGCCTGAGGAGTGAAATTGGGGATTTAATGCAACTGTGGAGACAACTACCCGCTGTGCTGTGTTTTTTTTTGGCGGTTCGGTTGTCCAGTATGTTCCTGTCCACAAGCCTATAAAATGCAATACAATAACGCAGCAAGCAATGGTCCAAAAAGACTTTTCTTCCCTGTATTCCAATCGTGAAGATAATATTTTGGACATAACACGTCTTTTAAGCTGGATTTAAGATAAGATCTAATTTGCTAAAGCCAGCTTCTTCCGCTGCATTCTTGACAGCTTGATAGGTGCCGAAATGGGCCTGTTTATCATGAAAAACCTGCGGCGTGACTTTGGGGAATTGCTTTTTCGCCGCTTTAAGCTGTTCTTTCAATAAAATAAGATTGGTTGGCTGTCGGTTGAACCTGATCGTATTATCCTTATTAACATGAATGGTAATGAGGCTGCTCTCCTGAACGCCTGATGAATTTTGATGGGAAATCTGCGAGGCTTCGGCCAGTTCCACCTGGTCTTGCTCCAAAAGCGGGGCGATCACGATGAACATAATTAAAATGACAAAAACTACATCGATCAAAGGCGTTAGATTAACAGTAGGTTCTTCGGGATGGGAGGCAAAAGATGAACGCATTCTTCTCATTTAGGAATCCACTTTGCGGTATTGAATTTCCACAGCTGCTAAAATGTCATTAGAAAATCCTTCCATATCTGATCCGAAATCACGAATGGAATTTTTCAAATAATTATAGCCTACCAAAGCCGGAATGGCATCGATCAATCCCAGAACGGTTGTAGCCAGCGCTAAGGAAAGGCCACTAAGCACCATGTCGTGGGTTCCTCCCGTGTGTTGGGCTTGTAGCGCAGCAAATGTAGTCAATATCCCCCATACGGTCCCAAGCAATCCTAAAAAAGGGGCCAGGCTGACAATAGTGGAGAGGATATATAAGTTTTTCTCTAAATTTTTAACCTGGCCGGTCATTTGAGTGGCGAGATGGGAAGAGACAAAATCAATGTCGCTCAAGGAAAGATAAACAGGGGTTTTTTCCCCTTCTTGCACTTTAGATGAATTAAAATGGCGATTTTTAGTTAGAAGATCTAATGATTGTTTTTTTAAAGTTTTATATAAATCTAAAAAAGGGTTAATGGAATTTTTTTGATTGATATTTTCAAAGTCTAAACTTAAGGGGCTTGATTTATGAAGTTGAAAAGCTTCATAAAAACGAAAGGCATTTTTTTTGGCCTGATAAGTCAGCCAAATTTTTTGAATTAATATCACCCAAGTGCATATTGAAAGCGCATATAATCCGATAAAAATTAGTTTTCCTAGGAAGTCAGAATCTGAATAAGCTTCAAAAAAAGGGTTGCTAGCTAATATATTAAATATGTACATACATTTGCAATTCCTTTAAACTTTGTTAATGATTTTACTTGATTGTAAATTCAAATTTAATTAATATTATTTGACTTTGCTATGTAATTGGATACCTCATTGCCCCCTATTTGTCAACAGGAGATGTTGAATGCTGTATTATATTCGTTTCTTCTTATTAATTCTTTCCTTGGCATCGCCTTTGCCGGCCATTGCTTTTGGCGGGCCCGCCCATGTAAAAGCGCAATTAGTTCAAGAAGAAGAAACAATTCAGCCGGGGCGTCCTTTTTGGGTAGCGATTCATTTAGATATTGAGGACAGCTGGCATGTTTATTGGAAAAATCCCGGAGATGCGGGAATGCCGCTTAAAATTGAGTGGAAACTTCCGGAGGGATTTGAGGCTGGTCCCCTGCAATGGCCTTTTCCTGAAAAGTTCACTTTGGCTGATATGGTCGGTTATGGCTATAAAGGGGAGGTTGTCCTTCTTACTCTTTTAACCCCCCCTGCCAGCTTAACTCTCAATGAACCGATTGTATTAGAAGCTCAAATCAAATGGCTTGTCTGCTCCGCTTTAAATTGTCAGCCTGGCTCAGCCACAACTTCGATTACTGTAAAGGCAAGCGAAACAAAGCCCCTCATTCAAAATGAGACCGTTGCATTTTTTGAAAAAGCCCGTTTAAAAATTCCCAAATCTCATGCCCATGTTAAAACAGTACATAAAGAGGGAATTGTCCAAATCGAAGTGCCGCAGACTGTGCGGGATGCTCTGGTAGATCCTATTGTCGGCATTGATTTTTTTCCAGAGCATAAAGATGTAATCGATCATTCAATTGATCCTACCTTGGCTTTAAATTCAAAACATGGAAACCGTTACTATGTAAGCCTTAAGGGAGGAGATCAAATTGGAGCCGCACATAAAAATTTAAAAGGGGTCCTTGTTGTTCATACTGAAGAAAAGGTGCAGGCTTTTGATATCGATGCGCCTATGCTTCAAACGAAAGATAATGAAAATATTAATTTAGTCGAGGCTACAGCTTCAGGCAGCTCCTTTGCATTTGAAGGAGGGGTTGGATTAGCTCTATTTTTCGCTTTCTTAGGTGGTATCCTACTTAATTTGATGCCATGTGTTCTTCCCGTAATCTCTTTTAAGGTCATGAGCTTTGTTAAAATGGCTGGCCAAAGCCGCGCTTTGACCCTGAGGCATGGCCTTTATTTCTCTCTTGGTGTTCTGATTTCATTTTGGGTATTAGCCTCTGCCATGCTAGTACTCCGGACCTATGGCCAGGCTGTCGGCTGGGGCTTTCAATTGCAGGACCCGCTCTTTGTGATTATTTTAGCTTCCATCCTCTTTATTTTTGCTTTAAGTTTATTCGGTTTGTTTGAGTGGGGCATGTTTTTTGCTTCCTGGGCAGGACAAACTGAGGTAGACAAGGCCAAGAAATCTTCAGGTTATGGAGGGTCTTTTTTAAGTGGGGTTTTGGCTACAGCTGTTGCGACCCCCTGTACAGGTCCTTTTTTGGGATCAGCTATCGGATTTGCCGTGACGCTGCCTGTTTTTCAATCGATGCTGATCTTTACTTCATTGGGGTTAGGGATGTGTTCACCTTACCTTATATTGGCGGCTTTTCCTTCGCTTCTCCGATTTTTGCCTAAACCTGGGGCATGGATGGAAGTTTTCAAAGAATTAATGGGCTTTCTCCTCTTAGCCACAGTCCTGTGGCTAATGTGGGTATTTAGTGCACAAACCAATACTTTCTCTTTGATCTGCCTGTTGGCCGGATTTTTATGCTTTGCTATTGGCGCCTGGATTTATGGCAAGGGGAGCGCCCCACTGATCAGCCGGAAAAAACGAGTGACGTCCTATGTTTTTGTCTGCCTTTTTATTTTTGCAGGCTTTAAATCCATTTTTCTTCCGAAATCCACATGGGATCAGGACATTTCCATTGGAAAGACTGGCCAAAAAGAGCAATTGAAAGGGTGGGAAGTTTTCTCTCCTGAAAGAGTGGCTGAACTTAGGGCGCAAGGTACCCCGGTCCTAATTGACTTTACGGCGAAATGGTGCCTGATCTGCCAGGCTAACCATATGGTTTTGGACTCAAAGGAAGTCAATGAGGAGCTCTCGAAAGCAGGAGTCGTCAAAATGATTGCTGATTGGACTAAAAATGATCCCATCATCACCACAGAGTTAAGCAAATTTGGACGCAATAGCGTGCCTCTTTACGTTCTATATGGAAATGAGAAACAGCAGGAGCCTGTGATACTGCCCCAGGTGCTAACATCAAGCGGAGTATTAGAGCATTTAATCCAGGCGCTTCCCGAGCCGGAAATAGTTTTAAAGGAATAGTACGCTAATGAATGGTTCCGCCTCTTTTTTTGATTCGCATGCGCATTTGACATCAAACACATTGAATGAACAGGTAAATGCCATTTTAGAAAGGGCCCGGCTGGCCAGCATTCATGCAGTAATCAACATTTGCACAGATATTCTTACTTTGGAAAGGGGGTTGAAGCTTTCAGAAAAATATCCATGGGTCTATCAGGCAGCTGCGACAACTCCTCATGATGTTGAAAAAGAAGGGGAGGCTGTTTTTGAAACCATTGCAGCCTGCGCAAGAAGTGGATCCCTTATAGCCGTTGGAGAAACCGGGCTCGATTACCACTATGAATACTCTGCAAAACAAATACAGCAGGAATTTTTGCGCCGCTATTTGCATTTGGCCTTAGAATGCCGGCTGCCTGTGATCATCCATTGCAGGGAAGCCTTTGCTGATTTTTTTGACATTTTAGATGCCGAATATCAAGTAGAGCAGAAGCATGCTCCCGGAGTTTTGCATTGCTTCACAGGAACAATGGCAGAAGCGGAAGAGGTCATTAAACGCGGATGGATGTTGTCATTAAGCGGAATAGTTACTTTCAAGAAAAGTATCGAACTTCAGCAAGTCGCTAAAGAAATGCCGCTATCTCAATTATTGATTGAAACCGATGCACCCTACTTGGCCCCACTAAAAAAGCGCGGAAAAACCAATGAACCTGCTTATGTGGTTGAAGTTGCCGCTTGTATTGCTGCATTAAAAAATCTTTCCATTGAAGAAGTAGCTCAAGCCACTTCTGACAATGCACGCCGCCTCTTCGGTCTTTAACCTTTCTTTTCTCTTTTAGGCTCAGGCCGACTAAAGCATGAGATAAAACCGCGAGTATGTTAATTTATTAACTCACCTTACGCAAAAGGAGCAGGCGAAGAAGTAGGTCTTTTGAATCTCAATTAACTTCAAAAATGCTCGCAATATTAGTAAAATATTGCTGTGCTTTTTGAATTAATTGATTTTTCAAAATCCCTTGCTTCTTCATTTTGCTCCTTTTGCGTAAGGTGAGTTATTAAAACCACCGAGCACAGAGATAGAAATTTTATGTTTTAAATTAGGTCGGTTTAATCTTATCTTGATGAAAGTTTAAATTGATCTTTAGAATAAACCTTTATAATAATTTTATAATTTATAAAAGGTTTATTTATGAACTTGATTCCACCTATTTTTACTAATAATTTAAATTTAAATCAAACAGAAGATGTCTTAAAGGAGCTAACAAAGTTAAATGTAATCGGCGAGACAGGCCATGACATTTATATGGCTTCAAAAAACATTACCACCGCTCCATCTGATTTTATTACCCAAAGGATTCGTAATTACCTTTCTACCTGGACCGGGTGGAGTACTAATTTATATTATTTGCCCGCTTTAACTAAACAGGTCGTTAAATTTGTAAAATCAGAAGAAGGTCAGAAAATTCCAGATGATTTGATTATGAGTGCGATCGAAGGTTTGAGCGTATTGCTTTTTGTAAAAGGTCCGAATGATGAAAATAGGCCCTATATCGATGAAGCATTGGAAGATTTGCTTAGGGCATTAGGCGTCATGAAAATGAATGAGCAGACTAACCCACCCCCACTGATGCATTATTTGTGGCATAAATCAGGATCTTTTCTCCCTCATTTGTCAATTTCCTCTGTAGTTACTCATGTTTCGGAAAAAGCTTGTTACCTTTTAGGCTATAGGAATGAAAATCCACTTTTTAAAACAGCCTCTGAAAAAATAAAGCAATTTATTTTTTTAAATACCGTCGAAAATGACATTGATTTCAAAAATGCCATTAAAAGTTTTTTTCATGATAAAAAGTTGACTGCCATACACACTGTCCAGATAAGTGACCATCAATTCATGGATGTCCCTTCGCAGTTTTATATTGATTGTTCAAGATCTCGAACAGTTGCTATCAACGATAAAGTTATATTTGATTTGGATAAAGCTGATTCTTCTTCTTCCAATTACATCTCTCAAGCAATTGAAAAAGAATTTGGATCCCCAATTTTTCTCTGCTTAGGCTCAATCATTCACCAGTCTTTAATTGCTGATCAAGTGGTTAAATGGTTTAAAAAAGATTGGCCTATTGAATGGTACGAATCTGATTCACCCTTCCAGCAGTCTTTTATCACCCAAGCCGATGGTTTTCATTTTACAATCAATGAAGTGGGAGAGGAAGTACATATAAAAGCAAAAATTATTCTCAAATTTGCAGCAGTAGTGAATGAAACAATAATTGAAAAATTTAAACTTTCAACAAATGACAAACAAGAAATTGGTTATATTGTCATTGATCGATTTATTTCAGTTAGGAAAGACGAACTATTAAATAAATTGGAAGTTTTGTCAGAAGAAAATATGTTGCCTAGTTTATCAGTCAAACAAACTACATCTGATTTTTTCCCCACGATGCAAGAAGCTAGTAATTTTTTAAAAAATGTTTAATTAATTTATTAAAACTCTTAATAAAGATATATAATATAATTATTTATGTTATAATAGTTTTTATTTAAAGAGGTAAACTATGTTACCGGAAATATTTAAAACTAACCTAAATTTAAATCAAACTCAAGAAATTCTAAATGAATTAGCTGACATACATGATGTTGGAGAAACGGGACATACCATTTATCTGACTTCAAAAAGTTTAACCAAAGTACCTTCTAATGACCAGGTCACTCAAAAAATCTCTAATTATCTCTCAACTTGGGCTGGTTGGAGTACAAATTTATGCTATTTGCCGGCTTTAACTAAGCAAATTGTTAAATTTATGAGATCAGAGGAGGGTTATCAAATTGACGAGGAAAGAATTAGGAGCGCCATTGAGGGGTTGGGGGGGCTGCTCAACGTAAAAGGTAAGAGTGATGAAAGCGTGCCATATATAGAAGAAGCAATTAATGATCTCCTGACCGCGATGGGTGTAGCCACTTTGAATAAAGAAATGCATGAGCCCAAAGGGCTTATGAATTATATGTGGCAAAAAGCGGGATCTTACCTTCAACATGTATCAATTACTTCTATGGTCCACCATGTGGCAGAAAAAACAATTCTTTATTTTACACCAACTGAGAACAAAATTGAAAACCAATTGAAACGTATTCCAATTCTTTTAGATGAATTGAATAGTTTCATTAATGACCAGGATAGATTGGAATTATTACAAAAAAGGATGGTGGAAGATTTTCCTAAGGATTTTAGCGAGAATGTAATACAATTTGAAAAAGATATGACAAGAGGGGTAAGTTTTTACCGAACTGATCAATTTCTACAAATTGAAGATACAGAACCAAAGCCACCGATTGATATTCCTAATGACCAAAAAGTCAAAACAGGAGCTTCCTTGCTTAACGAGTTATTGACAAGTGAAAATGATAAGCAATGGAAATACGCTTTACAGCTTGTCACTAATCAAACGACCATAAATAATATTTTTGATCCGATCATTGGAAAGTTTTTTGCAGATGCTTTGGATAACCGCTTAGTTTGGGATGATACTGATGGAGGGTCTTACGCGTTGAAAGCAGCCTTTTCAAATGATCAATTACCTCCTATTCATTTGAATATAGTACGGGATCCGCAAAGCAAAGAAATTACACATTTCAATGTCGAGGTAAAGGGATTTCTTGATATTGTCCGTTATAAAACAAGTATTGGGACAAACACTCACGTCATAGCTTCAAAAGCTATTGAGGGAATACTTAATTATACTGTAACTTTAAATGATGCAGGGCGTCCGGTTATTTCTAATCTTACTTCCAACGTTAACACTTCTTATCATTCTTAAATTAAAATTAGAAACATAAAACCATTCCATTTTAACAGGAGATGAGGTAAGAGTAAGCTATATTCAAATTAAGAGTATTGAATGAGCGGTTCTTACCTTCCACCCCCTCTTTCTAAAGCCTTCATTTGGCGTCGGGCCCACTCCTTAACCGGCATTTGGTTGGTCTTATTCCTGATCGAGCATTTATTGACAAATTCCCAGGCAGCCCTTTTCATTGGCGATGACGGTAGCGGCTTTGTCAGCGCAGTGAATTTCATTAAAGGCCTCCCTTATTTGCCGATTATTGAGATTGCCCTTCTTGGCATTCCTTTTTTGATCCACGGGGTTTGGGGTATTCAATATTTATTACAGGGCAAAATGAATGCCTTTCCAACGGACGGTTCGACACCCTCTCTGCCCCAGTATTCACGCAACCATGCGTACACATGGCAGCGGATCACTTCATGGATCCTGCTGTTTGGTATTGCCGCGCATGTTATTCAAATGCGTTTTTTAGAATACCCTTCTTCGGGTCAGCTTGATGGCCAGCAATATTATCTTGTACGTTTGAGCCGTGACAGTGGCCTTTTTACCCTTTCCAAGAGGTTAGGATTCGATTTGTACTCGGCCACACAAATTAAGGAAATCAGCAAAAACACTTTGGAGCAACTTGGCCCGCTTGAAGCAGTTGAAGATACGCCTAATCAATTGATCGAGGCCCAAAGGAACAGAGAGAGAAAAGAGTGGGTGGCCGCGCTTGAAGAACAAAAGCTGAATGAAACAGACATTTTAGCTGTTTCCAAAAGTTTTGGGATGGCAGAGTTACTAATGGTTAGAGATACATTTAAAAGCCCTTTAATGATCTTTCTCTATAGCGGACTTGTATTGGCTGCTTGCTTCCACGCTTTTAATGGTCTTTGGACTTTTATGATCAGCTGGGGCATTACATTGACTGCGGCCTCGCAAAATTTAATGCGTAAGTTCGCAACAGGTCTAATGGTGCTGATCGCCTTTTTGGGTCTGGCTGCCATTTGGGGAACATATTGGTTGAATCTGACAACTTAAAGGTCTTCAGTGATTAAAAAGAAAGAAGTGATTGTAGTTGGGGGGGGGCTTGCAGGCCTTTCAGCGGCCATGAAATTGGCCGAGAATGGATGCAAGGTCAAAATAATTTCAGTGACCAAGGTCAAGCGGTCCCATTCAGTGTGCGCCCAAGGGGGAATCAATGCTGCCATCAACCTGAAAGGCGAAGAAGACTCCCCGCTCATTCATGCCTACGACACGATAAAAGGGGGCGATTTTTTAGCCAATCAGCCGCCCATTTTGGAAATGTGCCTGGCCGCTCCTGAGATAATCTACATGATGGACCGCTTTGGGTGTCCTTTTAACCGCACGCCTGAAGGGAATTTGGATTTCAGACGTTTTGGAGGGACTCTTTATAACCGCACAGCCTTTTGTGGAGCTTCAACAGGCCAGCAGCTTCTTTATGCATTAGACGAACAGGTTAGGAAATACGAGACTCTGGGCTTGGTTGAAAAATTTGAATCGCATGAATTCATGCGGTTAGTGCTGGACGCACAAGGGATCGCAAGGGGCGTGGTGATCATGGACCTGTTCAATTTGAAGTTGGAGGTCCTTAAAGCCGATGCCGTAGTGATCGCAACTGGTGGCATTGGAATGATCTTTAAAAAGTCGACTAATTCAACCTTCTGCACTGGAGCGGCAAATGGAAGGCTTTTTAAGCAGGGGATGATGTATGCCAATGGGGAGTTCATTCAAATTCATCCAACCGCCATTCCAGGACATGACAAATTAAGGCTGATGTCTGAATCGGCACGCGGAGAAGGGGGGCGCATATGGGTCCCTGGCGATTCATCAAAAAGAATTTTAATGTCTGACGGTAAGGAGGTCGCCTGTGGAAACACAGGGGAGCCTTGGTTCTTTTTGGAAGAGATGTATCCTGCTTTTGGCAATCTTGTTCCGCGTGACATCGGTTCGCGCGAAGTGTTGCGTATTTGCGAGATGGGCATGGGTATTAATGGCGAAATGCAGGTCTATCTTGATGTTTCTCACCTGCCAGATGAAAAGAAGGAAAAACTAAAGGCAATTTTGGAAATTTATCAGAAATTCACAGGTGAAGATCCAACCAAAGTACCTATGCGGATCTTTCCTGCCATGCACTATACAATGGGAGGAGCCTGGGTCGATTGGCCCGCTGCGGATGATCCAGACCGTGTAGAGAGATATAGGCAGATGACCAATCTGCCAGGCTGTTTTAACATTGGCGAATCAGACTATCAATACCATGGGGCCAATCGGTTAGGAGCAAATGCCTTGCTGGCTTGTATTTTTAGTGGTCTTGTGGTTGGAAAGGAAGTGCCCCGTTATTTAGACAATCTGACCTCTTCTTATCAAGACACCCCCTCGGCTATTTTTGAACAGGCTCTAAGCGTTGAGCAGGAGCTTAAGCGGGATATTTTATCAAGAGAAGGGCCTGAAAATATTCATCAGCTGCATGATGAGTTATCGGGCTGGATGCTGAACAATGTGACTGTGAAGCGGGATAATATTGATCTCGAACGGACCATGGATAAGCTCAAGGAACTGCGCGAGCGGTATCAACACATATCGCTGGATGACAGAGGGCAGTTTGCCAACCAGACCTACGCCTTTGCCAACCAGTTTGGCCCGATGCTAGAATTGGCTTTGGTTATTACTAAAGGAGCCTTATTAAGGAACGAGTCACGCGGGGCCCATTATAAAGCTGAATTTCCAAACCGCGATGATGAACAATGGTTAAAGACCACCATCGGCGTCTATGATAGTGATGAACCCGTTATTTCTTATCAGCCTGTGGACTTGCGCCACCTCAAACCAGTTCATCGGGATTATACGCATGCCAAAAAAGTAAAACCAACTTTGGAAAATATTCCTCTTTCGCTTGCCGGCTCTCTAAAATAAAGGAAGAAACATGGCCGCCCAAACCTTTATCTTGAAAATTTATCGCGGCCATCCAGGCCATCAATACTGGGAAGAATTCGAGTTAGAAGCGATACCTTATGCTAATGTGATTTCATCCTTAATGGAAATTCAGCGCCGTCCCGTTAATCGGGCCGGGGAGAAAGTGACGCCTGTTGTTTGGGAAGCAGGCTGTCTGGAAGAAGTCTGCGGATCGTGCTCAATGCTGGTGAATGGCTATCCGAGGCAAGCCTGCACGGCTTTGATCGATCCCATTATTCAGGAAAGCGGCAGCCGCACCATCAAGCTGGCCCCTTTAAGCAAATTTCCTCTCGTGCGGGATTTAATTGTGGACCGAAGCCGCATGTTTGAAAATATGAAAAAGGTCCATGCTTGGATAGATGTGGATGGATCACACGACCAGGGGCCGGGGCCGAAAATCAGTCCGGAAAAGCAGAAGGTTATCTATTCTTTGTCCACCTGCATGACCTGCGGCTGTTGCTCGGAGGCATGCCCGCAGATCAACGAACATTCTCCTTTTATTGGACCTGCGGCTATAAATTTGGCCCGCCTGTTTAACGCCAACCCCATTGGAAAAACCCAGAAAGCGAGCCGCTTAAGGCCCTTAATGGGAGAAGGGGGGATTAGTGACTGCGGCAACAATCAAAATTGTGTCCGCGTCTGTCCAAAAAATATTCCTCTAACAGATTCGATTGCAGCAGTCAGCCGGGATGTAACCATTCAAGCATTCAAAGATTTCCTTAGTTTTCCAGAAAGAGAATAAAAACCTGAGTTTGAAGTTTTTTTGCCCTTTCGGCTAGCGTGAAAGCTCTCGCGATTGAATAAATAACTTTAAGGGTCATATTGATTAATATTACCCTCAAATTTATTTTTCAAGCCCGAGGCTTTGACGCAGCCCAAAGAGCGAAAAAACTCCAAACTCAGGTTAAAAGGCATTTCGGAAAATAAGTTCTCAATTATGCGCTTGTAATAGAATCATGCAAATGGCCACCCAGTTACAACATAGTTTTGAACTGCCACCGCTTAATAAAAAAAATGGTTAGCTGAATTTTGTTTATAATTAATTCAATATATTGTAATTTTCCTTGTTTTTAAGGAAAAGAAAATGATAAATCCTCCCTATAATTTTTCATATAACATACTAAAATCCGATCTTAAAATGAAGAAAGATATAATAAAATATTTTTATGTCATTCAAATTCTTGAAAATAATATTCCAAATAAAAATATTAATATCCAATTTGATATAAAAAAACATTACATTACGTTAATTATAAAAAAGGCTGAGAATGTTAAAGATGTTCGTTATCCCTATCTTCGCGGAATTAGTACATTCAATTTGAGGAGAATATTTGAAAGAAGCTGTTCTAAAGTTCATGCAATGGATCTGATGGTTACCCAGCTGGAAAAAATAAGGGTGTCCGCAGATACAGCATTAAAAAGGAATTTAAACTTCATATTAAAAAGCATTTCTTGCTGGACTCTGCACTATCTCGATTCAAATTCCGTGATTACAATTTTACACAAAGATCAAATAACAAATTTGCCTTTTTGGATTTATTGTTTGAGTAATTCCGCAAGTTATTATCGTGGAGATGGAGGAACTATCATTGATTTATGTGAATATAGAATAAACGAGTTTTATCCCTGCTTAAAACAATTAGAGATTGGTTTAATTTCAAATGAAAAATATGAACAAACAGTTCCAAAGATTTGTTTTGCGCATAAAGAAGATAAATTTAATTACAATTATACGTACAAAGAAATTTTTAATTTTGAAAATATAGAATTAGAGATATTAAAATATATAAGATGTCATTCCTCTGAAAATATTACTCAAGACCCAGCTAATTCCTATTTAGATGTTAGCTTACTTTTCACAAAATTGGGAAGTGAAGAATTTACTTATAACCTAAAACAAATACAAGAAATTATAAAAAAATATGAAAATGAACTGAATAAGGATGCAAGAATAATTATTGGTGGATGCACAAAAATTAAAAGACAAGATATGTTTTTTTATTTCCGCGTTAACAAAAAAACGACAGCATGGTGGCTTGAACGTTTATTAGGGTTTCGTGGATCTCAAGGGCTTTATCCAGAAATAATGGAAATAAAAAAAACATTAATTGAATTGGATTTTAGCTTAAAGCAACTCCCATCCCCTATTAATTTGAATAGTGCAAATATGGAAATTTTGGGACAGAATGAAACCTCTTTAGAAATAATAAGGGATAAATTTATAACAATTTCTATCGACTTCAAAACACTTATTCAGAAACTACCTTGGGGAACTATTCAATCTCTCTTATTACAGCAATGTTGGATGGCTTTAAACGTCCTATTACCCTAAATAAAAGAGCTGGTTGTGACACTATGCCAATATTATTGACAATTGATAATTCATTAGTTGCAATTGAGAAAAGCATTAGTTCCATAAAAGAGATTGACAAAAATCAACATGCAAACTTGGGAATAAAATTTCAGCAAATCCTACAAGAAACAAATTTAATCATTGAAGAAATTATTTATTTGCAAATATTTTTAGAATTAAATGTCTGTTTTGATAAATATAAAAATATTATTATAAAATTAAATTCACTTAATACAAGCAATTTAATTGGGATTAAAAAAGATACTTTCCTTTTTTCAAGTGGGATTAAATGCTTTTCTTTTATTACCGACAGCTTGGTGAATTGCATAAGTCAAGAAAATGAACGCCCGCAAGGTAATTTAAAGGCTATGTTTTTAGATACAACTTATTATGAATTAAGGGTAAGTGATGATTCACTCACTAAATACATCGAAAAAGATTATGCTATAGAGACTCTTTCTTATCATGAAATGATGCAAAGCCAAGCCAACCCTAATATACTATTTGTCGATCTGTACCCTAATTATGTGACTTACGAAAATAAAATTTGTAAAACAAATATCCCTGAACTTATTTCTAAATTTTTAGATAATCATGATCCCTTGCCCTTAATCGTGGTGATGGACACAGCGACGACGCTTTTTTTTGATGATGAAATAGAAACTATAATAGAAAAAATTATACCGTTCATTGAAAATAAAAAGCTTATTTTTATTGTCACGAGCAGTCTTTCGAAATTTTTTTCCTGCGGTATTCATAAATATACTGGGGGTATTGTTCAGATTTATAATAATGAGCAGTCAGCTGAATGGCAGCATTTATATAACTTTTTGGAAGAGAAACAGGTTCAGGATCGTCTATCCGATGAAGCCCTAAATTTTTTCAATGTCCTGACTACAAACTGTTTAGAAAATATCAAATCTTATTTATTTAAAATTAGGAAAAATACAGATTATATTTATCATGCCCTTGAAAATAGCCTCAAAGCAGGAAACGGAATAGAATTAAAAGAGAAAGATGAAAATGTTCCTATGATTGGCTTATCGTTAGAAAAATGGTTCAAAAACTTCCATGATTCACCAGCGGACAATTATTTAGTTAAATTCACAGAACTTATGCAATATTACATCTATGCTCAAGCAGCCAACGGGAATTTACCTATGCATATTCGTTCAAGCTTTGCTTTTGCACATAGCAGTATTTCAGAGTGTTCAACCGCATTGAGACTTACAATTGGCCTCGAAGACAGAGAAATCTTAGACCACTATATAGCTATTATAGTAAAAGCGGATCAATCTATTTTAGATTTTTTATTAGAAAAAAATAGCGCACTTTTACAAGGAATATTAGATTGTGAACAAGACCTTTCAAAACCAATTATAGTCAAATCAGCGGCTGGATTTTCTTTCAAAGATTTTTTGCAGAATCTCCTAATAGAATATGAGAATTTAGCTATCGACCCAATAAGCATCGGTGGGATATGATCTTAGTGAATCTTCATTCAAAAAAACAGGTAATTCTTTAAGTGGGTTGCAGTCAAGGAAAAGCTGGTCCAACCAGGTCATTTCTTTTAAAACATGGGGCACATGCTTTAATGAATTTCCTTCTAAACGTAAAATTTTAAGTTGACGTAAGGAGGCAAGTTCAATGGGTAAATCTTCTAATTTATTATTTACCAAATTTAAGCTGATTAAATTTTCTAATAGTTTAATTTCTTTTGGCAATTCTTTTAAAGCGCAGGAAGCTAAGTTGAGTTTTGTGATCTCTTTAAGACAATTTAAATTTTGAGATTCCTGATATTTTTTTATTTTATTTTTAGTATCTATATCTCCCAATTCTTCAAGCAATTTGCAAAATTTTTTAAAGGAGTCATCGTTGTTCTTATAATTAATAATTTTTATTTCCTCAATAATTGGAAATTTTTCCATGTCATTATCAATTACATCAACTATATCCAGGCAGTTAATACATTGTTCAATAATATTTTCTAAATTAAAAGAGTTTTTGGGAGTTAACTCGGACATTCTCCCTCCTTTAAGTCGCGAGGTGCAGTGAATGAGCGACTCATTTCTAATTGAATAATCATAAATAGTCCTATTATCTTCAAGCTGCTTTCCAGAATAAATAAGTCTTAATTGGTCGATTTTTACTTTCTCAAGTACTCGTTCTTTGATCTCTGAAATTTTAACACTTGAATTGATATTTTCTACAGTAATAGTCGATCCTGTTAAAGTTTTAAAAAATAAGGATTTAATAATATAAGGACTCTCTTTAAATTCGACAAAAACTTTATTATCCTTATGCGTTATCTTTGGACTAAACCGTTTGAAAATTTCATTCAAATCTATAAGAGGCTCATCAAATGAAACATTGCTATGACTTCCTGAAACAGGGCTATTTTTTATCTCATGATCGGGTATAAAAATATTGTCTTCATCTTCTTCTCTGATTAAAGAAACTTTTATGTATCTTTTAAGAGGACCTTGCAGATCAGTCCCTTTAATCCCACTAATCCTGTGCTTATCAATTATTTCAGGAAAATTACTCAATTTAAAGCGTATTTTACCCTTTTGATCCTCAAAGGCATCCAGAGTTTGAGATGGGTCTATTACCCAAGAAAAAATTGATTTAAAAGAGGTATTCATATGAACCTTTTATAATGTGATCGACAATTACGTATTCTAACAAACAATGTTTTTTCATTCCTACCTTTTTATTTTTGAATTCATTAAGGTATGAATTCACATATTCAAATTATTCAATTATGCAATCAAACAAGAAAAAAAGTTTGTACTTGCAAAGCAGTCGAATTTTCGACACAATTCATACCAAAATTCCTTTTTAATCATTATACAACTTCATTTTTATCGGGAAGTTTCCATGTCGCAAACTGTCCAGTATTTTTATCGCCTGTCTGCTTTACTTTTGATAAAAGTTTTTTTTATATTGAGTGTGATTTTATGGGCTGGTATTGGATTAGGGCCTGATGAGGCTCAATACTGGACTTGGAGCCAGCATTTAGATTGGGGCTATTATAGCAAACCTCCCGGGATAGCCTGGCAAATTTGGCTCGGCACACAATTGGCGGGCCAGACAGAGCTCGGCGTTCGTTTGATGACCTTGTTTTGGGGGATGGGGCAGGCCTGGCTTGTTTACTTGCTTGCTTTGCAATGTCGACTTAAACCCCGCACGGCCTTTTGGAGCGGTATTTTAATGGCCTTCTCCCCTTTAGGAATGGCCGGTTCTTTTTTTGCCATTACCGATGGAGGGGCCCTTTTCTTTTGGAGCGCAGCCTGCTTAGTAATGGTCACGGCATTGAATAATGCCAAAGCACCTTCTCCTTATGCGGTCGGTCTATGCCTATCAGCCGGCGCCCTATTCAAATGGCCGGTCTATATTTTTGGGATATTTTATTTTTGTTGTTGGAGGCGCTGGTACCCGCATCAATCACTTAAGGTTATTGTAGGGGGGGCTGCACTTTCATTAGTGAGTTTGTTGCCAAGCGTCTGGTGGAATTACCATCATGACTGGGTGACTTTTCGGCATGTTTCCGCCACATTGCAGGGGGGGCATGGATCGAGCGGGGGAAATTTTTTTGAATTTATTGGATCCCAAATGCTCCTAATTTTCCCAATACTTTTTATTTTATTGATTATTTCCTATGTTCTTTTATTAAAAGAAAGAAAAATAGCTGGGCTATCACCCCAGTTAACTTTTTGCGGAAGCGTTACTTTTGCCTGTTTGCTTATGGCTATTTTGCTCTCATTTTTTCAAAAAATACAGGGAAACTGGATGGCATTTGCCTATCCAACAGCCTTTGTTTGGCTGGCATGGTTTTATTTGGAAAAAAATGATTGGGGTATAAAATGGCTTCAGACCAACCTTATCGCTTCAGTCTGTTTGATTGCAGCAGTTTTGATGCTTCCTTCATTATATGGATCAAAACGCTGGCGTCCGGCATTTCTTTCTTACCGTATCAACCCATTTAAGCACAACATGGGATGGATGACCTTAGCAGATACATTGGACAAGGTTGGCTATGATCCATTAAATTCATTTCTATTGAGCGATAAATATCAGACAACAAGCATTTTAAATTTTTATGGCGCTAGCCAGAAGAAAGCTTATTTTTTAAATCTACACCAATCGCGTCAAAATCAATTTTCTTACTGGCCTAGTTTTCAGGAAGAATGCATAGGGGAGTCGGGCTATTTTGTATGGGCTGAAAATCAGCCCTATTTAGAGCGGGAATGGGAAGCGAAGTGGGCTTTTTACCAAACGGAATTGGAAAAATATTTTGGTCAGGTTGAATTTTTGGGTTTTTGGCCCCTGCTCTATGAAGGAAGTAAAACGGCCAAGGCTGTTTTTATCTTTAAATGCTCATTTTGTAAAAATAATGCACTTCCACAAACTTTTCTTTATTAATTAATTCCATAATTTGTATAATTAAGTTATCACTTTACTGCTAATTGGGATATTGGGACATAAAGCCAATCAACGATAATTATTTTTTTTAAGGGACCACGACGCTGAAGGAAAGGATAAAATCGGTTTTCCGATTTAATTTGATCTTTTAGGAAGCGGACCCACGTTAACAAAACGTGTTGATAGAGCACATTTTCCAGTCCCTTTTAGCGGTTTTTCTTTTATAAGCTATTTATATTCGTTAGCGCATTCACTTACCTTTAAAGCTTCTCGCAATTTTTTTCTCACTTAAAATAATAGGCTGAAGAATTACTTTTCTGTGGCGGGCTTTATGTTATATACCCTGCTTCACGAAAAATATTACAAATGGTCATATTACGAACGTCAGTAAGCGCAGATTAGGAAATGGCGACGGAAAGCTTCCATAGTGTCAAACAAAAAAAAATACATGACTATACAACTCAATTGACTTGGCTGGGAACGCGGCATTAATTTGCTTCATTTATCTCAATTTCCTTTCACATTTCGAAAAAAATGCGTGAATTGTTGTAATAACACCGTTTAACTTTACAATTTATCTTTTTTTTTCTAATATAATTCACATGTTTGCAAATTTATAGCAAATAACCTGAATAAGAGACTGGAGTAAATATGTCTTCTGTAAAAAAGAAGCGCAAGTACAAGATTGCGAAGCACAAGCGTAAGAAACGAAGCCGTCGTGACCGGCATAAGGGAAGATAAATCTGATAAAATATCAGATTTATTTGAGTGCGTACCAAATTTTACTTGGGCTTTAGCCTTAGCCAAAGCCCCGAGATTTGACAATCAAAAAACCTCTATAATTTTTTATAGGTAGTTTTCAATTATCAAATCGCGGGAGCTTTTCGCTTTTTTCATCCTTTCTATCACGATTTTTTTTCCTTACCTGCCCAATTTTTGTCTCTTTTCCTCAATTAAAAAGGATTTCTAATACATGTGGAAGTTTCCTATTCCTTACGATGTCATTGTCATAGGCGGCGGACATGCTGGCTGCGAGGCGGCTTTAGCCTCTGCACGGATGGGCCTACGCACTTTGTTATTGACTATGAACCTCGATACCATTGCTAAAATGAGCTGTAATCCAGCCATCGGAGGGATCGCTAAAGGGCACATGGTTCGGGAAATCGACGCTTTAGGCGGAGAAATGGCTAAAGTCATCGATGTGACAGGCATTCAATACCGGATGTTGAATGCGACTAAAGGGCCGGCTGTGTGGGCCCCTCGAGCTCAGGCCGATAAAGTAGCCTACCAGACAGAAATGAAGCACCGCCTTGAAAAAACACTTAATCTTGAAATTAAACAAGGCACGATCGAAGATTTATTGATTGAGAATGACCGCATCACAGGCGTGCTGACAAAAGAAGGTATCACATATACTTGCCAGGCTGTCGTTCTTTCCTCGGGAACTTTTTTACGCGGCCTCCTTCATATCGGCGAAACTAATTACTCAGGCGGACGCGCAGGGGACCAACCTGCGATAGGTATGTCGGCAAGCCTTGAAAAATATGGGTTGAAGCTGGGACGGCTCAAAACGGGGACTCCTCCACGCGTGAATAAGCGTTCCATCGATTATAGCTATACCGAGGAGCAGCCTGGAGAAGAGGGCATTCGCTTCTCTTATGATGACGAAGGGCTTCCAAGGCTTCCCCAGGTCTCTTGCCATATTACCTACACGACTGAAGAAACTAAAAATATCATTCTCGCTAACATCCACCGTTCCCCGATGTATTCAGGCAAAATTCAGGGCGTAGGGCCACGCTATTGTCCTTCGATTGAAGATAAGGTCGTCCGTTTTTCTGACAAAGAAAGACATCAAATATTTCTTGAGCCGGAAGGGATTCAAACGGAGGAGGTTTATGTGAATGGCGTTTCCTCATCTCTCCCTTTCGATGTGCAGCTGGCCTTCATTCAGAGCATTCCAGCCTTGAAGAATGCTGAGATTATGCGCCCGGCTTATGCCATTGAATACGATTATGTGGTCAGCGGCCAGATTGATTTTTCTTTGGAATGCAAAAATATTGAAGGTCTTTTTCTGGCCGGGCAGATCAATGGAACTTCAGGCTATGAAGAGGCTGCCGGGCAGGGATTAATGGCCGGGATCAATGCCGCGAACAAGATAATGGGACGTCCTCCTCTCATTCTAAGCCGTTCTGAAGCATATATTGGAGTCATGATTGACGATCTTGTTACAAAAGGAATGGATGAACCTTACCGAATGTTTACAAGCCGGGCCGAGCACCGTTTGCTTTTGCGGCAGGATAATGCCGATCTCCGCTTGCGCAGCTATGGCTATGAAGCAGGATTGATCGATCAGGCCCGCTATGATCGGATGTGTGAGAAAAAGCGGATTATGGATGAGGAGAGCATTCGCTTTGGAAAAGTTTTCAAACAAGTAAATGGAAAAGGATATACGCTCAACCAACTGTTATGCCGTCCTGAGAATGATTATGCCCAACTTTTAAAAGATTATCCCGATGACATCCATGATTTTGGAAAAGAAATTAATTTTCAAATCGAGCTTAACCTTAAATACGCCGGATATATTGGACGCCAGACGACAGAAGTAGCCAAATTATCCCACGTGGAAGCAATCCTTATTCCTGCTGATTTCAATTATCTTGCGGTACATGGCCTTCGAAATGAAGCTCGCCAAAAGCTGGGCCAGGTAAGACCACAAAATTTAGGGCAAGCCTTGCGAATATCAGGCGTTTCCCCGGCTGATATTTCTATTTTGATGATTGCCCTAACTCGTCATCGTGCAGATAAAATTGGAAAAACTTAACCTTGTCCGTTTGCATCAAATTCCCATTCTTCAGCAATTAAAATGGGAAGAGGCTCTTTTGCGTTCCGACCGGCGTAATTGGTGTCTCATCAATCAGGGTTCTCCGCCAGCGATAGTAATGGGGATTTCGGGTGAAGTTCAAGAACTTATCTGTAAAGAGCGCCTTGCCAGGGAAGCCGTTCCCCTCATTCGCCGATTTAGCGGCGGGGGGACGGTTATTGTTGATGAGAACACTCTTTTCGTGACTTTTATTTTCAACGCTTCTTTTTTTTCTTTTTCTCCCTATCCACAACAGATCATGGAGTGGACAGAGAAACTCTATTCGCCTGTTTTCAACCCTCATCCCTTTAAACTCAGAGAAAATGATTATGTGATTGGCCAAAAGAAAATCGGGGGAAATGCGCAGTCTATTGTAAAAAACCGCTGGCTTCACCACTCAACCTTCTTATGGGATTATTCTTCTGCGCTAATGGACTACCTTTTAATTCCTCTCAAAATGCCGAATTATAGGGAAAAAAGAGGACATGCAGATTTTCTTTGCCGTTTAAAAGACTATTGGCAAGATTCAAAACAATTTCATGCTGCCCTTCATGGAAGATTGCAGGCTCAGTTCGATCTTCAAGAGCTGCCTGTGGATGAGCTTTTGGCTGCAGCCGAACTGCCCCACCGTCAAGCGACAAAAATCATAGAATTTTAATAAAATCGCTTTAATAATTTTGACGATCAAATAATTCTGCAAGAAGTTTATTGACCTGCTTCTTTAATTCAAGTACAACTCAAATAATAATAACCTGGAGCTTTGGATTTATCTCATTGAAAGTATGGGATCGTGACTTAGATTTATTCTTTCTGTCTGAAAAGAATATCAAACGATATGCTTGAAGAGAGAAAAGGTGAAGAGAGGGCGCGAGATTCCCACAATCTCGAGGAGACCCAAAACTCGGGTTATACCCAAGTGAATTCAAAAGTTGAAATTTGGACTGCTTCAAAGCCCCGGGGTTGGCGTATCTAAAAAGACCCAATATTAATAATATGGGGTCATTTTAGATCCGCCAACCGCGGGAGCTTTCAAGCTAGTCCAAATCCAATTTTTGAGTTCACTTGGGTATAATATCAAGGGATCTCAAAAATTGATTTTGATTTGAACTGCAAGGTTGAAAAAAACAGGGTGCAGTTTCAATGAATGCGGAGGGTTTATGTATCTTGAAAATGTGCAAGTTAATTATCTGGCTGTTGCACTAGCAGCAGCAGCTTATTTTGTTTTAGGGGCCATTTGGTATTCTCCTGCAGTATTTGGAAGTCGGTGGATGAAGCATGAATGGGGCCAGGAGGAGGCCAGTAAAAGCACTCCTGTAATGGCTGCTTACATTGGTGAACTTATTATTTCAATTGTCCTTGCTTATATTCTGACGCTCTTTATCGAAATTGCAAACGCCAAAAAATTGCTTGAAGGAATCGTTGTAAGCCTGTGGATTTGGGTAGGATTTATTGCAACAACACATTTTTCCGCTGTATTATGGGCACGGAAAACTCTCAAAAGCTTTTTTATCCATGCAGGCTTTATGCTGTTCGGACTCCTTTTAATGGGAGCGATCATTTCAGCCGTTTCATAAATATATTTTCCAGTAATGGGTCAATTGGCACGAAGTCAAAGCCCTGTGGTCGGCGCATCTAATATGTCCCCCTTTACCGCAAAGGCAGGAGCTTTCAGCGTAACAATTGACCCACTAGGCTATTTGTATCATTCATTTTTCATGCCTTGGTTTTTTGGAAAAAAATTGCTTTCCGCTAGCTAAGCAGATTATATAAAAGACTTTTTTTGAATTATTTTTGTAATTTGTTAAGAATAAATTGCATGTATTGTAAAAAAATATTTTAATGAAAAATTATAAGCTCAACAAAGGAGGAGTCTGATGTCTCAAGGTAGTAAATCAACTTATACGGATAAACAAAAAAGACAAGCTCATCATATCGAACAGGGATATGAAAATCGCGGATTAAATGATCAGGAATCTGAAAAACGTGCCTGGGCAACTGTCAATAAATTGACCGGGGGTGGCCAAAAAGAAGGGAGTGAGGGAACAAAAAGAACACCAAGCGCAACTAAACAAGGTGGAACTAAAAAAAGCTCGACTGCATCCACACGCACCAACAATTCAAATAACTCGCATGGCAGCCAAACTGCATCTTCGCATTCAGTAACTGCAAAAAAAACTGCTGCTAAAAAGGCACCGCCTAAAAGAGCAGCAGCTTCTGGAAGTAAGGCTACTGGTTCAACCGCAAAAAGATCGTCGGGTTCAAAAGCTTCAACAGGAAATAAAACATCCGGGTCGACAACAAAGCGAGCATCTAGTTCAACGGCAAAGAAAACTTCTAGTTCGACAACAAGTAAAACAGCTCCAAAAAAAGCTGCAACTTCGACAGCTAGAAAAACTCCTGCCAAGAGCGCAGCTCCTAGCCAAGCCAAAAAAAGACCTGCTTCTCAATCAACATCCTCTAGAAGCACAGCCAAGCGTCCTGCTACAAGTACAGCATCAAAAGCTGGTTCAGTTAAAAAGTCGACTTCAAGTTCAACAAATAGTTCGACAAAGAGCACTGCTAAAAGCTCGGCCGTAAAAAAGACGCCTGTTAAGAAAGCTGCAGTAAGAACTACTTCTTCTGCAAAGAAAAGTACAGCTTCCAAAACACCGGCCAAAAAAATGGGATCTGGAAAAGCGAAAACTTCAAGTTCGAAAAAGAAATCTACGGGAATTTTAGGATCTCTTTTCAATTTCTAAACTTGATCGTCAAGGGGCGGCATGAAAGATTTAAATCTTTCATGCCGAATTATTTACCTTTACTTTCACTGAGAGTGGAAACCAATAAATCAGATTATTACTGCTTTGAATTTATTGCTTCCAAAACTTTCTTTAGATCAATTCCTTGGCCAAGTATCGGCTGAAACAAGTCACCCACTTTTTTGAATCTTTTTAAGACTGTTTCGATCGTAAAATCAGCCGGATCAAGCCCTTGTTTCACTTCGGACCATTTTAAAGGTGTTGAAACAGTGGCGCCTGGTTTAGGGCGGACAGAATAAGGGGCTGCGACTGTTTGTCCAAAATGGTTCTGCAAATAATCAAGATATACTTTCTTTTGTCTATTTTTCGGGCTTCTTTCAACAGAAGTAATGTCTGGCAATTCAGAGTGGGCAATATGGGCTATTAATTTTCCAAACTGTACCGCTTCATCGTAGTTATAAAGGGCTCCCAATGGAATGTAGATATGCATGCCGGTCGCTCCTGAAGTTTTGCAAAAGTTGGGAACTTCCCACTTATCGAGAAGGCGATGCACTAACCTTGCAACTTCTATAACGTTATCAAAACTTATATCCTCGGGATCAAGATCAATGATTAAATAATCGGGATAATAAATGGATTGAATTCGCGAATTAAAAGGATTTAATTCGATGCACCCCAGATTGACCGTATAAAGCAAGGTCTGCTCATTTTCAATCAAAATATAATGTATGTCATGATCCTCATGGCGGACAGTTTCTGTCCTTACCCAGTCAGGAACTGCTCCTGCCTCTTTTTGGTAAAAAGCGGACTTTTCAATGCCATTTGGATAGCGGTGCAGTGTTTCCGGTCTGTCTTTAAGATAGGGTAAAATTAAATGGGAGGCTTCGTGATAGTATTTTAATAAATCCCCTTTGGTATAACCCTCTTGAGGCCAGTAAAGTTTGTCCAAGTGGGTTAAGGGGGCTTCTTTTGGGACGTTCTTTTTTTTTGGCTGTTTTTCAGCAGATGGCTGCGCTGCATTCGTTTTTATTTGGGATTTTTTTTTTCCTTGGGTTTAAGGATGCGCTTGGAAAGGACAGAACGGTTTTGATCCGTGACAGGAATGGTTGAAGCATAGTCATCATTTTTTTTGATCAAAAGCCATTGCTTGTCCTGGTCTTTCATTCTGATCAGGGCAAATTCACCATTCAACTTATGTCCATGTAAAATGATACTTAAATGCCCCTTTTCCATACCTTGCCGCAGCGCTTTTTCGCTTTCTTTCAAAGAAGATGCATTTACAGCTTCATACGTTCCTTCATCCCATACAATGACTTCACCTGCACCATAATTCCCCTCGGGAATGATACCTTCGAATTTTCGGTAATCAAAAGGATGGTCTTCCACATGCATCGCAAGACGTTTATCTTCAGGGTTAAGCGAAGGTCCTTTCGGGACAGCCCAGCTTAATAATACTCCATCTAGCTCAAGCCTGAAATCATAGTGGAGATGTGAAGCCTGGTGCATCTGCACAACAAAGTGCAAGGCCTTTTCCTTACTTTTTTTGAGGCTGCCCTTTGGTTCGGCAGTTGCATTAAAATTTCTTTTTTTATCATATTCTTTAAGAGTCATAGGCCTCCCATTTATGCCGATTTACGGTGATGTGATTCAAGGCTTTCCTTCAAAAGGGCCATGATATCCTTGCTCTCGGTAATCTTAACAGTCTTTCCCTTTGCCTTTGAAGGTTTTTTTCCTTTCAATTTGTCAGAGATAATGCCTTTCAGATCTTCGACGTAGGTGTCATGGTATTTTTCCGGCTCAAAATGGGCCGTTAGCTGGTCGATTAATTTCAATGCAATTGTAACTTCTTTAGCTGAAGCTGTCCCCTTTTCAGGAAGATGAAGGGTATCGGGCTTTCTTAGCTCCTCCTGATAGCGGAGTTGATATAATAGGATGGCCTGCTCAAATGGTTTAATGACGGCAAGATGTTCCCGATTATGCAAAACAAATTTGGCCAGCCCTACTTTTTTTGATTTCTTCAAAGCTTCGCGTAAAAGGACATAGGCCTTGTCAGCTCCCTTATCGGGCTCCAGGAAATAAGGCTTTACATAGTAAAGAGGATCGATCTCGCTTTCCTCTATGAAGTCCTGGATATCGATGGTCTTGGTTTTCTTGATGCTGGCCTGTTTGAAATCCTCGTCAAGCAGGATAACGTAATCTCCCTTCTGGTATTCATAACCTTTGACAATATCTTTATAGGGGACTTCCTTGCCATCGGCTTTGCAAATTCTTGCGAAACGGATGGGAGAAAGATCTTTTTTGTGAAGCATATCAAAATTCAAGGCTCTTTGTTCCGTAGCGCTGTAAACCCGCACAGGGATATTGATCAGCCCGAAGCTTAAAGAACCAGTCCATATTGCCCGCATAGAACCTCCTCTTTTTCTTTTAGATAACAAAGATCATGAGAAAGGTCAATCCCTACCATCACTATTCTGATGGGGAATTTATTTTTATAATTTGGCAAAAGAGTTACATTTGTATAAATAAATTATTATCAAAGAGCACACAGAGAAGATTTCATGCGATAATACCATCTAAAGTTATTTATACAGATTAAATATCCCTCTCTGTGAACTCTGTGGGCTCTGTGGTTTTAAAAATTTAAATTCAAACCGGGATAAATTAATAAATATTTTAGTTAAGAGTATTTATTTTATTAATTAATTTGATTAACGGGTAAGGTTGAAAAAAAATGTGCCCAGCTTAGGGAAGAAATATTGAAGGTTTATAAAGGCGTTACCATAGCATGGATGGAGCATTATTTCGTTTAGTAGTTTCCCTACAAAAATTTTTCTACGATGCTGATTTTTCCAATAATTACGAAAACCTTGGTAATCTCCCTTAAGAGCATAATGCGCTGCTAATGTTCCTCCGGTTAAAGCCATACTAAGCCCGTTTCCACAAGCTGGTGGAATGGTTCCCGCTGCATCTCCGATGAAATAAGCATTCGGCCAAAGCGGCGTTTTTTTTATTCCAAATTCAGGTACCCAGGCTTGCATCCACTCCGGGAAAAGATTTTCAGCATTAAATAAATGGTTCCCTAAATGGGAATTGCTTCGGCTTAATGCCTGCATAAAAGCCTCTACAGTTGGATAAGATTGAACCAATTCTTTTTTAGCTAAACAGGCAAGGTTGCATTTCCCATTTTCGATGGGGGACAGCCCAAGATAGGCTCCAGGAAAAGAAAACATTTCCAAAGCATTGTCAAGATTGATGCCAGAAAAATGGGACTTGATACCTATATAACGGGAAGAGGGGGCTGTGAGATTGAACTGAGGAAGACGTCCAATGGCAGCGATCAAATGCTCGGCCCGTAAATGTTCTCCCGTGGAAAGAATAATTTCATGAAAGTTTGAGTTATTTCCAGCCGGTATTAAATGATTCACTTTGGCAGAGGTTAAAATCGCAGCTCCTTTGCTTCGTGCATAATTGGCTAGGGCCGGGTCTAGTTCATAATGGGACAAACTCCCCGCCGGCGTTTGAAAGTTCATAGTCAGCTTTTTTGTAGGCGTGTGCAAATGGGTACGGTAAATAGGGACGGGGTGGATATCCCATTTTTCAAGGAGACGAAGGCTATGAGGAGAAAGAAATTCCCCGCATACTTTATGGCAAGGATACTCCCCTCCTTCAAGCACGATCGGCTCGGCCCCTTTTTCAGCCAGGCCAATGGCAGCAGCCAATCCGGCTAGCCCTCCCCCTAATATAACAAATTTATAGTGTTTAATAGACATATAACTTCCTTAACGGTTTGGTTAGGTTTAAAATAATAAATTTTTAATTGCTTAACTTATGATTTATAAACAATAACTATAATTAAAATTTAGTTAAAATTATAATCGGAGGATTATATGCAAAGTATAACTTTTTCACTCAATAGTTTTATTAATAATTCAATTTCTAATTTTGAATTTTCTAATTTAAGTGTTTTTAATAAAAAAGTTTCTTTTTTATTCGAAAGTATAATTTGTTCTAAAAATATCACACCAATCTCCAGTTTTAAGTCGGGTGAGTTTCGCCCAGACAACGGAAGGGCAAGGATGGAGCGAGAAATCCCCTTAATCTCAAAGCAAAAATCACAACCTTATATCATTAATTCCGCACCCCCCCTTAAAGCTGACAGCACAGAGACTATTCAATCGATTGTCAAGAGGGATGATCTGCAAGAGGTGCGCTTAGATCTTGCAAAAAAATTAAATGATATCGAGCGTGTGGATAAAATTATATATGATTACGCTGTTTTAAAAGACAAAATCCCCGAACCAGAAAATCAGAAATTATTTGAAAAATGGATGGGGGGTATCGCCTATTTTCTCGGAAGTCCTTATTATGATCATCAGTTATTTTTTAGGCATCAAGACCAAAATTCTTATTTCTCACACGACCCTGAGTTTAAGGCGGCCTATAATACTTTTGTCAATTCTATTCAGCAGCATTCCACCCCTTTGCACAAAACTTTTAATACAGCTGAAAAGGTTAAGAACATTGCAATTATGTATCCCGGCACTGGAGGGGGAGGACATAAAGCTCCTGCAACAGCCATGGCCAAATCATTGGAAAAGCAAGGGTATAAGGTCAAATTATTGGACTCTGATGAGTTTGAAAGGCCCTATGATCCCAAAATCGGGGGACTCTGTCGAGGGGAAATTTTTAGTAAGATTTATCAACAGGCTGGGGATATGGAAAAAGCTTGTCAAATGTGGGAGGAGGGGAATTGCGAGCAAAAAATCGAAGATCGGCGGTATATGAAAGATCTGACTGAGGCTTTAAAAGAATTTGATGCGGACCATTTGTTTGTTGTCGCCCATCATCAACCCGAACATACTTCCCTGGCTTATCAACTAGGACTTCCCACTACCTATGTGCATACGGATAATGAGTTTCACAATAATCTACAGGAAGTAAGTTTAAATCAGCAGGAGCTTGCACGCCCCCTTGTTTCATTTACTTCGCTATCCGATAACTCTGAATTTTATCATTACTTATTAAATCATGAAGGAAAAGGGCATTACAATGAACTTCCACCTGAAGTAAAAAAACAAATGGTAAGATTGAATTTTCCTGTGCGGGAAAGTTTCCAGCCTGTGACTAAAGCAGAGAAAGGAGAAATCCGTCAAAAATTAGGCATAGCTGAAGATGCCACCGTTGTCAAAATTGCCATGGGAGCTAACGGAATTCCAAAAGATATAAAAGAAATGATTGGCCGCTTAAAAAATGAAGAGCACACTGTTCACAAGCCGCTTCATGTGCTGATAGCATGCGGAGCTAACGAGAGTCTTAAAAAAGAGCTTGAATATCTTAATGCTCAAACAGTCCCCCCAAGCCCGGTTTCCTTTCAAATCTTAGGGTTTTTAGATGAAAAAGAAATGGCTGAATTTGATAAAGCAAGCGATGTCTGGGTCACAAAGCCGGGAGGATCTACCTCTGCAGAAGCTAAGCAAATGCGCAAACAAGTACTTTATGTACCAAATCATCATCATTTGTGGGAACTTACAAATGCCCGTGCTTTGGAAAAAGACAATCTAGCAGAAGAGTTGAAAGCGGAGGAGAGTATGATTTCTCAAATCAATCGAAGAGCTGAAATTGGTGAACACGTTGAATATCTCGCTAGTCAAAATGAGCCTTGGGCCGGCCAGCTGGCCTCAATTGTTCACCAAACTGCTTTGCCGATTATGGGGATGATGGCTTAGCTTACACCTAAGTTCACTTGGGTATAATTTGCACGATCCATCTAAAAGGCCAATGCCAGGTAATTGAATAGCTTTCAGGGGGAATCTCTGCTTTTTGCAGGAGCGCTTCCCACTCTTTGCGTGTAAATGATTTCCTGATCGAAAGAAGGCCGTCATGCCATATCAAACGATTGGGAAATAAAAAGGGAACCAAAAGGGCAAATCCTCCTAATGCCAGCAGGTGGCGATGCAGATCATTCAAAATGACCGCCTGCCTGGCTATTTGGACCGATTTCCTTATCATTTCAACCAGGCTTTCATCGTCCAGATGATGGCAGACGAGGGTGGCCATGACAATATCAAAAGAGGCCGAGGGGTAGTTTAATTCTGCAGTCGGAGAAAGGGCGAATGAGACGTTGCTTAGCAGGGGGTGGGTTTTTTGAAGGGCATGTTTTGCAAAAGAGATAGCTTCAGGCGAAAGGTCTGTTCCAGTAATCTGGACTGTAGGATAGCGCTTTCCTAATCGCAATGCAAAGAGTCCTCCTCCGCAACCTACATCCAAAATGGTATCAAATGGTTTTTGAAGTTGTTCTAAGGCCCAAAAAGTAGCCCTATCACCGCCCAAATAACGGCCAATTCTATCGAGCTGGTAAAGGCAATCATCATATTCCTTTGAAGTATAATAGGGAGGACCGAGGTCAATCCATTCTGGGTCATTCGATCGTTTCATGAGGCTTCCTTATTGCGAAGAAGTACCCCTTCGATCGATAGTCCCGGCCCGAAAGCCAATCCTGCGGCCCACTCCCTTTTTTTCTTCTGCTGCCTGAGCTCTTCCAGAACAAAAAAGAAAGTTGCACTCGACATATTTCCGTAATTGGCAAGGGTCTTCCAGGAGGCTTGCGTATGCTGTGAACTAATTTGCAACCTTTTTTCGATCGACTGTAAAATCGACTTTCCGCCAGGGTGGATGGGCCAGTCGCATTCTTCAGCTTTAAGATTTTTAGGTAAAAGAGCATCGGTAAAGGCCTCTATTGCCCTTCCAAGATAAACTGGAACGGTATGAGACAATCGCATTAAATATCCTTTACTGCTGGCCTCCCAAGACATCTTATCCAAAGATTTTTCTACACCTAAGGTGTGGCTGTTAAAAATTTCCCATAACGGTTTCTCTGATGGTCCAGGTTCTGCGCCCATGATAACGGCAGAAGCTCCATCGGAAAAAAGGGAATTGCCGATCATGGTCTCGCTATCTGTCTCCACTTGTAAATGGAGGCTGCAAAGCTCTGTACAGACAACTAAAATGCGATTCTTTGGATTTTCTTTAGCAAAGGCTTGGGCAACCGATAAGCCCTTAAAGGCTCCAAAGCATCCCATAAAATTTATTCCCAGACGGTTAACTGAAGGATTCAATTTTAACGCTTGCATTAGGCCGAACTCCAAACCTGGCGCAACAACACCGGTACAGGAAATTGAAATAACATGTGTAATTGAAGCAGGATTACCATTCCAGTTATTTAGTGCCTTTAGAGAAGCTTCGTAAGCCAGTTTCGGAGCTTCATTTTTATAAATTTCGTTTCTTTCTGACATTCCTGGAATGGTTTTAGGAAAATCGTGCCCCCAGAAATTCCAGTTTTCCCTTTTTTCATTAAATTCATTTAAAATCGAATGGCGTTTTGTAATGGCCGAATTTTTATAAAGCTGTCTGATCGCAGCCGTTTTTCTTTCATCTAAATTTAAAATGGCTGAAAATTTTTCCGCTGTATCCATTTGCGGAAAAATATGAGGGGGGACCGCGGTTCCAAGGCCAAGAATAGCAGCATGCATAAAAATCCTAAAATAAGTGATTAAAATTTATAATAAAATTTATTAAAAATAAAGAATCTTATGTTATCCGATTTCGGAGAAAAATAAGTTTTTTCCTATTTAATTTGAAATCTTTCTTGTTGAGCTTATTAGTAATTACCATTATCTTTATTCATTAATCATTTTATTTATTGAGGTTCAATGCCCATATCAATCCCTTCTTTTTCTTCAGCTGAACCTTTTTTCCGTGGATTAAGCAATGGAATGCTTTTTAACATGGCAAGAAGTCAAGAAATTACTGTCCTTCAAGGGCGCAATCATTTCATAGCAGCTTTCGCTCAGATGATGGAGGCAGCAATAGCTTTTGATCAGATGGATTTAGCCTTCAAAGCATACGACCTAACCCACCCCATTCAGAAATTAGCCTTTTCAAAATTCGGCATGCCGCTGATAAAATTCGGAGTGCCTGCCGGCCTGGCTTTTCTAGCCAGCTCTGAAATTTCGAATATTTATTTGAGAAAAGTAGTTAATTTGGCGCAAGAGCATGTGGGCTCAATGTGCTTAATTGCAAGCATTGCCTCAAATGTCGCTTTATTCGCTATCGGACAGCAACTAATGGCAGGAACCACCCTCCTTTACTTAGGAATTGGCTTCTTGGACCGGCAAAATCTTTTGCCTGAAAGAGTTCATCAAATTTTGGATAAGGGTGGACATGTCATTGGCAGTATCACAGGTTTGGTATTCGGAGGTACATTTGTCCGGCTTATTTCAATCGTTGATATTGCTATGACAACTTATAAATTCTACCTTTCCTATATGCATCCAAACCCTGAACTTATTCCGCAAATGATTCAAGAAGCTCAACCGCTCCCTGTAGTGCCACTAATTGAAACACCCGTTTTGGTTACAAGAGATCATTTAAATACTTTAAATGATTTTACTTGGTGCGAGGTAAACCAGGAACATCTAAATCGCAATCTGCTTCCTCCTATCAGAGAAGGAGTGACATTAGACAGAGTAATAGAACTGTCTGAAGCAATTGAATGGGAAAATCATCGCGCAGTCATCCATGCAAAACTTGAAGATGATGAAAGGTGGCGCGAAATTTATGCTGGAACAATGGATGAAATTGCTTATTTTAAGCAGAATTTGCAAAAATTAGTCAATGGGATCAAAAACCGTGAGATTCTTCAGGGTAGGCCTCAAAATTTTCAAATGGTAGAAGCTTATTTGCTTTATCTTGCGCAAGAATTGGCAAATTTAGATGAGATGACACAGGCCGATTACCTGATCACTTTAGGTATTGAAGGGGGAGAATATTGCGGACCTGGTGCATTTAGGGTGATAGAGGAACTCTTTTCAAACATGATTTCCCATACTGCAGGGGTGCCTTTTGAGTGGCGCCTGCTGGCTTGTCTGCAGCAGGAACGGATCGCCATTTTTCAACAGATTTATGATAATTTTTGGAAATCTTCACCTATTTTTCAGCTTTATAAAACTTTTATGAATATGAACGATGTCCACAATTATGACACTTTGATTAATTTAACTAAGGCCGGCCCAAGGTTTGGCATTCCACATCAGGGAGCTCTTAATGATGAGGCGGCCTATGTACCCCCCTCTAGCGAAATAATGTGCAAACCCTTCAATAAGGCACTGGAAAAGACATTCTGGCAAGGCAGTGAAATGCCAAGAATGCAAGTGGAAAAAAACCCCAATTTAAACCCTGTTGAATCATGGAAAGTGTGGCGCTGGTATAAGGTGGCAATTGATCAAGTATGGGTAAATGGGTATGAGCAAAACACGATTCTGCAGCGTTTGAAAACGACGATTGGGACAGCTCAACTCCCTAAGGCAGAGATATATGTATGGTGGCAAAATTGGATTCAAAGACAGCCTGTTCCCGATGCGGAAAAAGCTCTAATGGAAGAAGAATTAATGATGTTCGCAAGCATTAATGGAGAAAGTCTTGAGACAGAGCAAGGGGAAATCCGGCCGAAATTCCTAATTGCAATGCTACAAGAAATGGGTGTTTTAAGAGCCAACTAAAGACGTATTAATTGAACACAAAGGCCCTAAGACACACAGAAAAATCATCAATGACAGAAAAAAAGGGGCTATTAATTGCACCCTCTTAGTGCCTTTGTGACTCTGTGTCTTTGTGTTTGATTTCTTATTCTATTCATAAATTTGGTCATAGATACGCCTATCTGAATATTGAAGCAGGCTGCAATCCAGCCTGCTTCATTAGCAGTTAGGCGGGTACACTGGGAATGGAAGGAATGATAGGATATATCACCATCGGAATACTATTTCTAAGATGGAGATTAATCGATCCAGTGTATAAGCGTAAGGCATGAATAGCTACATCAACAAATAAATATTCAAATGGATTGGCAGTACCTACCAGAGCTTTCTCGACATAACCTGCTCCGATAATGGCCATAGTCCCGCGAGCCATTTCCTGATTCCAAGTTAATGAATCATTAACAACCACATATTTAAATATGGGTGCCGCCAGAGCATGGATCAACGATGCGCTCATAGAGACTGCGCCTGCTATTAAACCAAGTTTGGGGTCGCTTCTAGTGACTGACCGAATGACAAAAGCGGTTGCGAAGCTTGTGAGCAGGGATTGCGGAATTTGCTCAGGAAGATTTTCATAGTAATAAGACATTTGATTCTGCACAGCAGTTAATAGGGTCATAAGGCTCCTGTTTATTTTATTTGTATTTGTTTATATAATACTTATCTACGATAGGATGTTAAACCACTAAAGTAAATAGTGGGCTATCTTACATATCTCATTTTAATTAGTCAATTTAATAAAGAACTAATATACATGCCATCAAATTCAGTTTACTATAGCAAAAAATTCTTCATTCTTTTTTGTTTTTTTAACTTTTCTTTTCTATTTTCTGAAATTGAAGTGCTTATTCCATCTATCATTAGAAAAATTCCTCATGCTTCCAATGCGTTTACGCAAGGCTTGGCCATTGATGAAGATAAAAATGTACTTTATGAAAGCACAGGCTTGTACGGCCGGTCTAGTGTGCGGCAAATCGATCTGAAGGATGGGAAAATAACCAGGCTTCTTAATCTCCCTTCTCATTTATTTGGAGAAGGCTTAGCATTGGCGAACAACCGGCTGGTCCAGCTCACATGGAAAGAAAAGTCCGCTTTGGTTTACTCTAAAGAAAGTTTTGATCTACTTAAAATATTTCCTTATACCGGCGAAGGGTGGGGGTTATGTTATGATCAGGAATTAAACAGATTTTGGATGAGCAATGGATCATCTTTGCTTTTCCGAAGGGACCCTGTTAATTTTAAAATTGACGGAGCCTTGAATGTTCATATGGATGGAAGAAATATCGACTATCTCAACGACTTAGTTTGCGCCGGTCCTGTTCTGTTTGCCAATAGATGGGGAAAGGACTTTATCTACCGCATTGACAAGCAGACTGGAAAAGTGACCGGCATGATCGATGCATCGCATCTCCTTACGCCGGCCGAAAAGGCAAATTTAGACCCAGAAAGTGTTTTAAACGGGATTGCCTACCGCGAAAGTACCGGGACATTTTTTTTAACAGGAAAGTATTGGCCTTATATTTATGAAGTTTTAATTAAATGACACATGAAACTCTTTCCAATTCCCTGGAAATAAAAAACTATTTCGACCGTCGTTTTGGAAAAGAAGATCCTCTTCTTCATGCAATCAGAACGGAAGCTGAGAAAAAAGGGCTACCTCCCATCCAGGTCTCAATTCATTTAGGAAGGCTGCTTTTTATGTTCGCCAAAATTCAGGGGGCCCGCCGCATTCTTGAGATCGGTATTTTAGGGGGGTATAGCACCATTTGCTTAGCCAGAGCCCTTCCTCCGGAGGGCTATTTATTGGCTTTTGAAAAAAATGCCCTCCATGTTGAAATCGCCAAAGAGCATATCGAGCAGGCCGGTCTTTCTAAAAATGTCGAAATCAGGCAAGGGTTGGCAATCGATTTATTAGCCGAAGCTGCTGCTAGCTCGCCTCCTCCTTTCGACTTTATTTTTATTGATGCTGATAAAGAGGGGAATGCGCTTTATTTGGAATGGGCCATTCACCTTTCCCGTCCTGGAACGCTAATTCTAATTGATAATATGATCCCAAAAGGTGATAAAGTTGGCTATCCTAGCCATCATGAAGCGGAAGAAGTTTACGCGTTTAATGATTACTTAGCTCTCCACCCATTGCTTGAATCAGCCATTTTTCCTACTTTGATAGGAGAGACAGGCCGCTTGGATGGTGTCGCCATTTTACTTGTAAAGGAGTTTTCTTAACAAAATCTTAATAAACATCTAATGCTTTCTTTTTAACATTAACTTATAATATTGTTTTTATAAGTATGGAGAGATGTAAATGAAAAGAATATTAAATTTAGTAATTACAGGGATTATTATGCTGCAATCTTTTGTTAATCTCGCGGATGCATCGCCTGTTTTTCCGATGATTGATTCCCCTTCTTATGAATTCGAAGAACTACCAAGGAATTGGCGCACAACCAAAAAAAGTATTTCCGACCCCTCCACCAATCTTTTAGGGCTTAATAATTTACAAGTATCAGGTAGCGCTCAATTCAACGAAAAAGCTTTTGTTTATTTGACCCATAAACTACCGAACGTCCGTATCATTGTATTGGATCTTCGTCAGGAGTCTCACTTGATTGTCAATGGGACAGCAATTAGCTGGACTGATGGACAGGAGAATCGAGGCAATAGTGGAAAAACACTAAATGAGATTGAAAGAGACGAACAACAACGCCTCGAACAGATTAAGAAAGAAGGCTTAGCGATGAAAAATTCGCCCATCTCTTCTCACGAATTTGGAAAAAACCTTGTCCAGACTGAAAAAGAGCTTGTGGAGTCTTTAGGCCATACCTATATCCGTTTGCCCGTAGCCGATCATAATGCACCTTCTGACGCAACGGTTGATCAGTATGTTGCGCTAATTAAAAGTCTTGGTACGAATGATTGGGTCCATGTCCATTGTAAAGCAGGCAAGGGGCGGACCACGACATTTATGACTGTCTACGATATCATGAAAAACGCACAAAGTGTGGCCCTAATGGATATTTTGTCACGCCAAAAACTGCTTGGAGGAACGGATCTAACTCACTGGCAGAGAAATACAATCAGGGATTCGGTGCTCAAAAAAAGGTTTGAATTTATTAAAAATTTCTACCGCTATTGTAAAGAAGTCCCTCTTTTTGATCAGAAATGGTCAGAATGGGTTGCAGCCTTACCAAACGCTCAACTACCAATAAACGCGCCAGCATCCATCGCAAAATAAGGCGTGGCCTTGCAGGGTAATCCGCTTGTCCTCCTCAAAGAATTCTTTGGCGGGTGCAATTTGATGCATTAGCATTCCTTCGTGCAGAACTATTTTTCCTGTTTCGTAAGGGACATAATATTTAGGAAGCTTTTGGGCAGTTTCTTCAATAGGGAATGGATGAGCAATATCAAAAGTTTTATTCCAATAATTGAGCCCTCCTCCTAAACGTGGAAGGGCTAAGGCAAGGGTAAAGCTTAGAGGGCGTGAATCCTTCACTTCTTTATAGTGCGACCAGCTCGTTTTTTTAAATTGAAGATCGAAATGGATGCTGGCTCCTTTTTCAACAAATTCCTGGCTAGCCAGAAAAATATGAAAGCCTGGCAGGGACAAGGTAGGTTCATATTGAACCTCCTGCTTTAGCTCATTTTTAAGGGTCTCAAGTAGACGATCATAAAGCATGGCAAAATGCAGCCTTAAGAAGTAATTATTCGATTGGACGAAGCTATCGTACAATTTGGATGCGGGATCTTGCTTATCCAGGTATAAAGCGGTCCCTAGCGAGAAAAAATTTGGATGCCTTAGAGACCAAAAAGGGCGCAATTCAAAAATTTTATCTAAAGTCTGTTTAACTTCTTCTTTATTGAGCATAGGGATGGGAGCAAGCATTATAACTCCTGTTTATAATAGCTAATAATCTAAATAATATTTTTTGACAATTCTCACTTCGCCTTCGCATCCTTTACTTGCGGTAATTTTCTTTTTTAATAAGGATAAATTCTGATATAGGGTCAATAAAAGGGGGAAATGATGGCTTCTTCTCATTTATTTCATTTGAATTCAACGCCGCCTCAACAATCCGTGCCAGGGGGAAGCCGTACCGATGCGACTCAGTTCAATTTTCCAGTACTAAGGGACATGTCCCTTTCCTATCTGAGACTTTCTCCAAAAGGTTTTAGAGAGCCTCACTGGCATCCGAATGCGCACGAATTAAGTTATTGTGTTGCAGGAAGGGCTCTGATGACCGTTTTTAGCCCTGGAGCAGCACATGATACCTTTATTATCGAGCCTGGAACCCTTGCCTTTGTCCCCATGGGTTCAATCCATCACATTGAAAATACTGGAAATGTCCCTCTTGAAATGCTTGTCTGCTTCAACCATGGATCGCCTGAAGATCTCAATCTTTCCAGTTCGATTGCTGTGATGCCTCCGTCAATTCTAGGGGAAACTTTTAAGGTAGAACCTTCATTTTTTATTGATCTCAAAGCAGCCCTTCCTCCAGTCTTTATCGCCGAAAGTGATAATCCCTATAGGGAAGAAATCAGTTGGATGACAAACCGCCTGAAGATGAATATCGGATCAACTCAGCCCCAGATTAAAAATAAAGGGGGATGGGTCAGGATGAGCAACGCCTTTTTGATGCCCTCTTTAGAGGGGCTTTCAATGTATAGCCTGCAATTAGAACCTCAAGGCGCGCGAGAACCACATTGGCATCCAAATGCCCATGAGTTGAACTATCTGATTAGCGGCAAGGCCCGCATAACCCTATTTTCTCCGGTTCAAAATGTAGATACTTTTGATATGAAAGCTGGCGATATGAGTTTTTTACCTAAAGGCTACTTGCATCATATTGAAAATACAGGGGCTGAACAGGCTTCTTTTGCTATTTTTTTTAATCACTCGGCTCCCTCGGACATAGGCTTGTCTGGCTGTCTCGGAGCGTACCCGAACGAGTTATTGGCCTCATTATTTAAAGTTCCTGTTTCTTATTTCGACCAGCTCCCCAAATACCAGCAAGATTTATTTGTGGTTTCGGGAGCGGGTTGAGCATTTTGTAAAAGGAGAAATTTATGAAATTGCATTTATCTTTGATAATTTTTGGAGCTCTGGTTGCATTTATTCCCTTATCTGCTGCAACCCCCGCCCATAAGACTAAAGCTGCCCACACCATTGACGATGCTGAATGGGAAGCGCGCCGCCAGGAATGGTGGAGACAGCAAAAAGCTGATCAGGAAAAAAAAGACGAGGAAAATAGAGAGCAAAAGAAGGTGGATGAATTGCATCGCCAGGAAAAAAGCGTTCAGGAGTCGGTCGATGCGGCTCAAAGGCAGGAATCAGCTGTCGAGCAACGTGGGGCAGAAATTCAGCGGCATGAAGCTAAAAGAAATGATGCCGTGAACATGAGGCGGCAGGTGGACCGCCGGATAGACGACCGCCGATATGAGCAGCGGCAGGCTGAACGGCGACGCGATCGATAAGCAAAAAATATCTCTCTGTGTGCTCTGTGATCTCTGTGGCTTTAGTTTTTAAAAACCACGATTACAATAGCCACAGAGAGATTTGATTAGGATTGAATATCAAAGGGGATCACAAAGCAAATGGCTGTGATCAGCACAAGGGACAAGCGAAACATTTGATGCCCCCATAGGGTATCATTCGTGCTGTTGAAACCTTTCAAACAAAGCCCCAGCCAAGCCAATCCAATTCCAACGGCAACAACCAAGTAGACATAACCTGTATAGTTTAGAATGGTGAGAAGGGTAGCTGCGGCGAGGAAGCACGTGATGTAGATTGTCATGTGGATTTTCGTCCTTAGCATGCCTCTTTCAACTGGCAGTACAGGAATGCCAGCCGCTGTGTAATCTTTTAAATGAAAAATAGCTATCGAAAAAAAATGAGGCATCTGCCATAAAACAAGCATTAAAAATAAGATAAGCGCCCCTGCATCTAATTGGTTGCTTGCCGCACAATAGCCAGCGACCGGAGGGACCGCACCAGCAATGCTTCCTATGGCTGTTCCATAAATAGTGCGCGATTTCCAAATGCTATATAGAATAACGTAAATAAAAAACCCAAAGGCCGAGACAACTAGTGTTAAAAGATTGGTGAAAAAAAAGAGGACCAGTCCACCGATAATTCCCAGGGCAGTCCCAAATAAAAGCGCTTTTTTCCCCTCAATAAGGCCCATTGCCAGGGCACGGTTCTTAGTCCGCTCCATTTTTTGATCAATGTCCCTGTCAATATAGTTATTAAAAACGCATGCCGAGGCGATTACGAATGTGAGGCCTGTTAGTACCGCAAAAAATAATTTGAAATCAATATTACCTTTTGATGCGAGTAAAAACCCTGCGGCCAAAGTAAATAGATTTCCCATAATAATGCCAGGCTTGGTCATTAAATAATAATTAATCATGTGACATCATCCGTTCGTTAAGGTCATGCATAATCCAAAGCGATCCTAACACGATAATCAACAAAATAAGGATCATGAAATAAAAAATAAGCGATTCCCAGCGGGGCTTCGCCTCTTGCCCTAAATGCAAAAAAAATTTCAGCTGGCAGATTGCCTGGGCAAAAGCCAACCCGATAACCGCATAGATGAGCGACTTTCCCGAAAGGTACCGTGTAATGACAAGAAAAAAAGAGGCCAGCGTCAACAAAAGGGACGCGGAAAATCCTATTAAGTAAGATTTAAGGGTCCCATGCCATTCTTTTTGAATTTGGGCTAGACTAATTTCAGAACTCATTGATAATCCTTTCTTTTCAAATTATAACTCCCAGCAAATAGACAAAAGTAAAAATAAAAATCCATACCAGATCGAGAAAGTGCCAAAATAGGCTGAAAATCACCAGCCGGCGAAACGTCTCGGTTGTGATTCCCTGAAAAAGAAGCTGGCCCGCCATGACCATGATCCATAAAAGGCCGATAGAAACATGCAGTCCATGCGTTCCCACGAGGGTAAAAAAAGAGGAAAGAAAAGCGCTGCGCTGCCAGTTATTGCCCTTGCTGGCCAAGTGGGTAAATTCCTGCACTTCCATACCCATGAATACAGTTCCCAGCAAGAAAGTAATGCCAAGCCAACTAATAACCAAATTTTTGTTATTTTTAACTGCCGAGAGCAGAGCAAACCCGCAGGTCACGCTGCTGAACAGTAAGATCATCGTCTCTGTGAAAGCAAGCGGAAGGCTGAAAATATCTTTTGCGGAGGGGCCGCCAAAAGTTTCGGGAAAAAGTACCCCATAGGTAGCAAACAGAGTAGCGAATAAAAGGCAGTCGGTCATCAGATACATCCAAAAACCGAGCGTGGTCTTAAAAAAAGTATCCTGATGGGGATCAGGAATGCTTGTATCGGGATAAGGTTCGGGAGCGTGGTGTATCGTCAAAGAATCATTCATAGAAGCTTTTAACCCCTCTTAAATGAGTATCTTCATTTTTTACTTCCTCAGCCGAAATCAATGCATGCTCATCCCTACCTGAAAGGCGGATAATCATGCAGACTAAAAGGGCCGCAAGGCTGATAAGAGCGAGCCAAAAAATATGCCAGGTCATCGCAAAACCAAACATAAAGCTAAAAAGCCCTATATACATAGGCATGGCGGTATTTTTAGGCATATGGATATCTTCATAGCCCATTTGCTGATCGGGGGCCTGCCCTCTTTTAATCGCCCAAAACGGATCGAGCTGGTCGACGGTCGGAATGACCGCAAAATTATAATGGGGAGGGGGCGAGGGAGTGGTCCATTCCAAAGTCCTGCCGTTCCAGGGATCCCCGCCGCTATGGTCCCAATTCTGCTTTCGATTTTTGATGCTCCAAAATAAGCCTAAGAATTGGATCGTTGCCCCGGCCAGTATAATGAGGGCCCCAATCCCAACCAGGATGAATAAAGGATGCCAACCCGTTTCCGCCGGATAATGATCAAGCCTTCTTGTCGCCCCCATAAATCCAAGCAGGTATAAAGGCATAAAGGCCAGCAAAAAGCCGAAAAGCCAGCACCAGAAAGCATATTTATTTAACCTTTCGTCAAGAAAGAAACCGGTGAACTTTGGAAACCAGTACGTGAATCCTGCAAACATGCAGAAAAGGAAGCCTCCGATCACCATTCCATGGAAATGAGCTATTAAAAATAAGCTGTTATGCACCTGAAAATCTACCGGGGGGGAGGAAAGTAAAATGCCGGTCATGCCGCCTACCGTAAAATTCAATAAAAAAGCGAAGAACCACAGCATGGGGGAAGTAAAGTGGACTCGCCCTCTGAATTTGGTAAAAAGCCAATTAAAGATCTTCACACCCGTTGGGATCGCAATGATCATGGTCAAAATTCCAAATGTTGCGTTGACATAAGGGCTCGCCCCCATAGTAAAAAAATGATGCAGCCAAACGACAAAAGAATAGAAAGTAATCAAGGCAAGCGCCCATACCATTGAAACATATCCAAATAGCCTTTTTTCAGAAAATGTAGGTACGACTTCCGACAGGATTCCGAAAGCTGGCAAAATTAAAATATAGACCTCAGGATGGCCCCATGCCCAAATAAGATTGACATACATCATCGGATTGCCTCCCCCGCCTGCTGTAAAAAAATGCATTCCAAGGTAGCGGTCAAGAGATAGCATGGAAACCGTAGCGGTAAGAATGGGAAAGGCAAAGATTACCAGGATCATAGAACACAGCACGCTCCAGACAAAGATCGGCATTTTCATAAAAGTCATGCCAGGGCAGCGCATTTTTAAGATGGTGACAAGAAAATTAATTCCTGAAAGCGTGGTCCCAACCCCTGAAATTTGTACCGCCCAGGACCAGTAATCCACTCCTTCGTTAGGATTATATTCGATACCGGAAAGAGGAGGGTAGGCAAGCCATCCGGTAGTTGAAAACTTGCCAATGCCAAGGGAGACTACCATTAATGTAGAAGCTGCGGCAAATAGCCAGAAGCTCAAGGCGTTCAAAAAAGGAAAGGCCACATCCCGTGCGCCAATTTGCAGAGGGATGATCAGATTGGAGAGGCTGAATACAAACCCCATAGCGACAAAAAAGATCATGGTTGTGCCGTGGGCGGAAAAAATTTCTTGAAAATGTGTGGCAGAAATGAAGCCTTGGGAATCCCCCACCGCAAGAGCCTGCTGAAGGCGCATCATTAGAGCATCGCTGAAACCTTTTAAAAACATCAAAAGCACTATGACCATGTACATAAGGCCAATTTTTTTATGATCGACCGTGGTCAACCACTCATTCCAAAGCCATTTCCAACGTTTAAGATAAGTGATGAGGCCTATAAGCCCTAATCCTGTCAATAGTGCCATGATAACAGCAAAATCCTGGCTGCCTTCGTGCTTAAATGCCTCTAAATTTAATCTGCCGAACATCTAAATCTCTTTCATGGGATGCATGTATTTATTAATAATTTGCTGAAATAGGTTGCCGTCTTGCAGTTTAAAAAGTTCGCCTGGTGAAGCGATGCTTGGCTTTGCCAATTGTTCATACATGTTAAAGTCAAGTCCATGTGAAGAGCCTTGGGCTGCCTGGATCCAATGCAGATATTCTTGTTCTTGTGAGGCGCGGGTAATGAAATGCATATCTGCAAAGCCCTCTCCGCTCAAATTAGCAGAAGAGCCCATGAAGTCGCCTTCTTCATTGGCGATTAAATTCAGGACAGATCTCATTTTGGGCATCGCATAGATCTGCCCGCCTAAAGAAGGGATCCAAAAAGAATTCATGGGGGCGTCGGCTGTAATTTCAAAGCGCACAGGAACATTTACGGGAATATGTAAAAAATTCACGCTTGCAATTTTTTCTTCTGGATAGAGGAATAACCATTTCCATTGCAAGGCCACCACTTGGATGGTCATTTCCTTGTATTCAGATTCGATTGGTTTAAAGGGGTCCAGCTCCGCTGTCTTTACCCATGTCAGCACGCCGACAATTAGAGTCATGATCAATGGAAAGCCCCACCAGATGATTTCGGCGAATACATTGTCGATCAGGTCGGGATCATACACCCCTTGAGGGTTGTCGGCCCGGTATCTCCAGGAAAAAATAAAGGTAAGCACATAGACTGGAATGACGACCAGTAGCATCAAGGCTTGAATGATGAGAAGAAGGTTTCTTTCCTTTACGCCAATGATCCCTTTTGGAAAAAGAAAGGCGATATAATCCTGAAATTCAAAAAGGATTACAACCTGCATGGCTAGAAAGAGAAAGAGGATCAGACCGGTAAATACAAGCATGTAAAATACAGGTCGTTTAGGTTTTTTCATTGCCTCTCATGGTTTTAAAATTTTCTCTTCATTAAGGCAATACCATAGAATTATTTTGCAAAAAGTCAAGAAAAAATTTCATACGAATTTTAAAACTTTTCAAATACTCTTAAAAACCGGCGGATTTGATAGCAAGGTAAAAAAAAACCCTCGAGCTTGCGCTAGAGGGTTTTTTGCAATTGAAATCAGGAAATTGATTACTGCAATTTAACCACGTTAATGAAAGCATTTACGCCTCCATTAGCATTTAAAACGACTGGTACAGGTCTGCCGGATGGATCCGAACTAACATTATGGATCTGTAAGTAAGAACCATCTGTTTGTGTAGATACAAGAACCGACACAGTAGCCAATTGTCTGTTAGGTGCTACAGATAAAGCACTTCCTTGCACAACCCGTGCTCCATCATTTTGAGAGCTCAAAGTAAGCTGGAACCGTGCCGCCCCATTGCTTCTGGAAGAACCTTGTATTGCGACGCCATACGTCACCTGGTACAAGCCTCTGGTCGGTAGAGAAACGCCACTCTGGTCAAATCTTATGCCGCCGAACTCAACACTTGGTTCCATATACACGCTGCTTACTCCGCTATTTGCACATACTTGCTGGCACACGCTAGTTGATGTGCTTAAAGCTCCGCAGATACCAGGGCCGCATGGTCCACAAGGTCCGCATGGGCCTGCTGGGCCGCATGGACCAGGACAACCGCATTCACCCTGGCAGCCTAAATCGCCTTTGCACCCTTGCTCGCCGGGAATTCCTTGAGGGCCTCTCATTCCTTGAGGTCCCATAGGTCCGACTTCTCCACGTGGGCCTCCAAGACCAGGCTCGCCCCTGGGTCCTTGTATGCCTGTATCACCTTTTGGGCCTTGAGGACCCGATTCACCCTGAGGACCGATAGGTCCCTGAATTCCTTGTTGTCCATGAGGGCCTATTGGGCCTGGAGGTCCAGCTTGACCTGGGTGACCTTGCTCACCAGGAGCTCCGGCAGGACCAGGCATTCCGGCAGGGCCTACAGGTCCTACACGACCAGGCTGGCCTGGCAGCCCTTGAGGGCCTTGTTCACCAGGAACTCCGGCAGGGCCAGGCATTCCGGCAGGTCCAACAGGACCAACAGGACCGGGCTGGCCGGGCTGGCCTTGCGGGCCTTGCTCGCCAGGAGCTCCGGCTGGGCCTGGCACTCCGGCAGGACCTTGGGGACCAACGGGTCCATTTTCTCCTGGGTAACCCATAGGTCCGCATTGACCAGGCGCCCCACATTCACCGCAAGGGCCTCGGGGTCCGCAGGGGCCGCAAGGTCCTTGAGGACCGCATTCACCAGGACATCCTGGCTGACCTGGAGGGCCGCGTTCACCAGGGCATCCTGGCTGCCCCGGAGGGCCGCATTCACCAGGGCATCCTGGTTGACCTGGAGGACCGCGTTCGCCAGGGCATCCCTGTGGGCCTTGAGGACCGCATTCACCAGGGCATCCTTGCGGACCTTGAGGACCACATGGACCCGGGAGACCGCAAGGTCCTGGAGGCCCACACTGGGGGAGGCACGGTTGCGGGCAGTAAGTAGGGGAGTAACAATCGCAAGGCTGTTGGTTAATGAAACGCGGAGCCTGATATTGATTGGGATAAGCAGCTTCCGATGGTACCGAAAGAAGACAGCTTATAGCCATGAGGCTAAAAGTGGTTAGTAATTTAAACATACGATTTCCTTTGTGAGATCTTTTTACTTGTCAGTAAAGGGAACACTAAAATTGTAACTGAAGCGAAGTAGAGGAAAAAATGCCATTTTTCAGTGGAAAAGAGTTAGTGACCTACATATATAAAATTCTTTAAATTTAATGACAGAAAAATCTCTTTTACAAAATCTTTAAAGTTAAATGTATTCCTATCCATTTGGGATTAAGTCATCTTTAGCTCATAGAAGAATTGGAAAAAATCAGAAAATTCAAATTCTGTTATTAAAATAGGCGAACCAGAGCGGTGATTGAAAGTCATACTTATTATTTTTTTATGATGCAAATGAGGGCATATGAAATTATTTAGATATCCGGAATCAGAATCAGCTCTTTTGGAATTTAAAAGAGAAGTTCCAAAAAAGGAACAAATCATTAAAACGATTATTGGTTTTTGTAACCAAAAAGGAGGAAAGCTTGTACTGGGAGTTGATGATGATCGGACAATAATAGGGCTTTCCGACGATATTATAAGCAAGCTACTAGAGTCATTAGACCAGTCTATTTATGAAGCCTGCTATCCTCCAATAATACCTTTGCTATCAACACAAGTATTTGGTGATAAGACTGTATTAATTATTACAGTTTCATCCGGCATGAACAAGCCTTATTTTAGAAAATGCGAAGGGTTAGAGAAAGGAACCTATGTCCGTATTGGACGAAGCACCGTCCATGCCACACCTACTATGATTGAAGAGCTAAAATGGCAATCCCATAGAATTGATTTTGAAAAGCTTCCTGTTTATAACGCTACTTTAAGCAATCTTGATCAACAATTGATTCAAAACTTTCTGGACAACAGGAAAAACCAGGCCTCAGCGAAAGTAACCCAGGACGTATTACGTTCTTATTCTTTGGTGGTCGAGGAGCATTCTGAATTATTTCCTACTCATGCAGGAATATTAAATTTTGGAAAATCTCCTCAATCTTTTCTTTCTGAAGCGATGATTATTGTGAGTCATTTTCGGGGGGTAGAAGGAAGAGATGCGATTGCATCGATTGATTGTGAAGGAACTCTTTTAAATCAATTTCAACAGGCCCATCATTTTATTCTCAGCCGTCTGTCAAAGTCATTTTATATTACAGGAACTACGAGAGATGAAAAACTAGAAATCCCAGAAGTGGCATTAAGAGAAGCTCTAATTAATTTATTGGTCCATCGTAATTATCATATCAAGGCGCCATCCAAAATATCCATTTTTGATGATCGTTTAGAATTTTTTAGTCCGGGGGATTTTTCAGGCCCTATTCAACAAGATCAATTATTAAAGGGACTTACCTATTTGCGCAATCCTGCAATTTGTAAAATTTTTCGAGAGTTAGGGCTGGTAGAAAGAATGGGAACTGGTTTCATTAATATATTTAAAAGCTATGAAGTTTGGGGACTTGAAAAGCCTCAAATTATCGAAGGAGCAAATTTTATTAAGTGCATTTTGCCCAGAGAAACTTTTAGATCAACTTCAGTAAATTCGCAATCTGAACAAAGTATTTTAAATTTATTCTATATTCAAAATGAAATTACATCTCAGGAAGTGGTAAATAAATTTTCTATTTCTCGTGCCACTGCCCAAAGATGGCTTAATACATTAATTGAAAAAAAATTAATTGAACGGATTGGTAAAACGCGTAATTTGAAATACCGCCGAATCAACAAAAATATAGAAACTTAAAAAGGTGTATTATTTTTTATATAAAATTTTTTGGGTCGTCAAGCTGAGGGATAATTTTAAGTATTCTGTAAGTTGTTTGGGTCTAAGTTGCGCCTTTTGAAGTAGGCTCGGACATTCAGGTTAATAAGTACCATTAATGTGCGAGCATTCGATTGAACCGCCCAATTGGAGAAATACGCCATCATTATCTTTTAGCAAAGCTATCTCTTTTGTATTCATTTTCTATTCCGAAAGACCAATGCTTAATGTTTTGTCTGGAGATCCACTGGCCTGCCTTGAGTACTGAGCCACTATGTATGCCACAGGTCTATATCTAGTACCTCTTGTCATAACTCAAAGCTGATATTGCTGTCACAATATCGAAAGTAATCAAAAAAAAATTAATTATTTGCTAAATAATAAAACTTATTTTATTTTTTATTTTGTAAAAAAAAGGTATGGTGCCTTTTGAGCGATTTAACCGTTTAGGAGTAGTTATGAATGAGCTAAAGTACGTCCCGACAAGTTCAGATCCAAATCTTGATCCTAGATATCAATATTACCAGCATATTCAAGAAGTTATCCAAAAAAAGCCAAAATTTAAAACAGCAGATAAGGGGCTAATTCCAGTTGTAGGAAGAATTAATGATTTAGCAAAATGGAATAATCTTAGTGAAGTTCAACCTGGAGTAGCTATTCCAATTCCTAATGGCGATCAATGGATAGTGACAGGGAGAGTATCTTTCAATCGTTTTGAATTTATTAACTCTCAAAGTTTTGTGCTAAGCTTAAAAGTGACTGAAGCCATTCGACCAGCTTTAAAAGAAACTATCAAAGAAATGGGCCTCTCAATTCCTCAAGGAAATGTTACAAGTGAAATGATCAAAAAAGCCGGAAAAGGAACAATAGTTGGCATTGTTGATTACGGAGGAGATTTTAATCATTCTAATTTTAAAACTTCCTCTGGCCGAACGAGGCTGCTTTCCATTTGGGATCAAAGCCAAGGAGCAAATCCAAATAGTCCTCATGGTTATGGGACTGTTTTTACCGAGGCACAAATTAATAATGCCTTAAGCAGCTCAAATCCTTACAAGAAATTAGGCTATAGTGTTGATAGTGAAGAGCATGGCACCCATGTGATGGATATTGCCGCTGGCAGCGGTCCTAATCCTGGTGTGGCTCCGAAAGCTAAACTTATATTTGTCAATATTTCAAGCGAAGCCGACCGAACTGTCGAAGACGTTTTAAATCGCGACTTTGGTGATTCTGTTAGGGTTATCGAGGCTGTAAAATATATATTCGATCAAGCTGGAAATACACCTTGTGTAGTTAATCTAAGTTTGGGTACCAATGGAGGGCCGCATGATGGCACAAATCCTGTTGAGATGGCCTTTGATGCGCTTTTGCAAGAAAAGAGTAATCGAGCCATCGTCGTAGCTGCAGCCAACGCCTATGCAGATAAAATTCACAAGTCAGGAACTATAGCCCAGGATGAGACAATTGATATTCAGTGGAAAATTAGTAATTTTGATAGAACACACAATGAAATGGAAATTTGGTACTCAAACAAAGATGAATTAGAAGTTGAAATTATTTCACCCAATAATTCACTTAGCACAAAAGTTGCGCTAGGCCAAAATGGGGGAATTTGGGACAATGGAAAACTTTTTGCTTATGTAGCTCATAAACAGGATCCGGATAATGGTGACCATGTTGTCCATATTTTTCAAGATCCTACCTACTCTACAGCAGGGGCATGGACTATTAGGCTTCTTGGTAAAATAATAAAAGATGGCAAATATGATGCTTGGATTGAGCGAGACGACAATGGTCCATCCAGTTTTAATGCTGATGACCCTTTAAGCACTTTAGGGTCTATATCGACTGGAAAAAAAACGATTACCGTTGCCTCCTATGACGCTCATAGGCCAGGACAGCCTATTTCCTATTTTTCGGGATCAGGGCCCACAAGAAAAGGAGATTTCAAACCAGAAGTTAGCGCTGCCGGACATGATGTATGGGCAGCAAATTCGACCACTAAAACAGGCCTAACAAGAATGTCGGGAACAAGCATGGCTTCTCCCGTGGTCACAGGACTTGTCGCTCGTATTCTAGGAATAGCTAAGGAACGGAATATAGATTTAGATATCGACACGATTAGAAAGCTTGTGATCGATACAGCCAGAAAGAATCCTCCTGAAAACTCAAATGAGCAAGGATGGGATAATAGATATGGCTTTGGTCGAGTAAGTGCAGAGGCGCTTGTGGCCGTTAGCAATATATAGTGATAAAAGGGGGCGTGCGCCCCCTTTTTACAAAAGATGGCTACATTAGCTAAGATATTGCTACTCAAATCATGGTTTTAAACAAAAGCATTAACGAAGCTAAGAGAAATAATAAAACTTACAACCACTTTTTATATTTTAAGAGATTTTAGTAAAAGTAGTGTCTAAAATCCGCCCTGCATTGACTTATAAAACGAGCTGAACTTGCTCTGCCCGCTGTATGTCCACTCTTTGCACACCCAAGTAATAGAAACGAGCAGGCACGTGAACATATCGAAACATGACTAACGGAGTATCGAATTGTTTGGCTCGTTTAGAAGTGGCGCTCATTGTTGTGTAAACAGCCTCAGGGATCCATTGGTGATAGAAAAGAGCTAATTCAAAGCTGACATAAGTCGGACCATAAATTATATGAGCAATTTGGGAATTGCTTGGGGAAATTATCCCATTTTTTTATGATCTGGAAAAAAAATCTTATCTTAGACATTATAACTTTATATTAAATAAAATTTTGTTGGTCGTCAAGCTGAGGGGCAGTTTCTCTTCCCATTCTTTCTAAAACGATATTAAAATATTCCTGTAGGTGGCCTGGGTCTATACTGCGCCCTTTTGAAGTAGGCTCGGACATTTGATAAGTACCATTAATGTGCGAGCATTCGATTGAACCGCCCGCTTGGCGAAATACACCCTCATTATCTTTTAGCAAAGCTACCCACTTTGAATTAAATCTATCTACATTTTCCACTCCTAAAAATACTTTTGCCTCAAATAATATAGGATTAATGACAAGAATATTGATATGAGATTTAGGCATATGAAAGGAACTTATTCCACTGATGATACGATCTTGGCTAAAACGTCTATTGTTGCACTCAATATTAATAAAAATTTTAGCAGAATGAAGCAGGCTAATTTCTTTAGTCGCATTGATTGTAGCCATTATTTGACTCCTCAGTCGATTACACTTTGTAGCAACATTAATTAAAGGCTGAATCCCAATCGGTCGTGCAGGTTGTTCAGTATTTTGTATGTTTTCAGCGCGATTTTGAAAAACTTTCCTCACTACAAAAAATAAACCCATGGGGCGATAAGTGGGATGGCTACAAGCAAAACCTTTTTTGTCATTTCAGAAATTGCACTATTATTTAATGGCTTCAATAAAGGAGAAGAGATAGCTGACGGACTTAGATTTACATTCATATTTACCTAGAAATAATTAATATTGTAATTAAAGTAGCTTATTATTTTAATTATAGATAATAAATGAAACTGACATACAACTCAAAGATTATTTCCTTTAATTGGATCTTTCAAGAAGAGAGCACAAAGAGCGGGTAATACAAAAAGAGTTAAAAGTGTAGAACTTATGATTCCTCCAATGACCACGGTAGCTAGAGGCCTTTGCACTTCTGCTCCGGTCCCAGTTGAAAGGGCCATAGGAATAAAGCCTAAAGAAGCGACTAATGCTGTCATTAGAACGGGTCTTAGTCGAGTAAGAGCTCCCTCTATAATTGCTTCATTTTTAGATAACCCTTGTTTGATTAGTTGAATAATATAATTCAACATGACATGGCCATTAAGAACAGCAATACCGGATAATGCTATAAAGCCCACGGCAGCTGAAATGGAAAATGGTAAGCCACGCAGCCACAGAGAAATAACGCCACCTGTGATGGCAAAGGGAACTCCGCTAAAAACTAATAGGGCAGGTGTAATAGCTTGGAATGCAGTGTAAAGCAAAAATAAAATGGTGGCAAAGCATAACGGCACAAGAAAGTAGAGCTGCCTTCTTGCCGACAATAGATTTTCAAATTGCCCTCCCCAATCGATCCAATAGCCAGCTGGCAATTTAATTTGCCTATCTATTTTCTCTTTTGCCTCTTCTACAAATGATCCAACATCTCTTCCTCTTACATTCGTTTGGACGATCAGTACTCGTTTTCCATTTTCCCTTCTAATTTCATTCATTCCTTCAGTCAATTCTAGATTGGCCACTTCTTTTAAGGGGATGGAAGCATAATTTGTTTTAGAGGGAAGAGTGATAGGCAAGTTCTCTAAGGCTGCAATATCCTGTCTAATATTTTCTGGAAGCTTAATTACGATATCAAAGCGCCTGTCGCCTTCAAAAATAACGCCAGCTTTACCGCCCCCTATTGCAACTGAAATCAAATCCGTTAAATCTTTTCTATTTAATCCAAGCCGGTTCATCTCATCTTCTTTGATTGTAATATCAAGAAGAGGCTGTCCCTGTGTCTGAGCAATTTTTAAATCAGCGCTGCCTGGAATTCTTCGTATAATTTTAGCGATCCGATTAGCTATTTCATCCAAAGCAACATAATCATCTCCATAAACTTTGATTGCCAAATCTCCTCGAATCCCTGCGATGAGCTCATTAAATCGCATTTGGATGGGTTGCATAAACTCGTAATGATTGCCAGGCAAGTTTTCTAACGTTGTTTTGATCCGTGAAATAAAATCATTTTTTGTCAGTTTAGGGTCAGGCCACTGAGCTTGGGGTTTAAGAATGATGAAAGTATCAGAAACATTGGGAGGCATTGTATCAAAAGCAATGTCTGCTGTTCCTGTTTTCGAAAAGACATAGTCCACCTCAGGTTCTTGCATAAGAACTTTTTCAAGTGTCAATTGCATTTGATTAGACTGATTGAGAGATGTACTTGGAATACGCATCGCATGCATGGCAATATCTTTTTCATCTAAAGTGGGAATAAATTCTTGTCCAAGCGTTTTGAAAATTAAAAAAGAAATGAGAACCAGCAGGGTTGAAGAGGCTGTGAGGAGAGAGGGATAATGCAGGGATTTTTCAAGCATCGGGCGATATAAAGACTTAGCTGCGTGGATAATCACATTTTCTTTCTCTGCGACATGGGTAGAAACGAATGATGCAATCATGGCCGGTACAAAAGTTAAAGATAAAATAAAGGCGGCAATTAAAGCAAAAATCACTGTTACAGCCATTGGATAAAACATTTTTCCTTCAATCCCAGCCAGCATTAAGATAGGAAAGTAGACGATCATAATAATGATTTGTCCATAAACAGTCGGTTGGAGCATTTCCTTGGAAGCAAGGGCGATTTCTTCTAAACGTTCATTTTCGGAGAGTTGGTTTCCAAGGGTGCGCTGCTTTTCTGAAATCCGTCTTAAACAATTTTCAGCAATAATGACGGCTCCGTCCACAATCAATCCAAAATCCAAAGCTCCCAGGCTCATTAAATTACCGCTAATTCCAAATTTGAACATCCCAATTGCTGCCAGGAGCATAGATAGGGGGATCACCAATGCAACGATAAAAGCTGTTCTTAAATTATTGAGGAGTAAAAAGATAATTAATATAACAAGCAACGCTCCCTCAGATAAATTTGTTACGACCGTTTGAATGGTCGCATCGACAAGTTTAGTACGATTGATAGCTGTTGTAATTTCAATATCGGGAGGAAGAGATTGATTAATTTGTTTAATTTTTTCATCAACAGCCGCAGAAACAGTGCGGCTGTTGGCTCCAATTAACATCAGTGCGGTACCTACAACAGATTCTTGGCCATTTCGGCTTGCACTTCCTGTGCGCATATTTTGACCAATTCCAATTTCAGCAACATCTCCGATTCGAATGGGAATGCCTTCTTTTGTGGTAATCACAATTTGACTTAGTTGATCTGGATGTTTAATACGAGTATCGGCTCTTACCAGATAAGCTTCCTGCTTTTGTTCAACATAGCCTGCGCCAATACTTGAATTATTACTTTCTAAAGTATGTAAAAGATCGGAAAAAGTGATCCCGCGAGCAAGCATTTTTTGTGGGTCGGGCAGAATATGGTATTCTCTGACATAGCCACCTATTGAATCCACATCGGCAAGATTGGGAGTTGATTTAAGACGGGGCCTGATTATCCAATCCTGGATTGTACGCAAGTAGGAGGCTAGTTCAACTTCTGTTTTTAATCGAAGACCTTCGGGAGTTAAATAGGACCCATTGCTTTGCCAACCTATTTCACCCTCTTTAATGTCTGCCCCCTCTCCCTTTGGATGCTTGTAATTCACTGACCACATATAAACTTCGCCAAGTCCGGTTGAAATGGGTCCCAGTCTAATTTCAACATTGGCAGGGAAAAACTCCTTAGCCTCGCCTAATTTCTCGTTGATTTGTTGACGGGCAAAGTAAACATTGACGTCATCATTAAAAATCGCCGTGATCTGTGCAAAGCCATTGCGGGAAAGCGAACGTGTCATTTCGAGGCCGGGTATACTTGCAAGAACATTTTCAATAGGATAGGTGACCTGCTTTTCTATGTCATAGGGAGAAAGGCCAGAAGCCAGTGCATTAATTTGAACTTGGTTATTGGTGATATCAGGGACTATATCAATAGGCAGGTTTTTTAAAGTATATACGCCATATGATGCCGCTAATAATGTAAGTAAGATGATAAATACACGGTTATAAATGGAAAAGCGTAAGATTTTTTCGATCATATGTTATTAACTCAGGTTATTAATGGGTATGGCTATGTTCAGCTTCTGCCTTTTCAAGATCTGCTTTTAATAAAAATGCATTTTTAGAAGCGTACTGTTCCCCTTTTTGTAAACCAGATAAGACCTCTACATTGTTCCCATCCCGTCGGCCTGTTTTAATTAGTTTGGGCGTAAAAGCTCCCTGTTCAAAGGCAAAGATAACATCTTGCCCTTTAACCTTTTGAATTGCATCGATAGGGACAACAATAGGTACGGTTTCAGCTTCTTTTTGAATAATGGCAGTGACGAATTTTCCAGGGGTCCATTGTCTCGAATGATTTTCAATATTTGCTAATACAATCGCATTTCTCGTTTGTTCATTAATCATTGGCTCAACATGAAAAATAGTCGTCTTGATTTTTGTCCCATCCGCAGCAGAAATTTCAATGGCTTGTCCTGGCTTGATAAAGGGAAAATTGCCTGGATTGACGCTAAATTCAGCCCTTACACGGCTAAAATTAGCTATTGTAAAAGCTTTATGTTTATCATCGATTAGTTCACCCATTGTCAAATCTCTTTGAATGACAATTCCTTCAAAAGGAGCCCGCATTTCATAAAATCTATTCGCTTGTCCATTTGATTGGGAAATGTGATCAATTTCCCGGTCCTCAAGCCCTAAAGCATATAATTTTTGTTTACTTAATTCAATGTCGATCGCAGCTTCCTCAACGGCAGATTGGGCCTGTAGATAATCTTGTTCAGGAGAAATTTGCCTTAAGCCTTCCTCCCTATGAAATAAATTTTGCCTTAGCCTTAATTTTTTTAAAGCAGCCAAATAATTAGACTGAGCTTCGGCCATTTCTTTACTTTCAATTACAGCTAACACTTCCCCAGCTTTAACAGGATCACTAGTCTCTTTTGTAATCCTTTTTACACTACCCCCGATCTTTGGAATAATGTAGGCGAGGTGATTAGGATGGATCAAAATGCGGCCAGGCGCCCGAATGATATTTTGAATAGAGCCTGGCGCTGCGGATTGAATATGCACGTCCGCTGCTTTTATTTTTTCTTTTGTCCAAAGAATTTTACCATCCTGTTCTTCATGATCTTCCTCTTCTCCATGTTCCCCCTCTGCATGTTGCCCATGCTTGTGAGAATGCCCTTTTTCTTCATGAGGATGATCATGGGAAAAATGTTCATGACCTTTCTTATAAATGATGTAACTTACTCCGCTCAATGCAACAATAGCCACTAAAGCAAACACTATTTTATAGGCCATATTCAACGCTCCTGACTTAATTAAATATGTTCGCCATGGGGTCCATGCGGATGATTACTTTCATCATGAGAATGGGTATGAGGTTTAGTTTCATCATAAATAATATAAATTATGCTAGCTAAAGCAATAAGAGCTAATAATATCAACCAAATTTTACTATTCATCGTCTTGTTCCTTGCAAAGCTGATCTCCTATCCATCTTTGCAACTCAGCTTTTTTGAGATGATAGACGGTTAAGATATTTAGGTACTGTTCTTGGATTTCAAATAACGTTTTTTGGGCGTCTAATAAATCTAAATATTGAAGCTTGCCTTTTTGATAGCCTTCTTGGGTTAAATTGAGTGTTTCTATCGCCTCAGTTAATACGCTATTTTGAATTAATTCTGCCTTATCAAAAGAGGCCACTAATTGTTCATAGATAATAGCGATCTTTTCTCTCAAACGGCGTAATATCTCTTCTTTTTTTGAAACTGATTGATTAATTTCTAAACGGGCTTTTGAGATATTGCCCTGATTTTGATTAAAAATTGGAATGGGAATTTGAGCTTCAATAACAAAAGCGTAATCATCCGTTTCATTATGTTGGCGATATCCGCCTCTAAGAGTTACATCTGGAATACGATTTGCTTTTTGCAATTTTAGATGGTAAGAAGCGGCAAAAATTTCCTGTTCGGACTTGGCAACATCTGGGGAATCGAAAAGTCCTGGTGCAAGATCTTCAAGAGAAGAGGGGCTTTCATATTCGAAGAAATTAAAAAAAAGAGCTTCAAAGTCTGGGCGGGTGTTTCCCCACATAGATGAAAGTTTTTTTTTTGCTTGTGCGAGTTGTGAAACGGCCTCTCTTAAGCTAACTTCTGCAGATTTAAAATGGATTTGGGATCTGCGCCGTTGAATAGGAGAAACTTTACCTGCTTTAACTTGAGCTTCGACGATCCCCAGTGTTTTTTCGAAAAGGGCTAGCCTCTCCCTTGCTATCTTGAGTTTTTCTTGATATTGATAAGTTTCAATAAAAGCAGCTACCAATTCATAGCGTAAATTTTGTTTGGTAATCTCCGCTTCCCAGTAAGCTACTCCTGTTTGCGTGGCTGCAAAGTTTCTTCTGGCCCGCCTTTTACCGCCAAGTTCTATCGTTTGCCATAAGCTGTAAGTTATCTGAGCCGCATCCCAGCCTTGATAGGGGCCTGACCCCCAAATATTTTCCACTTCTAGATCTGCGATGGGATTTGGTCTTAGGGAGGCTTGCTTTTTTTCAGCATTTTTAATTCTAATTTCCGTGTGGGCTATATCTAAGGAAGGAGCATAAGCCAGCGTGCGTTGCCAGGCAGTTTCTAAATTGATAACTTGGCCATCACATGTTCCTTCGACGCCATATGCAAAATGCATCCAGCCAAGACAAAAGAAAAATGCGGCTAAACTTTTTTGAAACATAACAAAATTGGGTTAATAAATGACTCAGTAGATATTTTTAACTTTGTCTATTAGTCATTTTTTGAAAAATGTAAATACCATCGAATAGGTATATATAGCAAAGAAAAAATCAAGAAGGCTTTGTCAATTCATTGTAGCAGCAAAGCATCCTGATCATTGATAATGAACAGGTTCTAAGAGAGCTTACCGCTTAAATAACCTTGAAACTTAATGTCTAATTTAATAGAAAATGGGATAAGCTTGACAATTTTATGTCGAGAAGTAAGGTGGAGGAGGAGGATAACGATAGGCACGGTTTCAGCTTGTTTGATTGATTGATTGTTCTAGTCCACTTAAGAGAGAGAAGACGAGTAGCTTGTTAATGGGCTTTAACTGTGTTGTCGTATGCAGTCTCAATGCACTGGATGAAACATGGTCCTTAACTATATTAACTGCAGTCGTATCACTGGCCTTCCCACCACCCCATAATAGACTCTTCCAACTATCTTCGCCCGGAGTATAATCATCAACGGATTGGGTAATATTTCTTTCAGCTACGTCACGAAGCTTACCTCTTACCCTTAGTTTTACTTCTTCTGAATCTTCATTTTTTGGCTCAATTTCTGGTGCAGGTTCAACAAAAGAATTTGTTAAAGCTTGAAGCCCAGTAATTATCGCCTTGTTATCAAACGCCATCGCCATCTCATTCACCTTACTCTCTATAGCTAACTGCCCACTTCTTGCAGCCTCGTCACTTTTTCCCATCCAATCAGCGACCTTGCTACCAATTAAAGCTGTTTGGGGCATGCCCAAGCTTAATAGATCAATTCCCAAATCCTTATAAACTTTGGTCATTTCCGGGTGATTTATATTCTGAGTTTTCTCTGTATTACTTAATGTAGTGGCTAGTTCATTGTCACTTGGCGAATGATACATCGAAGCCTTTTCCAATTTAATCTTATTTTTTAACTGATCTATCATACCCTCTTGGGTTCTAATTTCATCATGAGTATTTTTCATTTGGTCTAGTATTTCATCTTTTTGCTTTGTAAGACTTTCAGCTTCGGTATAGTTAGGTCCAGACAACCATCCTGGCGTAAGTTGATACTCAATGTTTTGGTTTAACAATTCAATTTTTTTTCCATCCGCATCTAGCTTAAGCTTTAATTGATCAGTTTTAGTCTCAATTCCTCTAATACTTGACTCGGTCATACTTACTCTTATATCTATGATTTTCTCTTTAAGTTTTTCGTCAACAAGGGAATGTTTTTTCTGAATATTTTCAATTTTTGTTAAATTTTTCAAAATCGGAACTACATTAGTCTTTGAATCATATATATAACCTTTAGAACTGCTAATCAATTGATCGATTTCGCTTTCTAATTTATTAATTTCTTTTTTAGCCTCACTTTTAACTTTTGCTTCATCCAGCGCCTCCAGCTGTCCATCAAGAACAGATTCCATAAGTATATTTAAGGTATTGGGATCCGTATAAGCTTCAATCTGATCTTTCAATACTTTAGCAAAAGCATCCACTATAACCTCTTTGATAGATTGCCCCATGCCTACCTTTACAAGTTTTTCTTTAACCATCCCAATGGGAATGCCATTAGGAAAAATAACCTTATCTATAATCACACCTGCAAAATTTTGTAAGGCATTAAATTCTAGATTTTCACTTGCCTGATTTAACTTTTTTTCAATTGTTACGGCTATCTTGTCATGGGCCTCAATATCTTTAAGCAAGTTATCAAAGTCTTCTCCAATCTCTCCCTTAGCATTCATTTGTCCCTTTTGTTCTAGCGCCCCTTTATAAAAATCTACGAGCCCGCTTTCTTCTTCGCTAAGTTCTGGAAGAGCCATAAATTGTGAAGAGTCGAACATCCCCTTCATAATCAGGTAGCTTTGAACACCAACAGGATATTCTTCAAAGTTTGGATGCTGATCTACTAATCCATTTCTTGCCTCTGCGAGGTTTTTATAATGCTCACCCATAGCTGAAAAAATATTATTTTGTGTAATCGGAATAAACTTTCCAACTTTATCGTTGGCTAACTCTTTTGTAAGGTCTCCTACAATAATTTTTAGTGAAGCTTTCTCTTGTTCCAATTTTTGGAGAGACTCTTTATTTTTAGTTAGTTCCATTTCTTTTAATGGATCACCGCTTTTGCTAGTCTCACCCTTCTCTACACTGACTTCCAGGGTTTTAATCTCTTTTTCGACTTCGTGAAGACGTTGGACCTTCTGTTTTTCATCCGTCCCCAAATTTTCTAACATTGTATGTCCAACGTTATCTGCAACCATATTATCCTGAACAAAGCCGACGATATTACTCACCGCAGTTTCCACAAGAGCTTCAGCATCAATTACTTTATCAATAACCTTCTTTACCACACTTTGTGAAATCTCTGGAACGGATAGAGCATTTATCGCCGTGGCAACAATCACTGTATTAACAGCGGATGCCAGATTAGCAGTTTCTTCTTTAACCTGGCCCTCTTCTTCTTTTTTGGCCTCAACAACATCCTGCTTAACAGTTTCAAGATTATCTTTAAATTTTTCCGTCTCCCGAATAGTAATTTCTTCCATCTTCTTTATATCTTTTGAGTCTATATTCTGAAAAATGGATGGAGGATGAAGAGAAGGTTCATTATTTTTAGATTTCAAAGCATTTGGAGCTGCTTGTTTTAGACGTTCCAGTCGATAACCCTTTCCATGGGTTTCTCCTGAGACATTAAAGCTTTCAGATGTAAAATTTCCCTCTTTGAGAGCAAGCTTTATTTTACTATTGTCTAACCATACTCCGCTGGTGAAAAAAGTTTTGAGCCGACTAAATGTGACTCCATCGAATTTATCAGGCGGACTACCTTTATAAGCATTTGCAAGCTCGCGGCAGGTGACACTCTTATTTTGCCCCCCGGTTTTCACATTTACCTTCTGTTGCATCAACGAATCATAGGTAATTTCGGGGATTTTACCAAGACTAGGCTCCTTATGGGACCCAACCGTAAAAGACCCAACACTATTAAGAGCTGTGCCTCTTAATTTCTCTGAATCAAAATTATCTGTTGATGGCGCTAAATTCTGTGAAACGGGAATAGCTTTGTTGTTACCAATTACGACTTCTTGCAGCATTACTTTAGTATTGGACTCTGTTGCTGCGTTTATTATTGAAGGAGAATTTGAATTAGAAATTTCTATCTTAGATTGCAAGCCTTTAGGCTCAGATTGCAAGACTTGGGTTTCATGGCTGCTTTCCTGAATATTAGTATTTCCGGAAATGCTATTCATTTATGAAATCCTTTTTATATTTAATAATTAAACATAATCGATTTACTTTATTATAAACGATTATACAATTAAAAGGATTTGTTATAATTTATATTAGAAAAATAAACAAAGGATGCGATTTTCATAAAAAATATAATGAAAAAGTGTGGAGGTCGCTTTCATTTGGGGCATTAATTGCTCTTCTATAAAGTTCAAAGCAACTTCGTAAAGGTCAATAAGCTTATACTTTCTTTGCAAACTTTACATCGTGTGAAGCGACAAAAGTTCGGACTTGGCAAGGTCAGGCGTATCGAAAAGTCCTAGTGCAATATCGGCAAGAGAAAAAGGCTTTCATAATTGAAGAAATCAAAAACAATAGCTTGAAAATCTAGGCAGGCATTTCCGCAAGATAAGAAATTTTTTTTCTTAGCCTGTGAGAACTGGAAACGGCCTTTCATAATATTTTTAATTCTGCCATTAGTCATTTTTTGAAAGAATAGTGAATTCTCGAGTAGGTCAAAAGCAAAGAAAAAATAACAAAAGACATTTTCTCGTTCTATATAGCAGTCAAGTGGATTTACCGCACAAATAACCTTAAAAAGTATGCCTCGTCCAATAGAAAAGAATTTGATAAAATAGAAGGGATATAAATTTAATTTTTATCCTGCTAGAATGTAGGAAAGTAAAGTGGCGGAGGGGGTGGGATTCGAACCCACGGTACGTTTTCACGCACACACGCTTTCCAGGCGTGCTCCTTAAGCCGCTCGGACACCCTTCCAGAGAAGCAGAAAGCTTAAATAAACTCCCTTTTAGTTGCAAGTAAAAATACTTTTGACCGTATATTACGGCGAAAAATGGCTGAAGGCCTCTTCGGCTTCTTCGTTCCGCGGTGCGGTCTCATAGGTGACCGGAGTATAATTGACAAATTGAGCAAATTCTTTCCTGAAAGTCAAATTTACACTTCCTACCCCTCCGTGCCTGTTTTTGGCAATGATAAGTTCGGCCATACCGGGCTTATCGTTTGGGTCGTAATATTCGCGGCGCAATAAAAACATCACAAGATCGGAATCCTGCTCGATGCTGCCGCTTTCGCGCAAGTCGCTCATCATAGGACGGTGTCCCGGACGGTCTTCTACCTTTCTTGAAAGCTGTGAAAGACAGATGATGGGAATATTCAATTCCCTTGCGAGGTTTTTTAACATCCTTGAAATTTCTGAGATCTCACTTTGCCTGTTTTCTGCATTGCGGGAAGAGCCTGATCCTGAGAGAAGCTGTAAGTAATCGATAATAAGAAGCCCGATTCCGTGGCTTTCCTTCATCCGGCGTGCCCGTGCCCGCAGATCGGTGATCTTCAAACCGGCTTGGTCATCTATGACCATGACGTGCTTTTGCATGTCATTGACACATCCTACAATGCGCTGGTATTCCTGCCCATTCAATGCGCCTGTTTTGATCTTGTCCGATTCAACTTCAGCCTGGGAACAAACAATCCTGTGAACAAGCTGTTCTGCCGACATTTCCAAAGAAAAGATGCCCACGGGAATTTTATTTTTGAAACAGACATTTTCAGCGATATTAATGGCAAAAGCAGTTTTTCCCATCGCCGGCCTGGCAGCCAGGATCATCAAATTGGATTTATTTAATCCATTGATCATTTTATCAAAATCGATAAAATGGGAAGGAATTCCACTTAAGGCCTGCTCTTCAGGACCACGCTGGGCATATTTTTCTTGTTTCTCCTGCAGCTCTTTGAGGTAGGGAATGCCCGATTCAGACCTGACCCCAGTGAAAATCTCTTGGATCGAGACTCCTGCCGCAGGATTTGCCGACTGGCTGATTTGAAAGAGCAGCTGTTGGGCCTCGTCTAGTGAGGCATGTACATCTAATGGCTCTTCCAAAGCTGATTTCTCAATCAATTGAGCAGCATGGATCATACGCCTTAATACGGCCTTGTTTTGCACCAGCTCAACGTATTCTTCAATGAAAGCAGAGGTTCCGGCATACTGCGCAAGGGTGGTAAGATAGGAAATTCCTCCTATGGCGCTTAACTTCTCCTGTCTTTTCAGCTCTTCGGCCACAAGATGGATATCCGCCGGCTTGTCTTTTTTGTAGGCAGTTTTAAGGATTTGAAAAATTATCCGATGCTCAGTGAAATAGAAATCAGCATCGTCCAAACCGTCCGATGCAATATTGAGGCTATTAATGCTTGTCAGCATGCACCCCAGGACCATCATTTCAGATTCTTTTGAATGGGGGGCGATTTTGACTTTAACGTTTGATTCACTCATAATCAACATTCCGCTTTAATAAAAAGTAACATAATAGATAAATGGGGGTTTTTTATGGTGAAAATTGTGATCGTAGGAGGCGGGTTTGCAGGATTAAATGCGGCCCAGGCTCTAAAAAAAAGCGATGTTGAAATTTTATTGATTGACCGTACAAATCATCACGTGTTTCAGCCTTTGCTTTATCAAGTGGCCACCGCCGCCTTATCGGCAGAAAATATTGCATCCCCTATCCGTGAAATTTTAAGAAAACAAAAAAACGTGACTGTCTTAATGGCAAATGTTGATAAAATCGATCTTCAAGCTAGATTTATCGAAGTGGGGAAGGGAGAAAAAATTCCATACGATTATCTAATACTTGCCCCAGGCGCCAGGCATTCGTATTTTGGGCATGATAATTGGGAAGCTTATGCCCCGGGCCTAAAGACAATAGCGGATGCTGTCCGGATTCACGACCAAATTTTACTTGCCTTCGAAAAAGCTGAAGCGTGCGGCGATCCCACCCAGGCTGAAAATGAGATGCGTTTTGTTGTCATTGGAGGGGGGCCGACCGGTGTAGAGATGGCAGGCTCAATCGCTGAATTCGCCCATATCACTCTGAAAAATAACTTTCGGCATATAAGACCAGAGAAAGCCAAAATCTTTTTAATCGAGGGAACAAATAGGTTGCTCCCGGCTTTTTCACAGGATTTAGCTGATAAAGCGAATGAAAATCTAAAAAACTTAGGGGTCGACGTTTTTCTTACTACTCTTGTGACCAGCATTGAGCCGCATGGAATATGGATAGGTGACCAATTTCTTGCAGCTTCGACCATTATTTGGGCGGCAGGAAATCAAGCTTCCTCCCTATTGAAAACAATTGACATTCCATTGGACAAGCAAGGCAGAGCCCTTGTAGAACCAGATCTCTCCATTCCGGGCCACCCCAATGTATTTGTCATTGGAGATGCCGCCTGTTCTTTCAGCGCAAAAGGTATCCCTTTGCCAGGGATTGCTCCTGTAGCGATCCAGCAGGGACGCTATGTTGCGAAACTTCTTCAAAAACCAGGAGAAAAACGCCAGCCTTTTGCTTATTTTGACAAGGGAATGATCGCCACAATTGGAAGGGGAAAGGCAGTCGCGATGGTGGGAAAAGTCAAATTTTCCGGATTTATTGCCTGGATTGCATGGTGCTTTATTCATATTTTTTATTTGGTCAGTTTTAGGCACCGCATTTTTGTCATGATACAGTGGATTTTTCTCTATTTTACAAGCCGAAGGCAAGGACGTGTGATTAATAAAGGTATTAAATAGATCATTAATAAAATTTGAACTTCAATTTTTAAAGATTTATAATACTAATTGGACAGTGGAATAAATCTTTAAAACTGGAGGAACTATGCTTAATTTATTAAAAAATGCTCTGTATAGTTTGTTCTTTGTTGCTTTTTTGACCCTTCCATTTAATTTTGTCGAAGCTGGAAAAGGGGATAGGGGTCATGGCCATCACAAAGGGGGGCATCACGGAGGACATCATAGGGGTCATCATGGAGGACATCATGGCTGGCACGGTGGAGGACATCACGGTGGTCATCATGGGCATCATGGCGGTCATCATAGACATCATGGGCACCATCACCACGGACATTGGAATAATTTAAATTTTGGAGTTAGCTCAATTTACGCATCCCCCCGATTAGCGTACCCTTACTCTTATTCAGGTTATTACACATATCCAAGCCAAAGTTATTTATATGCATCTCCAAATGTTTATTATTTGGATGGACAGTATTATTATTTTGGTCAGTAAAGTTTCTATTAGCGCGGTCAATCGGCCGCGCTTCTTTTTTATTAATAATCTTTCATCCTTGCCATTTGGCATCTTTTAATTTAAGGCTCAAAAAACTCTGTACCTCACCGGTCTCCTTGTCTCCCTGACTCCGCGTTTATTTTTTTTTCACTGACCTCCCGATTAATGGAGCCCCAACCCCTATAACCTGAGTGTTACTCGGATATTAAGGGAGTCTCTTTCCTATCTTCACCCTTTCTATTATCAAGCATATGATTTTATTCTTTTAAGAGAGAAAGGTCGAATCGAAGGCATGATACTCCTTACTATCAATGACAAACCCAAAACTCAGGTTATTAAGCTAAGGAACTATAATAAATTCCTTTAGTCTCAATACAGGCCCGTCTATGCATGCCTATTGTTTTTTGGTTGTTATTTTCTTTAATATAGAAAGTCTGAGCAGCGTTAAATTTCTATGAATTGACATTTTTGTGCTTGCATAAATAAGTGCTGAGAAGTAGGATAATCAGTTGTTTTAGGAAAGATGGCTGAGTGGCCGAAAGCACGTCCCTGCTAAGGACGCATACCCCTCAAGGGTATCTAGGGTTCGAATCCCTATCTTTCCGATTTCTTTTTCAATTTCCATATACCTTGGTCTCTGCTAGAGCAGATTCTTCTTCGCGCAAGATCCGCTGCCTTGGGCGAAAAAAAACGATGCTGATCACATAGACCAGGCCGGCAATAAGCGCAATGGTTGCTCCAGTTGGCCAATCGAAATGATACGCCACAGCATTTCCCGCTAAACAAAATAAACCGCTAAGTAGTATTGCCACAGCCATCATGCGTGAAAGGCTGAATGTGACCAAATTGGCGATGGCTGCCGGAATGGTCAGCATGGTCATGACAAGAACTACACCGACAACCTGGATCAATAAGACAATTGAAACTGCAATAAGAATAAGCAGGAGCATGTAAAGAGCGTTAACGGAAATTCCCTGCAGGCGCGCTTGCTCCTCATCAAAGCAAATAGCTAAAAAACGCTTATGCAAACAGATAACGATTAAAATTGTACAGATGTCGAGTCCCCATAAAACGTAAAGATCAGTCTGGGAAACCCACAAAATATTTCCGATCAAAAAATTAGTCAGTTCAACATTGAAGCCGGGGGTTTGCGATATAAATAAGATTCCAATTGCCATTCCAATAGACCATAAGGCTGCAATCACCGAATCTTCTCTTTGCCTGTAATGTAAATGGATCCAGCCTAAAATAACAGCTGACAAGATGGCCGCAATGAGTGCTCCGAACAAAGGGGAAACCCATGAGATGCCCTGGGCCCGTTCCAGCCAAATGCAGATACCAATCCCGCTTAAAACGGCATGTGAAATGCTACCTGCGATAAATACAATCCTTTTAACAACAACATAAGAGCCAATGATGCCGCTGACGATGGAAGCGGCAAAGCCGGCCAGCAATGCCGCCATGAGAAGGGAATTGCTCATCAATGCTTCAAAAAAAGAGGGCATCATCTCGAACTTCCGTTTCTAGGTTGAATAAGGGGTGAATGGTAGAGCCCAAATGCAAAATGCTCGCAGATTTCCTCAGGCTGAAGTGAAAACACTTTACCCTGGACGCAAAGCAGCCTTTCAACATGTTCAACGGCAGCCCTAAGGTCATGGGTCACCATTAAAATTGTAAGCTGCCCTTTGAGGTCTTTTAAAATGGAATAGATTTCCGCTTCAGCCTTACTATCAACGCTTGCTGTGGGTTCATCCAAGAGGAGGAGCTGAGGGCGGGAAACAAGGGCCCGCGCGATCAGGACCCGCTGAGCCTGCCCTCCCGAAAGTGTGCCAAAAGCAGCTTCGCTATATTTTTTCATGCCTACTTTGTCTAAAGCGTCTAATGCCGCCAGCTTTTGCCTCCTGTGAAAAAGCCCATACCAGGGCAGTTCGGCCAGCAATCCCGAAAGAACAACCTCCACGGCCGATATCGGAAATTCACGGTCAAAGCGGATCGATTGGGGAACATAAGCTAGGCTGCAAGGGCCACCAGGTTGGATTCCGGGATCTTTTCCAAAAACTTTGACCGATCCACTATAAGGTTTGAGAAAACCCATTAGAACTTTGAGAAGAGTTGTTTTTCCGCCCCCGTTAGGACCGATAATTCCAATAAATTCGCCTGAATTGATTTCGAAGGATATGTGTGAAAGGATAGTGGTGTTGTGGTAGGAAAATGAAAGGTCTTGTACTTGTATGAGGGGGTGGTGCAACAGTTACTCTCCTGCAAAAGCATTGGCGATCGATAGCATGCTTTTGTAATAATTTTGAGAATAAGGGTCCAGCATTACAATCGAGGCGCCGATCTCCTTTGCAATCAGTTGGGCGGCCTTGTTGCTATATTGGGGTTGAATAAAAATGCGTTTGATCTGAAGTTCTTTGGCTAGTCTTAGTAATTTGGTCATTTGTTGAGGAGCTGGATCCTTCCCTTCTACTTCGATCGTGTACTGTTCTAAATCATAATCACGGCAAAAATAGGCATATGCAGGATGGGAGACGAGTACAGAGCGCCTTTTCAATGGTTCTAAAATTTTTACGATTTGCTGGTCCAAATCTTTTAATTCATTTTGAAATTTTTCCAAATTATTTTGGTATAGTTCACGATTTTGGGGATAAGTTTTAATTAAGGCCTCGGCAATAGTCTCAGCCTGAGTTTGGGCTAAGCGGGCGCTCAGCCAAAAATGAAGGTCTTCAGAGCCTGGGCAGCATCCTTTATGGCGATGTGAATCGGTTCTGATCAAATCGAGGCCCTGCCTTAGATCGACAATTTGAAGCGAAGGATTATGACTTTTTAAAGCTTGAATGGCGCGGGGCTCGAAATGTTCGCCGATCCGGAACCAAATATCAGCTTGGCTAGCAGAAACCATTTGCTTGGGAGTTGGCTCATAAGTATGTGCGCTGGCACCAGCTGGGACTAATAATTGAATATGGACTGTATTATCTGCTATTTTTTCGACAAAAAATTGATCGGGGGCGACACTTACAAGTACTGTGGGAACTGCATGGCAATTTTGAAGGCAAAATAATGCAGCAATAAGGTTCACCCAGGCAATAGTCTTAAACCAGTTCATTGCTTTTTCCATTTTATGATCATTAGGTAGAAATTCGAATAACCTTCTCAGATAAGGGTGTTTACAATCTGGTTGGACTTTGTAAACACCTCAGGAGAATCAGTAATCCTCAATAATATGCCTTTCAGTTGGTTTTTTGCAAGGATAACCATTCCATTTCAAGGGGTTATCTTAATTTTTCTTATTATTTCCATGCCCATGTTCACTTCCATTTCCATTTCCGTTTTGAACAGAAATTTTTCTTTTTTGGCTTTGCTGGTTTTTTTTAAAGGTAACCTTCAAAACGCCATCCTTATAATTTGCCTGTTCTGTGTTGTCTTCGACAGAAGAAGGGAGCTCTACTTGATAAAAAAATGAATTTTTGGCCCGTCGGTAAAATTTTTTTTCCTTGTCTTCCTCCTCTTCTTTTTTCTCAGCTTTGATCCATAAGGTATTTTGATGGACCGAAATGTCAAGCTCATCTGTTTTCATTCCAGGTAGATGGGCTTCCACATACACATGGTCATTGTCTTCGGACACTGTGACACCAGTATCTGGGGTCAAACCCATCCACTGGCTCATCTTATCTTCCATATCTCCCCAAAGACTGGGAATAGAAGAGGGTAATCTAAAAAAAGAACGTGGAATTATATCTTTACCTCTATCATCCATAAAAACCTCCAAATTTAAAAATGCAAATTTGCTCGAATTAAACCACTCAGATTAGTGGGATAGGTTCATTGCATTTATTTTTTTATAGAAAAGAAAAATTATCGTCAATTAATAGACAAAATTTACTATAACAAAAACTTGGGTGAAATATTAAAACGTCGATACAATTTTAAGGATGCCCCATGCTAGATGAAAATGAAGATGAATTAAAAAAAAGCGACTTTAGGGAACCCTACAAATTAGACCCTTTTCAGGAAGAATTGAGAATCAAAATTTTTGATCTCATCGCTTTTAACGGCGGGAATATTCTTTCGGTTCACTCAGATTTAATTTGCCAAATTATTACAGCCAGTTTGAAAATGGGAAATGAAACGTATGATTTAGGGCAATTAAAATTAATGACGCGCGCCTTTAAAGAAATGAGATATGCCTATCGTATATTTAATAAATACCCCGTAGCTAAAAGGATCAGCATATTTGGATCATCTCGCACTCCGCCTGAACATCCTGATTACCTTGCAGCCAAAAAATTTAGCGCTTCAATGGCGAATACTGGATGGGTTTGTATTACAGGGGCTGCCGATGGGATTATGCGAGCAGGATTGGAGGGTGCCGAAAAAGAATCCCGCTTCGGGCTTTCAATCCGCCTTCCTTTTGAGACCCCCTCGAATTCCTTACTCGCCGGGGATCCGAAACTTATCACATTCCGGTATTTTTTTACACGCAAGCTGATGTTCTTAAGTCATTCAGATGCCATTGCTGCTTTTCCAGGTGGTGTGGGAACCCAGGACGAACTTTTTGAGGTGCTGACATTAATGCAGACCGGCAAGGCCAATATTATACCCGTTGTTTTATTAGAAGGGGATGGGGGATCCTACTGGAGCGCCTGGCAAAATTACCTTAGAGAAAATTTGTTGAAAAATGGATGGATCAGTGAAGATGACCAGTATCTATATTTTCTTTCACCAACGATTGAAGAGGCTGTAGCGCATATTCATCAATTTTATTCTCGATACCATTCAAGCCGTTATGTAAAGGATACTTTGATTATCCGCCTGCTTAGCCCCATTACCGCAGAACAGGCTAAGATATTAAGCTGCGAATTTGCGCCGTTATTGAAAGAAGGGGAAATATACCTCACAGATCCTCTTCCGGAAGAAACGGACCACCTTGAGCTGCCCCGTTTGGCATTCGAACATAACCATAAGCATTTTGGCTTGCTTCGTAAATTGATAGATCGATTGAACAGCCTTTAAACAGGTTCTCCCTAAAGCTACGCAGGGTTTGGGAGATTGAGGTCCTGGCTGAAATGGAAATGATTGGGGCTTTTCAAACGATTAAGGATAAATAAACTTTGCACAATGATAGCAGTCGAACGGAAATGCCTCAAATGATGCAGGGATGTCTGGGAAAAGAGGCCCCATTCTTTGGCTAAGTCCAAGCATTCTATAAGAAGCCCGCTGCCTTGAATGGACAAATCTGCCCCCACTTTACGGTTAGGCTGGTTTAAATTAAAGTGACGCCAGATAAGCGCAGTCCCATATAATGCATAGCCAAGTGCATGCAGTAGCGAACCGCAAGTAATGATCCAGCTATCGAGCTTGCCGAGTATCTTTAATTGGGCAAGAAAAGAGGCTGAGGCGATTAGGTGAGCGGCAAAATGGCATATGCGTGAGGCTGTCTTCAAAAAGTCGATTGAAGGGGCTTCACTTCTTTCAATAAATGTTCCATTGGCGATGGATAAAAAATCGTTGATAATAATAATCGAATGCAGGGCTTCATCTAAAGCATGCGCTCCATCATGAATGCTTTTGCAAAAATCGTAAACTTCAGACCGGGCGTAACTTTTTAAAGCAGCTTGAAATAGATGAAAGCATTCATTCACAATTTGAGCTGTTTTTTCTACTTTAGCCACCCCATGAAATGCGTGAATGCCTTTTTTTATCCACCCTTTAGGGCTTAATTGAACGGTTACTCTTCCCTCGAATCTTCCTGGTTCGGACTCGCTGACTTCTATTTTACCTGTTGGCTTAAAAACATTAAGGCCGACGCAGGTCCCCGATCCACACATGAATACCTCCATTAAAATGGCACAAGATTGTCTTCTAAATTCTTTTCAAAAAAGGAGATAGAGGGTAATGTTATTGCAAATGCATTATTAATTGCAATTACAAAAAATGATTAAGAGAATTCGAAATGAGAAGAATGACACAGCAGCGCAAAACAATTTTAGAGTGCTTAAAACAAGCCAGGCGTCCACTCAGCGCAACTGAGCTGCTTGCAGCAGCAGCCAGGCAAATTCCTCTGATCAATTTAGCCACCATTTATCGCAATATAAAAATTTTATTGGAAGAAAAAATTTTGGTCGAAGTGCAGCTCGCCGGACAAGCCCCCCGTTATGAATACAATGGTTTGAAAGAACATCACCATTTTTTATGCCAGGCATGCAATAGGCTGTATGATATTGAAGAGTCAAGTGCTGCACCGGCTTCTACTCTTCCTAATGGATTTAAGGCCTTTAAATGCGATGTAACACTGCATGGTGTGTGCCATGAATGCAATTATTAGTTGAGATTTTATTATTTAATCCATATTGTTTATAAAAAACATAAAATTAGGATAAATAAATGGAAGTAAAAACTCATAATATTTTTAATGATGATATTGATTTATTCAAATCTAAGCCATGCAGTGATCTATATCCCCGAAAGGACTATTCCCTAAGACCGGCCTTTTATTTTCATTTTTTAATTGCCTTAGGGCAGCCACTAATTACTATTGCCACAAGGGCTCAAACTCTTAAGGAAAAAAATCCAAATTGGCTGCTTCAAGGCGACCCTCAAAATTTTCAGCTGACTCCTTTGCATATTGCAGCGATAAAAGGGCAATTAGCCGTTGCAGAAGTCCTCCTAAAAACATGTGAAAATGCTAATGAAAAAATGAAAATGATCAATACTCCAGATGCATTAGGGTGGACTTCTCTTCATTTTGCGGCAGTTACCTCAAATTCTCTTTTTAAGTATTTAGTCAATCTTGGAGGAGACCCTGCCAAGAAAAGTACGAAGGGAGCAGATTGTAATGATCTACTTCAATTAACAGGTAGAGCCATTGATATTCGTTCTTCCAAAACATTATTTGTACAAGACGAAGAATGTAAATCTTTGGTGCTACTTTCAGATATGGCAAACTCAGCTAAAGAAAAAATATTTGGCAAAGGGTTTGTCTTTACCGATTCTTCGCCTTACTCTAAGGAACGCTTTCAAGAAATCTGGTTAAACAATGAGGAAGAAGGATCCCCGGAACAAAAAAGATTCCTTCCGCAGCTATACGCCAATTTAAGAAAGAATCCTGTACCGCTTCTCATTGGTCAGTGTGAAGAACTAAAGAGTATGACCCCCCTCAGCTTCGAATGTAAAGCAAAAGAAAAGATTTTATGTGGAAGTTTGATCTCAGAATATTCAGGCATAAGAGAGAGTTTCCCACCAGTAAAAACACTAGCTGCAAGCTTTTCGGAAAATGAGATTTTCATTAGCGAGTATTATTTAGATGGAATCAATTCTCGTAAAGCTGGTAATGAGACCCGTTTTTATAATACGGGTTTTCCTAATGCAATTTTAATAGATACAATCGAAAGAGGTGTAAAGAGGTTGTTACTCCAGTCGATTAGAGACATTCAACCAGGCGAATCAATTCTATGGGATTATGGAATCGCGATGCATCATCTTTCTTTTGGTGTGTCTAAAATTTTAGGCAAAGAAAAAATGATTTCTTTTTTTCAAGAAAATAAAGAAAATTTTTTGGATTTAACTTTAAAGGCCTGTTTTGATTATTCCGAAGTTCAAAATTTAGAGAATTTCATCAGGAAAGCTCAGTTTGAAGCACCTGTTTATTTTGCGCTTAATTCTCCCACCGCCCTTCTCTATTTACACTTCAATGAACTTGTTAAGCACAGCGTATGGAAAATGGAATTTGATCAGCACCCTACAATTACTAGTTGGAGAGAAAAGCATTCTTATGAATCCGTGTGCGTATCGTGCATGTTTGAAATACTGGATAAATTAGAAAATTTTTGCAGTAATAATGAGATCAAGCAAAGGGTTAATCAGTGGGCGCTTCAAAAACTTGAAAAGGAATCGGTTATCAATATATTAAAGGGGCTCGATCTTCTTATTTTAAAACAGGGGATTAAAAACAGCGAAAAATTAGAAGCTGCTCTAAAAGAAATCGACCTTTTTTTGATCAATTATGACTGGAAGAATGATCTTTCAAAATCTCCTTTTAATATGGAGCGTAAAGTTAGGATTATGTTGAAATTTTACAAACAATATCCTAAAAAAGAGCTAAAAGAAGCATTAACCAATCAAATTCAATTAATTGGGAATAAGCAAGATGAATCGTATCAATTAAATGAGTTGATCCTCAAAAAGCTTTAATTTTGTTTGGCATAGTGAGAAAGGCCGGGCTTTTCAATAATCCCTCCACCCAGGCAATGGATTCCATTATAAAAAACAATCGATTGCCCTGGAGTGGCCGCCCTTTGAGGGGAAGGAAAAGTGACATAGGCTTTTCCACTTTCTATTTTTTCAATTGTGCATGGCTGATCAGTCTGTCGGTAGCGTATTTTGGATTGGCACTCAAAAGGGTAGGGAGAGGGCATTTTCCCCACCCAAGTGAGGTCGGTTGCAACAAGATCATCACAATAAAGCGCCGGATGATCTGCGCCTTGTTCGATGTAAACAATGCCCCGTTCATTATTTTTGCCGACAACGAACCAGGCCTCTCCCGGCCCCCCAATTCCCAATCCTTTTCTCTGGCCCAAAGTATAGTAGGCTGTTCCTATGTGCATCCCCACTTTTTTCCCCTGCAATGTTTCAAAGGCTCCTGGTTGAATCGCCACATATTGACTTAAAAAGGTGCGGAAGTCCCTTTTACCGATAAAGCAAATGCCTGTACTGTCTTTTTTTTCAGAGGTTGCTAAATGATGGGACCGCGCAATCTGACGTACTTCGCTTTTCTCCAGTCCACCGATTGGAAAGAGAACGCGGCTAAGAATTTTTTCATTTAAGGTATAGAGAAAGTAGGTCTGGTCTTTATTAAGATCAACGCCTTTAGCTAAAGAAGGGCGTCCGTTTAAACTTAAGTTTTGCGAATAGTGCCCCGTCGCCAGGAAATCAGCTCCAAGCTCTAAGGCTTTATCCATGAAGACTTTGAATTTAATTTCCCGATTGCAGAGAATGTCGGGATTGGGCGTCCACCCTTTCTCAAAATCGGAAATGAACTGCTTAAAAACGTTGTTCCAATAATCTTCAACAAAATTGATCCCATAAAAGGGGATATCGATCTGTTCGCATACGCGTCTAACATCTTCAAAATCCTGCTCAGAACGGCAAGCGCCATTTTCATCTTTTTCTTCCCAATTTTTCATGAAAAGTCCAAGAACATTGTAACCTTGTTCTTTCAATAAAAGGGCAGTCACAGAGGAGTCAACGCCTCCTGACATACCAACCACAACAGTTTGTTTTTGCATCATAAATAATTACTTTTAAAGGATTTATAATAATTATATTGTTTTTATAAATCTTTTCAAGTAAATTTCGACTCTTTATTTTAAATGACTCTTATTTTTTATAAATACTGCTAAATGAAGGGTGGTAAAAATATGGATGTTGCCAATCAAGGATTACTTACTTGTAATATCGACTTATTAACTCAAGATCAATGGGAAGAACTGTACCCCCGAAGTTCTTATAATGAAAGAAAAGATTTTGCTCTTCATTTTCTAATTGCTATGGAACAACCAACTCTCACTAACTATACTCAAACGCTTAAAGAAAAAAATCCCGCTCGCTTGATCCAAGCCGATCCTCAAAATTACGATCTCACCCCCTTACATCTGGCAGCCATGAAAGGACGGTTGGCTGTTGCAGAAATTCTTTTAAAAACTTGCGCGACAGACTGTGATCGAAAGAAAATGATCAATACACCTGATGCTTTAGGTTGGACGCCTCTGCATCATGCAGCAGTGACTTCAGCTTCGCTTTTTCAATATTTCATTCTATTAGGCGGAGATCCGTCAAAAAAAACAACTAAAAGGGGAGACTGCGAAGATCTCCGTGAATTGACAGGAAGATTAGGTAATATTCGTTCTTCAGAAACTTTATTTGTAAAAAATTCGGAAAATGGGAAATTATCTCTTCTTTCCGACCTGACAGAAACTGCAAAAGAAAAAATTTTCGGCAAAAATTTTATATTTACTGACTCCCCTTTGTTCTTAAAGAAGCATTTTGTTCAACTCTGGATAAATGATGGTTCAAATCAGTATGAAGGAGATTATGCCCTGATTTCTAAACAATATGAAGCTTTCAGATCAAAAAGAGTGCCCCTTTTGATAGATCAATGTGAAGAGTTAAGAGATTTTTCATTGCGTATACTTGACTGCAAGGCCAAAGAAACGATATTCAGCGGAAGCGTGATTACAGAGTATTCGGGGATTAATCAAGAAGAGGCATTTTGTAAATCTTTTGTTGACGCATTCACTGAAAAAGAAATTTTTTCAAGCGAATATTTATTCGAGAATATCAATGGGCGAAATTGGGGCAATGAAGCAAGATTTATCAATGCCGGATTTCCAAATGCTATTTTTATATCGACAAATCTCAGAGGCTGCAAAAGACATGTTCTATTTGCTCTTCGGGATATTCAACCTGGAGAATCCATTCTATGGGACTATGGGATCAAGATGTTTCACCTTTCTTTTGGAAAATCAAAACTTTTGGGAAAAAATGAGATGCTCTCCTATTATCAAAACAATAATAATAATTTTTTTGAATTATTTAACAATTCTTTAAAAAATTATAGCAAAAACAAAACAATAGAAAATTTTATTAAACTTATAAAATCACAATCTTCTCTAACTTATGTCTTAAATTCTCCCGCATCTCTTCTTTATTTACATTTTAGCGAAAGTGTAAAATATTCAGTTTGGGAAAATGCGTTTAACACAGAGTATCATTGTAAAGGTTGGCGCCAAATTAATTCAGCAGAATTTTATTATTTAAAATGTATCTTTGAAACTCTTGGTAAATTAGAAAATATTTGTATTAATGATGAAATAAATAAGATAATTAATCAATGGGTGTTAAAACAAATTGAAAAACAATCGGTTATTAATATCATGAAAGGGCTCGACTTACTTTGTGAAAGGGGAGAAGGAGTCACTCCTCATGAACTTAAGCTGAAATTGAGTGGATTCTTAATAGAAATCAACGAGTTTTTAAAAGGATATGATTGGAAAATGGATTCCAACCACACTTTTAGCCTTGAACGGAGAGCTAAGCTTTTGGAGGCTCACTATAAAACATTTCCTCGGGACATGATAAAGTCTGAATTAAATAAATATCTCGAAACTTTACCGCAAGACTCAGAAGCTTATGAAATCAACAAGCTAGTTCTTAATATTTTATAAAAGGAAAATAATGCAAAAGAAAATCTCTATACCTGTACTGAATGTATTTGCCGAGCCAAATGAAACGAGCGAAGTCGTTTCACAAGTTCTTTATGGATGGACTATGCAGGTATTAAAAGAAAATGAAAACTTTTGCTTTATTCAAAGCCCGGATGGTTATCAAGGTTGGGTGAGTGCTTTGCATCTAACGGAAGTGATTGATTACCCATCCCTTCCCATTGCCAAAATTAAGCATAATGCTGCCCATATTTATGCCAACCCGCATGTCAACCGCCATAAACCTCTTTTGACGCTGCCTTATGAGGTTGAATTACCCATCCTTTCAGAACCGCCTGAAGAAGATTTCCGCTGGATTGAAGTGCAGCTTCTATCCGGTCAAAAAGGATGGGTCCAAAGAGGAAACGTAACGGTTAATCCAACCCTATTGAGCTTGCATGAGGCTTTAGAGCTAAGCCACCAATTTATCGGCCTTCCCTATACTTGGGGTGGGCGCTCAAGCTTTGGATATGATTGCTCCGGATTTGTTCAAATGCTTCTTAAGCAGATGGGCATTCAACTGCCAAGAGACGCCCGGCAGCAGATTCAGTGTCCTTCCTGCCAAAAAATAGATTGGGATAAAAAGGAAGCAGGTGATTTGCTTTTTTTTGGTTCAGCTTTAGCTGCGATCACACATGTGGCCGTTTACCTGGGCGGCGAAAATTTAATCCATGCGGCTGTGAAACCAATTCCTTTACTGCAAGTTTCAGAAGTAGAAGAACTTACTACTGGATCTCGCTTCGCGTATTATGCAGCTTGCCGAGTCGTTATTGATTTTTGACAATTTTTCCCAGTAATTCTCCCAACCGGTGCAGACCAGGAGAAAAATCGAGCTTTTCCAATTCGATTTCAATCACAAAAAAAGTTCCCCTCGTTTCGAATGCCTGCTTCAACGCATTGACCATTTCATCTTCTGTTTCAGCCCTGATTCCAATTCCTCCTCCCAAAACTTGAGGGATCTTAGAATAGTTCCAGTTAAGAATATCATTATAGCTACCCTCCAAGAGGGGTCTTTCTGTCCCATACCCATGATTATTTAATAGAATAATGATGGGATCTAGTTGATATCTTACGGCAGCGGATAGCTCCATCGCGCTCATTTGAAAACCGCCGTCTCCGATGATCCCAATGACACGTTTTTGCGGTTCGGCAATTTGGGCGCCGATGACCGCTGGAGTGCCGAATCCAAGGCTTGCAAAATAGGGGCAGGCGACATAAGAATTAGAGGAAAGGATAAGGTCGGCGCTTGCAAATAAGGCATCCCCAACATCTGATACAACCAAATGTTCAGGACCAAGATGCGTTTGCAAACATTCAAATAATCTTTTTATAGTGGTTTTAGACTGGGAAAAGGGGGTGAACTTCTGATGTTTCTTTAATGCGTGCGCAGTATGAAAGGCCTCTTTTTGCGGACGCTGCAGATCGACCTTGCTCAATCCCAGCATATAGTCATTTAAGCTTATATGGTAGTGATGATGTCCGATGGTCAATGAATTTCGTGTGGCGACGATCCGATGCTCCTGATCTATCTTAGCTGTAAAAATTCCTGTATCCAAGTCATGCATGATCACACCTGCAACGAGCATGCAATCGCACTTTTCAACCAATTCGATCACCTCAGGGGAGCTTAATCCTCCCTGATAGACTCCGGCAAATAGGGGATGGTTTTCATCCACGACAGTTTTACCAAGCAATGTGGAAACAATAGGAATTTGATTTCGTTCTGCAAAATTCATGAGAGATTCGCTTAATTGATAGCGAAGGATCTTATGACCAGCCCAAATTAGAGGATGGGTGCATTTTTTAAATATGGCAATGGATTCATCTAATGCTTCTTTTAGGATGCGGGGATCAAGAGAAGAAGTAGATAAAGGTTGGGATGGCTTCATTTCAGGCAAGGGGGCATCGACTAAGTTTCTGGGAATCTCAAAATAGACTGGTTTCTTATGTTCCAGGCAGCCATTCAGTACCCTGTCAATGATGCCTGCCGCAGTTTCCGGATCGTCGAGGATGCCCTGATCAATCGTCACGTGTTTAAAAACCTCAAGCTGTGTCTTGTCCCCATTGGCCGAAAAAGATTTATTGATCAAATGGTGAAGAGTGGGGTGTTTTTTAAATTCTTCTGTGCCGACAGTTCCTGAAATAACCACAAGTGGAGAGCTTTCGACAAAAGCTTGGGCCAAAGCATTGGTAATATTAATCCCGACCCCATAAGTGATGCAAGCTGCTCCAATCCCGCGCAATCGGGCATAGGCATCGGCGGCATAGCCGGCAGTATTTTCACGCGTCATGTTAATAAATTCTATTTGGGAATGCATTTCGATCAATTTATCAAAGCGAAGCACATAATCTCCGGGAACGCCAAAAATATGATTAACGCCAAGCACATTAAGTTTATCGAGCAAGTATTGACCAATGGTGGTTTGGGCAGGAGGCTGATGCATAGGGTTGACTCGGCAAGTTAATAAAAGTGTTTAAGAACCTGATCATAGATATTGAACAGGCTCTAAGTACAACAACTCTAAAAACATGTCAAGCCGTCATTATTAATTTTGACACATAATTGGTAAGAGAGTAGCTAAATATTCAATGAAAAGTTTTACTTAATTATTTTTTGTTGTGCTTCGCTAAAAAGCGTTTATGTTGTTTAACAAAAAGAACAGGATTTGCAAGAAGCGGCAGGATAAGCATGATAACAAAAAATTTCAACTTACTGAAATAGTTTTAGGAAGCTGCTTTGATGTGATGAATGAGCTTGGAAGTGGTTTTTTAGAATCAGTTTACAAAAATGCTCTCTACATTGCATTAAAAGAAAAAGGCCTCAAGGTAGAGGTAGAGAAGCGATTTGAAGTTTTTTTTAGAAGCCGAAAAGTGGGTTTATATATTGTTGATCTTATTGTCGAAGAGTCAGTCATTATTGAATTAAAGTGCTGTGAATCGATACTTGGTGATCATCAAGCCCAGGTAATTAACTATCTAAGAACCTGTTCAAAATCTTCGATCGGATGATTTGTGTGCTAAAATCCGCTAGGAAGCCTCAAAAAATTTTCGCAATATTGATTAATATTCCGAAAATTTTTTGAGGCTTCCTGGCGAATTTGTAGCAGCAAAGCATCCTGATCATAGATATTGAACAGGTTCTAAGAGCAGATTTTGCTGTGTATCGCCTTGATAGGTGGTATAATTGGCTGTGATAAGCTGGGTTTTTTTCCCCCAAATCAAACAGTTTCCATTGGTTGCGCGTACTTTTTGCCGCTGCCGATCGCAAAATAATTGACCAAGATGGCCGATGCACCAACAATAAAAAGAACTGGCGCTGCCATGCCCAAATGGATCGGATGGTTTACAAGATAAAGACTTGGCGAAGTATAGATGGCCGGAACCCAGACATAATATAAGATTTATTTAAAATATGAAATTTGACATATTATTTAAAATATGTCTTTTTTTTGCAAAGATTGGATTAATCTTAACACATCACAATCTGAATATCTCACAATGATTGCAGCTCATCGAATGAGCTGCATAGAATGCTATTGAGATCAATCTATCACTTACTTAAGCCTGCGCAAAGCAGCCTTTCCTTCGCTGATCATAAACAATAGAGGCTATCATTTTGGAATGATAAAACTACTGTAACAGCTCATTTTGAATAGCTTGGAAAAGATCCTTTCTCCCGTCAAAATAAAAATTTGTCTTAAATTTTTTGCTAATTTGGCTAAAATCCCCCTTAAAAATTCATCAATAAAATTTAAACATTTTTATTGACATCTATATGCTATTTTCTTAACTTTATTCTCCTAAAATTTAAGTTGCTTTTCACAATTAAAATTTATTAAATGAAGGCTTTTATGGTTTTAACAATTAGCCATTGGCGGGACATTGTTGTAAAAATTAAAAGGGAACACCCTTCTGTCGAAACAACGTCATACAAATATAAACGCCTCGTTTTACATGAAGGAGAAAAACATCATCTATCTCTCAATTGCATTCATGACCTTGCCCATTACTTGAATATTAAATTATTTTCACGTCCTATAGGTATTCCTGAATCCTGGTCAATGAGTCTTTGTAAAAGCTATGTAGCGCAAAAATATGTCAATCCAACAGATTTAGAAGAATGGGTAGTTATCGTAAAACCCGATTCATGGGGAGGCCATCCTTATATTATTCATCGCACCAGTCAGGGTTTTGCAGATACACGGTGGTTTGAAGAAGTTATTCCTTACCTGCAAAATATCATAAAAGACCCCACCTTAGGAATACCTTTTATGATTAGGTTTAATGAAGGGGTTAACAAAATATTTGCGTCACAAAATGACGGCAAGGGAATGACGCCTGGACAAATTCAAGCTCTAAATTTATTTTTTGATAAATATGTACCTTGTTTAGAAATGTGCACGACTTGTTTTCAAGTAAGCTTACCAGAGACAGGCGCTGGCGAACGGTGGCTTCGTAATGAACCAGATGGAAAGATTTATGAGGTAAGATTAAGTGCCGCCAAACCAAAAAGTAAAAAGAAGGGGCAACAAGTAGAATATGTCAGCCAAGCAATTTATGATATACCAAATAAAAATGATGTTTATGCATTTTGGGATCCAATTATAAAAAAGTTTGATTACACTTCTAATATGGTACAAGAATATACTCATATTCCTTGGGAAACTTATGACTATAAAAAATTTGATTTGAGGATGCCCTTATGTAAATGCAAGGAAAATTTTACATGGAAACTAAAAGTTTAATGAATGCTATAGGCAATATGTTGCAAAATTCTATTCGTATATTGAAAGACGAAGATTATCAAAGAAAAGTTTGGTTTAGAGATGAAAGTACCGATGTGAGCTGCTACACAGAAACTGTTAGTCACTTTTTACGTACATCAGGACTAATTATAAAAGATCCAAACTGTATTGTTCAATTGGGTGAACAGAATTTTTCTCTTCTTGAACATCTCCATTATCTAATTAAAGAACATAGGGGCTTGTTAATGGAAAGAATCGATCCTGATTGCATGGAGGAAAACGAGCTTCTCGATGATCCTAACTGGCAAGATATTCAAACACTATCGGAAGATCTTTTTATTAAATTGACAGACTTTGTCACAAGGAGGAGTAATGAGTAATGAGTATTTGAGAACATTTTTTGAAATCGAAATTGATTTTATAGCTGATGCCGATACGCAGCAAAAGTCATGGGGAAATGCCCATGGCGAAAAATTTGGGGTATTTATGATGATATTGTATAATAGTTGGTCAGTAATTAAGGAAAATCAAAAAAAGTATAATTTATCAGATTTGCAGTTTAATAAAATTCAAAAATTATTTAACATGCTTGACTCTTTTGAAGCTAATCTTGAAAACTACCCAACTACTCCATCAGGATATTGGAATCTGTTAATTAACCCAGAATGGAAAAAAATTCAACGTTATGCTCTTGAAATTCAAGGACAAATTTATCCAACACTTAAATGACCCCCCTATTTTTGAGTGAGAAAGCCTTTACAAAGTAAGGGGCCATTCATTTAGAATACCTTGAGGTTTTTGGTAAAATTTAAGGCCTAAGTTCATGGCAATATTCCATTGAAAACCTGCTCTACTAAGTACAATAGGCAAAACAATTCTCCTGTTTAATGCATGGTGTGAAACGGGCTCCATTTTCAAAACCGTCAAGAATCACAATGCTCAGCCCGAACCCTAATATGAATCTAAGATCATTAAGAGAAAAAAGCCTTCAAGCTAATTCAGGTACGACTAAGAACCTGTTCAATATCTATGATCAGGTTCTAAGTTCGCCAAGGGCTACCATGTTTGCTATGTTAATGAGGGCAGAATTTTTGAAACCTTTTGTTACAGATGAATCAATGACAACGTTATCAAATAAACCGGAGATCCGTTGCATATCATTTGATTTATTGCAATCAAGCACAAGATGCAATCGATCAGCGTCTAAATAATAATCCAGGT
>JACDAQ010000017.1 GCA_013695355.1 Candidatus Protochlamydia sp.
CTTGAAAGCTCCCGCGGTTGACGGATCTAAAAAGACCCCATATTATAATATTGGGTCGTTTTAGATACGCCAACCCCGGGGCTTTGAAGCAGTCCAAATTTCCAATTTTTGAATTCACTTGGGTATAAATATAAAAGCAAGGCAAGCGGATCATGATAAGCGCCGAAAAAGAAATATTAGTCCAATTTGATAATGAATTTCATAAGGAACGATCGCAGACTTTAATTAGTCCTGCTGCTAATCGTTTCAAACGAATATTGAAAACTTATACGATTTTTAATGTTTTTTTTATTTTTCTATTAGCTACTGAAATAGCGTATTTTTTCATTCATCTCTCTTTTTTAGCACAAACATTTGTACTTGGAATAAATCTGGCTTTGATTTTTACTACGCTATTTTCTTATTTTACAATGCGGCTTTACTTTCAAACGCAAAAAACAGATCGTTTGCTGAATCTTAAAATTGAATTCGTACAAGCCTGCAAATCTTATCTTCAAGATCTTGAAGGGTTGCCTGAATATTATTTGACTGTTTCTGAAGCGTGCTGTAAATTTGCAGCCGCCCTGCATTGCCAGGAATACACTATTTTTAAATGCCCCTTCTGGCTAGATTTTTTATCTTCTTCCTTTGAAAAATTAAGCTGTTCATTTTATTGGGCTGATGTACATTTAATGAAAGAATTAATGTTGCAGGCATGTATAGAGGAACATATCAAATTAGTTCGAATTGAACCTACAGACCTTGAAACCCATGCAGGACTGGCTAATGCCTATGTCATGCTTTCCGGCCTTTATATTGATCCTAGGACTGTAGAGGGACTGGATGACGACAAATGGATCCCATCCAAAAAATATGATGATTCATTTAAGAAAAAATTCCGCTCCATTGCAGAAAAAGCAATTGAAGAATTTAAGATTTTGAGCGATTATGCGCCGGATGATCCCTGGGTGCATGCTCAGTTGGCTTATAGTTATCGGGACCTTCAGATGTCTTCTGAAGAAATAAAAGAATATGAAATCATCCTGCAATTATGCCCTGATGATAAAGAAACTTTATTTAAGCTTGGCAAACTCTATTTTGAACAAGGATTTAATGCTAAAGGATTGCAGGTTTATGAAAATCTCAAAAAAGCCAACTATAAGAAAGCAGAAGACTTGATCCTTTACTATGGTGCCTAGTAATCAATAAAAAATTTTATAGAATACTAATATTTTTAGGGCCTAAGAACTTGTTCAAAATCTTCGATCGGAGATATTGAATAGGTTCTAACACATAAAACGGAAATAATTATGCTTTGTTTGCATTGTGGAACTAATCTTGAAAAAAACTATAAATATTGCCCCAATTGCGGAACCGTTTTATCCACTACTTTGAATGATGAGCCATCTTCTTTAGCAGATGAAAATTCGGATAATAAAGATTCTCTTCCACCAAAAACGATTAAAAAAAAACCGATGCCTTTTTGGTTTAAATTAGTGCTTCTCATTGCAGTCCTTGCATTGATTGGGGTTACAGCGGGAATTTTATTCACTGAAAAGCTGGTGGATGTGATTGATAAACAACTGGAAGCCTTATCAAAAAAAGATATTTCGAAGGCTTATTATGATTATTCCTCTAAGAATTTTCAGGCTGCCTTTTCTTTTGACCAGTTCCGTCAATTCGTTGAAGAAAATCCCATTTTAACGGATCATCAATCAGCTCACTTCACTGAGCGTTCGATTAACGATAATGTTAGTACCATAAAAGGAAAAATCACTTCTGCTGACCATCGCGATAAAAAAATTGAATATCAATTAATCAAAGAGGGAGACGAGTGGAAAGTTCTCAGTATTAGCCTTCCCCGTAAAAAAAGAAAAGAGACAGAAGGAACTCCTGCTGCTGAATCGGAAACAATGATCGCAATTGTCCGCGGGCAATTGCAGGCCACTAAAAAACGGGACTTCCAACGTGCCTATGAGAACTATACTTCTGTAGAATTTCGTCAGGCAACTTCTCAAGAGGACTTTGAGTCCTTTTTAAAACGATACCCTATTTTTGAAAATTATAAGACCCTTTCTTTTCATAAAAGAAATGATAAGCATGGACAACATTCATTATCTGTCATTCTTCAAACTGATCAAATTGCCGCCTATTTAAAGTATTACCTAGTAAAAGAAAAGAATGACTGGAAAATATTAAGCATGCGGATCCTCTCACCGGAAGAAGAGAGGGAACTGGAAAGTGAAAAGCAAGAATCTATCAGTGAACCTATGAGCTTTGTTGCTATGCAATTAGGCGCATCATTGAACGAGGAGGGAATTATCGAGCATCCCCAAACAAATTTCAACTTCAAACTCGAAGATCTTCACGTTAATTTGGAAATTAAAAATGGTACAAAAGGGCAGGCTATCTATTTCAAACTTGAAAATCTTGAAAGCGGCTCTTCAATCCCTCTTCTTACTTTTCTTGAAGAAGATGGAGATACCTCGATCGGATCTGTCTTTTCTCCTCCCGCCTCCGGATGGCCGCAAGGAAATTACCGTATGTCGGCTACCTCGGCGAGCGGATTAGAAAAATCTATCGATTTTACAATTAATTAAATAGCCTGTGAAATTACACCCAAGAAAATATTGTGCATATCATTTCAGGACGCTTTCGGCATAAGCAGTTGCAAACTCCTAAGGGAGGAAGCACGCGCCCTACCTCGAGCTTTATGCGAGAATCAGTTTTTAACATCTGCCAAAATTTTATTGAAGATTCAAACTTTTTAGATATTTTTGCTGGTTCGGGAGCTATTGGTCTTGAAGCCCTCAGCCGTTTGGCCGCTTTTGCCACCTTCATTGATTCTAGCAAAGAAGCCGTACAATGCATGGAGAAAAATGTTGCGTTGCTGCAGGTCAAACCCCAGTGCCGGATCCTTTATGGAGATGTTTTTAAAATGCTGGAACGGCTGGAAAAAAAACAGGATAAATTTGATATTATTTTTGCCGATCCTCCTTATAATACACCAGTTCATGCAGGTTCGACTGTACTAATCAGTGCTCAGATTGTTCGTTTTCTGGACGAACACCCTTTGCTCGCTAAAGATGGCAGGTTATTTATTGAAGAAGATTGGAAATCTCGACCTGAACTGACAAATTTGAAGCATCTTAAATTAGTCGATTCCAGGCGAATGGGCGATTCCGCCCTTCAACGATATGAAATCTTTTCATAACCAGCTTTGCAATCTTCACACTAATAACCTGATTTATTGAGTTTATCTCATTGAAAGTAAAGGGGTATCGTGTCTTAGATTCGACCTTTCTCTTCGAAAAGCATATCTAATCGATATGCTTGAAGAGAGAAAGGTTGAAGATAGGGCGCGTGAGCCTCCCTTAATATCGAGGAGAGAAACCCAAAACTCAGGTTAATATCCAATCCCCCCTCTAAAGTATTAAAAAGTTATTGATTTAATTCCATAAGGCATTTAAAAGTATGTCTTCCCTAGGGACTATACTGTTTATTTTGATAAGGAGCAAATAGATGTTCAAATTTCTTTTCCCCATTACCGCCTTTTATTTCATTGCCCTATCTAATTTTTGTTTCTCTTCATGCGATCAGAGCGCTGAATTCGGCGTTGGCTGGAGAAAGGACAACACTAACTGGAAATTAAGAGGCCTCGACAGTAGCTATATTTGTGCCGAAGTAGATTCGCACATACGCTTTAAAGGTATTGAATATTATACAACTTATGCCAAGGCAAGATGGTCAGGCTCCAAATTTTATGTCCGCTTAGCTGCTGACTATGGCCTATCAGAAAAAGGGCGGGCCAAAGAGCTCTTTAGAATAGACAGCCCTTATTTATGTAACGATCACGTTTCTGTCCTCACAAATGATCCTGTAAAAAGACGTAGTAGTGAAGCTTTTGACTTTAATGGGGCTGTGGGCTATCCACTATCACTATACGACTGCCGTTTGTGCGTTGTTCCTCTGATCGGTTTCTCGTTCCATCGGCAAAGGACACGTGTAAAAGCTCCTGAGCATTGTGACTGCTGCTGTTTTTCTTCGCATTATGGTTACTATCGACCTACCTGCGACACCACCTATTTTTATCCTGCTACCTGCACCTGCCCTTATCCTTTCGGTTATTCCCAGGACTCAAACCCCTTTGGAAGCCCTTCTAGTGAAGATTATAGAATTGCAAGCGAGCTGAATCTTAGCACTGACAGAAGGACCAGCAATTATCGCTTTACGTGGTACGGCTTTTACCTAGGAGCAGATATTGCTTACGCTTTGGACGGATGCTGGACTCTTTATACGGAACTGGAAGGCCACTTTTTAGACCGCTGCCACCGCAAGCGGAAATCATGGACGGGGGTGTACTTTGTCGATGATTATCATAATAAAGACTGGGGATACGGCTTTACCACTAACACCGGAACAACATTTTCAATGTCTGCCTGCTGGTTCGCTACTTTGTCTGTTGATTATCGATGGTGGAAAAGCTACTCATCCCGCAGAGATAAATTATCCTGGAAATCAACTGGAGTGAATGCAGCCTTAGGTTATTCCTTTTAAACAGCATAGTCCTGTGTAAATAAAGTTAGAGATCGCAGAACAACTTAAAAAATAAGAGGTCTTAAAGGACGATTTTTTACTTGCATCTGCGATCTTCTTGACCAAATAGCTTAAGCGCTATTCTCGTTGCTTCTTTCTTCTTTAGCCCATTTCAGGAAAGGCTTCTACGGAAGCTTCCGGCGCTATCGACGGTAGGCTAACAGTAGCATAAATTTGAATCAAAAAAAGCGAGCCTAATACAGCTAATGCCTTGACAGGAGCATAGTCATCAAAAAAATAAGTCAGCGTGCCCACCCCTCCTGGCCCTAAGGCCTCAGATATGCACCATACAAGCCCCATTAGAAATGCACTAATTGAACTGGGCCTGGTTGGCTCAAAAATAGTTCCTAAAGCCACCCCCACAGGATTCACTAAATTAAGGGCTGCTCCCAGAACAAAAAGGGTGCTTAATAGGACCATAACAGATATGTTCCCAAAAAATATAAGCAAATAAAATCCTATACAGCTTACAATCCCAGCAACCAATAAAACCATTCTTGCTGAATACTTATCGGCCAAATAGCCAGCCGGCACCATTGCAAAAAAACCACCTAGAATAAAACATAGATGCCCCCCTCCATAGCAAATCCATTCGGCATGGCCAAATGATTTTAAAACATCGGGAAGAATAAAAATGGTACCCCATAAAATTGACTGATTTGCCAACTGCAAAAAATAAAGAGAACGCAAACGGGGTTGTTTAATGAAATAGACAAAATCGGCCAAAAATTTTTTAGGTTTCTTATCCGGCATGGGAACATTCTGCAGAACAGGAAACTTAAAGAATATTAAAAAAATTGCCATTAGCAGAAGAGGAATTGCCAACATCCAGGTATTCCCTTGTGTGGCCTTATAGGTGGAAATAAATATGAGCTGGCTTCCCGCCATCCCCAAACAACCGCCTGAAGCAAATAGGGTCATTAACAAATTTCTTCGGGAGGGAAGCAGACTGCCCACCAACCCCCCAGCTGAAGGGTGGAAACTTCCAGATCCAATACAGGTCAGCAGGTAAAGTCCGAACAAAGCTCCGTACTGAGAAAAATAGCTGAGAAAAGAACAGCCGACAGCAAGTAACAAACCTAAAATAATAAAATGCTTACGATAACCTCTATCGCTGAAAGCCCCAAAAAACAATTGCGATCCTTCCCCAATTAAGGCCCCTATCGAGACTACTAAGCCTGCTTTTGTTAAGTCCAGGTCTGCCATTGTTTTAAAAACCGGCCAAATTCCGAGCATGATGTCTACTAAAAAATGGGATATCCACAGCACAATTAAAAGAGGTAGGAATTTTAAGCAAACTTTATTAGGAACAGGCATTTTTAACCAAAATTATAATAATGTTAATCTATTATAACATATAATTATTTATTTTAAAATCTAATTAACACCATTTTTGACTTTGGCATCAATTGACTGGTATCAATACAAAAAAAATTTCAAGTTCAATCATAACATATTCGATTATTATTAACCTGAGTTTTAGGTTTATCTTATTGAAAGTAAGGCAGTATATGCCTTAAATATGTCCAATTTTTAAAATTTGTATGCTTGCTAAGAGGAAGGAGGGAGATTGGGCGCGCATTTCAAAAATTAGAAAGAATTATAACAGGTAAATAAGCTGGAGTGCGCAGCGTACCTGATGAGGGACCGTCCTCACAGGATATTTTTATGTAACTATCCCCCAATCCAGGTGGTTCAATTAAAAATTTAAGTAGGTTTATTAGTGGTCACTCGACATAAAGGAGAAACCGAAAAAACTTCCTTCTTTGTAATGGACAAAAAAACATTAATACTTTTATGGTCGGCTTAAGGGTGCTCACGATTTAGTTGATTGATTCCGCGGCGCCAAAAGCCTCGCGATTGAGCAATCTGCCAACTTTACTGAACGCTTTCTCATGGAACTGAAGCTCCAGGATTGAAGAATCATGGACTTATCGACATTGTATTACTTATTTTTGACACCATTCGGAGGACATTTGAAAAGCAAAATTCTTATCAATATTACACTATGCGCCCTTGCGCTGACCTCTTTTTTGGCAGTAGAGGCAGGGCCATTTAGCAGATTGACCAGCCATTCTTCAAAAAATTATAGAGCAATAGAAAATTATAAAACATTAGAAGTAGACACTGCGCCTATTGGCGTTAATACGTCATGCGTAGACAGCAATTCTTCGCCAATTGATCCTTATACTTATGATTATGATAATGCCAGGCCTATGTACCAAAAACGGCCTTATGACACGGGGATTTATTGTTATGATCAGGCAGGCACCTGTGCAGCGGGAAGAATGAACCGTTATAATGGTTATTATAACACAAGCTTTCTGGCTGGAACCTATACTTCAGGTGTATCCAGCTATCCAGGAACAACCACAGGTCCAGGAATAAGTAATGGTTATCACGGAACCCCAAAAGGAATTTATTTCACTGATAGCCGCTATTACGATCGAAATATACGAGTTAACCCGGATATTTATTACCAAGGTCGCAGGTAATATTATAGAACAATCACTTATTTGAATAATTGTATTTTTTTAACAAAATGGAGGAATTTATGGAATTTAACAAAAAAAATTTGGCAAAGGCAGCCGCAGCAGCATTTTTATTAGCATCACAAATGCCGGTAGATGGACATGCGGGAAGCATTTCTGGACAAACTGAAACATTTCTTGCCGGCGGCGGTTGTGGCGGAACAGGCTCAGCATCTGGAAGTGGATGCGGCGCTTCGATAAGCTCTTATGGAAATTCAAATAGCTATTACAACACACCAGCTACTAGCGGATGCGGTGCAGGAACAAGCTCTTACGGAAACAGCTCTGCCAATTCAAACCTTAGATCTTCTGGAAACAGCAGCCGAGCTAACCAGTATGACACAAGCTCAAGCAGCTACAATCGTACTGCAGGAACTAATCAAAACTTTAGCGCAATACCTCAAGACAGCAGCCGAGCCAACCAGTATGATACAAGCTCAAACAGCTACAATCGTACTGCCGGAACCAATCAAAACTGGAACCCAACAACTCAAGACAGCAGCCGGGCCAATCAGTTTGACACAAACAGCAGCTTCAACCGTTCTGCAGGAACTAATCAAAACTGGAGCGCAACACCTCAAGACAGCAGCCGCTCTAATCAATTTGACACAAACAGCAGCTTCAATCGTACAGGAGCAAATCAAAACTGGAGCTCACCTCAAGATAGCAGCATGAGCCGCACAGAAAACCAGACAAGCAAATGGAATGATCAAAGAAATCAAAATCAAAATCAAAGAACAAATACATCAAGCAGCTGGGGAACTACAAATAGCAATGATTCTACTTCCACAACTCCAACAGACAGTTCTGCAGATAGTACAATAAGATCAAATCAAACAAGAAGATAATAAAATCAATAATTTATTAGGAGAATATATGAAACACAAGAAAATTTTGTCAAAAGCTGCCTTTGCAGCTTTGTTAGTAGCTGCTAATATGCCAGTTGACGGACAAGTCGAAGCAACTGGGATTCAGGAAACATTCCTAGCTTCTTCTGGCTGCAGCTCTTGCGGCGGCGGACGTAGAAGCGAAATTGCTGACAATTCCTCGAACACAGATATGTATAATGCACGCACGAATTCTTATCAAACGACCCAAAATAGCTATAGCGCTACAGGAAATTCCGCTCCTTCTCTGCAGGGAAATTCTGGTAATGCAAGTAGTAATGTTAGACAAAATAATGCCGCTACTGCAGGAAATGCAAGCAGCACCGGCGCCTGGAAAACAAGTGGAAACGCTGCCACTGGAAATGCTAGCAACACCAGTGCTTGGAAAACAAGTGGAAATGCTGCCTCTCAAAATGCAAGCAACAGCGCCTGGAAAACAAGTGGAAACGCTGCCTCTGAGAATTCTTCATTTGGAAACGCGACGTCGGGAAATACTGTGAATTCAAACCGCCCTTCTAATGGAAGCTGGAACAGTTCGAGCACCAGCACTACCGGCCAGCCAGCTTATGATATTGATATGGAAGTCCAGCGCTCAGGTCGAGGATACAATGAAGAATACAGCCGTTCTACTTCAACAATGGGCAATGAGACCATTACAGAAGAAGAATTGCTAGTGAAGCTAACTCCTCAAGCGCGTGCCGATTATATGAGCATGGATACTAAAGGCAAAGCAATGGCATTGCAGCTTGCAAGCCAAAGTTCTTTTAAAGATAAGAACATGGCTGTCAAAGAAGCTCAGAGAAGAAGCAGCCAGCAAGGCATGTCTAATCGTTATTAATTTTTGCTTCAGCGCGCGGCTTAAAGGCTGCGCGCTGATTTCATCAATTCTTCAAAATTTGCCATTAAATTTTTTTTTCCTTATATTAAAAAATATTTAACCATTTTTCTGCTTGAATTTATTTAAAAAAAATATGCAATTTAAATTTAAGAACCGCTTGAAGTGTCAAAAGTTGATGATAAAGGAGCTAAAATGGCATTAAAAAAAGTCCCTAACCTGGGAATAGGAGTTGGTTTAAGAGCTCCCCACTATGAAGATATCTTCCGTATGAAACCTGATATCGATTGGTTTGAAATTATTAGTGAAAATTTTATGGTGGCAGGGGGAAAGGCACTTGAAAATCTTGACCGGATTTTAGAAATTTATCCTGTTGTCCAGCATGGAGTTACTTTGGCAATTGGAAGTCCAGCGCCATTGGACTTTGATTATTTGACAAAACTGAAGGCATTGACAAGAAAAACGAAAACTCCTTGGGTCTCAGACCATCTGTGCTGGGGACAGCAAAAGGGGGCTCATTATCACGATCTTCTCCCTCTTCCCCATACCAAAGAAGTAGTCGATTACGTCGCCAAACGGGCCCGTATTGTCCAAGATTTTTTAGAAATTCCTTTCGCCCTCGAAAATCTGTCTTCTTACGTTGCTTTTACTCAGGATGAAATGCCAGAATGGGAATTCTACGCAGCTGTGATTGAGAAAGCAGACATATATATGATGCTGGATATTAATAATATCTATGTATCCAGCCGTAATCATGAATTTGATCCAAAAATTTATTATCAGAATCTTCCCTTAGAACGAGTCCTTCAAATTCACTTAGCTGGACATACTGATTTTGGGGATTATGTATTAGATACACATGATCATCCAGTCTGTGATGAAGTGTGGGAATTATATGCTGAAATTTATCCGAAAACAGGCGGGGTATCCACTCTATTGGAATGGGACGACAATTTATTATCATTTGAAGAAACATGGGCAGAAGCCCGCAAAGCAAAAAAATTTCAACAGGGCATTCCCCTCATTTCCGAGGTAGTAATATGACTCAAAAATTTTATAGTTATGAAACAGAAGATCTTCCAGGCTCGGTCCAATCCATGCAAGAATGGTTTGGCAGCATTATTTCAAACCCCCTAAATGAAAAAGAAAATATTGCGCCTATCTCACCTAATGGGATTTTAATTGCCGAGGAGGCAGGGCGCTATATTGTCCCTAATTCTGCATTGGCCCCTTATCAAAGAATGCAAATTTATAATCAGCAATACTGGTGGCGTCTTTTAAAAACCCTGCATGCCAACTTTCCCCTTTTAACCCGTTTATTTGGCTATCGAGCTTTTAACGAAGAAATCGGAGTGCCTTATTTTACTCAATATCCACCAAACCACTGGTCGATCACATTATTAGGCGAGAGGTTGCCGCAGTGGATTGTAGATTCATACAAAAGGGCCGATTTGCCTTTAATTCAAAATGCCGCAGTTCTGGATTGGAATTTTACTGAAAGTTATATTGCGCCTCAAAAAACTCCCTTGGATTTGAACTCGCTCATAAAAAATGACCCAGAAGCATTATTAAACCATACCTTCTACTTGCAGCCTCACGTCCAGCTCTTTAGCTGGGAATATGATCTATTTGCATTTAGGGAGATTTTACTTAAAGAAGAAGTAGACTATTGGACCGAGCATCCATTCCCTCAGCTGCTAAAAGGGGATTATCGCTTTGTTTTCTATCGGACGTTCAGCAATCTCCTGGCCTGGCGGGAAATGAAACAAGGGGAATACCTATTTCTCAAATTATTTAAAAACGGGTGCACGGTTACTTATGCATGCGAAATGATTGAAAAGGAGGATGAAGCTGTCTGTGAGGAAGCTGGGGCTGACATGCAAAAATGGATTGAAAACTGGGTAAGGCTGGGATTACTTACAGTAGAACACCCTTAAATATATCAATAGCGTCTCCTTTGGTAGTCATGCCCAAAAACATACTCTATTTATCAGCCAAAAGGGCTTAAATTGCAACAGCCCAGGGAACCAGCATGATTATAAAAAAAACGCGGAGATAGAAAGCAGAAACGGAGGAAAGTCATTTCGTGCTTAGTATTATTGTTAAATAACTTATGACTCCAATAAAAATAACTCCGTGCTCCGCGTTAAGTCTCTTATGTACCTTATAACAACAGCACGGAGAAAGCCTCTAATCAATATATGAGGCTTATTATGTGAAAGCTCTAATGCCACATGAAATAAGCAGTCGCGATCAGCAGGATAAGCAGGATTTAAAAGTTACTTTTTCTAAATTAAAAGTAAACACCAAATCCCAGGCCATATTTAAGGCCGCTGCAATTTAGGTGCCTAATACGACAAGAGCACATTGTTAAGGCCTCCGAGCGAGATAGGCGAAAACGTTGGGAGAAATAATCTACAAAAACATCTAAAAAAGTATCTGAGCCCATTGACCAACGGATTCCCAGTTTTGCCACTCCTCCTACATCATCTTTTTTAATCCATTTTTTATAAAATGATTCACCCCTCTCAGGGCCGCATGTGGAATCGATTGAACCATTTCTTATTTTGAGGAATGTGTAGCAAATTCCACCACCAAGATAAAAATCGAGGCAGTTGCACAAGGGATAAATAAATTTATAGCCGGCACTTAAGGGAAGCACAAAAATTTGCGTTCTTTCCCTACTGTATAAATAATAATCATCCCGATGTAGGCGGCTCCTTTTGGAGGCCCAATTCACCCCTACCCAAAAATCGAAATACCTGCAAAGGCGCTGGCTGGCCTCCACTTGATAATCGGTCCAATTTTCCGCATAAATATTCTTTACCTGCTTTGAAGAAAGCCTGTAGCCTGCTCCCCTCACCTCTGTGGTCCATTCGGTAGCAAGCAATGTGAAAGGAAGGCATAAAATAATCAGTAAGCAATAAAATTTCATAATTAATTCAGGGGGTTATTTTGCAGCTTCGATTGTTTTTATTGTTTCAACTTGATTGCCGCTATCTTCCCAGCCTGCAATTCCATCCGGGTATTTGAAAACATTACTATAGCCTCGATGAACGAGCTTTTCCGCAAGGGTGCCGCTAACGGGGCATTCTTTGCTGATGCAATAAACAACTATTGGAGCATTTTTGTCTGGAAGAGTGGAATTGATTAAAGCATCCGCTGAGTCATAGGGAAGGGATTTGGCATCCGGGATATGCGTAGCGAAACGCTTTGACGGCCTTGCGTCAATGATCACCAGTGAAGGATGAGATTCAATCATTTTTTTTAATTCCAGAGTATTTACTTCCTTGTAACTAGGCCTTGCGTCTGTTTCATTTTCAGTAGCGGATGATGTATGGGGCATGGCAACGTGAGCCTGAAGGCAATTGACAGCGCAAATAGCTGTGATGATCAAAGCGAAATTTTTCATATTTACCTCGGTTCATTTTGATAGTGATAAAAGAATTTAATACTCAGGTACATAATAGTCAAAGATTTTTTTGGAATGCGTTGAAACTGAAAAAACGACCGTTTTAAACGGCTAATATGTCAATTAACGAAATTGAAAGTGTTATTATATTAGTTTTTATTGTATACCAACCAATTAAATTAAATTCGGACTGGTTCTTATGCAGAGATTAAAACATGAAAACATCGAGTGGTTAGAATTCGAACTTTTAGCGGATATTCCTTCGATTCGGCATGCAATTTTTTTGCGTCATGGGGGTTATAGCGAGGGGCCTTATAAAAGTTTAAATGTCGCTTTTTCGGTTGGCGATGATCCCCTAATTGTTCAAAAAAACCGTTCTTTGATCGAAAGGCATCTTGAAAGGACCGTTCCTGAATGGGGTCAGATGGTGCAGGCGCGCGGCTGCCATGGAAAAGAAGTGGCCCTGGTCGATTCCCAATCCCCAAAAGATATTCTGCATAGGGATGGCCTGATCTCTTCAACGCCGGGAATTTCATTAATGATGACTTATGCCGATTGTCAAATTGCACTGTTTTATGATCCCATCAACCATGCAATTGCCAACATCCATTCAGGCTGGAGAGGAAGTGTGCAAAATATTTATGCCGAAACGATCGCCCAGATGCAACGCTCCTTTCACTCTAATCCTGCGGATCTGCTGGTCTGTATTTCTCCAAGCCTTGGGCCAGATGAAGCTGAATTTATCTATTACAGCAATGAGCTGCCTGAAGAATTTTGGAGCTTTCAGATACGCCCGACCTATTTTGATTTTTGGTCTATCAGCGAATACCAATTGCAGGCAGCCGGAATACTGCCGCATCACATTGAAGTTGCCCGCCTTAGCACCTATTCAAATCCACATGATTTTTTTTCCTATCGGCGCGATAAAATTACAGGTAGGCATGCTGCCTGCATAACCTTACTAAAAAATTAATATTTCTTTGGCGCATCCGCAGCCTGAAGAATTCTTTGCCTTAATCGATCAAATGGGACTGAGTCACCAAAAGTATAATCGTAAATTTCCGAACGGACCTTTCCATAGCGTTCCTGATCAAATGGTAGTTCTTTCTCCATGATTTGATAAAAATTGGCATAGTTCTCAGGCCTGATCTCAAAACCGCATCGGTATAAAAACGTATTGCGGTCTGTTTTTACATCCCTTTTTCTTTGGTTTAAAAAAAACATCGGCCGGTTGAATTTTAAAAAATCATATCCTATCGAAGACATGTCGCCAACGTAGATATCGGATCTGGCCAACAGTGGATAAATAGGGGGGAAATCTTCCAAAAAAACAATATTATCCTTTTTTTCATATTTGCCCAGCATGTGATAAAGCGCAGGGCCGTCGGTTTCTTCTAGTGCGGGGTGGATCTTGACTAAAAGATTATAATTTGCAGGAAGCTGTTCAAATAAACTCTCGGAAGACATGAATGAGGTGGTATGTTCCGGGTCATGGCAGGTAGGAGCGTATAAAATGGTCGGTTGTTTTTTCTTGAACCGGCTCCAAACCCTATCTTCAGCTAAATTATCAAAATGAGATTGATGGCTTAAGTAATAGCCGTAGCGATAATTACCAGTTTTAACAAACGCATTGAGCAGATGATCAATCCCAAGTCCTTTGAATAAATCGATCATGTTATTTCCATAAATTAAGACAATATCCTCCCAAACGCATTTTTCCAACCAGAAAACCTTATCGGAAAAACCATGGGGGCAATGCACGTTCCTCACTTCTTTCTGATATATTTCTTCCAGCCCCTGAAACTTTGCATAGAACTCAAGCCTGTTCCAAGGTTCGGACTGAAAAAATACATCGTAATTTTCTATAAGATATTGAGGAGTTACTTCTTGCCAATCTTTTAAAACAATTTGAAGCTTGGGATAAAGTCTTTCAGCTTCAGCGGCATGCTTCTCGTCCGTCAATAAAAGAGGCATTTTCATAATGACGCAAAGGGGAGCCAGATGTTCGGTAAGATGGCTGTATGTATTTGGATTAAGTCCTATGCAGGACTTTTCATTGGCTGACATATAGTATAATTAAATTAAGTAGTTTAGAACCTGTTCAATATCTATTATCAGGTCTTAGATCAGCAACGAGCTTCCCTTAAGTGAATTATGGATGAATTCAGCTCTTTTGTGAGGCAATTCCTCTTGAGTGATCTTCTGTCCATAACGGCAAAGCAAATGGGCCCGGCGGGCTGCAAAAAACAGCTCATTTAATTTCGTTTGAGAAATGCCCGCCAACCAATCAAGGTCTAGTCCCAATTTTAGGAGGCTTAATGCCTGCAAAGCTTCTACAGCTTCAATTTGATAGGAATGCAATAAAATGGCGTAAGCACGGCTGATTTTATCCTTCAGCTCTAAAATTTCCGCCCCCTGCCCCTGCTTAAGGAAAGCGCGGACGCTTTTTTCCTCAACACTTAATTTTGTACCTAAAGTTCGCAGCATGGAAATGATATTTTCTTCAGTCAAACCCAAGGTATAGTTATTATGGCAGACCACAATATCTCCGATAAGATCTTTTGGATCTCCATGTAGGCCTGCTTGTTCGACTGCATCATCTTTATTTTTTTTCATTGCTTCTTCCAAGCGGCCTGTATGAATAAGCCCTGGCAAATGCATAAAAATATGAACAATCAGCCCGGTACCACATTCTGCAGGGTCTGAGGTAAGAAAACCGAATTTTGAAGAAAATGAAAAGTTAACCGATTTTGAAAGAAGGGCCTCTATATTACAAATCCGTTCCCACGCCGCTTCAAGCTCTTCGTTAATATCGATCCTATGGAACATCAAATGATCGTGCAAATTAATTGCGATTAATGATTCACCTGTTTGCTCTAAAACAAATCCCTCTCCGCTTGAGGCTTGATGAAAGCTTTCTTTTGTTAAAAAATGCTCAACCAAATATTCTTTTTCAATTGGCTGCATCCCTTCAGCTTTGATCAGCCTTGGATTTTTCAATGCTTCCATTTCCAATAAATCACGGCTGATCAAGTTAAAAAGCTGTTTTTTTTTGTCATTTGATAGTTTTCCAGGAAAATTGAATTTCTCAATATTACGGAGCAAAGTCAACGAAGAGGCCAGCCAGATCATATTGCCATTAATACTCCATGGCAGAGGATTGCAAAGCGCAGCATCCTGGTTATTGGCCAGATTGTCCATTCGCCCCTCCCTCTATTTCTGGTTGCTTGTTCTCTTGATTTTTCATCAATTCCCTGATTTGATCTCTGAGCGAGGCTGCCTGCTCGTAATCTTCTTTTTTTAAAGTTTCGGTCAAAGCTTCATTGAGAGCCAGGATACGAGAAGAGGGATTAATTGCTAACCTTTCGCCCGGAGCCCTTCCGATATGAACAGGGGTGGTTTTTTTTATTACGGATATCCTGGGGGACAACCTGTTCGCTGCCTGCAGTTCGGAAAGCAAGACATCTTCGAAAACAGTGTAGCATTCCGAACAGCCTAAATTATGCCCCCGTTTGACTTCTTCAAGGGTTGTGCGGCAATTCCCGCATTCCAACCCGGCTCCAATGTCTGCCAGGTTTTGGACATGCTCCTTAGGGCTTGTACCGTGCAATCGTTTTTGAAGTTCCGGACAGTCGGCGCACATGCTTGTATGGGTAATGCTATCGCCGATAATCTCGGTGTAGCGGACTGCGATAGGTTTTTTGCATGCACCACATTCGAGCGGTCTTTCGGGGATATTTTTTTCAGGTTTTTTATCAAACACGCTGATGTCCTACACTATAATAGCAGCAAATATTAGCTGTCCTGGTTACTCTACCCAAAAATTCACACAAAAATAAAGGCCACAGAAAAAAATTGGATCGTTTCGATAGTAGAACCTATCCTATTAAACTGAGTGGATATGTTTTACTACTGCAAATATTTAATGCGTGCCATTAATTGATGGTATACCTAAAAAATCAATAAATTTACTATGATAAAAATTCTTTTCCATATAATTTACGTAAGTACTCCGTCACTTGCCGTGCTGCATAAGTAAGAATGAAATCAGCGCCGGCCCGCTTGATAGAAAGAAGGGACTCTTCGAAAATCCGGTCGGCATCCAGCCAGCCATTTTGCGCAGCTGCCATTACCATTGCATATTCGCCGCTGACATGGTAGGCCCCAATTGGCAACATCGTTGCTTCTTTGATCTTAGCAATAACATCTAAATAAGGAAGCGCAGGTTTGATAAGGATCATATCGGCCCCTTCTTCCTCATCCAGACGACATTCTAATAAGGCTTCCCTGCAATTTGCCGGGTTCATTTGATAGGTTTTTTTATCGCCAAATTTAGGCGCGGAGTGCAGGGCTTCCCTAAACGGACCGTAAAAGGCTGAGGCATACTTGGCTGCATAAGATAAAATCCCTACATGGGAATGTCCTGCCAAATCCAGGGCACGGCGAATAAAAGCTACCCTCCCATCCATCATATCGCTTGGCGCTACAATATCAGCCCCTGCTTCTGCAGCTAAAATAGACATTTTAGCTAGTACGGGAAGGGTCAGATCATTGTCCACTTCACCCTTCTCATTTATAATCCCATCATGACCATGGTCTGTGAAAGGGTCCAAAGCGATATCGACCATTAAGCACATACCCGGAACTTCTTTTTTCAAGCAATATAATGCCTGCTGGAGTAGATTTCCTGGCCTGATTGCTTCAGATGCCGGTGCATCTTTTTTATCAGCAGGCACATAACAAAAAAGGTCTACGGCCCGTATTCCTAATGCATAAAGTTCAACGACCTCTTGGACCAAAAGGTCCACTGAATACCGATAGACCTTTGGCATGCTCTTTATCTCTTCTTTGCGCTTAATTCCCTCCAATATAAAAAGAGGAGCGGCAAAATGGGCCGGATGCAAATGTGTTTCCTGTAATAATGCCCGCACTGCTGCACTGCGCCTGTTTCTTCTGGGACGCTTACTTAAAACAAATTCATCTATAAAGGGAACATTTTTTATTAAGGGCACTGAAGGAGTGAGCAAGGATCTCATTGCCTATTCCCCAACAATTTTGGTGGGAAATTCCTTCCTGATGCCAGGATAATAATAGGCTGAAAATGTAATCGCCAGTGTCGCAATCATTTTTTCTTCCTTTCCAATAACAGCTATCGCCTGATATTCGCGCATTGACCAATCGTCCCTAACAAAATCCAGCAAAGAAGGGAGCCGATGGGTAGCATTAAAATTCAGTTCTATGCTTTTCCCCGGTTCTATCGAAGGCAAAGAAACTTTTTCTGTTTCGAAAATAAGGCTCGCCTCTTCGTTATCCAAAGGCTTGGCGAAAGCATAGCGCAAGTATATTTCACCCTTCGGACTTGGCTGCAGCCCTTTATTTTGTACAAGAACTGAAAGTTTTACGGGCGTCCCTGGCTGGATTTTAATTGCCTCATCATCTCCGGCCGATTGAACCGGCTGAATTTGAATAGCTCCTTGCAAAATAGCTTCCTGGCTAGCTGCTACGGCTTGCTGCTGGCCATACCCAATTCTGGCCAGAAGCAGCAAACCAAAAATCAGGGTAACCCCTAATCTGAACAACCAGCGTGTAGATCTTTGTGAAGTGTTAGACATTTGTTTCTCCATCAGTTGAAAAGGTAATTATCCAAAAATTGCCCTAAGGGGAAAAAAGACCGCGATCGCTAATATAGCTCCAATTGGTACAGTAACGACCCATGAAATGAGGATATCCCGCGTCGTCGTTAAATTGACCGCCTCAAGCCCTCTTGCAAAACCCACTCCTATCACCGCCCCTACTAATGTATGCGTAGTGGAGACCGGCAGACCTAAGCGGGAGGCAAGAACAATTGTTGTCGCAGCCCCGAATTCCGCTGCAAAGCCTCTACTGGGGGTCAGCTCGGTTATTTTTTTTCCGATCGTTTCAATGACGCGCCATCCCCAGGTCGCCAAACCGATCACTATTCCTATTCCACCTAAAGATAGGGCCCATGTAGGAACAGGAGCATCCACAGCAAATATCCCTGTTGTCAAGATGGCTACAGCTGCCGATAAGGGACCAATGGCATTGGCCACATCGTTCGCACCGTGGGCAAAGGCCATCATGCAAGCGCTCACTATTTGAAGGTAGGCGAATATTTTTTCCACCTGGCTATACTGAGCATGGGTCTGATCCATATCTTTTGCGCTCAGCTCTCTTTTTGTGTGGAGGGAATTGGAAAGCGAATTCACTTCCTCCAATAATAATCCTCCTGTGTATTGAGCTTCTCCGCTCGACCTTGAAAGAAAATTTTTCAGGTGTTTGGCTGCCTTCTGCAAAGATTCAATGGCCTCAGGATTATAGGGAGGATGGGCATGTTCGTATTTAATGGGAGGGATTTTTTTGAGGGCCAGATAACTCAATCCAGCCCCTACTATTCCTAATGATAAGGCCAGGCCTAGTTTTGCGGGCCAGGAAAATTCAAGTTGCAAGTTATGAAAACCTTCAAAGACTAAAACCATTCCCAAAACAGAAAAAACGACAAAGACAATAAAGGGAGTATATTTGAGAGCTTTTTCCAGCGGATTCAATGCATAAAAGATCCGCTTTCGCAGAAAAGTAAAAATGTAAAATCCTAGAATACCTCCAAGGATCGGAGAAAGCATCCAACTGCTCACAATAAAGCCTACCTCTTTCCAATGGATCGCTCCCGCTCCGCCGACCACAGCGCCAAAGCCTACAATAGCGCCTACAATCGAATGGGTCGTTGAGACGGGCCATCCATAATAAGAGGCAGCCTGCAGCCATATTCCCGCTGAAGCCAATGAAGCGAGCATTCCATAAACTAATGTCCGAGGATCGTTACTAAAAACATCGGGGTTTATGATTCCATTTTGCAATGTTTTAGAAACATGCGACCCGAAAAAAAATGCTCCGAAAAATTCTAAAAAAGCTGCAATGATAACCGCATGGCGCAATGTCAGGGCCCCGGAACCAACCGAAGTTCCCATGGCATTAGCAACATCATTTGCTCCAATATTCCAGGCCATGTAAAAGCCCGTGACTAAAATTAAAATTAATAACGCAATATCCATAAGTCTTATTTAAGCTCCAATGTCATTCGCACCCTATAGGCAAGTTTTTCAGAAAGGTTCGAAATGGAGGCCATGTTACCAATCAGGCGCTCCCATTGATCGAATGAAATGTAGTTCAATTGTTTCTCTGCACTAAATAAAGCCTTAAGCAGTTTACGCTGGATAAGGTCGACTTCATGTTCTTTATAGGCCACTTCATTGACCATGGAACGGACTTTTTCCGCTTCAATCCCGCCAAACGAAGATTCTAAAAGATCTTTCAATTCATCCAGGACAAGCTTGGCTTTGTCAAATGTTTCAATATTTTTAAATAAAAACAGTTTAAACTCCTCTTTAAAAATTGGCAATAATTCCATTTCCTTTAATGTTGCAACAACTGCCACATCTTCTACCTTATCAGCAATGCTATCTTGAATGGATAGAATATCGAGCAAATTTCCACGGTCGATCGGTAGGAACAAACTTTTTGGCAAATGATTGCGGATGTCATTTTTGATCATGTCTGCCTGGTGTTCCAATTGTGAAATTTCAGCAGCCAAGCTTTCGATTAAAACGTAGTCCTGTTTTTCAATGGCCTCGCACAATGCCGGCAGCCTATGTACACAGCAAGCTACAATTTCAATATGGGAATGAAGGGGAGCAAATGGAGAGCGTCCGAATAAACTGAGTATCGTCAACATATAATTTCCCTGAATAAATCTTTGCGTATGAACAATACTACAATTCCGAATTCTTGAACAAAAATTAAATCCGGCTGTGTGTTTCATTAGTAAATGAGCGAGGTGCTTTTCAATTCAATTGGGTATAAATGTCAAATCTGCAATGATCAAATTTCTTCCACAAAGAGAATGGCTATGTCTCCTGACGCATTATTACACGTTCATGATCTTTCTGTACGGCTGCAAATCGGCAATGATCGCTGGACAGTTGTAGATCAATTGAATTTCAAACTTTATGCCGGACAAACGTTGGCCCTGGTGGGGGAATCTGGTTGTGGAAAATCGATGACAGCCCTCTCGCTTCTTCGCATTCTGCCATTTCCCCCTGCTCTTCCACCTGAAGGAGAAGTGATTTACAAAGGAAAAAATCTATTGGCCTTGAGCGAAAATGAAATGCGCCGTTTGCGTGGATCACGCATCGCCATGATTTTTCAAGATCCTATGAGCGCCTTAAATCCCGTATATACAATAGGCAATCAACTGGCTGAAGTGGCTGAACTGCATCTTCATTTAAGTGCCGAAGAGGCCTTATCCAGAGCAGAAAAAGTTCTGCATGATGTGGGCATTCCCGATCCCCGCGGACGCTTAAATGATTATCCCCACCAATTATCCGGAGGGCTTAAGCAGCGGGTCATGATCGCGATGGCATTATTATGCGAACCTGACGTTCTGATTGCCGATGAACCTACGACTGCCTTAGATGTCACGATCCAGGCGCAAGTGCTTGATTTGATCCGCAGCCTCCAAAAGAAAAATGGAATGGCCTTATTGCTCATCACCCATGATATGGGAGTCGTAGCAGAGATGGCGGATGAGGTCATCGTAATGTACACGGCGCAGGGCATCGAAAAAGGGCATGTCGAAGATATATTTTATCATCGCGCCCACCCTTATACTCTAGGCCTTTTTAATTCACGTCCTTCGCTTGAGAAAAAAACAAAGCTTACACCTATCCCCGGACTGGTCCCTTCTTTTCGACACCTTCCTGATGGCTGCCGCTTCAATCCACGCTGCCCCTTTGCCATGGAAAAATGCCGCTCTGGTCCGGTGCCTGATTTTATGCTCCCCCATGATCATATCACAAAATGCTGGTTGTATGACCAAAGTCACGAAAGCAGAGAAAAACTTGCTTCTTCGGAACTGGAGAAAATATGAGCGTTCCTCTGTTATCTGTAAAGGGCTTGAAAAAATATTTTCCTGTTTATGCGGGCCTCTTCAGAAAAGAAATAGGATGCATTAAAGCTGTCGACGGCCTTGATTTTTCAATAAGAGAAGGGGAAGTTCTCGGGCTGGTGGGAGAATCGGGGAGTGGAAAGAGCACAGCCGCCCGTACTGCAATCCGTTTAATTGAGCCCACTGCTGGAGAAATTAATTTTTGTGGGTCGCCCTTAATGGATTTAACAAAAAAACAGTTGAAAAAGGTCCGCAAAGACATCCAAATTGTTTTTCAAGATCCTTATGCATCTTTAAATCCTCGTAAGACCATTCGCGAAAGCATGGGGGAGGCCTTGATTTACCATGGCCTGGCAAACAACCAGACTGAGCAGATTGACCAGGTTGCCGTTGTTCTTAAACAGATTGGGCTCTCTCCCGATGTGATGGAGCGGTACCCGCATGAATTTTCGGGGGGGCAGCAGCAGCGCATTTGCATAGGCAGGGCCTTGGCCTTGAATCCAAAATTGATTGTTTGTGATGAGGCAGTATCGGCATTGGATGTCTCGATACAGGCCCAAATATTAAACTTATTAATCGAGCTGAAAGAGAAATACAATCTTAGCTATTTGTTCATTTCGCATGATCTGTCGGTGATCCGGCACATTGCTAACCATACAGTCGTCCTCTACAAGGGCAAGATGGTCGAAGAGGGATCTACCGAAAGAATTTTTAATGATCCTCAACATCAGTATACTAAAGAACTTTTGCATTCCATTCCTAAAATGGAGCCTCGCAAACGCCGGGGCAAAATCGTGCTCTAATGGCACTTATATATGTCCGATCGGCTTTATGTCGATTTCCTATTTTATAAAAAATTCAATAATACTACCTTTTTTGCAAGACGTGAATTGGGATTTTGCATTTAATGCCATTTTTTGCTATGTTATATCAGTCTGATACATAAAATTCATAATTTAACCAAAAGCACTACAATGAAAATTAAAATGTTAGTCATTCCTGCCCTGTTATTAGCTATTTTGCTCGCGACGCTATCCGCTAAAATCACTTCTTCTCCTTTGATTTTGCAAGTGGAGCAGGAAGTGACTGAAAAACCATTGAGGGTTGAAGGGGAATTTCCAGGCTGGCTTAAAGGTGCTTTAGTCAGAAATAGTTCTATTCCAATCTATCAGAATGGGAAGCAGATCTCTCATCAATTTGATGGCCTTGCCATGCTGCATGGCTTTGCTTTTGACCAAGGACAAGTTTACTACACTAATCGGTTTCTCAAATCGCATGCTTACAACGCTGTAGTTAATGAAGGAACCACTCAATATTATGGATTTGCCTCGGAACCCTCTTTTTGGCAAAAATTAAAGAATGTTTTTTCAAATTCCGGGCAATGGGTAAATAATGCATCTGTTAATATTTTCAAATTTGGAGATCATTATGTGGCCTTAACGGAAGTACCCCTTCCGGCTTGCTTTGATCCTAAAACGCTTGATACGCTCGGCTCATTTGAATACCAGGACGATTTACCTAAAAGCAAATGTTGGGAATCTGCGCATCCCCATTTGGATGCCTCTTCGAATGAAATTGTAAATTATCTAATTGAATTCGGTAGTCAGAGCTATTATGTCCTTTATCGGATCAAAGAGGGCTTTTCTTCCCGGGAAGTAATTGCCAAAATCCCTGTGGATAGTCCATCCTATATGCACAGTTTTGCCATGACAGAACATTATCTTATTTTAACGGAATACCCTTTTATCGTACGCCCTCTGGACCTAATGATAACTAATAAACCTTTTATTCATCATTTTACATGGCAGCCTGAAAAGGGAACCCGGTTCATTGTGATCGATAGAAACTCAGGAAAAGTAATTTCCCAAGCCGTAACAGATCCATTTTTTTGTTTTCATCATGCTAATGCGTATGAGAATGAAAATGAAATCATCGTCGACCTCGTAGCCTCTCCTGATATTTCCCATTTTACGAGTATTTTCCCACAAGCCTCTACATTGGCTCAAAATGCGGATTGGCAGCGAAGGTTAATGCGCTATCATCTTTCTATCGAAAAAAATGAGATCCTTCCTGAAGTCCTGTTAGAGAAAGAAATCGAATTCCCACGCTTTGATGAAACGTTGGATGGAAAAAATTACCGCTATCTTTATCTGACAATCTCGGAGAAATCAACCGGTCTGGTTAAAATGGACTTACTGACCAAAGAACACAAAACATGGGAAGTGGCTGGTTATGATGCCATAGAGCCGGTCTTTATTCCTTTACCAAATCGAAAAAAAGAAGATGAAGGCGTAATTTTGACAGTTATTTATAATGAAGAGAGTAAACAATCTTTTCTTGTAGCGTTAGAGGCTGAAGGGTTTATAGAAATTGCACGTGCTGAGCTCCCCTGGTCTATTCCTGGAACCTTCCATGGGCAATATTTTTCTGAAACTACTTTTTTTCCAAGAGAAGTTATACTCAAGTGAAATTCTTTTTTTTAATTTTATATTAACTTTAATAAAAATGAATAAAATAAAAATATCGAAGATCTACATTTAGTTAGGGAAATATACATAAAATGTAATTAAATATGGATCTTTTAATATGATTAGCTTTTTCAAAATAATAACCTATCTTATTTGCATTGCATGCATTCCTGCTAAAATGAATGGTTTTACCTATGAATCTATTTCAAATGGTTTTTTTACCTCAGTCCATATACTGACAGTAGATCCAAAGGAAGATTTAATATTACCAGTCAGAGCATCTGGAGATGAGATATCCAGGGAAACGGTAGCTATGCTTGCTGACCGATATGAAGCCTCAGCTGCCATTAATGGGGGGTTTTGGAAAACTAATGGAGACCCCGCAGGCATTTTAAAAATTGACTCTATTTGGCATGGAACTCCTGTTAAACCAAGAGGAGCGATCGGATGGTCGCAAAATGGCCAAATAGTATTAATTGATCGCGTTTTAACTAATTACCATCTTAGGGATTGTCCGTATGAAACGAGGTTGGAAGTAATTCCAATGACTTCACATACTTCTGCCGAAGCTTGGAGCGAACTTGAGCATATTGTTGGAGGCACTCCTGTGTTAGTCAGAAATGGGAATATCGTTGAAGATTTTAGTTCAGAGCAAACCCTCGAATCATTTTTAGTTAATCGGCATTCAAGGACAGCTATTGGCATTAAAGACAGCGGGGAATGGGTGTGTGTTGTAATTGATGGCTTTTATGGCCTCTTTGGCGGAATGACAATAAATGAATTGGCCGAATTGATGCTTGATCTGGGTTGTGCCGAAGCCATCAATTTGGACGGCGGGGGTTCATCAACCATGGTATTAAACGGAAGGGTGATCAATGATCCCTGCGGAAAAATCCGAGAAAGGGGAAAGCATGTTGAGGCAGTTTCTGATGCAATATTAATTTTCCACGGAAAAAAAAAGCTTCAATCATAGCTTTGAAAGGATAAAATCAATAAAATGTCTTACCTTAGAAGGCACATAGCGCCTGTGTGGAAAAGCAACATACAGAGGGATTTCTCTATCAACGAAGTCAGGCAATATTTCAATAAGCTTTTTTTCTTGCAACAATTCGCTTACCAAAGATAAGTGCGCTTTGATTATTCCTAAACCTTGTTCGGCTAATTTTACCATGGTTTTAGAATCATTAACGCAAAAAAAAGGCTCAAGCTTAATTTCTTCCTTATTTGGAAATTTTAGAACATTGACTGGATTCCGCATACTATGGATGATGTGCCTATGGCCAAATAGATCTTGTGGACATTGTGGGACGCCAAAATTTTCCAAATAGGCGGGGGAGGCGCAAAAACAACAGCGGGTCGTTGCTATTTTTCTTTGAATGACATTACCTGTAGCAGGTAGGCTCATCCCAATCAGAATATCAACAGCCTCTTCGTCTAAATTTGGCAATCTTTCAGCCAATTCTAGATGAATCTGAATATTTGGGAACAATTCAAGAAACTCCCGAATATGAGGCACAATGTGCGAATTGGCAAAATAATTTCCGCTCACTATCTTCAATACTCCTCGAGGAATTGACTTCATTTGTTCTACAAGCGAAACTGAAATATCAACTTCTTCAAGTATGCGTTTGCATTGCTCATAATAGCTTTTTCCCATTTGCGTAAGTTCAACCGAACGGGTGGTGCGGACCATTAATTCCAACCCCAATTCCTTCTCAAGCAAAATGAGTTGCTTGCTTACAGCTGCGGATGAAAGGCCTAATTCCCGGGCTGTAGTTGAAAAACTTTGCCGCTCGGCAGCTAGGACAAAGGTTTTTAATTGAGAAAGGGTGACCATTATCAACCTAAAGTTGTTATTTGTTAACTTCACACGCTATTGTAAATAAATGAACGATTATAGACAATAATTCTCATTCAAGGGAGTTAATAATGAATGACATGCAAGCTATTTATATTATGGAAAATGGAGATTTTAAGGTCATCCAATTACAAAAAAGACCAAAACCAATACCAAAAAAAGGTGAGGCCTTAATAGAGCTGAAAAGGGCTGGTCTAAATTTTGTAGATGTGTATATGAGAATGGGAAATCCGGCTATTCCGGTTTCATTACCCTTTATACCTGGAGTTGAAGGAAGTGGGATTGTCAAAGAGATTGGCGATGGGGTAAACGAGGTAAGACCTGGAGATAGAGTGGCCTTTGTTGGCCATCTTGGATCTTATGCAGAATATAGCACAGTACCGGCAGCACAGCTTATTCCGCTAAGAAAGGAAATTAGTTTTGATCAAGGAAGCGCCTTTCCATTGCAAGGTATGACGGCCCACTACTTAGTACATGATATTTATGCAATAAAAGCTGGGGATAATGTATTAGTCCACGCTGCTGCAGGCGGTGTGGGGTTATTAACTGTTCAATGGCTTAAACATTTGGGCGCCAGGGTCATTGGAACTGTATCGACAAATGAAAAAGCAAAAATTGCAAAAGAAGCTGGTGCAGACAATGTTATCATTTATACGGAAAAAGACTTTGTAGGTGAAATAAAAGAGCTTACAAATGGATTTGGAGTAGATTATATCATTGATGGTGTGGGTAAAACTACTCTTACAAAAGATTTGGACGCTATTCGAAAAGGAGGCTGTATATGCATTTTTGGTTTATCGAGCGGAGCTCCTGATCCTATTGATGCTCATACACTTCAGCTTAAATCGATCAAACTTTGCGGAGGGAATTTAATGAATTATCTTATTTCACGCGAAGAACTCTTAAGGAAGGCAGAGAGTGTGATGGAAGGGATTATAGAGGGTTGGCTCAAATTAAAAATCAATGCTATTTTTCCTCTAAGCCAGGCAGGGGAGGCCCAACATCTATTGGAAAGCCGTCAAACTACCGGTAAATTGCTATTAAAAATTAAGGATTAACTCTTAACTTAAGTGGAATATGGACCAAAGAAGATTAAAAGATAAGGTTGCGCTTGTTACCGGCGCTTCTCAAGGTATAGGTAGGGAAACAGCTATGCTGTTATGTAAAGAAGGCGCCAAAGTTATCCTCTCCGACATTAATGACGCAGAAGGCCTATTAGCAGTTCAGGAAATAGGTGGCGATTGTATCTACCTTCACCTGGATGTCAGGAAAGAAGATGATTGGAAAAAAGTTATCAGTGCGATCCTCATGAAATTTGGAAAGCTTAACATCCTTGTTAATAATGCGGGCATTACAGGTTTCGGAGACGACTTAGGGCCGCAAGACCCTGAGAATGCATCTTTAGAAAGTTGGTTGAATGTCCATGCTGTCAATTTAAATGGGGTTTTCCTTGGCTGTAAACATGGCATTCAGGCCATCAAGCAGGCGGAAAGCGGCTCGATCATCAACGTTTCTTCTCGCTCAGGCATAGTCGGCATCCCGGGCGCCGCTGCCTACGCATCCAGCAAAGCTGCCGTCAGAAACCATACAAAAACTGTGGCTTTATATTGCTGCGAGCAGGGTTATAACATTCGCTGCAATTCTGTACATCCGGCAGCGATACTTACACCTATGTGGGAGCCTATGTTGGGAAACGGCTCTGAGAGGGAAGCCAGGATTGCTGAAATATCAAAAGACATACCAATGAAGAAAATGGGAATGCCAAGCGATGTGGCCAATGCTATCCTTTTCCTAGCCTCAGAAGACTCTAAATACATTACAGGGATCGAAATGACTGTGGACGGGGGCATTTTAGCAGGTGCTTGCGCATCTCCTAAAAGATAAGAAGGCTTTCCAGGCGAATTAGAAGAGCTGTGAAAAAAATGCTTTTTTTCACAGCTCGCATGCTATAAATCAGCTATTTTCTTGATAAGAATGGTCGCATGGGTACTTGGTTCAGTTCCTGCTAGAGGAAAGGTTAAAAATCCCGATGGAGGATTAGGTATGATTCTAAAAGTAGTCCCTGGGACGGTGACAGGAATAATTAAAGACATCGTAGCATAATCATCCGTTACAAGAAGAATGCTTGCAGTAAGTATTGTTGTTGTTACCCCATCAAAAACCTCCAGCGCAATGGGTGTGCTGGTTGTCCATTTTGCAGAATATGTTATCTCGTAATGTCCCGTTTCATTGACCTGAAAAATACCTGAACCGTTAACATAAGGAGTGACTGCCCCTCCCTGACTGATCAGAGTGTTAAATGGTATCGGTTCCCCCTGATTTATCTGCGGAGTTGTCCCCTCCTCAGGAAGAACCCAGGCTGCAGAAATGTATGTGGTAATCAGCGATCCATTTACTCCGGTAGGACCTTGAACGCCTTGAGGTCCTTGAGGTCCCGGAGCGCCAGCCGGACCTACAACCGTAATACCATCCCGGCCCGGAGGCCCCCTTTTTCCCCTAAGCCCATCTTTGCAGCAAGGTTTCCTGAGAGCGTTATTCATTGTAACATCATACGTATCAGTATTATACTGATTGGTTTGACTTGGGGTAACCTGGTCACTTACCTTATTCTCTTGTGCACATGCTGCACTATTTATAAACAGCAGGGCTGCAAACAAACTAGTCATTGTAATTCGAAATTTTATCATGGGAAATACTCCAATCAACTTTGTGTTCAAGATATCTTCTTTATGGTAATAAAAGCGCCGGTTGTGAGATTTGTAGCCCCAGGGTTTAAGTTGGCTGCGGTAGTACTACTAGTATTTCTTATTTCAAAAGTAGGATTGGCATTGGCCACTGAAACAATGATTGACATTGAAGCAAAGTCATCGTTCGGTGGATTAAGGATAGCTCCTGGAACTGGCAACCCATTGACATATAATTGAAAGGGTGCAGCCCCTGACCACAACGCGCCAAAAAATACTTCATAATTTCCAGGTCCTGCAGTCGATATAAATTGGCCGGCAGCGTTTAGTAAAAAATTCCTCTGGTCAACAATGTGTTGAGTAGCAGGCGGCGGCGGCGTCGACCATAATATATTAGTGCCCGCAGGAACTACAGTCCCTCCAGCAACTTCAAAAGCCGAAATGAATGCAGGGATCGACTCTCCAGACACACCTGGAAGACCTGGAATGCCTGGTAAACCTGGAGCCCCTACCGGACCTGGAATTGGTATGCCAGGCCGTCCGTCTCTCCCGCGGCAACCTCGGGGGCCTCGCTTGCTGCAACAGCAGTGTGGAACAAGGCCATCGGCCGTATCATCAAATTGATGGTGCCTCTGAAGCGTACCATTTGTATCATTTAGTTCATTTGCAGATGCAGAACTCGTCATGCAAAGCAATGCTGCAAACAAACTTGTCGTTGCAATTCGAAATTGTTTCATAGGATATACTCCAATCAGCGTTAGAAAAAAAACAAAGTACATGTTTTACGAGAGCTTTTTTATTGTAATGAAGGCACCAGTCTGACCTACAGCCCCGCCTAAGATCAAAGCAGTCGTTGCGCTCCGATTCTGAACTTCAAGCGTTCCAGGAACACCAGTTACTTCAATGATAACAGATACTGTAGTGTAATCATTTGAAAAGGGTTCAAGTTGAGTGCCAGGCACAACAGCCCCATTCAACACCAATGCGATGGGAACAGCCGGCGTCCATTTTGCTCCATAAGTGACTTCATAAACTCCCACAGGGAGTGTAAATACTCCTTCAGCATCAGGAGGAGGAAGGGTAGAGCCTGGAGAAACAACAGGAAATAATATATTCTCAAGAGGGGCGACCTGATCAGCTATTGTACCTGTATTGATTTGAGTCGCCGAAATAAACTCAGTGATCAAACCGTTAATCCCAGGTGCTCCTTGAAGTCCCGGGAGGCCAGGAATTCCTTGCGGACCTGGAGGGCCTTGAATAGACGCACCGTCCCTACCAGGAATACCCCTAGGCCCTCTAGGACCATTCTTTAAAAATATCCCATCCCTTGGATCACTTCCATTATGGCAATGATTTTTCCCGCGTGCGGCATCCAAATTTTTTTCGATGTTTTGTCCTTCTGCAAAAACTGCAGTGGTCATATAAAGCAATACTGTAAGTAACCCGGTAAATGCAAAGTGAAACTTTTTCATAAAGAACCCTCAAGTTTAGAAAAAAAAACCATATGTCAATATGCAATTTGAAATTATCGTATAAATTAATACTTTTTTTTTCCCAAACAAAATATTTTTTTTAATAAAAATCAAGGAACAAACATACGTAAGTTATTTAAACTTAATATGTAGCGAATTAAACCAAGAAAATGCTCAAATAATTAAATTCAATGGAAGGCTAACAAAAAGCCATGCATTTAAATTTATTTTTCTGTATGAATGAGATATACACAAATGCATTCATAAATTGGGTATATACCCAAAGTGATTCAAGCTCCTGCTCCGATGCTACTCAAGATTAATCTTCATATTTTAGACAAAAAATTGATCTCAGAATGCTACCCTCGGAAATTGAGTTTTCAACATCCCTTGTGCAAGCTTTTTCATCTAGAAAAATTAAATGAAGGCCTGTAAAGGCCATATCTACCTAAATGAACTTGAATCTTTTGGTAGATTTAATTTTGATTTTCAAATTAATTTCGCGAGGGTTAATTTATGAAAAAAGGTGAAAATATTCAAAATAAATCCAATTTAAGTTTTTTAATTATTTTATTGATTGGATTTGTTGATTATTTAGGCATTGGTCTTGTCTACCCAATTTTTGCTGTTCTTTTATTTGATAGCACCCACCCGATCGTCCCATTTGATTCTTCCCCTGAATACAGAGGAGCTATACTAGGTTTATTGATTGCCCTTACCCCCCTCTCACAATTCTTTTGCTCACCAATTTTAGGGGCTTTTTCAGATTTAAAAGGGCGCAGGATAGCTCTCATTATAGGAATCAGTGCAGGTTGTCTAGGATATGCCCTTGCTATCGCCGGTATATATATGAATTCATTAGGGTTGCTTTTTCTTTATCGCATTCTGGTAGGAGCTTCGGATGCTACCGCTGCAGTAGCCCAGGCAACACTCGCTGACATCAGCACAGAAGAAAACAAAGCAAAGCGATTTGCTTTCCTGAATTCCAGTTTCGGTTTCGGGTTTACAGTCGGCCCCTTTTTAGGGGGCATTATTGCTGATTCGTCGATTGTAAGCTGGTTTAATTATTCTACTCCGCTTATGGCGGCAGGTTTGATGTCCTTAACGAACCTATGCCTTGTCCTTTGGCGATTCCCTGAAACAAAAATGAAAGTGAAAGATATTCAATTCGATTTTATTGAAGGCATCCGCAATCTCCGCAGGGTCTTTATGGCGAAACATTTAAAATGGTTATTTCTTGCAGGGTTTGCTTTAGCCTTTGGATGGGCATTTTTTAATGAGTTCGTTCCTCTGCTATTAAGTGAGCGCTTTAGTTTCACACTAAGCCAGATTGGAGAATACTATGCATTTACAGGCGCATGCTATGCCCTGGGAGCCTTGCTAGCCACTCGTTTTGTGCATCAGTTTACTCCGGAAATAGTCGCTATTACTTCTCTGGTTATTGCAGCGGGATGCATGTTTTTGTTCGGCCTTGTCGAGCATTCCTATTATATCTGGTGGCTCATCCCCATTATGATGGGCTGCCTGGCCTTTGCCTACCCAACAGCAGTAACAATCGTATCAAATAAGGCAAGTTCCGAATCGCAGGGGGAAGTTTTAGGCGTTTACCACTCGGTTGGAGCAGCAGCGATGGGATTGAGCCCGCTATTAGTCGGTTCGGCTATAGGAGTTTACCCAGGTTTAACGGCATGGGGTGGAGCTTTTTGCTTAGTTTTATCAAGCCTAGGATTTTGGATGGGGAGGCGGCAAAACAAGTTCTTAATTAGCGAAAAGCTTGTTAGTTCTCTTGAGAAAAATCAAGCAGTCTGAACTAGTTGTTTTTCCTGATGAAATAAGTATAAACCGCATAAAATTCCGGCAAATGCCAGCCAAAAAGAGGGTGCTAACATTTCATCCAGGAATAGCCAGCCAAACAGAGCGGCAAAGAGAGGGCATGAGAGGCCTGAAAAAGCCATGAAGGTCACCGAAAAACGGCGCAGCGAAGCGGCATAAGTGCTATAGCAGATGAGATTATGAATAACCACAATGTAAATCACGCTCCAAAGAAAATCCGTCCAGATAAATACAGGCACCGGGTCCCATGTTTCGATAGATAAAGAAGTGAGCATGCAAAGGATTCCGGCAAGGAGAAAACTGATTCCATTGACAAGAGGATGCGGCATTTGATTGTCGACGGTCAACTGTTTGACAAACGTCCACCCTATTACGGCTGTAATGGCAGAAATGGCCAGGGCCCCTTCAGCCATTAATTCCAGCGTGTCGGACCCTGCTGGGCTTCCATTCAACCAAGGACCAAGCATCAGCGGACAAAATGAGAGAAATCCGATGCACAGCCCCAACCATTTTCTGCCTGAGAGGCGCTCTGTCCCAAAAAAATAACCAATTAAAGCAGCGGCAAAAGGTGAAAGGCTATAAATCAAACAGGTTTTAGCTGCCGTCATGTACTGCAATCCCCAAAACTCAAACGCATTTGTGATAAAAACATTGAAAAAAGCGATCAGGGCAAGCAGCTGCCAATCCTGTTTAGAAATGGTGATTTTTTTACCTGGATGGCGATAGCAAAAATAACCAAATAGCAGGCTGCCAGCCATCAGCATGCGCACTCCGGTTAAAAAATAGGGCGACGAAGCAGCCAACCCTACCTTGCCTACAGTGAAAATGCTTCCGAAAAGAGCATACATGAGAAAAACTTGCCACATATAATTCTAGCCTAGTAAAATGCGTTTTTAATTAAACTTTCCAGGAAAGTGCGATTATTTTGATATATTTGGGAGTTGCTACTTTCCCATGTTCCTCTTTTGACTAGAAAACCAATGATTGCAATAGCTCTATTCAAGCGCAATAATGGCATGATCGATGAATAAACTGGAATAGGGCGAACGCTTGCGTAACCGGCTAAGAAAGACTTTTGATTGATAGAATTAGTTGGCCATTCTCCGTGTTCAATAGGGCAAAAATCTTCTTCTGCAAAACTTCCCCTGGCTGAAGACCAATCGATGACCCCTTTGATTTTACCCTCATGAACGATCACATTGCCAGCCCGAAAATCACGATGTATTATGCGAGGGCCATCTGCGGTAGTTAACGACTGTATGTGCTTATCAAAGAAAAGACGGCATTGATCAAATAGTTCTTTAGGCAGGTGATCACGGCATTCCTCCAAACCTTCCTCAAATTTTAAAGTAAAAGGAACGCGGGGATCCTGGCATAAGTTGTGCGGTTCGATCAGATCTCCATAACCTGCTACGCGATCAAGGTGGATGCGCGCCAATAGCACACCCGTTTCATAAGCCAATTCTTTGGTAAAATCCTTTTTTTGAAGAAGCCTGCCTGGTAGGCATTCCATTAAGATGGCACCCGGCATGCCTGGTTCGGGCGTTATAGTCTTCATAATGCGCGGAACAGGTAATAGACCAGCAAAGTGGTTTAAAAAAAATACTTCGCGAAAGTAATCGCCTAGACGGGAACAAATCTTTAAGATTAGCGGGTTGCCTTTTGATTGTACTATTTTATAGACGGTTGCAACCATTGCATCTTCATGATCGATACGTGACCAAAAGGCTTTTTTTATGTCGAGACGTTCTTGATACTTCAGAATAAGGTTATCTACTTGGTGCATATTATATGATTACTTGCATGCTATATTTAAATTATTTAGCTTAATTCTATAATTTTTGACCAATCATCTGATTGTACATCACCTTCGGCAATCAGATTTAATTTCTTTTGACCGCATTTGAGGCACACATGAACAATCTGCCAACCCTTCTTCCCGGTATATCTCGATTGAGAGGCTTTCATAATACCCTGGCAGGAACTTTTTCTGTCTCCTGGGATTTTTTCATCCACATGCAATGATGAAAGACAAAAAGGACAATGGTTCCGATAACTGCCATGTTGTAATCGCATAACGTCTTTGTGACATACAACACATTCAAAATTCACATTTTCATCTTATTTACCCATTCCATACCTTCTTGATTTGTTTTTAAACAAAACATCAAGAAAGTAGGATTCCGTTTATTCTTACTGTTAAAAGCCATCGGGCTTATCTAAATAGTGACAAATTCACCGCTGTTCCTTTAGAGTTTGCGGTTACTTTCAGCTCCTGCTTCATTAAGAACCTGTTCAATATCTGAACAGGTTCTAAGACTTATTTCATCCTTAAATCCGAACCCCTGCCAATTTTTTTGTTTGTATTGGCCACTGTAAGGCGGCCTTGAAGCCACCTTCCGCTGATAAGTGTAATTTTAGACTCACCGACCGTAGCGTCGTCTACTAAGAATGGATAATCCTAAAATTAATCATTTTTTCCAATATAACTCCTTATTATAAAGTTGTTTAAAAATAAAATTCTATCAACAAATAATTAATTAAGCAATAACCGATTTAGTTAAGGTAATGGCTAGCAAGTTCCTGTTAATATGCAAGCCATGAATTCGCATTACTATTTCAAAGAGCTGTTTTTATGGAAATTAAAATAATAATAATTTATACTTCATCTTAAATATGTTATAGATTTAGTATTAATAACCATAAATTAAGGCATGTTATGCACTATTTTTATTTCTTTTTTGTAATATTCTGTTTCATAACAAGGTTTTGTGTAGCCAATGATAATATGTTAAATAAAAATTTGCGTACTTCTCAATATCAAAATATATCCAAACATCTCGAAAACTTAAGCGACACTGAGCTCTTAGAACTACTTAAACAAGGAACTCCTTTACAATCTGGATGGGGTTCAACCATAAAATTAGAGATAAATGGATTTCCAATTTTTGTGAAACAAGTTCCTTTAAATGAAATTGAAGGGGAACCACACAATATAAAATCCACAAAAAATAGTTTTGATTTGCCGGTTTATTACCAATATGGTGTTAATTCAGGAGGTTTTAGCGTTTGGAGAGAATTGTCTGCTCATGAAATGACAACTAAATGGGTGCTGGCTGGAGAAACTGATAATTTCCCACTCATGTTTCACTGGCGCATTCTAAATAATTTTCAGGAAAAAAAACCTTTTGATTTAACCGAATATGAAAAATATGTCGCCTATTGGGAAAATTCTTCCGCCATTGGGCAAAGGATGAAAGCCAATCATCAAGCCACCTCTAATGTTGTGTTATTTATTGAATATATCCCTGAAACTTTAAAAAGTTGGCTGAAAAAAGAATCAAAAAAAGGTAATGTCGCAATTGATAAAGCCATGGCGATGGTCGAGCAAAGCTTGCAAGATACCACTAATTTTCTCCGTAAAAAGGAAATGCTGCATTTTGATGCTCATTTTCATAACATTTTAACAGATGGCGAACGTCTTTATTTTTCTGATTTTGGCCTGGCAATAAGTTCAAAATTTGCTCTCTCAAAAGATGAATTGCAATTTTTTCAAACGCATTTAAATTACGATTGCTACTATGTAGCGACTAAAGTGACCAATTGGATTGTTGCCAACTCATTTGGCAAAGATAGTGTTGATAAAATTTTACAATTATATGTAGAAGGTAAAACGCCTACTCCTTTACCCGAATCCCTCACGCCATTTCTTTCATCCATTGTTAGACGTTACGCACCCCTTACCCTAAAAATGAATCATTTTTTTGAATCACTGACAAAGCAAACAAAAAATACGCCATATCCTGCAAAAGACCTCGATCGAATTTGGGCTGAAATATAATTACACATCTTATACCAGTTATACCAGTCTGTAGTGTATCAAAGTCATTTCGTCTTTGATTTCTATAGGCAGAATTGAAATCTTTCCAATCTCTGAAGTTTTATTTACTTGTGTTCCTCCGTCAGCTACGCTTCCAACTCCGCTTAGAGTGAGTAATCTTAACGGTTTATTTTTCGGTAAACCAGGTTGAAGATAAATAGTTTCCTTCTCGAGTTCATCGTGATCAATTAAACGAAAAGAGAAATCAAGATTTCGGGTTACAAGGTCGTTGGCAAGCCTTTCAAGCTCTTCCCTGAAGTCTTTATTTACTATACCTTGATAGCAAATAAGAGCTTTTTTTCCATGATCGCCCTTTAAGGGCATTAAAAGCTTAGGACAGTAACCCATTAGATATAAAGCAAAATCTACTACATGTCCGGCAGAATGTAATCGCATGTGTAAATAACGTCTATCCCAATCAATGGCCATTTTTAGCAGCGTGTCAGAAGGAGGTTGATCACTTTCAACATAATGAATTATTTTATCTTCCTTAAGTAATGCTTGTGAGACTTTTCCTTTCCAGATGTTAGTAAATAGAAATCCCTGATCTGTTGATTGGCCTCCTCCGCGTGGATAAAAAATTGTTTGATCCATAATGATTTGCCATTTTTTATCACTTTCTTTGATCACATCCAGAATTGTCGCTTCAGCCTCTTTAAGATAGGCATTTTGCAAGTACAAAGGAATTGTCATAAAGCACCTAATTTTCTACCGATTTATTTTCCATTGATTAAGAGGGTTTAAATAACTTTGCCCCTCATAAAACCGACTTTAAACCTACAGCTCAAATAGCAAGATTAAAAGATTAGTTAGAAATCAGAGTGTTTTGAGTTGCTGTGATTTCCCATTTATCATTTTTTAATAAGACATGAGTAAAAATGCCTTTCATAATTTCATTAATAGGATCTTTTCCAGGTTTATGAATATTATTGACTTTCCAATAAACGTGAGCAATTACCACTCCCGGTTTTGCTTCTCGGAGCCTTAAATCTGTCACTTCAAAGATAGAGCCCCTTAAAAAAGATTCATGAATTTGGATATGCCTTTCTTCAATTTCTCGCTTTCCTGTAAAAGCCATACCAAAAATATTAACAAAGTCAGCATCTGCGCTATAATAATCTGCAGATCCTTGTCCAGCACGGTCATTCCAAGCGCTTGTAAAATGCTCAATTATTTGATTAATCGTTTTATGATCATTTATATCTAATGCGAATATGGATGAACTGATTGATGAGATAATTAAGAGAAAAAAAACCATATATTTTTTCATATTCTAGCCCCTTTGGTTGATTGCACGGGTCCATTCTGCAATTTTATGTGAATTTTGAAAAGAATGAATCACTGCAAGCAGCAATTCTAAAACTTTTGTTATCTGGAAAATATTGAAGTGAAGTAGGCTGTTAGAATTAATGTTGCTTAAGTAAATATTAAAACTTGTTGAGAGTAAGGCGTTTAGCCAACTGTATGATAAAATCATACAGGTGGCATTGACTGCAAATAAGGAAATGACGGCAATAAAATTACCTTAATTGAAAATTGTTATTATTAAAACAAATCCCCTAATCCTAAAAGATAAAGGATTTTGGCTTTGCATAATGTTTGATCGTTTTCAGTCAGTTTATCAAAACGATGAATGTTTTTTATTAGAAAATCAATGCCTGTTTGATCGGCATCTTCAAAAGCTTTTGTCAAATTTTGGGAAGCTAAAATATACCATTCAGGATGATTTCGTTTCAAAGGATGGCTATACCAAAGAGCTTTGAGCAAATAGAAAAGTGGTAGTTTGTTATTTGTTTTTTCAATTTCATAAAGTTTGGTTTCTATGTCATTAAGATCGCCTTCATTTTTCGCAAAGCGCAAAGCATGGCGGGTAAAATAATAGGGTAGAATTGGATCTTTAGGGAATTGTTTTTGTATGTCCAGAAGCCATTGATAAGCTTCTTGAGCTTGCAATGTCGTTCCTTTACGGATTAGATATTCAGCAAGGTTCAATTTTGCAAGAGGATGAGGTTCGTTAGGGGTCATTTTTAATGTATATTCCAATGCCTCAACTCCAATTGACTCAAACTCTTTAGATGATTTATAGGGTGTAATTTCAGTAATTAAAATTTTACCAATTGAATAGGTTAAGAAGTTATGCTTGTCTCTATTATTAAATACAACCACACCATTATTTAAACCTCTGTCATATAAACTCTTATCTTTATTTTTAATGCCAATAGCAATTTGTTGATCGCTCAGTTTAAGTAAAGAGCCATAGGAGTTAGTAAAGCGAAAATTGGCAGATAACAAAAGTAAGGAATTATTTAATTCGTTCTCTTCGATACCTTTTACAAACATATCTACGGCATTTATGTTAAAACGTGAAATACCGATCATTTTCATATAAATATTTGTCGCTTGTTTCCATGTACCAGACGTTATTTTAAAACTTTCAATAATTGCAGCAGTTATTTTTAACAATAAAGGGTCTTGTGAGGTACTCGAAAGCTTGATCAGTCTATTAACCGGAGATTTTTCTGCCAGGTCAATCGTTTTGCTGCTTAAAATCTCAGAGCTTAGTTCATACGCTTCACCAAGTGGCCACTTAGGATAGTATTCTCTTAAATCTCGAATGGAAATATCTTTGGTTTCACCACATGCCCAAAGTAATGCCTGGATTAATGATACAACATTTTTGTTAGGATGTTTAAGTAAAGCATATAGAGGAGCAACTTTGAAAGTAGTCGCTTGTAGAATAGGAATCAAACATTCGACAAATTGATGGGATGGATGTTTCACATTGTTATCTAAACTTTCATTTAAATAAATTCGATATATTTCTTCGCTTTCTTTTACATTTGGATTAAAAAATTCCGTTCCATTTTCTATAATTAATTTTTCAAGATTGCTATTTGTGAAGTAGTCGTTTAAAAAATCATAATTGAATGAGTTAAAAAGTAGTTTTTCGAGCATTAAAGAGTTTATGTCGAGGATGGCTGGTATTAATAGTAAAGCAATACCTTTCCCATAATGGCTCTCAATTGATTTAAAACAATTATATTTAACTTCCTTTTCTTTTTCGAGATCATTGTTAATATTGTAATGTAAAGCCATAGACCGCATTGAATGAAAGGCATAGGGATTGTCCGGATCACTTGCTGTGGCTAGATTGTTACAAAGCCACAGGTCTTCATAAGCTTCTCCAGTTCCTATTTGACAATTTATTTCTTTGACTAATCGATACCCATCAATTAAATTTCTTATTACAAAAAAATCTATTTTTCGAATCGTTTTGTTGGTTGCGGGGTTTAACCAATTCCAACGTTCTTTTCTTGTTAAGTAATCACAAAATAAATTTGCATCATAAACATCTTGCCCTTTAGCTTCATCATGAACAAAAGCTAAAACATGAGGAAAACCTTTATTTATATTATTTTCATACAGATCTTTAATTTTTTCCTGGGAAAGTAAACAGACCTCATCTATTGGTATTGAAGTAATTTGTTCATATTTATACTCAGCCGAAGTATATTTTAAAGGGATATGAGTAATTTGCATAAAACCTTATTTTAATTATTAATTTTCTATAGTATGAGGAAAGTATTCTTTATTAGCAATCCTGACAAATAGCAATAATAAGTTCTGCAGTTAGGTTTTGTGAAATTGTTGAAATTAAATTTACAACCGTGGGTCGATTGGCTCATTCTCGAGGGCTAAGATTGCAAAAACACATTCGTGCACTCGATAGAGAGGCTCGTTGGCAGCAAATCTCTCCAAGGCTTCCAGTCCTAATGCGAACTCGCGAAGAGCTAGCGAGCTTTTGCGGCCTACATTCCTTTGCTTTAAGCGTTGCAGATGTTCAGGAAGAGTGTATTCAGGCCCATAGATGAGACGAAGGTATTCCCTTCCCCGAACTTTAATTCCGGGCTGAAGTAAATCGTTTCCTCTCTTTACCATGAAATCCAAAGGTTTGACCACCATTCCTTCGTGGCCTTGTTCCGTCAAATCAAGCCACCACGCGCAAGCCTTCTCACATTGAACCGAATCATTGATATCGACGACAAGGTGCTCCGTCATTTCAAACCAATCGGGATCGCTGACGCATAGGGATTTCAATAAATTCAAATGCCAGATGTGGTTTTTTTTACAATGGACAGCACCCTCAGAAGCCAAAAGATGAAAGGGAGCAATGCGATAATCTGCAATCGAAGACACAGGCCAGCAATAGGGCTTATAGGCCTTTGCATAATTTTGTACCGCAGTCAGACGTCTCTGGTAATGTTCTTGTAGCTCTGTCAAATTTGTAGAAGCTAAAGCCGAGTTTACTGCGGCCAAAGAATGCAGAGAAGCCGCGCCTACAGCAGCATACTGTTCACGTACCAAAGATTGTGCTTTGGCAGACCAAGGCATAATCTCGCAGTCTAAACAGATCCAATCAGTCTGCAGCTCATTCCACAAATTCGCATTGGTGACATTTATATGCATCCTTTCCAAGAAAGCGGCTTCAAGACCTTCGTCATTAAAAAATGCCCGACCTGAGCGTGTGTAGCAGACACCCAAGCGCCGATGGTCGCCGAATTTCCTTTTGGCAGCTTCTAAGTCTTTGCATAACACAACCACAGCACGCGAACCCATGTGCTTTTTTTCACATATCACTTTATCTGTCCCGGTACTCTTAAAGTAGGAAAAGGCATCGGATGGATATTCCAGATAGTTCTCTAATGAACTTGTTTTGGTGGGAGCCATCGTTGGGGGTAAATAGATCACCCAACGTGGGTCTATAGCAAAACGGCTAAAGAACTCAAGAGCTGCCGGTGTGTTTTCTTCTTTAATAGTAACCGGCCGATAGTGCTGGAGCTGAATGACTCTGCTGCCCTGAACATCGCGAATGTCTAATAACATTGTGCTGCGCTTCTCAGCTTCTTCAACTTCCTGCAGCATGCGTAAAGGACGCGTTGGTACTGCATACTGCTTGTGTGCAGAGACCGACACCAGATTTTTTTCAGGATACTGCAAGGCAGTAAGCTTGCCGCCAAAAACACAGCCCGTATCGATATCGATAGTGTTATTGATCCATTGCGGCTCCAGCACAGATGTATGTCCATAGACCACCATGGCGTTGCCGCGATAATCCTGGAACCAGGGATCTCTGATAGGTGTGCCGTCTTCCTCCAATTCACCACTGACAGCTCCAAAAAGGGCAAATGCACGCACAGCCCCTGATCCTCTACCATGAAACTCTTCTTTTAGACCCGCGTGAGCGACTACCAATTTGCCATCATCAAGCACATAATGGCTAACGAGGTTGTCGAAAAAACGCATCATGCGCTCAATGAATTCCGGACTTTTCCCTTGCAGCTGTTCTAATGAATGTTCCATACCATGGGCTATCTTGACATTCTTACCCTCAAGCTTTTTGACCAGCTTTATGTCGTGATTGCCAGGTACGCATAGCGCACAGCCTGCATCGACCATATCCATCACCAGCTCGACTACTTCGGGCGTTTTTGGACCTCTATCGACAAGATCCCCAAGAAAAATGACTTTCCGATTTGTCGGTTGGGTTATTTTAGAGCCTTCGGCGATGTAACCCAATTGTGCCAAAAGAGCCAGTAGCTCATCATAACAGCCATGTACGTCGCCAATAATATCAAAAGGGCCATGCTTGTCTTTAAGATCATTCCAAAGGCGTACACGCTCCACAGAAGCCTCATCCATCTCTTCCGGAGTGTCCATGAAATATATGTGCCTAAAGCCTTCCATCTTCAGGCTTCTTAAACTTTGCTTCAATTGCTGAACTTGATTGCGTATCACTTCTTCTTTTAGAAAGCGGTCTGATCGTTGCGTATTGCGGGCAAGGCAGATTTTTTCTTTGATGTTGCAAACAATGGCTACAGGTATGCAGTGGTATTGCTTTGCCAACTTAAGCAGATTCTGACGCAATTCTTTTTGCACATTGGTGGCGTCAATGACAACCAGCTTACCTGCAGCAAGTCTTTTGGCAGCGATATAATACATGACATCAAAAGCATCTTTACTGCACCCTTGATTGTTCTCATCATCACTTACAAGGCCGCGGCAAAAATCTGAGGAAATAACTTCCGTAGGCTTAAAATGCTTGCGTGCAAATGAACTTTTGCCGCTTCCGGACGGTCCGACAAGAACGACTATAGATAAATTGGGAATCTGCATGCGCATCATAATTTGAACAAAGCCATTTGTGAAGGGGCCCCACGCTCAGGATGAACGGGACCCAAGCCTTTAAACTGCACTTGATAGCCATAGTGATGGCAAATTTCTCGACACCAATCTTGGAATTGCTGCCTGGTCCATTCAAAACGGTGGTCAGAATGCCTAAATTTGCCTGGAGGCAAATCCTCGAATTCGCAATTATACTCAAAGTTGGGAGTCGTAATAATTACATAGCGCGGTTTGGCACAATCGAAAACGACTTTCTTAAAAGCATCAAGAGCATAGGGCTCAAGATGCTCGATAACTTCACTGACAACAGCCGCATCATAGCTCTTCAGGCGACTGTCTCGGTACATCAGAGAACCTAAAAATAGTTGGACGCGCGGCTGTTTTTCTTCCGAAAGCTCATCCAACCGCAAAGAAGTTTTTGCTCGCTGCAACTCAGTCAGACAAACGTCCATACCAGCTATTTTCTGCAAAGATTTTATTTTCATAAGTCTTTTGAGCAGCTTTCCTGATCCGCAGCCCATATCTATCACAGAATTGACACCCAATGATTTAAGCTCTTCAACAATGGTCTCCAGCCTCATATCATGCAAACGTATCTTTCTCTCTTCCGGCAGTTCCTTGACCTCAGTTTCCCGTACAGATTCCCCATCTTCAAGCAGCCTCTCAAAGGCATCATCGATCAAGTAGCGCTGCTGCCTTAAATAACGCGAAGTGATAAGCTGCATCTCGGGGTGTTCTTTAAGCCACCCTTCGCCGTGAGCTAATAGCTTTTCCAATTCGTCTTCGCCGATCCAATAGTGCTTTTCATTGTCAAGAACAGGCAAAAGGACATATAAATGCGTAAGAAAATCCTTCAAAAGACAAGTATGGGTCAAAGTTACACTGAGATAATTGCTATCTCCCCAATCAGAAAAAGTCTCGTCATGAGTAATTGGAGCAGTTTCTACACGATAGCCTAACGGGCTGAAAAGCTTACGCACCATCGCAGCGCCCCCTTTGCATGGCAGCACAGGAATAACAACCTTCAAAGGGATCTCGCTTGCAGCAAGCTCAGGCCTTTCTCTCGAGCTGCCTTTTAATGCAGGCCTAAAAGCTCGCATTAAAGCCACTGACGTAAAGGATGAAGCCACGTAGGGCCTGTCGTTGACATAAGGCTGCAGCGCAAAACTAGCTTTGGCAGAATGTCCGCTGGGCCGCACCAGGGCAATGGGATCGAGATCAACTAGCAGTACTGCTTCGCAATATTCTTGTGTGGCATGTGGATAAAATATTGTCGCCTTACCAAATGACAAGCTGATCTCATGAATCTTATTAGGATTCTTATGCAAAAGATAACCAAGATCGCTGGCTGGCTGATGCGTCATTGAAATGGAAATCATCATAGTTGTGACCTAAATTGCCAGTTATGGTAACGCAAAATTATTACTGTGTCTAGAAAAAATCAAAAACATAAACTTGCGCTGCACCGCTATTGCACCGTTAATCGGTTGATTCTTTAAATATTCTCTTTCTCTCTTTTCCAAGCTTCAATTCCATCTCTAAGATATGAAATCCATTTTTCTAATGGTTCAAAAGTTGAATAAAATGGATCATAAAGAATGGAAGGATTGAATCCATTTTCAGTAAGTAGTTTTGCTAATAAAATTAAATCTGTACGCCCTTGCCCATCAAAAAAAGGGTGGAGCCATTCAAGATTTTGAAATAGTTCTGCGATATAATTCAAAGCAAGCTCATTTTCTTCCGCATTTCTTTCAAAAGAATTAAAAGGAAGTTTTTGTAACTTTTCATTATAATCATTGATCAATTTATGAATCGCTTCCTCTATTTCTATAGGGTTTTGATAATTATAAATAATGTGAACTAGAGTCTCTTCACCTGAAGCATTAATTTTCAGCGAAGCAAAAGGTTTTGCCAGGTTTAGTTTTTTTTGAGATGCTTCTAATTGTTCCGTTACCTTTTCCATTGATTCAATCGCTTTTTCATAGAATGGATTTCCTTTTTCAAGCAAATCTCTGATAACAATCCCTTTACTGGAAAAATAATCAGTTTTAGTAAATTGATTGACTATACGCTCTTTAATGTGTAGTGGAATCAGCTTATCCAGCTCCTTTTTACAACCCGTTTCAGTTTTGATTTTATCTTCCGAAAGTAGATTCCAACGAACACTATGTAAAAGAACAAATTCTAACCTTCTATTATTCGATTGCTCTTCATTTTCATATTCATAGGAATGTTTCACAAGATTTCTAGAACAGCTGCAGTTAGTATTGCGAAAATTATTTATATTTTCTTTATCAACATTAATTTGATTTGGACTGACATGAGGGAAATGAGCACATGCTAGCTGATGAACTTTTTTATAACATTCAATCGTTAAAGGTTGCCCGATCTGCTCAGCAGCATATTCACTTGCATTTTTTATACTGTTGTAAAATCCAGGCTCTACATTGCCGTCATGTAAGCCTTTATCAAAAACTGCAGAGCCGAACTTATGATATTTTCCATCATACAACTGCTTCCACCAATTATCCTTCAAACCCCAGAAAACATTGTTTGCTATAAAATTATTTTGGATCATGCTTTTACCCCCGTATTTAAGTAATATTATAAACACTTTTCATTAGATTTTATAAATAACGTGTAAAGATTAGGACGAGCAAAAATTTCCAAATTCACTCAAAGGCCAAAAGGGATCAACTAACCATTACACAGGATAGTAGGTTCTATGTATCAGAAATTTGAGAAAGCCTACCACCAAGAGGATATTACACTGCTGAGCAAACGAAAGAATATGGGTAGTATAACCCTCAGTTTTCGACGCTATCTTTCTATTGGTGAATGGGCAAAAATGAGCAGAGTAGTTACCACAAGGGCGTATCCCTTGTCTGATCGACCCGATTTAATAAAATGGAATTTCATATTGACATTCCCTCTCTAAACTTTTGAGTCGCCTTCAAGAAGGAAATGACTATTTAGGCAACCAAAAAGTCGATCATGATTTACCTGGCATGCTATATGGCAAAGGATGGGAAATCCAAGATTCATGGAGGTATTAGTACAACCCAATTCGTTATAGAAGTTATGCTTTCTTAATATAGCATGGATCATTATTAATAGTCATAAATTGTCATGGCATCTGTCATTAAAAAAAAATTATAAAATACAGATCGTAATCTCATAAGATTTTTAAGAATGGTTCACAGAAGTAGTTCAAGAAGTTCTTTAATCTACCTATATGATCATATTATGGCCCCATGGGAACGTAAGAGACAGCAAATTTTCTCATATACTGAAGGTGGCTTATTAGAAGGGCGTACACGAGTATTCAGTGGAATTCCCCCCTTTCTCCAAGAAATTCAGAAAATGGATCTGTCGATCTTAGCTCATCCAAGCCCTTATAGCTGAATCCGGAAATTTATAAACAAAGAAGCGGAAATTCTGATTTGCAGCAATTTTACATTTATTTTAAGTTTATTTCATATATTTAATAATAATATTTAAATTATAATAAAAATAGTTAATTTTAATTTCTGAGGTATTATGTATAATAACGATGACTTTGAAAAAGAATACAATAAAATTATAGATACTTACATTGAATCGGAAGGACTGGATGATAACCCGCCTAATCCATTTATTCCGCCTCAACTTCGTCACTCTAAACTCAGAGAAGAAATAAAATCACAAGCTCAATCAAAGGAATTGTCTGATTATTTAAATTTAGCACTTGAAACTTTGAAAACCGATGGAGTGTGTTACGTTCATAACGTTGACTATGAATCAATGATGAATCAGTTTTCTGAAGCAAATGAAAATTTAAATAAGGTTGATATTAACCATCCGCTAGAACAAAATTATCGACATATCCTTCATTTTAGCGATTCTACCATGCAATCAATTTTTAAAATTGCTCAGGCAGAATACAGTAATAATAAATTCGAAGAATCTTTGTCCATTTTTGCATTTTTATCCTTCCTTGAACCTGAAGATCCCGATTATTGGTATCGTTTTGGTGTTCTTGCACACCAACTCAAGCGTTATGAAGCTGCCCTTACTTCCTTTACTAATTCACTTTCACTTGATGCGAATTTTTTAGAGGCAAGGATCTACACGGCTTACTGCCACTTAAAATTAGGGCAGTTAGGCGAAGCCAAAGATGATCTTGATAAAATTCACGAGCTAGCCGATTCATCCACAATAGATCCCATTTGGAGCAAAATGATTTCTGAACTAGAAGCGGCTTAAATATTTAAAATAGGAGGAGGTTATGCTCAATCTACACAGCCAAATTGAACCACAAAAAAATGAAGGGACCATACAAGCATATAATCAGGTAGACCTAGACCAAACAGCTTCAAAGACCCGTGTTAATATACACCAAGATGAAACTAATACTGTAGCACCGAATCAAATTGGAAAATCCAAATTATACCATTTATCAAAAATAACTTTTAGTTCTTGCCCATTCTCTTGTACACAATTGACGCACCGCTCCAGCCTTTGAAGTAAAGGCGTTCCAAGCTTCACAACAAATATCTAGAATATGTTCGTA
>JACDAQ010000018.1 GCA_013695355.1 Candidatus Protochlamydia sp.
TTTCTTAAATAAGAACCTGTTCAAAATCTTCGATCGGATGATTTGTGTGCTAAAATACTCTAGGAAGCCTCAAAAAATTTTCGCAATATTTATTAATATTCCGAAAATTTTTTGAGGCTTCCTAGCGCATTTGTAGCAGCAAAGCATCCTGATCATAGATATTGAACAGATTCTTAAAGCATCAGGTATTTTGTTTGGTTTATTGATTAATTTTGGAACTAGAAAAATTGAATATAAAGACTTCACCATCCTGATTATCCTGCCGCTTGCGAACCTGCTCATCCTGTTGATATTTTTAAGAAGACTTGAAATTGATAAAAAAAAAGTAAATCTTTGTAGAAATACCGGAACGCGCAAGGCGTTCCGGGTAATAGACTTATGGCTTGTTGTCGTCAATAATTTCGACTTCGGCCTCTTCAATATCATCAGGATTGCTTCCACGCTTTTGCTCGTGCCCATGCTGATGCTGTTGCTGGCCTGAATCATGCCCGGCTCCGCCTGCATGAGCTTCCTGCTGCTGGCCCGCTTTTGCCATGGCCTCGCCGATATGCTGCATTTGACGCTCCAGGTCGTCTTTGGCTGCACGGATCTTGCCAATGTCGCTGCCTTCAAGGGCTTTTTTTACATTTGCAATCTTGCTTGCCACTTCATCCGAAATATTTTGAGGCACCTTGTCCTTATATTCTTCCAATGCCTTTTGGGCCCGGAAAGCTAAAGTATCGGCTTCATTACGCACCTCGACCTCTTCCTTCCTTTTCTTGTCTTCTTCAGCATGCTCTTCAGCATCTCTGAGCATCCGCTTGATTTCTTCTTCCTGCAGACCGGATTGGGCCTCGATGCGGATTTTTTGTTCTTTGCCGCTTGAAAGATCTTTGGCTGAAACGTGAAGGATGCCGTCTGCATCAATATCAAAAGCCACTTCAATCTGCGGCATGCCGCGGGGAGAAGGGGGGATATCGGCGAGGTCAAAGCGTCCTACTTCTTTATTATCATTAGCCATTTTACGTTCACCCTGAAGGACGCGAATTGTCACGGCAGGTTGATTATCTGCAGCAGTGGAAAAAATCTGCTTTTTCTGGGTCGGAATAGTCGTATTCCGCTCAACTAAGGGAGTCATCACTCCACCCAAAGTTTCAATACCCAATGTAAGCGGGGTCACGTCCAATAAGAGAACATCTTTAACTACCCCAGACAGCACGCCACCCTGAATAGCAGCGCCTACTGCCACAACTTCATCGGGGTTCACCCCTTTATGTCCTTCTTTTCCAAAAATGCTTTTTACCATTTCCTGAACAGCCGGCATGCGAGTCATCCCTCCCACGAGGAGCACTTCACCGATATCATCCCTGCTTAGGCCGGAGTCTTTTAATGCCTTCAGGCACGGCTCGCGGGTCCTTTCGATCAGGTCATGGGTAAGGTTTTCCAAATTAGAGCGGGTTAGGGTCATCGTCAAGTGCTTAGGGCCTGAGGCATCCATCGTAATGAATGGCTGATTGATCTCGGTCTGCTGGGTTCCCGATAATTCAATTTTGGCTTTTTCAGCAGCATCCCGAAGGCGCTGAAGGGCCATTTTGTCATTTCTCAAATCTATGCCATGTTCTTTTCTAAAGGTATCGAGCATCCAGTTAAGGATGGCGTTATCGAAGTCATCGCCTCCCAGGTGCGTATCTCCGTTAGTAGAAAGCACTTCAAAAACTCCATCGCCAATTTCAAGAATAGAGATATCGAATGTTCCTCCACCCAAGTCAAATACGGCAATTTTCTTATCGGTTTTATCCTTATCCAGGCCGTAAGCCAAAGCGGCCGCTGTCGGCTCAGGAATAATCCGCTTGACATCAAGGCCTGCGATTCTTCCTGCATCTTTTGTCGACTGCCTTTGAGAATCGTTAAAATAGGCGGGCACGGTAATGACCGCTTCGGTAACTTTTTCTCCCAAATAGGCTTCCGCGGTTTCTTTCATTTTGATTAGAATCTGCGCTCCGATCTCTTCGGGCGTAACTGCTTTACCTTGGATCTCAAATACCACATCTCCGTTACTGTTGCTGCTTACCGTATAAGGAACAGTTTTAATTTCACTCACAACTTCCTGATGTTTGCGCCCGATGAAACGCTTGGAAGAGGTAATGGTATTTTCTGGATTAGTTACGGCCTGTCTTTTGGCCGGCACGCCCACTAAACGTTCGCTGCCTTTAAAAGCTACAACGGATGGTGTTGTGCGTGTTCCTTCGGCAGAGGCAATCACTTTAGGTGTGCCTCCTTCCATCACTGCGACACAGGAATTAGTTGTTCCCAGGTCAATCCCTATAATGCGTCCTTTTTTTGTTTGACTGGTCATGTCAAAACTCCTTTTCTAATGAATGTTTTTTTAATCTTGCTCATCTTGATTGAATTCTTGCGTGGCTGGCTCTTTTGCCACTTTTACACGGGCGGGACGTATCACGCGGTCCCCCATTTTATAGCCCCTGATGCTTTCTTCTACTATAGTGCCGGGAATATGGCCTGTTGTCTCGATCATTTCCAATGCTTCATGCACATGAGGATCGAAAGGGGTTCCCTTAGAATCGATTGGAGAGACTCCATTACTTGTCAAAATATCCTTAAACTGGGCCAGGATCATTTGGAACCCGAAGGCCCAATTCTTAACCTCTTCAGACATGTCCTGGGCGAACTTTAGAGCATTTTCCAGGTTGTCAAGAGGATGGAGGAAATCAACAATTAAACTCTCGAGTGCATAGCGGGTCATCTCCTGCCGCTCTTTTTGCAAGCGTTTACGGGCGTTTTCCGCATCGGCCAGTAGATGAAGATATTTATTTTTGTATTCCAAAAGTTCTTTTTGCAAATCTTTCAATTCGTCATCAGTGACTAAAACTTGTTTAGGATTAGCGGGGGCGGAGGGAAAACTGTCCGTTTCTTCTATTTCTGGATTCACTTTTTCCTGGCCCCTATCGCCGTTCTCTCCTTGAACTGTCATTGGTTGTTCCTTTTCTTAAGTTTGTTCAACTCTTTTATCTTCCAGCAGCATTAAGCGGGACTGCCCGATGAGGCGGTGCTCTTCTCTTTGCAGATAGATATTTCCCTCATCCGGTTCCCGAAATTGGATTTTAAATTTATATACATTACGTGTAATGGTTTCGCTGATACACTGTGAAAATTCCCTCAGTATATCGAACAGCCTGCGGTAAGGAAGGCGGGTCGGCCCTAAAATGCCCACCGCTCCCACGGCTTTATAATTGATGTGATAGGGAGTGGCAATGACACTGCAATTCGGACTGGATTGGACATAATTAGATAAATCGCTTCCGACCCAAAATTTAATTTTATTGAGCGCTTTACACTCTTTTAAAAGCAGACGCATACTGTGGGCATTTTCAAATAATGCTAGTCCGCTGGCCAGCAGGCTGGTTTCCTGAAAATCAGGGAAAGCTAGGAGGCGGGAAAAACCTGTCCTATATAAATCTTCATCAATGAATGTTGAATACCCTACAATATATCGAAGTAAAAGCTCATTATAAATGGTCTGAGCAATTGCTTCTTCCTCTGGCTCCAAATTTTCAGGCTGTTCAAGATTTGTCAACCTCCAATGAAAATAATTTTCGATCCTTTTCAGGGCGAATAAGGACAATTTGGCGTGTAAATGTAATACTTCGGTTTGGACGACTCCAAAATCAGTCATAATAATGCAAAGGCAGCGGTAAGTGTCCAGGGAAACAAGCTTGATATTTGCAATGAAGTCATGATCAAAACGAGGAGCTGCTAAAAATACGGCGCAATTGGTCAAACGGCTCAATTCTTCGGCCGCTTCCTGCAAAAAAGAAGCGATCTCCCTTGAATCAAAGCTTTTAAGATTTTTAAAAAATGCCGTATCCTGAGGTTTTTCATTTTCATAGGCCTGAGCATAGACCCGGTATGCTAAAGATGTGGGGACGCGGCCGCTTGAAGAATGAGATTGGATGAGATAGCCGTCTTCTTCTAAATGGGCAAAATAATTGCGGATTGTAGCGGAACTCAAATCGGCAAATCCGGCTTCTTTTAACGTATTTGAACCGACAGGTTTACCTGTTTGAATATAATAATCGACCAAGCCTAATAAAACTTTGCGTTCGCGATCATTTTTTCCCATGCGTTTAATGGCAACAGGCTTTAATACGTCCAAGACATTTCTCCCTTTTCCCAGATGTTATTTTTATATCATAAGAAAAAGCTAAATTTAGGTCAACGAATTTAGCAGTCAAGGCTGCCAAGTGCTGAATTAGGCTAAATTAGATGATTGATCTTTGAACCTGTCAATATCTGATCAGGTTTTTAGATCAGAAAGAATAATAGGCAGAATATCAACGATAGAAGGGGACCAATCTAATCCCTTATTATAGACCATGTAACAGGAAATGTGGCAGGCGATTATTGCCTTTTTATGATGTTCAGGAATTTTGCTGATCAGATCATGAGGGAATTTTTCTCGCAAAGTAGGCAGGCAGTAATTAAGAAAACAACGGATCATGGGATCTTGCAGATCAGAAGAAAGAGGATAGAGATCAAAATAATCTAATAGCTGGTAGGTGTATTGATTGATCCGCTGAGAAATTTTATCTGATAGGGAAGTTAGAAATTCACCTGTTTTTTGGTGGGTCTTTAAAAGGAGGTCAGCTTCGTTTAAAGCGCATGTTTTTAGACGTTCTAAAATTTCGGCAATGAGGACCTCTCTATTTTCAAGGAAAATTTTTTCTTCAAGAGCGAGGTTGCTTAGCACTTCAAAAGAGGAGCAAATGACGCCCCCTTTATTAGCAGAGCTGTCTTTAATGATGAGAACTCCTTTTTCCTCTAAATAGCGCCGGGCTGTTTGATTGAGATACAGATTGGCTCCCTCAATGATGGCATGGGAAGTAGGTCTCCCTTTCTCATCTAAAAATTCTGAGATATTCGTTTCATTAAGGGAACGGGGCCGCCCCCCCGCAGGAATAAAAACATCGGCTTTGGTCTGATGTAAGTTGAATCTTAGCAAATGATTTGTATCGCTGCCCGAAAGCCAGTCTTCAGTTAATTTACCCCCTTTTTTCCGCCAGCAGAGGGTTTCTTGAATATAAGCCGAAGGAAAACGCTTTCTTTCTTTATCGACAAGGAATCCTCCCTCTGAAAGTTTCTCAGGCGGGTAATGCGCAATGCCTTTATTTTGGTAAAATAAATCTTTAATAATTTCAAGGTCAAGCCCTTGATCGTCATTTATTGTTCCAGTCTTATCTGTTAATGCAACAACTTTAGCAGTGCGAGGGTAAAAACGATAAAAATTAAGAAGCTGGTTCCCAGCGACATCACCATCGGGGCCGCCTGATAATTTAACCGTAAATGGCTCATTTTCAGGATCGATGCCTAAGAATTTAAGGACCTGATGCATATAGACATTGACCCCCAAAGAAGTCACACCGTATTCTTTATGGTTGATCCCGACCCGCGGTTTACCGGAAATAAAGGCACCGGCTGGCTTATAGTCATATTTTTTACTAAAATTAGCTATCCACTCGATCATAAAATCGTGCATATTTTCATCAGGCCCTAAATAAATGTATTCGGGGCGCTTCCAGTAATCGACGATATGTCTGGCCCTGATCGTCCCATCAGCATCGCAGTTAACAATGGTAATCAGACTTTCGATAAATGAGCGCTGGGATTGATAGAGATACTCAAGTTTTTGTTCCTCCCGAAAGCTGCGAACACTTTTTTCAATTTCTTCGGGTCTTAAGCGGGACCATTCAAGCTCCCGCTTTAAAACTTGTGATTCAGAATCGATCTGATCGTAGGGTTTAAGGAATAAAATACCTTTAGCCCCCCCTTCGGGAATATCTTTATTTTTTTTATGCTGAGTTAGTGCAAGAAAATAGCATTCTGAAAATATATTATTTCTTTCCGCAGCCATTTGCTCGACCTGATCGGGATAAACCGTGCGAAGGCCCCCCCTTGCAAGATCTTTAAAACGAATATGAAAACCAAAAAAATTCATGCTATAAATATAAAAAATTGCATAGGGGAGTTCAGGGAACTTTTTTGAGCGATCGAATGGTATCTCATCTAAATATTTTGGATCGAGCCTAAAGCTTAATGCAGTATAATTTAAGCGATAAAAATTCGTTTTAAGCAAATGAGTGAGAAAATTCATTCCCTGGCGTAGAACATTTTTTCTTCGGATGTCGTTGCTTTCATGCCCGGTATCAAGTTGCGCGACATCGTCGTAAAAACTTTTGCGCAAGGCCTCAAATTGTTCAAAATTGAAATGGTTTGGGTCAAATTTTAATTTGAATGCTTCACAGAGCTGAACTGTCAGCTCGGGATGTCGGCATAAAGCTTCTTCAATATTTTCCGGAGTGTAAAGATTAGTATCAAGGTTAACAAGGCATTGATGAATGAATCCGGCTGCCGCCCTTAAAAAGTTGGCCATATTTCCCGAAATAACGCGCGGGCTGACAAGTAATTCATTGATCTTATCTGATGCTTCGAAGTATTTGACCGTGGCAATCTCCCTTAGGAAGTCAGGGATATCGGCTACGTCCCATACAGGTTTCCCGTTACTCCCATGCAGGCTTAATGCCATCACCAGTACACTTTGCTTGCGGTAAGGGTCCATGCATGTTGCGTTCACCCGCTTCATGCTCAATCCATGCCTATAAACGACCTGCGCCAGCCTGTAAAGGAAGAAGTGTTTCGGCGTATTGAGCCATGCCAGGACAATGTGCATGGAGCCGGTTTCTTTTTCATTCCATTCATCTTCATAGCGCACTTCATACTGGCAATAGTCCCTTGTTTGCGCCCGGAAAAGCATATTCACGGCCAAAGCCAGCCTTTCAAGCGGAAGGGAATGCATGAAAGGGGTACTGATTTTCCCCATCAGGGAATCAAACAGTGTTTGGGTGATCAGCGGATTTTCTAACCGGACTGACTCAAAAAGTTGCTTTTTTAATTTTTCGGGGTAAGGATTTTCGATAATTTCAGCTGCATACATAAAATCAATGGTTGCAACACGTAAAGGGGCAGAGGTTCCTGGAAAAGGGAGCCTAGAAATAAAAGACTCGTAATCCTTGATTCCAAAAAGTGTATGATTTTGCAAAATGCGGATATCGGCATCGGGACTGTCCAAACACATGGCGATGGCTGCACTTTTAAGGTTGATCGTGCAATAAAAATCCTGTAGATCGAACCCCATTAAGCTGTGTGTGATGAGCATCAAGTTGTCGCGGCTGACCTCTTCAAAAAAAGAGGCTGGCATCGCAGCTTCAAGCCATAGATAGTATTGCTGAAATTTTTGGCCTTCCTGAAAAAGGGCCTGCACCAAATCGCTAGGAGCAGGCAGAATTTGATCGGGAAGATCGATTTCAGTCATAATTTTTTCTATAGTATAGGGTGCTAGACTGCTTCTTCTAAAAACTCACCATACAATCTGAAATTATATTTGACTAGTGGTATTTCCCTTAAGTTTATAAGAATAGTTTTAGGAATTTAACTCACCTTACGCAAAAGGAGCAGACGAAGAAGTAGGTCTTTTAAATCTCAATTAACTTCAAAAATGCTCGCAATATTAGTAAAATATTGCGTGCTTTTTGAATTAATTGAATTTTTCAAAATCCCTTGCTTGTTCATTTTGCTCCTTTTGCGTAAAGTGAGTTTAAGGGAAAAGTCTCTTGATTTACAAGCGACTTCATAAAAAAAATTATACAATCGGCTCAGGCCTTTTGAAATTGGATATATACGGAACAATAAAATCATTATTTCTAATTAGGGTATTATGAGCATCTAGTAGGTCATCGTACGTTTGTAGGTTTGTTATAGTTGGAAGAAGATTCTTATTTCCCTCATAAGTTAACCGAGCGTTAATTCTTCTTAAAAAGAGATCCCAATAAAACCCTGAAGGAAGCATCCAAAGAACAGAATGAATTGTCATTTCTTTTGATTCTTGCCTATTGAACGCCTGTTTAACAAAACTCATTTCAGCAATTTTTTTAACAGCTTCCAATCGACCTTCAGGATTAGCTAAAAAAGCATTTTGACGCAAAAGAAAGTTAATTTTTATACGCGCTCTTTCAAGTTGTAGCAAAGTTAATTTATCAGAAGTATTTGGGTTATTTGATTTTTCTAAAAAATTTGTATTTAAAAATTCATTCCAGGGAAAATTTACCCATGGATCAATCCGCTGAGATCTCTCATTTAAAGATTGGAAAAAACTTATTTGAGGTATTGGTAAGCCTACCTCATTAGGATTTTTTAAATGATCTTTCATACAGATCTTTGCGTGGTTTTTTAAGTTCTCAATTTGCTTTTCGCAGCATTGAATTCTTCTTTCAGCATAGCCTTCGAGTTTTTGTGGATTAGAAAGAATATTTATTATTTTATATTGTTTCCAGCGTGCGATAAAATAATTGCTAGATGTTACTGTCAATGTCAAAGCCCCGGCTAAAAAAAATAGCGGCCAGGCGGCAGTACAACCGACGAGAGCAGCAATTTTATTTAAATTAGTTTCCTCTTGCGTTTGAGAATGTTGGTAACAAAGCTCCCAATTTGTATGATTGGAAGCAAGTATATTTTGATTTCTAACGCTCATGGTTTCCTTGTAAAATTTTCAATAAAATAAACAATACTAGAGATAGTATTTATATTCAATAATATCATTTTAAACTTAACTTAAAAGTTTATTGAGAATACTAGTTATTCATATTGCCCAATTGTTCGCATATGCTTGTGTTCTAACCTCGGAGCGCGGGAGTTTAGCAGCCGGCGCATGAAAGCTCGAAATTTCATCAGCTGCGTCAAATAGCTGAAAGTCCTGAATAAAATAGTGGATGACAACTTCTGATCCGTACGTCCGGGATTAAAACTGACTGCAATAAAGGTAAATTTATTCCCAATGCAAACGCGTTCTTGAACAGTACAGTTAAGGCTGTCCCATGGTTTTCTTTGCAGAAATGTGCCCCTGCTCTTTAAGCGACTTTATTACGGAGAAAATCAACTGTTTTATTTAGTTGAATTATATACTTCTATTGATCTATGTTTTTAACGAAAGCTGGATCATTAATCTAGCTATATTCTTTATTATAATTTGGCTTTATAGCCAAGGAGATGAGATGAAAAAATATATAATTTCCTTATTCATTTGTTTACTATGCTTCTCGGCTGCTAGGGTTTCAGCTGAAGAAATTGATCTTTCCGAAACTCAGGCAACACAGTTAGAGGAATTAAATCTTGCGAACAAAGAATTCGATCACAAGGGGAACGAAGAGGAATTGGGACAAGTTTTAGCAGCAGAAAATGCCAGCCGTTCGGTAGACTCTCCTGAAGTATTAGATTTCGTTGCCAGCATTTTTGGCTATTACCCTCATCAGGTAGTTGTTCCAATTACGCAAGGTTGGTCTTATGTAGATGGAGCAAGGTGCCACGTAGGTAACTATGCGAATTTCTATATTTTGACTGTTTTTGAAGGTATCAATACCAAATCTCAGCTAGTAATCCAATATAATGGAAATATATTAAGCGTTAATCGCCATCCCAAAGTTAAATATACACCTGGTGGAGTAACTTACACGCATAAATACACTGATTCCGACATTGTCACTGGTAACAATCAAGTGATATACACCTATTAGATTAAGAGAATGATTGCGATAAGGGGCCAAAGAATTCATTCTTTGGCCTGGTTGCTATTGCCCCAGAACTTCTATTGTAGCTTGCCTAGTTGCTTGTTGACTGGCCCGATAACTTTTTATTACTGTAGCCATGAAACTACTATCTTGTTGGGCCTCTTCTAATTGCACATTATTTGCACGAAGACATTCTTCAATTATGGAAATTTGGATAGCTTCTTCCTGAGAATTAATGATCATTGCCTCTCTTAGTACTAATTCTTTTTCTAGCTTTTTAATCCTCGCTGATAGCGAATAGCAAGAATAACAGAAGGACGTAAGCGACCAAGCTTGGCTATAAAAACGATCCCAAACACTTTTAGATGCATAGGATTCATTTTCAATATTTAGCATTGCTTTAAAAACTCGGCACATGCCACGCAATTCTTCATTGGTAGAATGTCTGATCGCATTAGTGTCAGCCCTAACTTCACATATCATTTGATAAATATTTTGAGCGACCATAGGAGCTGCAAGCGCCAAGCCTAATGAACTCAAAGATGAGGTTAGGGGAATAATTGCACAGGCAAGTGCCGTAACTGCACCAATCTTTGGCAGCGTGACGGGATCATTGTTTATAATATGAGTGAGTTCATGTTTAAGTATTCCTTTAGCTCCCATCCACTCGACTTCACAAAGACCAGGAGTAAGTTTTATGAACGCAGAGCCTGCCGAATGATTTGCTCCTGACGCTTCCATAGCGGAATTATTCGGACAAGTAATAAAATAGACCTCTTTTGTCAATCCGCTATTGTGAATAAAATTTAATTCTTCATTTTTAAATCTTTCCATTAATTTAAAATCTACGCTGGGCTGCCACGTTTCAGGAATTTTAAAATTATTTCCTTTATAAACCGTTAATGCGTTGGATAGGCAACTGATAAGCGGGGCAACATTTATATAGCTAACCATTGATTAAAACCTTAATTAATTTAAATTAAATAACTTGAAAAGTTATATCTACTAGTAATTTAATAGTCAAATCTTGTTTGATTTTTAACAATTCACTATTTTAAAAAATAGAAAATGAATCTTTTTGTAAAGAAAAAATAACTCAAAATCGAATAAGAATGGGTTTTCTATAAGACCCAACGTATTAATTCTGTGCTTATCTTTTTTTCATATATATTACCTTAATAGCCTCAATGCGTTCAGTCCAACGAGGACAGTCCCTCCTTCATGCATAATGACTGCCAGCCATAAGGGGACCCATCCGGCTAGCGCCGGCACAGTAGCAATAATAATTGCGCCAGCAGCAATGATCAAATTTTGGCGCACAATTTTTTGTGTGCTGCGCCCTTTTTCCATCAGCCAGTCGAGCTTTTCAAAATTATCCTGCAGCAAAACGACATCTGCAGCGTCAATGGCTGTATCGCTGCCCATTTTCCCCATGCATATGCCCACACTTGCCCGGGCGAGGGCTGGGGCGTCGTTCACTCCATCCCCAACCATGGCCAATCCTTCCTCTTGCGAAAGCAAGGTGACATAGTTCAATTTATTTTCGGGACGGAGATCGGCATAAAACTGATCGATCCCGACCTCTTTGGCAATGCGCCTGGCACTATTTTCATGGTCTCCTGTTAACATCAGCAATTTCCACTTCCCCAATTGCTTTAAGCGGTCGATAGTTTCTCTCGCCCCAGACCGCGCCTTATCTTCAAAAGAGAAGATAAAAAGCTCCTTTTCAATCATTAAAACAGATAAAAGCTGTCCTTCATGCTGCAATTCTTCAATTTCAATTTTCAGGGATTTCTTTTTTTCAGGGGAGAGCTTCTCATAAATGTATACAGGATGCCCCATAAAGACATTCAGGCGGCCGTCAGGAAATTGTACCATGCACTCCACTCCATATCCTGGAATAGATTTAAAATCCTCTACCGCGAGGTTCAAGGCTGCGCCATTTTCAGCAGCATATGTGATGACGGCTTTTGCGATGGGGTGGATGGCATTTTTTTCTAGGGCATAGGCTGCACCCAAAATATTTTTTTCAGACCAGCCTTCCGAAGGGCCAAAAGGCTTAATTCCGGTACAAATCAAATTTCCAGTTGTCAACGTTCCGGTCTTATCAAAGGCTATCACGGAACAATTAGCCAGGGCATCCAGAATAACGCCTCCCTTTAACAAAATACCTTGCCGGGCACAGGCGCTAATGGCGCTTAAGTAGGCAATTGGCAAGGCCAAAATTAGGGCGCAAGGAGAAGCGGCAATTAAAAAAGCCAGGGCACGGTAAAGCGACCCCTCAGTTCCTAAAAAAGGAAGATCGAGAATGAAATAAAATCCTAAAGCAAAGCAAGCTGATAAGGAGATAATCGAAATGGCATAGCCGCGGCTTAGCTGATCAAACCATCGTTGTAGTTTGGGGCGGGCTTCCTGCGCCTGGGTGACTAACTGAATGATTTTTGAGACGGTAGAATCAGCGCTTGTATGGGACACACTCAGCGTCAGGCTTCCTTCCATATTGCGCGCCCCCGACGGAACCTCATCACCTACTTTCTTCATTACTGGAAGGCTCTCTCCGGTCAAATGCATGAGATTGACCGTAGAGATTCCTTCTTTGACCAGCCCGTCGAGAGGAACTATTTCTCCGGCTTTTACTAAAATCATTGTTCCGATAGAAATATCTTTGACCGAACGTTCAAACAGACGTCCATTTTCATCGATGAGGGTGGCTTTTGTGGGAGAAAGGCGATGCAAATTATTCAAAGACCCCTTTGCTTTTGCCGTGACGGCATCCTCAATCGACCCCGAGAGGGCGAATAAAACAAGCAACAAAGCCCCCTCCAGACTGCTTCCTATTAGGACCGATGAAAATGCTGCCAGGGTCATTAGAACATCGATATTGACGTTAAAATCAACCAGATCTTCAATCGATTCGATCAGGGCAGGGATCCCGGCTAAAAAATAAACGCAAAGAAGCAGTAAATGGGAAACAGACGCCCATTGTGGAATGAAATTCAAAACAAAAGCCGCCAATAAAAGAAAAGCAGCCAGAATAGATGCTTTAAGGGTTAAATGGGCCGCCACTTTCTTAGAAAAAGGGGTAAGAAAGGGGCTGGCCGTTTCTTCTCCTATGCCAAAAAATTCATCGAAAATAGTGGGTTTAATCCGTGGAGGGCGTGGAATGGTATAAGATTCGCTCATATTTACCTATTTTGAATGGTAAGAAGCAAAAAATAAGCAGCCCCGACAGAAAGAGCCGTAATCGCTAAATTCCAAACCATCGAAGGGATGATGCGATTTTTTTCCCATTTAGCGGTTAGATAACTGCAAAAAACAATAGTAAAAAATGCTCCGGCGATCATCCCATAAGAGGGCCAGACCCAAAAGAAAAAAAGGAGCAGGCTGCCTGCTAGAAAAACCCCTAATCCGGCACCCAACGCCTGTAAAAGAGGGTGTTCATAAGTTCCAAGGGACAGGCCTAATTCCTCTTCGACCATGACCTTTAATAGCCTATTCCCGTCTGCCATTAACACATCTAGCACCTCTTCTAAAAGACGCCCTTCGAAACCTTTTGCTGCATATAAGGCCTTTAGCTCTTCTTTCTCCTGCATGCGATTATGTTCAATTTCCCACCTTTCTTCCTCCAAAATTCGATGGAGCTTTTCTAAGCGGGCCCATCCAAGGCGGGCGCTTCTCCCCATTTTCCAAATCATCCATGCAAAAAGAAAGATACAATATCCTGTAAAAAGCTGTCCTATGGGGGATAAGGGAAGGAGAAGGCTTAGCAGCAATAAAAGAGTGACTGTCTCACGCGCCGCATCGATGCCTGAAGAAAGGGAACCCGGCTGCTCAGTGGCGTGTGTTTCTGCACTATCAATAAGTCCTTTGGCTTGAGCTTCAGCGACGTGGGCCACGGCATCTTTACTTTTGAAGTGCGCAGATGGATTCATATAAACCTCATTTATATCCAAAAGATCTTAAGACCATTTTATTGGGAATTTCCTATCCATAGCAGGAGCTTTAGCACTCCATCCAATTTTGTGAGATCATTTGGGTATTAAAATAGAATTTACGTTATAATGGAAATATAGAATAGTGTTTTTTAGTTATTTCATTGTTAAAGACGCTATTCTATAGGTTTAATCTAAATCCTACTGAGTAAAAAAATGAAAAAAAGGGGAATTGTATGTCAGGATTAGATGCTAATATAAATGACTTTTCAGCAGCGGTGAATGGACCGTCTTTTATACTGCCGATTCAAACTGCTGATGGTGAGTTTAAATTGAACCCTGCTCTTTCTACGATCGAACAAAGTAAGTTGATCGCTTCTTTAATGACCCCTTCTCCTAATGCACCTCTATTATTTCATCCTTCTAATGATGCGAAGCCTTTAGCCGTGGTTGTTTCAGCCATGGAGAACAATGGTAAGGCTCTGGTTGAATTTTTACGAAGTATGGAAGATATTGAAAATGAAACGATCAATAAAATTTTAGAGAATTGGAACAGGAACCTCGAGGAAATAGAGGCCTATGTAAAAAGCCAAAGGGAAAATCCTAATTATCAATACCAGCTTGACGTTAGCATTAAAGGAGACCCAAAGCTTGGAAATGTGTCTGGGATCCAAAGCCCTATTTCTGCAAATGCTGCAGCTGCTAATCCGTCGGCTGCCAACGAAACGCCTTATGATTTTTTAAATGCAATTAATAAATTGAAAATTGATTCTTCCACTTTTGAAAGGGTCCCTAATATAACTCAAGCCAATGAATCGCCCGACATAGATAATCATGCGACCAAAGTGACAATGTTAGCAGTTTCAATTATTGCGGGTGGATTAGCCCTTACGACAATTGACATTACTCCGACCAGCATTACTTTCAGTAATCCTATGCAACTAGTGGAACGCTTACAGCCAGTTTTTCCACAAATAAATGTTGAAAATATCATCCCCATGATTAATTTGATGGTTGCTTTGCCGATTTATGGAAATGCTTTGATTGAGGCCATAGGCAATAAAAAGGAACGGGAAGGTGAGAACCATCTACCGGCAATTCAAAATTTTGCAGCGAGTGTTTTAAAAATGGTTTCAGACCCCGCTTTTGTAATGATGACTTTTGTGAATAAAATGAATGGGGCTGATAAGATGAGCCCCGAGAATAAGGAACAAATGGGGGCTATGTTGAAGCTGATCCTAGCTAGTGTAGCTTTGAGCCTGCTTTACAGTGCTGATGTGGGCAAGGTGCAAGCGGGGAAATTTTGGGGCATGGAACCACAGGAATTTCGCGATCTTCTCTCTGGCGCGGTTCCGGAACCCGATCCGGCTATTAAGCAGACAAAGCAACAGATGTTAGTCGCTTCTCTAATCAAGCAGGTGAATGCTCAGCTTGCTATTTTACCTCAGGCACAGAAAGAGCAAGTGATTGAAACGCTGTTAGCTTATGTAGGAAGCAAGCGTGATCTCGATAAAATGATGGATCCGGTAAAGGTCCTCACTGAAAATATGAATGCTGAAGATCCGACGAAAAGCATGGATATACAGTCGGTTTAAAAGGAATTTAATTTAACGATTAAACGCCCGAAGGCAGCTAAGAAGAACTGTAACTTAGCGCCTTCAAGCGTGGCATAAAGAGAGATAGCGAAATAATGAAATTGATTAACATGAATCGGATAATCGTTATTGTTCATGTTCATTTGACAATACTTTTAACTTCTGTTTCTCTTTTTAAGACTAATTAGTGAAGCCTAGAAACGCTAAAATCACTTCTATTACTTAAGGAAATTTTACCTTTCTTTTTTAAATTTATCACATAATATTTTTTCAAATTTAACATTTGTGATAGGGAAAGTTCGGACAGTTTTTTGAGTTGCTTTTATGTCTGTTTCATTTTAAATTAAGCTTATAACCGATTCAAACCTTAAGGGCTAGGAATGGAAATTTATAGAAGTAATTTTCCTGCTGAATGTATTTTCAAAATTAATAAAAATCTATCAACGATTAAAAATTTTCTAGATAAAAGAATTATTGCTATAGCAATAATTTCATTTGGTATTTTAGCTGCCTGCTATGGCGCATTTAAATATAGTAGAAAAAAGTTGGCTTCACCAAGCGTAGAGTTATTTCAAAATAGAACTATAGAGTCGACCAGTTCAACAATAGTAAGTCCAGCTTTGAATTTTATAGAATCTGAAGACATTCCTATGACCCCATTCAATTTAAAATGCATAGATAATTTAAGTGATGTAAATTCAATCGATTTCGATTCTTTAAATCATTCACTCGCGTTACAACCTGAAATTTTGAATGAAAAATCATTGGGAGACTTTGCAAATGTTTATTATAAGAATGTTGAAAATTTAGAAGAAGCAGAAATAATTTTGCTTGGAGAAAGGCATGATCTTTTAAAACATAAGTTTTTAGAAGCAGCTTTTTTACAAGAATTTGGTAAAGAAAATGACGTCCTTTTTTTAGAGGGATTTGAATACAAAGACGGAATTGAAAGATCAAGTGAATATCCCTATTTTCATTTTAATTTTCCTATTACTAAAAAATATCAAGTAAATGGATGGGAAAAAAATCTTTTGCTTCTTGAACAAATGATTCAATGTTCTAAGGATGCTAAAAAAATGAAAATTGAAGTTTTAAATCAAACGAAAAAACATGAATTAAATGAAGAAAACTATTTAGATGAATTGAATTTGAAAATTGATGCAATCATTCAAGAAAACTTTGCTAATAAGCAAGAAAGAGATGGATTTTTGATCTCATGTATTCTAAAAGCTTCTAGAGAGCATCCCAACAAAAAAATCTTTGCAGTATGTGGTAGAGGACATATATTAGGTGATATTCCGCAAGGATTTAATGTTTTTGATCATCTTCCTTCAGATGTAAAATGCGTAGCAATCATTTTTAAAGATTAATGCAATTATCCAAGTTTTTATCTCTTTAATTCCAAATTTTTCTTTTCCTTAATTTTAACCTATATTTTGATAAAATCCGTTTATGGGGATGCTTCCTTCTCTCCTTACATATAATACGATGATATCGAGCTAATTTTAACAAACACATATTTCTTTGAATAAAATTATTATTATTTTCTTATTCTTTATAATGCACCATTGTTTGATTAGAGCTGACAAGTTTATCTTTCCTTCATATTATATCTGAAATTGAGGCTATTCATTTAATATTGGTCAATTTTTTTGACAGGGAAATTGCATAAAGAAATAATTTGACATGCATAAAGTAAATTTTGAATGCTTTACCTCCAAAAGTTGGAGGTTTGTAATGGTAGTTCAAAATTTACAAGAGACGTCAATTATGCTTAGTTTTTCAATTCTTCCTGATCCCAGAAAAAAATAGAAATCAATGCTATTCACTTTCTGATATCGTAACAGTTGCAATACTTGGAGTACTTTGTGGCGCAGATGATTGGTAGAAATCAGTCTATGGGCACAAGGTAATCAAGAATGGTTGCACCAATATGGAATATGCTCAAATGGAGACCCTTCGCATGATACGTTTAGCCGTTTTTTTCGTTTTGTTGATCCGGTTGCGTTTGAGAAATGTTTTATTTTATGAACTCAGCAAATAGCTAAAACTTTAGGAGGCATTATTGCCTTAGATGGGAAGACTATTTGTAAGTCAGCAGATGGAGATGAAAAAGCAATTCATCTGGTCACCGCTTTTTCTGTAGAGAATGGATTGATTTTAGGGCAGCTTGCAACAGAGCCTAAATCGAATGAAATTACAGCCTTTCCTCTCTTACTCCAATTGCTAGATCTAAAGGAAGCAATTATTACTATTGATGCAGCAGGATGCCAGAAAAATATTGCTTCCCAGATTCGAGATCAAGGTGGAAATTATGTTTTAGCTCTTAAAGGTAACCAAGCTGGCTTGCATGCAGAGGCTGAAAACTTTTTTAAGCAAGCATTGGAAGTAGAGCCAAAAGATGCAGATTGCGACTATTACCTTAGTGAGGAAAAATCAAGAGATCGAATAGAAAAAAGAGAAGTCTGGTCAACTTCAAATTGAGATTGGTTGCCTCAAAAGAATGAGTGGAAGGATTTGGCGAGTCTTGCCTGTTTAAAAAGCACACGAATTATCAAAGATAAGGAAACAGTAGAATTTAGGTACTATATCTCAAGCTTAATATCAGATGCCTGGAAGCTTGGAAAAGCAATTAGAGGTCACTGGGCAATAGAGAATAAAGTCCATTGGCAACTCGAAGTCTCATACAGCGAGGATGATTGTAAGATACGCTAAGATAATGGAGCTGAAAATTTTTCTGTTCTTCGAAGAGCCACTTAAATTTATTAAAATGCGATAAGAAAACAAAAGCAGGGATAAAAAATAAAAGATCAAAAGCTGGCTGGAATAAAGCCTATATGCTTGAAATTCTTAACATGAAATGTTAAGAAATTTCTTCATGCAATTTCCCTGATTTTTTTGATTAGTTATCTTTAGTGCTAATATAAAGCATATTTATAGTTATTCCTTAATCTCTTACACCAAAAACCCCTCCCCTTACTTTTTTAGCTTATTCTATATTAATTTGGTTTACTATTCTCCAAAGCTTGTCAACCATTGCATTCGTTTGTCTTGAATTTTTTCATGTGTCATAAACTTTAATTTTTATTTGTATTTATTGGCCGATTAGTTATGAGAAGAAATTACTGTGATCAAGCAAATCCTAATAAGGAAAGACTTATAGTTAACATATAAACTATTTTATTTATCAATAAACTTGTTAAATTTATGATAAATTCATAATATCTTAACTGACCATTAACAATTTTTCTTAAAGGAGAAAAAAATGCACTTAGTTCAAAATCAAATCAACTATAACTTACCTACCGGCCAAAGGCCTGCATTAAACCATGATGAACCCCAAGAACCAAATGTAGGTGCTATTATTGGAAGAATGGATGCCTTTGAACATATTATTAATATTATAATCGAGCAAGGAGAGGGTGTAGCAAACCGTTTAAACCAAAACATAAGAGTGTTGAATGGAAGAGTTAATCAACTTCAACAAAATAATTTAGAATTGCAAAATCAGCTCTCAGCTCTTGAGTATGAACTTGATAAAACCGAGACGGAAAGAAATAGAAGTGAGTACTATTCTTACATGAATGAAAGTGCAACTACAGTAAGAGCAATTGGATTAGCAGGTGGCGCGGCTATTGGTTTAGCATGTCCGCCAATGCTTCCTTTCTATGCAGTAGGAATGGGGATATTAAAATACACTGCTCCAAAATTTACAGATTTAAATTATTTTAAAGAATGTGAAGATAAATATTTAGAAGAGCATCCAGACTGTCTAAAATCTGAAGCTTTTGCATATGCAAGGCAAAAAATGAATGAGGCTTATAGTGCTAGTCAAAATGAAAATGAGTGCGGGGATGCTTATTCTGGAGTTGATCATTCAATTTAGTAATGAATTTTAGTATTTAACAAAAAGAGGTTTTACAGCCCCCTTTTTTATTGCAGATTGGAAATTTCCTCGTTTCTCATATTATCTTCTCAATTATCAGCTCAAAAGTTATTTGTTTAAAGTTGGGGCCAGTCGGGCATTTCGAGGACCGTTTGCAGCAATTTATAAAGCGAATGGTGATCTTCCACAGACATTAATTCTCTGCATCCATGCATCGATAGCTGCCCGCATCCTATATCAACTGTAGGCATGCCTGTTGCACAGGCTTGTAACGGGCCGATCGTTGTGCCGCACGGGATGTCGTTTCGGCTGGCAAATTTTTGCAAGGGGATGCCAGCTTTTAGAGCGGCAATTTCAATTGGAAGGGAAGAGTTCGCGTCAGTTGCGTAGCGCTGTTGCGCGTTTGTTTTTAAAACGACTCCTTTTCCAAGCAAGGGCCTGTGCTGGGGATCGTGTTTATCTGAATGGTTAGGATGCAGAGCATGAGCCAGGTCAATGGACGTGCAATGCGAGCGGTTCAATAATTTAAAATAGTCCTCCCTTGATTGTCCTAAACTGAGAAGGATGCGTTCAAGCGTGTGGTTCAAAAATGGAGATTTGGCTCCCTGGGCTGTATGCGAACCTACCTCTTCATTGTCCCAGAAGATGATCATTTTGATATCCTCTTCTAAAGGAGTTAAATTTTCCAAAAAAGCAGAAAGGGCAGCATGCACGCTGGCCAGGCTATCTATCCTGTAAGAAGCGATAAAGGGATGTTTATAACCTACCAAACGGGCTGGATCTAAAGGAAAAAGATGAAGGTCAAAAGAAATCAGGCGGTTATAATCAAGCGATTCCTTTAATAGCGTTTCTATATAAGAGCGTTTGTCTGGAAAATCTATATCAAACCCAGCTAAAGCATTTAAATGGTCTTGTTTATTCAAGACCAGCCCTTTTTCATTAACATCTCTGTCCAAATGAATCGCTAATTGCGGAATGACTACAGGATATTTTTCCAGGCGGACAAGCTTTTCAATACAAACGTTCTGTTTGTTTAAATAGAACACTCTTCCTGCAATCCCTAAATCTTTATTGAGCCAGGAATTCAACAACGGAGCCCCATATATTTCAATACCTAAGCTGAGGGATTGATGAGATCGGACTTCAGGTTGCGGCTTCAATTTGAAACCAGGACTATCTGTATGAGAAGCTAGAAGACGGGTTCGTTTAGGTAATTTGTTAGGAAGAATAAAAGCACAAAGGGAAGATCCATTGTGTTTGACGAAGTAATGTCCTTTTTTTTCAAGGTTCCAGGTTTCTCCTGCATTAACTTCAGAAAATTTTTGTTGGACTAATTGTTTTGAAATTTCCTCAATTGCATGCCAGGCAGTGGGGCTGCTATTTAAGAAATTAAGAAGATCTTGAGTGAAGGGAAGATTATTCGATGTTTTCATATTGGCTTTTAAAAGAAAAAATCGCGTAGGAAGGGCTCTAAAGCCTCTCCTAGGCGACCAAATTTACTAAATTATCTAGTGTGACTAGAATACCTTTCCAAACGCTAATAGGAAAGAGTTAGAATTCCATTTGTGGGAAGTTTTCTCTCTACCGCTTACGCTACCAAAGAAAGAATCATCACAGCTATTTCTACGGTGTCTGTGAGCTGAAAAGTCTGTAATCTTCACAGCAAAGCCTACTGACCAATCGCAAGAAAGGTCATAATCTGCTCCTAAGTTGATCACCCAGCCATGAGCATGATTTGATCTGTGGCTATGTGCATCAAAGAATCCACCGCTTGCACCAAAATCATTATTGAATTTTGCTTTGAAATGTGCCCAATGGTATTCGACTTCAGCAAAAAGACTCCAGCATTCGCCGCAAGGACGGTATGTGAAATCAAATCCGATGAAAGGACCGAACCAACGGTTGTTGTATTTACGTGTGCAGCATCCTTCACCAGATGTTGGGAAGAATAAATTGCTGCAGTCAGCAACAGTTTCAAATTCAAAACCTGCTTGATCTAAGCGAAAGCTTTGCTCATTTACAGCATAACCCACAACTGGAGCTATTGCCATTGTGCAATCGCAGAAGAAGAAGGGATAACCGATGGCAATGCTTAAATCATAAACATATTTGTCATCAATTACATCTCTGTTTTCGGCTTTAAATTCGACTTCTTGAGAGAAATCAGTTAAACCAAATGTAGGATGGGCGAAAGCGGAAATAGATTGTTTAAAATCACCATCTAAAATCCAACCCCAGTGAGCTGAGGCACGTCCATAAAAATTACAACCCATCATCGTTCTGGCTTTCAGACCGATTTGGAAAATATCCACATCTTCAAACTTTGTTTTCGTTTTAAATAATGGATCACAGGCAGGGATTTGATGGCTCCATGAAATGTTATCACGACGATATCCAGCTTCGAAGCTTATTTGCCCTGAATCAGCGTTGATGTAGGATACAGATGATCCTACTAATAACGTCATTAAGAAGGTTATCCAATTTCGCATATTTTTTCCTTGTTAACGTTGAAGTTTACGTAAAATTTCCACACTTTGATTTGTCCGAGGCACTTGCTAAATAAGTGACATTCATTTGTGATCAGACCAAAATTATTTTTGACCCCGATCACCGTTAGTATTCTATTCTTCCCGTCTCATAAAGTATCCTGAAAGACTATTTTAAGAAGGACTAACAAAAAAATTCACTGCAAATTCTGTAAACAAAACTTTGCGTAATTCGACGTCACTATCGAGGATCTTTTAATTATCTGTCAAAGGTTTTTTTCCGAGAAATTTATATTAGTTTAGCATGTTGATAATAAGTGTTTTAGGAAACACCTCTTTCGGTAAAAAAAAAGGAAAAAGTATTTTTTTTCGCTGGTCTTCGTAGTAGCATAAGGTCTATTCATTAAATTAATGGATAAAGCTTAAAAAAAAGTGTGCATTTTTTTTGGTAAGATAAATAAAAATTTAATTTAATTAAAGATAATGTGAATTGCTGATAAGAAGTTTTTTATACAAAAGAGAAAGATTGATTGATATGAAGGCAAGGCAAACAGTAAAAAAAATGCCAAACAGGATAGAGGAAGAGGTAGGCAAATATTAAAAATTTTTTGGCTCTTTTGCCATTTTAACGCTCAAAGTTCTTTTACAAAATTTGCAAATAACGTTCAATTTACAATTTGAAAATCAACCAATTAAATCTTACCTAATGCCCTGTAACAGTCCTTACAGAGCATTAAGTATAGGTCATATAAATCCCATTTAGGATGAAGGACGTAGCACTGTTTCACCATTCAAATAACGGTGCAGCACTTCAGGAATATGTACCGAACCATCGGCTTGCTGATTATTTTCTAGAAGCCCCACCATAAGACGTGATGTAGCCAGGCCTGAGCCATTAAGGGTGTGAACAAATTCAAGACGTCCATCCTCCCCCCTGAAGCGCGTATTAGAACGGCGCGATTGGTAATCTGTGCAATTTGAAACCGAAGAAACTTCATAATAGCGGTCCTGGCCGGGGAGCCATACCTCTATATCGACTGTGCGAGCGGCTGCAAATGACATATCCCCAGTGACAAGAAGAACGTTGCGGTAATGCAAGTTTAATCCTTGCAGGACTTCCTCGGCGCTGGCCATCATTTGATCAAACATTCCGCTGCTTTCTTCTGGTTTTGTAAAGCAAAACATTTCCACTTTATTGAATTGATGCATTCGGATCAAACCCCTTTCGTGGGAACCTGCAGCCCCTGCTTCGCGGCGAAAGCAGGGTGTATAAGCCATGTATTTCATAGGCAGCTCATTTTCAGGAATAATTTCTTCCATGTGCATTCCATTGAGCGGAACCTCAGCAGTAGGAATGAGGTAAAGGTGGTAATCTTCATCGGTAATTTTAAATTGCTGGTTTTCAAATTTGGGCAATTGACCTGATGCAAACACAACTTCTTTCCTGACAAGGAGAGGAGGGATCCATTGCATAAATCCGTTTTTAATATGAATGTCAATCATGTATTGTAATAAGGCCCATTCTAGCCTGGCCCCCATGCCTCGGTAGACAGGCCATCCGCTCCCTGCAATTTTAGCACCTCTTTTAAAATCGAACAGATTGAGCTTGTCATTTAATTCCACGTGATTTTTAAAAGGGAAGGAAAAAATAGGCTTTTTCCCCACTTCTTTGATCATCACATTTTCTTTTGGGTCTTGTGCGACTTTAATATCGTCCATCGGAATATTGGGAAGACGGGAAATTTCATCTGTGAACTGCTCTTCCCATTCGCGTGCTTGATGGTCGAGGTGATGGATATCTTCTGCAAAACTTGCTACCTGGCCCATCAGATCAGAGGTATCCTGCTTGGCTCTTTTTAGTTCTCCAATTTTTTGTGAAATTTCATTTCGTTTTGCCTTCAGTTGCTCTACCCGGGATTTATTTTCCCGTATAAGCACATCTAAATCAAAGATGGAAGATAGATCAATGCTTGGGTCCTTAGTTTTAAGCTTAGCTTCGACTTCGGCACGATTTTTGCGAATTAAACGTATATCGATCATAAAAAGTCCTTAATATGAATTCCGGAAACACCTTATACTCTTTCCCAAGTGAACTGAAATTCGATTAGATCTATGTGCACTCAGTCCATTGAAGGCTAAACGGCACCTATTAAATTAAAGCCGTTTTGGATAGTCAACATGCGGCTGGGCACAGTCTAATTATCGATTTTTGATTTCACTTTGGTATTGCTTATGTAAATTCCGGGAAGGAGGTTTGTTGTGCGTTTAAAGAAACTTAGCATCATAGGATTTAAATCCTTTGCTGACAAGACAGTTTTGCGATTTGATCAAGGGATTACCTGCATAGTGGGTCCCAATGGCTGCGGTAAATCAAACATTTCTGATGCTTTCCGTTGGGTATTGGGAGAGCAGTCAGCTAAATCTTTGCGCGGCCATAAAATGCCGGATGTAATTTTTGCCGGGACAAGCCAACGCAAGCCTCTCAATTTTGCAGAAGTTTCATTGACGCTGACAGATGTCAAGGGGACTTTACCGATTGATTATGAAGAACTGACCCTCACCCGTCGGTTGCACCGCAGTGGCGAATCAGAATATTTCATTAATGGAAATTTAGTGCGTCTAAAGGATGTGCAGAGCTTGTTTTTAGATTCGGGAGTTGGGAGGAACGCATTTTCAATTTTCGAGCAGGGAAAGCTTGATCAAGTCATCAGCTACTCACCTTTGGAACGGCGTTATATTTTTGAAGAAGCGGCCGGGATTTTGCGTTTTTTGCAACGAAAAAGAGAAGCCCTTAAAAGGCTGGAACAGGCAGATGGCAATTTTTCAAGAGTTAGGGATATTCATCAGGAAGTTGAAAAGCAAATCTTGCTGTTGCAGCAGCAGGCCGAAAAAGCCTTGCAATTTAAAAAGCACAAAAACCAGCTGGAAACATTTGAAAAATCTCTTTATTTACTGCGATGGAAAAGTGCGGAAAAAAAGAAAGCTAGTTTATATGAAAAAAGTCAGAAAATAAAAGAAGTTTTGGATGAGAACAAGGAATTCCTTCTTGATTGCCGCCAATCCATGCTGGAGTTGAAAGGTGTCCTTCAAACTAAAGAAAAAGCTTTAAAATTAAGCCAAGAGGGTCTTTTCAAGGTCTCTAATGAAAAGGAGATCCACCTTTTAGAAAACCAGGCCAATCAAAAAAGGGTTGAAGAGCTAAAACGCAAAGAAACGAAGTTGAAGAATGAGTGGGAAGGGCTTGCGTTATCTAAGCAGACCAGATCGTCTCAAATCCAGAAGATCGAAGCCCAGCAAAAAAATTTAAGTTCAGAATTTCAACAAATTGAATCGACGCTGGATGTGCAGCAGAGCAAGGTTAAGTCTAAAGAAAAAGAAGTTTCAGATTTAAGGCTTGAAATGCATTTAAAGCAGCAATCTCATGGTAAAAGTTTGCAGGAGGAGAGCCGCTGTGTCAGTGAAATGAAGCAATCAGAAATTCGGTTGGAGAACTTTCAAGAAAGAAAAGAGCAGCTGAAAAGCCGTCAAGACCTGATTGCATATGAAATTGAAATCGCAGCCCAAGTTATTCACGATAAGAAAAAGCAGCTACAGCAAGTATCGTCGCTGGTGGATTCCCATAAAGAACGGATGGATTATTATGAAGAGGAGTTAGAAAGAATTGCGAAGGACCTTGAAGGCAAGCATAGGGATTTGGACCAGCAAAGAAGAAAAGTAATCGAATCCAAAACCCGGCAAAAAATTCTGCTTAAAATGAGGGAAGAACTGGAAGGTTTTTCTACGGGCACAAAAAAATTGCTTCAGGCTTCTCAAAATGAAAATAGCCCTTTTTACAAAAAATTGCGTCCGCTTTACGAATTTTTGAACCCTAAGAGCGAAGCTGCTGAGGCAGTTGCCGTTATATTAAGGGTTTATGGCCAAACCTTGGTGGTGGAGAAACATAGTGATTTTGAAGAAGTCATTGCTTTTGCCGAAAAAGAAGGGCTGCAGGATTTTTCCCTCATCTGCTCGGAATTTTTGGCTGAAAAATCAGAGCCTGTTAAAGCCCATTCTTTACTGGGCCAAGTTTCTATGAATCCTATAGCAGGCCATTTTTTGCAGCATGCAGGATCAGCGGACAGCCTTAGTGAAGCATTGCAAATGATAGAGGGGTGTGACTGGAAAGAAATTTGGACCGTTGGGGGTTTTTATGTTGATCAAAGAAAGGTCTTTTTCAAGATCAAACCGGGCGAAAACCAGGTATTTATTCGTGAATCGGAACTTAAAAATTTGGAAGAGGAACTCAACCTTGGAGAAGAGCAGCTCCGAAGTTTAGAGCAGAAGCTTGCTTTGCTTCGTCAGAGCAAGGGGCAATTGGAGCTGGAACGGGCCGAGACCGATAAAATGCTGCGGCGGGATGAGATGAAGCTTGTCGAAGTTAATTTTGGTCTTAAGAGAGCTTTGGGAGATCTCGAGAAATATAAGACAGAGCAGGCGGCCGGGAAAGAAAAGAGTCTGGCACTTGAACAACAAATCGAAGAACAAAAAACCAACCTAAACCAATTAGAGCAGGCTCAGGTTGTGTTAAGCCGGGAAGTTCTTCGACTAGGAGCAGAATGGGAAGGGGTGCGGACAGAAGTTGGCAAGCAGGAAGAGATCCTTCATCTCTATTTGCAGGAACATCAGGAGAAGGGGGCGCTTTACAGGCAACTTTCCGAACATAAACAGCAGCTCGTACATCAGCTCCAACTTTTAGAAATGCAGGAACAGGAGCATGACAACCAGGCGGCGCGTCTGACCGAAGAATTGGAAGAGAGTGAGGATCAGCTGCACGAGTTAAGAAAGAGAGAGGCCAAATTGGTGGAAGCGCTAGTTCTCATTGAAAAAAAATTAGTGGAAGCCAAAGAGGCGTACCATAAGCAGGAAATTGCCTATGATGAATTAAAAGTTTCCAGGGAGGCTCTTGAAGAAACAATCGCTGGCCAGGAAGAGCAATTGAAAAAAAGCGAAGCTGAATTTACGCAAATTAAAATTGTGGAAGCACAAATCGAGACAACTTTAGAAGGATTGCGGAAAGAATTGAAAGAGCGCTTTGATTTGATGTTTGAACAGTTGGACGGTTTAGAAGTACCCGATCAATCGATTGAGCAAATTGAAAAATCGATACGTGCGATTAAGCTTACCATTCAGGCCGCCGGGGATATTAATTTGTCTGCTATTGAAGACCTTGAAAAGCTCCAAGTGCGATTTGATTTTCTTGGTCGGCAGCTGGAAGACATGCTCCACTCTAAAGAGGAGCTTCTGCAAATCATCTCACAACTGGATGGGGAAAGCCGCAAACTCTTCAAAGATACGTTTGAAACAATTCGCGAAAATTTTAAGAAAAATTTTCAAATCCTTTTCAGCGGAGGAGAGGCGGATCTTCAATTTACCGAGAATGATGACATTTTAGAGGCAGGCATTGAAATCAGCGCAAAGCCTCCAGGCAAGCAGATGCGTTCGATCAGCCTGCTATCGGGTGGAGAAAAATGTCTGACCGCGGTAGCTCTTCTTTTTGCTATTTTCGAAGTTAAACCGGCTCCCTTTTGCATTTTGGATGAGATTGATGCGCCATTGGATGATTCGAATGTAGAGCGGTTTGTAAATGTAGTGAAGCATTTTGCAGACAGGTGCCAATTTTTAATTATCACGCACAATAAGCGGACAATGGCAATCGGGGATATCATTTTTGGAGTTTCAATGGAAGAAAAAGGAATTTCTAAACTCCTTTCGCTAGAATTTGCACACGAAAATGTACCTGATGTGGCATTAATTTGATCTTTCAATCTTTGTTATAATTGTTGGTTTTTTTGTTAATTAAATTAAAAATGTAAGGCTGTAATTAAATACTAATTAGTTTGTCTAAATAAAAATATGTAAACATGAGGTGAATATGCAAATATCATTAAAAAGTACGCTTAATTTAGCCTTGAATACAGGAGTAGGAGCTTTATGCTTGTACAAAACTCCTAGTCCTTATCATTGGCTTGGAGCTTTCGTAGTTGGATTATTCTCAGGACTTGTAATAAGTGGAAGAGAGCTCAATAAGGCTAATAGCTTTTATTTTCCTGGAAATAGTACCGGAGAGACCGAGGAAACTGCTCGCCAAAAGCGAATTAAAGGGGTTAGATATTTTGGTTGAACATTCAAAGCCAGGTCTTCTCACTACATTAGTTAATTGCCTAGCTCTGGCATTTATTGAGAATGGTTATCAATTAGAGCGTTTTTCTGAAAAGGAGCCTGTTTTTACATCTATAGCGGCTATGTGCTTAGGTTATACTATAGGGCATCTTTTTTCGCTTGATGTTTTAAGAAGAAGCCAGGATCCTGCTATAAGAGAATTATTGGCAAATGCTGTGGTATAGGATTTCAATGCACATGCTCATAGAACAAAATTAGCAGGAAAAACAAGATAGGCAGGATAGGCACAAGTGTAAAAAATATACAAATTTTGTTTTTTTTCTTTCCTATCCATTTCTCTAAACCTATGTTAATCAAAGTAAAGCTTTTGATAATTTTAATAGTCTGGTCTAGATCTAAGGCCCTTAAAGGATACAATTCAAAATGCTAATTTTGCATTGGAGTGGCATTTTGCATACGGCAATTTCATGAACAATTAGCGGAAATTAACCATCAGAGCTATCACTTTTTTAGTGCCAAGGGAATAGGGGGCTCGGACTCTTTAGCTATAAATTAAATAAAGTGGACTTTATACAACTGTTAAAGTTTTATTGTTGAATTATTAATTTATATTAATTGAATTAAAACTTGAACATTAATTAACCATAATTTAACATGATCAAAATATGTAAACATGAGAGGGCAATATGCAATTATCATTACAAAGCACTTTTTATTTAGCCATTAATACAGGCGTGGGAGCTTTAAGTTTATATAAAACCCCTATGCCTTATCATTGGCTTGGAGCTTTTGCAGCTGGTTTACTTGCAGGATCCTTAGTGAGCAAAAGAGCGCTCAATAAGGCTCAAAATGGTTATAACCCAGGTAATGGATATGGAATGGGATGGAGTGAAAATAATGACCGCCAAATACGTACAGAAGGGGCCAGATATTTAATTACAAATTCATTTCCAGGCTTTATCGTTACAACAATTAATTGCGTAGCACTGGCAGTTATTAACAAGGCTCCTCTATTAGAGCGTTTTTTTGCCCATGAACCTGTACTGACATTGGGGGCGGCTATGTGCTTAGGTTATACTTTAGGGCATTTTTTTTCTTTGGATATTTTAAGAAGAAGTCAAAATCCTACTCTAAGAGATTTATTATCAAATGCAGTGGTATAGCCAAAAAAGCAGCTCAATGCTTAAGCGCAAACAAAAAAAATGACAAGATGAACAGGATAGGCATAATAATACTATCCTGTCTTTCAGAGTATCACAGATACTTTATAAAAAAATAAGTGTATAATTATGTTTAGAATATTAGATATTCATCCGGCCCTGGGATTCGAAACACTCGATAGATGGTACGTTGCCTCGCATCAAAGGGATGAACAAATCAGAGCATCGGGAAGAAATCCAGAGCAGGCATATCATCGTCAGTTTGGATTACCAAGGATGGTTGTCAATAATATTTCAAAGGTTATTGCTTATCATCCGCGATTGAGCACCATCATTGGAATTGTACGCATTATCTTCATTTTGCAGGACCCGACAAACAATCCTCAAAAGAAAAGAATGATTTCCTGGCATATTTATCGAGGGCTAGGAGAGATTTGCCTCGGTCCCTGGATGATTGTGATAGATGTAATTGCAACAATTGTGGATAAAAGGGTCGTCAAGTCTTATTTGGAATATCATCGCGGACTTCTCTAAATATGCCAAGTTTGTTATAAATGGCTTTTTTTTTATCTCCGCCTATAATACTATCTGCATCATTTTTTAATAGGCAATAGAAAATGAATAGTCTTTTTTCGAAAATAAATCTAAATAATTATTTTAATGAACCTTTCCAAATAAGAGAGGTATTCTATTTTACAAAACAACAAAAAATTGTTGGAACAATTGCACTAGCATTGTTTTCTTTAATTGCTGTCGGGTATTTTTTATGGCATAGACCAAAAAAAATTTCCGTTGCTTTGATTCCCGGAGCTCCAAACATTTCTCTATCAATAGCTCCTCAAGCTCGAACTGTTGAACCCGCTCTCCCTAGCCAGCCGGTCATGGACTTAGTCGGAATACCAAATTTAGGATCTACCTGTTTTATTAATAGTGTCGTGATGTCTTTATATCCTTTAAAAAAACATTTGGCTCATCTGAACAGCCCTGTATTCAAGGCAATCAAAGAAACCTATGAAGATCCCGTCCTAAAAGCACCCCACTTAGTTTCTGTTTTAAGAGAATTTTATCAGAAAAAAAGTGGCCGTGATTGCACTGGAGGGGGAGATAGTAGCTTATTAATTGAAATGTTGTTAGAAGAAGTTGTTAAGGAAGATCCGAATTTAGAGGCTTTATTTTGTGGTTTCTTAAAAAAATTTCAGTGCAAATCATGTGGCCGTAAAGAAAATGGGGGTGAAATTTTAACATTTTACCAAAAGCGAAACTTATCCTTTTCATTGGATAGCTATTTAAGCTGTGGATGTAGAAGTGTGTGCGGAACACTTGAGGATTTAAAGCTTCCAAAATACTGCTTCATTGATCTTGCTTTTGGCCGTATAATGGTATTAGAGGAGCATTTTGAATGGAAGGGCATCAAATTCAATGTGATGGCGGCTATAAAAGGTGGAAGCGGGCATGCGAATTGTGTGATAAAAAAAGAAGATGGAAACTGGTATCTCTTCGATGACAGTGCTGTGAGTCAAGTCAATCCTTTTGGCCAAGCTGGCTACTCTTTTATGATTCTTGAAAAAGTTACCGAAAACTAAAAGGTTTTATGTCCCCTTTACAAACAGCAACTCAACGTTATTTTGTTGAACCCTTAAAAAAAGTGGATTACAAGCTCTTTCAAGACAACAAAGAATGGTTGGTACGATTGCCTTAGCATTATTTGCGCTTATTGCTTTGGGTTGTTTTTATGGAAAATGTTTTAGCTATTGTTCCTGAAGCTGAGCCTTTGCCAGCACGTCTCCCTGAAGATGTAAGGCCGCCTGTCATGGCATTAACCGGAATTCCAAATCTTGGGTCTACTTGTTTTATCAATAGCGCTGTGATGTCCTTATGCCCTTTAAAAGAACATTTTACGCATCTGAACAATCCTGTTTTAACGATTATAAAGCAAACATACGATAATCCTGTTGAAAGAGCTCCAGAACTGGTTTCAGTTTTGCGGGAATTTTATCAATCAAAATATGGCCGTCGTACTGTCGGAGATGATAGCTATTTATTAACTGAAATGATTATAGAGGAAATATTTAGAGAAGATCCAACCTTAAAAAATTTGTTCTCCGGTATTATAAGAGATTTGCGATGCGAGCCATGCGATTTGACAATACCCGTTAGTCAAGTCCATTCATTTAGTTTAGAAAATAATGAAGGATTTTCTTTAGATAATTACTTATTTTGTGATTTCTGCGATAGAAAAATGGGAACCATTGAAAATTTAACTTTGCCTAAATACTGCTTAATTGATTTAAAAGGGCGTCAAAAAACCGCTTTAGAAGAGTTTCCTGAATGGCAGGGCATTAAATTTAAAGTCATTGCGCAGTAAAAGGGGATAGCGGGCATGCAAATTGTGCGATCAAAAAAGAAGATGGCAATTGGTACTTATATGATGACAATTACGTAACCCCTACAAATCCCTTTATAGCGCCTAGCTTTGCCCAAATTTTCAAAGAAAAAATTTTCAACCCTTTGAGCCCTACAAGTTATACTTATATGATTCTTGAAAAAATTGAAGCATAAAACTATGAAAGTTCGCTGTGGCTAATTTTAAACTTCCTTAGCGGAATCACAGGCAGGTTAAAACCTGCCAAAGTCTACGCTACATCCCCTCCAATGATTGTTTTTTGATAGCCTCAAATCCTTCTGCCTAGTAAACTAGTCGATTCATTAATTTGTATTGAGGTTCATTTATGATTATAGGAATACCTAAAGAAATTAAAAACCATGAATACAGGGTAGGTGCAACCCCCAGCCTGGTCCGTCTTTTAGTTGCAGCAGGACACCAGGTTCTGGTCCAGACCAAAGCAGGGGAGACGATCGGGTTTACAGATGCCATGTTCTCTGCTGCCGGCGCTTCAATTGCAGGCACTCCAGAGGAGATTTACAATTGCGAAATGATCGTTAAAGTTAAAGAGCCTCAAGTCAGCGAATACCCTTTGCTCAAAGAAGGGCAGATCCTGTTTTGCTACCTTCACCTTGCACCCGATCCGGAACAAACCAAACAGTTGATCGACAGCAAGGTTGTAGCCATCGCTTATGAAACAGTCAGCGACGCTAAAGGGCGGCTGCCCTTGCTGATACCAATGAGTGAAATTGCCGGACGCATCGCTATTCAAGTAGGAGCCACTAGTTTGCAGTTGAATCATGGAGGGCGGGGCGTTCTTTTAGGGGGCGTCCCTGGAGTGGCTCCTGCACGCGTTGTGGTCATTGGCGGCGGCGTCGTAGGAACCGAATCTGCACGCATGGCTTTAGGGCTTGGAGCCAATGTGACAATTTTTGATAAAGACCTTAACCGGTTGCGCAAACTGGATGCTTTATATGGGCCTGCCCTCAAGACCCTTTATTCCTCTCAATTAGCCATTGAAGAGGCTGTGATGAAGGCTGATCTGGTGATTGGAGCTGTCCTGATCCCCGGTAAAACAGCTCCAAGGCTTGTGACCAAAGAAATGGTTAAGCAAATGATCCCTGGTTCTGTGATCGTCGATGTGGCCATTGATCAGGGAGGGTGTACAGAAACATCCAGGCCAACCACGCATGATGAACCTACCTACCTCGTGGATGGAGTCGTTCATTATTGCGTCACAAATATGCCTGGAGCCTGCGCCAGAACATCCACTCAGGCATTGACAAATGCAACGGGTGATTATGCATTAATGATCGCCAATAAAGGATGGAAAAGGGCCTTGATCGATCATGTGGGCCTGCGCCAGGGATTAAATGTCTGCTTTGGGCATGTGACCAATGAATCGGTTGCTCATGACCTGGGCTATTCCTATGTTCCTGCAGAAAGTCTGTTATCCTAAGATGCGTTACATTATAGGGGTGGATCTCGGGACTACTAATAGCGCTGTAGCCTATCGTGATATTGAGAAACCGCATGCTCCTATACAGATGTTTTCCATCCCTCAATTGACGGCCATCGGTAAGATTGAAGCGTTGGCCGTGCTTCCTTCCTTTTGCTATCTTTTCGGGGAAAATGAATGGCCGGCCGGCGCCTTTCGCCTGCCATGGAAGGAAGAAACTTCTTCTTTCGTTGGGCAGTTTGCAAAAAGTCAAGGCAGCCGGCTGCCCACGCGCCTGGTCCAGTCGGCTAAAAGCTGGCTTTGCAATGTAGCATCCGACCGGCACGCTAAAATCCTGCCCATTGTTGCCGCCGATACTTCGCAAAGAATAAGCCCGGTAGAAGCCTCCTCGCGCTACTTAATCCATATTAAGGAAGCCTGGAACCATGCTCATGCAAAAGCAGGCTCGGAAGAAGCATTCGAGGAACAGGATATTATTTTAACTGTACCTGCCTCATTTGACGAGGTCGCACGCACCCTCACCGTTGAAGCGGCACGCAAAGCCGGCCTGCAGCATGTGACTTTGCTTGAAGAACCGCAAGGGGCCTTTTATAGCTGGATTTCACAGCACGAAAAAACCTGGAAACAACTTTTTCATCCTGGGGAAAGCATTTTAATCTGCGATGTTGGAGGAGGGACCACCGACTTCAGTCTGATTGAAATACAAGAGCGGAATGAAGAGCTTATCTTTCAGAGAATGGCCGTCGGAGACCACCTTCTGCTAGGGGGCGACAATATGGACGCCGCTGTTGCCCACTATCTTGAAGAGAAGCTAAAAAAGGAAAGCTCTCAGCCTTTGGAAACAACGCAATGGTTGCAATTGCTCGCAGTGGCCAGGCAGGCTAAGGAAGCACTCCTTGGTCCTAATATAAAGCCGGAAGATTCTTTTGCCGTTGTGCTTCAGGGTGCGGGCTCCTCTGTCATTAAAGGCAGCTTGTCAACAGCCATCAATCATGATGAGGTCCGAAGTTTATTAGGAGAGGGATTTTTTTTCGCTTATGAATTAAAAGAAGCTTTAAATTTAAAAAAAAGCCGTGGTTTCAGAACTGTCGGCCTGCCTTATGAAGACGACCCCTCTATCATCAAGCATTTGGCCCAATTTTTAAAGCAGGCCGGCTATTTTGAACCTGGAAAATCGGTCGACCACCTTCTTTTTAACGGAGGGGCGATGAAGCCAGCCCTTTTCCAAAGCAGGATCTTGGAATCTTTAGGTAAGTGGTTTCTCAAAGAGCCTCCAAAGCTTTTAACAGGCTCCAGCCTAGATCTGGGAGTGGCAAGGGGAGCGGCCTACTATGGAGGGGTTCGCAGAGGGTATGGGATATCGATCGGAGGGGGACTGCCCCGAAGCTATTATCTTGAACTGGATTGGAAGGATTCTTCAGGGCATATGCTTCGCAAAGCCCTAACCTTGCTTCCCAGAGGTTCTGAAGAGGGGCAGGTGTTCCAGCCTGCGGAAGTTTTTGCATTGCGCGCCAATACGCCTGTGGCCTTTCATCTTTTAACTTCCCATGTTCGCCTGAATGATCTTGAAGGGGATAAAATCGATATTGACGAACAGGAAATCCACCGCCTTCCGCCAATTCAGACAATTTTGCGTTTCGGGCGGCAATCCGGGCAGGAAGAACAGCTTGTGCCTGTGCGCTTGAGCCTTGCTTTAACGCCTGTCGGCACTCTTGACCTCTGGCTTGATTCTCAAAAGACTAACCACCGTTGGAACCTCGAATTTCAGCTTCGTTCAGCTTCAGGGCATGACCATAGCTTAATGACACAAGAGAAGAAACGGCAGGATGAGACTTTCGACGCAGGCTATGTCGAAGGAGCAAAACTTCAGCTTGAGGTTCTATTCGAAGCTTCTTCAGTTGTCCGGCCGGGAGAAATCATGGAATTGCTGGAAAAAAAATTGGAGGCGCCAAAAAAAGATTGGTCCCTTAGTGTTTTAAGAGCCCTTTTTGATTCGCTGCTCAAACTCTCTTCTGGTAGAAAATTAAGCCCGGAGCATGAAGCCAGGTGGTGGAACCTTGCCGGTTACTTTCTTCGTCCGGGATATGGTTTTCCCTTGGATGATTTTCGAATCAAGGAACTATGGAAAATTATTTTAGGCGATCTCAAGCTAGCTAAAAGCCAAGAGTCTCAAATTCAATGCGCAATTTGCTACCGACGTATTGCAGGCGGGCTTAATAAAGGGCAGCAGGCCCAGCTAGGCAGCGATCTGATGAATTTTTTGTTTGATAAAAGAACAGGCAAGCTTATTTCCACAAGAAAAAATGAAGCTTATATTTATTCAGAAAAAATCCGGGCTTTTGCATCCTTGGAAAGATTGGAATTACCTGTAAAAATACGTGTGGGGGATTCTTTGATTGATAAAATCAAACGGAACGAAGCTGAAGCGTATGATTATTGGTCTGTAGCGCGCATTGGGGCGCGTCATTTGGTTTACGGAACTGCGGGACAGGTAGTTCCAAAAGATATTTGTGAAAAATGGGTCAAGCAGCTTTTAGAAACATCTAAAGAGCCCGCTCTTTTTGCTGTAGTCCAGCTTGCACGCCGGACCGATCACAGAGAAATCAACCTTTCGGAGGAAATGATCGGCCAGATAGCTTTGGCCTATCCAGAAGCTGACATGCAAGCCCTCCTTTCGGAAAAAAGGCATTTGTCTCAATATGAACAAGAACAGTTATTTGGAGAAAAGCTGCCTCCCGGGCTTATTCTTGATCAGGCATAAATTATATGATACCGTTACCTCCTAATTTAAAGCATTTCGAGGAAGAAGCGAGTAAAGCTCTTCCGCTCCATTTGGTTAAAGACGTTGAATTTTCAGGAATGACCTATCAGGTTTTGATTGAAGATCCTGCGGACCATCACGATTATTGGGTTTTTTTGCAGCTGGAGGGTAGTGGACAGGTTCGCGACATTTTTTGTTCCTGCGAGCAAGGGCATGAGAGCGAAGGCTGTTTGCATCAGGCTGTGGCCTATTTGAGTCTCTTTAAAAATTCAACAGTACCCCTTCATCAACGTTTTGAACGCTCCTTGTGGAATCAACTCTGTTTTCTTTATGAAGACAGGATAGGAAGCGATCCTTCAGCATTAAAAAAACTTCTGCCAGGGCACTATGTCATTCAATCTTCTTCAGATAAAATAATTTTTTCAATCAAAGCAAAATCAGAGTCTGCCGTTGCTCTTTTAGAGCGGTTATTTAATGAGCGCAGCCCTGCGACCGAAGAGACGTCTTTAAAATTCTCTAACCTCAGCTCAGAAGAAATTATGCTTTGGCGTGAAGGAAGGCCCGATCCCCAGCTTCGCTATGATTTGTCCTATTGGAGCGATTTGGCCAAATGGCTGATGCAGAAGGAAGAGGAGGGGCAGGCCTATCAACTTACCTTTAATTACTCCAAAAAAAATATTCCTAATTGGCTGCAATTAAATTTTGCCGACTTGGAAACAGGATTCTATCTGTCAGAGGCTAATTTGCCAGTTATCATTCCTTTTCTTGCTAGCGTGAAAAGTCCACTGACCGTCCATAACGCCAGCCATCAGGATATCGACCGGGTGTATTATGACAAAAGTAAAGGCGTTCTTCATATTGTTGAAAAGAAAGGGGAAAAATCTGCTAAATTACAGTCCAGAAGAAAGTCTGAAGAAGCGGGAATTGTTATTGAAAATTGGATTTTTATTCCTGGCGAGGGTTTTTATACAAACGAGCCTAACTTATTGTTAAAAACACCTGAAGTTGAGGGTGAAGAGCTTTCTGAAATTCTGAATGAACATCATCGGCTCCTTTCATCCCTGATCATAAATGCCGTGATCCATCGTACTCAACAAACCCTCTCATACAAGCTTTATTTTGATCCACAATGGAATTTGCATATCCAGGCCTACTTATTTGATGAAGGGGATTTGCAGCAAGGCGACTCCAGACTGATTGGCGATTGGGCTTATTTAGATGAAGAAGGTTTTTATCCTATTGAAAAGCGGTATGATGAAGTCGAAACAGTTATTCCCCTGTATCAGGTTTCAGATTTCGTTACTCAAAACCGCGCCTGGCTGAATACCCAGGAAGGCTTCCATACGCATGTGAGAAGTATCGAATATCAAATGAGCTATCAACTGAACGAGAACAACCGCCTTTCATTTACACGGACCCTGGCTAAGGCAAAGGATCGGATGCAGGATTTTGGGGTTTGGGTCTATCTTGAAGGTTATGGCTTCTATTCTAAAAGCGGAGGCTCTTTTAATTATTTGCTAAAGAAAGGAGTTTCGCTCGGTGCTGAGCAAATTCCCTTATTCATCCGAATGAATAAGGATGAATTGGCTTTAATTCCCAATTTTTTCAATGATACATGTCCTATAGTAAAGGCTGGTCTGAAAATTGAACTAGTCGATAAGCAAACGATTCGGGTTAACCCCTATTATACTCTGCAGCATGAATATGAAGAAAAAAATATGAGGTTATTTGATGATTTTGTTTATTTGGAAAGGGAAGGTTTTTATGAACTTCCTTATTCTTTACGTTTGCCTGAAGAATTCCGCACACCTGTAGAGCTGAGCGGGGAGGAGTTGAATCTTTTTCTTACCTATGAATTGAATAATATTCGTTCCTATGTTTCTTCCATCGACCCCCGCTTAAATAAACCTGAATGGCTTCGTTTGACCGCCAGTGCCGTCGAGCCTGTTCCTGAAAAAGGAAAAGGCTGGTACCGGCTTCAATTATTTTATGAAACGGAACAAGGAAAAATTTCAATAACGGAACTGCGTCAAAATTTGACAAAAAAACAGACGTTTGCCTTTTTTGAGGCTGGTTTGATCGCCTTGCAGGACAAACAGTTTGACTGGATCCGGCGCCTGGATAAAGACAGGTTCCAAAAAGACAATACTATCTTGCTGACCTCGCTTGAATATATGCGTTTGAACGCCTTTGATCCCATTCATATGGAGGAAGGTTCGAAGCTTGGCCATGACCATTTCAATCATTTGAACCAACTTCAAACACCACTGCAACCCGATATTGCAGGTTTGAACAGTGAATTGCGCCCTTATCAGGAAATGGGTGCACACTGGTTATGGTTTCTTTATCAAGAGCAGTTATCAGGCTTGCTCTGCGACGACATGGGATTGGGCAAGACTCATCAGGCTATGGCACTTTTAGCTAGTGTTTCGAATTTTTTCAAAAATTACGCTGAAGGAGCGGTGCATCATTTTCTCATTGTTTGCCCAACCTCTGTCATTTATCACTGGCAGGATAAGTTGCAACGTTTTCTGCCCAATTTGCGCGTCTGCACATTTTTTGGGACAAACCGCAGTTTGGCTTCCTTTCATCAGGAATATGATGTCTTGTTGACCTCCTATGGAATTTTGCGAAATGAAAAAGAACTCCTTTGCAAGGTACCTTTTGAAGTCGCTATATTTGACGAGATCCAAGTGGCAAAAAACCAATTCAGCCTGGTTTATGCTGCTTTAAAAAGCATGCAAGCCCAAATGAAGCTAGGATTGACTGGAACTCCCATTGAAAATCATCTCCGTGAACTTAAATCCCTTTTTGATATTGTGCTGCCTACTTACATGCCCAATGACAAGGATTATAGGGACCTTTTCATAAAGCCGATAGAAAAGGAACATAATTCCGACCGCCGGGACCTTCTCAACCGTTTGATCAAACCCTTTACTTTAAGGCGTAAAAAAGAAGATGTCTTGAAAGATCTTCCTGAAAAAATTGAAGAGATTTCCCACTGTGACCTCTCCTCCTACCAGCAAAAACTTTATGTGGAGGTCCTTGAACAGCGAAGGCGCCATTTATTAGAAGAGCTGCACAATGATCAAAACTCCATTCCCTATTTGCATATTTTTGCTTTGCTTTCCAGCCTCAAGCAAATATGCGATCATCCGGCCGTTTATTTGAAAAGACCGGATGATTATATGAACTATCCATCGGGAAAATGGAACCTTTTTGTGGAATTATTGAGAGAAGCGAGGGAAAGCCAGCAAAAGGTGGTCATTTTTTCTCAATATTTGGGGATGCTCGATATCCTACAAAACTATTTAACTGAGCAGGATATCGGATACGCAACTATCCGGGGCTCGACGCAAAACAGAAAAGAAGAGCTCAATCGTTTCAATCAAGACCCGTCTTGCGAGGTTTTTATTGGCTCATTGCAGGCAGCGGGATTAGGCATCGACCTAACAGCCGGCTCCGTTGTCATCCACTATGACAGATGGTGGAATGCCGCCAGAGAAAACCAGGCGACCGACCGGGTCCATCGAATCGGACAGACGCGCGGTGTGCAAGTCTTCAAACTGGTAACATTAGGCACATTTGAAGAAAAAATCGATGCTATGATCGAGCGTAAAGGGCGGCTGATGGAAGAGGTCGTAGGAATAGACGATCAGAACACTTTAAAAAAGTTTACGCGTGAAGAATTAATTGATTTGTTAAATTTTGTTGAAACAAATGAGGACCATATGGGCCTTTCGGATGAAGAATAAATAGTCTATAGAAAGAAATTAGAAAAGACATCTATTTAAAGAAGAGTCATTAGCAATAGATAATTTTGTAATTCTTTGAATGGCCTACAAGATAAAAATAACCGGCTACCATCCGATCCATTTACGACCCAATTTCATCCAAAGTACATAGATAATGAAGGGCTTTGTATTTCCATCGCTTGTAGCTTTGAGCTTAGGTGTCCTCCTACATATTCACTCTTCATATCAAAGAGCTACAAGGCAGATATAATACTTTATTTCTTTTTTTGCATTTTGGTCATAACCTTTTACAAGAAAGGTAAACCACCACAGGGGGGCAAAATCAATGCATTTAAATGTCAATAAATTCTAATTTTACAAGAAAAAAAAGTGACAACTTTGACACTTTTTGCCAAAAAAAAATGACAAAAATGTCACTTTTTGCCAAAATAAAGAAAGATTGCCACAATAGGAAAAAAATAGATGCAACGTCTTATGATGAATCAACTTGTTGAGTGGAAAGAAGATAGCTCCTCTCGCAAACCGCTTCTTCTTAAAGGGGTGCGACAAGTTGGTAAAACTTATCTTCTTAAAGAATTTGGAAAGCTTTATTTCCCTCATTTTCATTATTTTAATTTCGAAAAACAACCTGAATTAGCAAAAATCTTTGAACCTAATCTAAATCCTGAGAGGATTATTAGAGAACTAAGTTTTTATCTGGATTTCCCTATTAATATTAAAACAGACCTAGTGGTATTTGATGAAATCCAAGAATGCCCTAAGGCATTGACCAGTTTAAAATATTTTCAAGAGGATTGCTCTGAACTTCATTTATGTGCGGCTGGGTCTCTTCTTGGTATCCACTTAAATTCCAGTTCATTTCCAGTAGGAAAGGTGACTTTTAAAACTCTTAGACCTTTAACTTTCGAAGAATTTTTAATGGCAAACAAAGATAAAGCCCTTCCTATTTTTCAGAAGCTCAATTCAAAAGAAATAATCCCGGCTATTATTCATGAATATTTATGGGAACAACTTAAGCATTATTTTATAGTTGGCGGTCTCCCAGAAGTGGTGTCAACTTTTATTAAAAATAAGGAGGACTTGTATAAAGCATTCTCTTTAGTAAGGAATAAACAGAGTGATTTGATCAATTCATATTATGCCGATATAGCAAAGCATTCAGGTAAAGTAAATGCCATGCATATTGACCGTGTATGGAGGTCTATTCCTTCTCAATTACAACAAGTACAAGACGGCTCCATAGGCAAATATAAATTTAGAGGAGTTATTCCCGGAGTTTCCCATTATGATCGATTGGCAGGCGCCATTGACTGGTTAGAGGCTGCGGGTTTAGCTTTAAAAGTGCATATTGTCAATACAGGGCAAATCCCTTTTCAAGGCTATGCAAAGGAAAATATTTTTAAATTATTGTTGTTTGATGTTGGTATTCTTAGTTTTATGTGCGGATTGCCTGCAAAAGTTATTTTAGATTATGAATATGGAAGTTATAAAGGGTTTTTTGCTGAAAATTTTGTTGCCCAAGAGCTTATCTCTCATGGAAGAGACTCCCTTTTCAGTTGGCAAGAAAATAAAGCGGAAATTGAATTTCTGGTTGAGACTGATGGTTCCGCTATTCCGGTTGAAGTTAAAGCTGGTTCGGTTATCAAACTAAAGAGTTTAAAGGTATTTGTTGAAAAATATCATCCCCCTTATGAAGTGATATTTAGCGGGAGGCCTTTCGACATGAGAAATAATAGCGTGCATTATTACCCTTTATATTTGGCAGGTCGCTTTCCGATCAAAGAGTCTGTTTAGTAATTTAGCAATATTCCAAGGATTTTGAGTAATTAAAACGGGATAAATAGGTAATTAAAAAAAATTACCTATTCTTCCTTTCTTCTAATTTTTTTCTAGATCTGGCTCGTTTTCAAAGAAATATTCTTCTTCCTCCTCGCCACTTTCAATTGCGTGCTTATGTTCTTCATCAATATCCGCAGTTTCTTTTTCTGCTCTTATCTTTTTAACTTCAGGCCCGCCTTCTGGGCGGTCTCGTTTTGCTTTACCTTTTAAATGAATTAAAATAGGTACGCCTGTGAACCCATATGTTTCTCTAAATTGATTATAAAGGTATTTTTTGTAGCTTTCAATCATCAGGTTTGGGTAGTTAACAAATAAAACGAATTTAGGCGGTTCAATATCCACCTGCGCCATGTAATAGATGCGCAAGCGTTTTCCCTGAATCATAGGAGGATGATTTTTCTGAAGGGCGCCCCCAATGAATTTATTCAATTGGTGGGTGGTCACTCTTTTTTGTGAATTGGCATAAACATCCAAGATCACAGGAAAGATTTTATCTAAATTCCTTCCTGTCGTGGCTGAAGTAAAGATCTTAGGGCAATGTTTTAGAAAAGGGACTTCTTCTTCAATCCCTTGCAAACAATGTTCCATACGGTAACCTTTGACCAGGTCCCATTTGTTCAGCAAAATGATGCACCCTTTGCCTGCTTCCTCGATGGAATTTGCAATTTTTTTGTCCTGGGCTGTCATCCCTTCCTGTACATCTAAAAGAAGAAGACATAAATCGGCGCGTTCAATGGCCCTCTGTGTTCGGATAGCGGCAAATTTGTCGACAACTTCATGTTCGGCCCTTTTGCGGCGTATTCCTGCGGTATCAATGAGTGTATAGAGTTGTCCCTCATGGGTAAATGAAACATCCACGCTATCACGCGTAGTACCGGGAATCGGGCTGACGATGCACCGTTCTTCATCCAGAATAAAATTGACCAAAGAGGATTTTCCCACATTTGCCCTTCCAACCACTGCAACCTTGATCAAATGCTCTTTTTCTTCTTCGACTTCTTTTTCGCGCGGGAATTTATCAAAGGCTGCTTCAAGAAGTTCAGCAATCTGCCACCCTTGCGAGGCAGAAACGGGCACGATATGTTTAATCCCCAAAGAATGAAACTGATGCATTAAAGAAACTTGGGATAGATTATCTATTTTATTGACGGCGAGGCAAACAGGTTTATCGGTTCTCAATAATACTTTTGCAACTTCTTTGTCCAAATCGGTCAATCCAATATGCGCATCCACTACTTGAATGATTGTATCAGCCTCTTCAATCGCAATTTCCGCCTGTCGCTTGATCTCTTCATTAAAGATTTCTTTGGACTGGGCGTTAATGCCTCCTGTATCAATAACCTGAAAATGGAACCCAAATAATTCCCCTTCAGCATATAACCGGTCGCGTGTAATACCTTCAGCTTCATCTACAATGGCAATTTTTTGTTTGCAAATCCGATTGAATAAAGCCGATTTTCCCACATTGGGGCGCCCAACGATGGCAAGCTTTGGTATATGGGTCATGAGGATCCTCTCGTAAAAAATAAAAGTTTAAATAAAAGTGGATTAAAAATATATGATTTTAATACACAAACGACCTTATTGGTCATTTGTGTATAATTATTGTTTAGAAATAATAGTGAATGATTTACAATGACAATCAAAGTGTTTGTTCAAAAGAAGCGCCTAAAAAAAATTTCTAATTAATAATCTCCCCAATTTTAATTTTACTAAAATTTGGAAAACATCAGTTTTATTATGTCACACGCACATCACGATGAAGTTTCCCTTACTTGTTTTACCAAAGATTTCGAAAAGTATTCCTGGGGCTCTTTTCGTACGGATGTGATGGCTGGGTTAGCGGTTTCCATGCTGACAGTGCCTCAGGCGATGGCTTATGCTTTGGTAGCTGGCTTGCCTGTGTCATGCGGAATATTCGCTTCCATTTTTACAGCCATGATTGTAGCCATCTTTGGTTCTTCCAGGCATTTGATCGTGGGGCCCAGTAATGCAATAGCTATTTTGATCCAGGCTTGCATTAGCGATATTTTATTTACCTACTATAGGGATGCGACAGGGCCTGAAAAAGAGCAGCTGGTGATGCAGATCCTAACCCAGTTGATGCTGCTTGTAGGCACGATACAAATTTTGGCAGCATTTTTTAAATTAGGCCGGCTCACCCACTTTGTCAGCCATACAGTCATTGTGGGATATGTATCAGGCGTCGCACTGGCATTGGTGATCAACCAGGCCTTTCCTTTGATTGGATTGGACGTTCCGGTGAATTTAGGCTCATTATATGAGCGCGGGACATACATCCTAACCCATTTCCATGCCTCCTATTTTCCAACTGCCCTGATCGGCATTGCCTGCATTGGGCTTTTGTTATTGCTAAAGCGCTTCGACCGAAAAATGCCGGCTGGGGCCATCATGTTGGCCATTGTGGCTATTGTGGCCTATTTTTTTAATTATTTTTATCAATATTTCATTAGTAATGATTACCAATTTGTCAATTGGGACCAATGGGATGCCATTTTAAGCCCGATTGCTTTAGTGGGAGATACGCGGGAAGGGGGATTTATTCCCCAATTTGATTTCCCCTATTTTAATCCCAGCATCATGAACCATTTGCTTCCAGTAGCGTTTGCGATAGCCCTTTTAAGTGTAATGGAAGCTACTTCGGCATCAAAATCTATCGCTGCAAGCTCCGGACAGTGCCTCTCGACCAACCAGGAAATTTTTGGAGTAGGGATGGGCAACTTTTTTTCTGCCTTTATTGGCGCGATGCCAGTTTCAGGAAGCCCTTCGCGCAGCGCCTTAAATTATGAGAATGGGGGGAATACTCGGGTTGCGGCCCTCTTTAATTCCCTTTTTGTCGCCCTGGTGCTTTTTGCGTTCGGTTTTTTAATCAGACACATTCCTGTTACTGCCTTTGCAGCTCTTTTGATTGTTTCTGCAGGCACGATTGTCAATTTCAAGCAGCTTTTCATCTGCTTGAAAGCGACCCGTTCGGACATGTTCGTGCTGATCGTCACGCTTTTATCCTGCATTTTTTTTAGTTTGGATATCGCTTTTTATATCGGGGTGGTCATGTCTATTTCACTCCATCTTAAAAAAGCCGCTGTGCCGCAGCTTGTCGAATTTACGGTGGACGAGGCTGGCGGGCTACATACCATTGAACATGCCCACCTGCACGATCCACGCAAGATACGTTTTATTAAAGTCGAAGGGGAGTTGTTTTTTGGTGCAGCTGACCTTTTCCAATCTGCTTTGAGATCATTGACCGAGGATGACCGGACTACGAAAGTACTAATTTTACAGTTGAAAAATGCAAGGGACATTGATGCGACCGCCTGTTTGGCATTGCAACAGCTTTATGCTTATCTTAAAAATTCAGGACGCCATTTGATCGCCTGCGGGATTACCCATCAGATTTGGGATGTTCTAAGCGATTCAGGAATGATTGATATTCTAGGTAAAAAAAACTTATTTATATTTGATGAGAGGCACCCGTTCATCTCGGTTCAAAAAGCCTTTTTGCGCTCTCATGAGCTCGTTGCCATTGAAGAAGCGAAAGAAGAATACGAGGTCTTTTCAACTCTTCCTACGCCAGCACCTGCGCCTGCTCCTGTTCCTGAAGCCCAATGGCAGCCTGTTTTGGTGGAAGTGGAAGAACGAAGCTAATAATAAAGTTAATTTAGGAAAAGTATGATTCAAGCTTATCATTGAATGTTCATCCTTACATGCCTTATGTCCCGTTGCTAACTCCAGCGATTAACCCTGAGATCTATCAACTTGATAATGGTCTGCTAACAAAAAGAACAATTGGCGTGGCTTTACTTTGCTTTACTGCTATGGGGGTTGCTTTAACTTATCAACTCCCCCAAGCCCTTCTGCCATTTAGCTGGGTTATCTACTGGAAAAGGGCCCTAAAATTTGGTTTCGCAATGGCCGCATTTTTTGGCTTTAACCGGAATTGGCATCAGACATTCGGGACAATCCATTGTAGTTGGTTCTTCAGGTTTAGGCGGGAGCAGTTTATTCATGGCTTTAATGGCTAAAAAAATCGCCAGGGCAATAATGGCAAAATCAACAAGCTCATTAATAAAATTGCCATACTTGATATAAACAGCCGGAGATTCTCCTGCAGCTTCTTGGATCTTGAAGGCCAGCTTCTTAAAATCTTTACCTCCCAGAAGTACGCCAAGGGGAGGCATAATAATGTCGTTAACAAATGAACTGACAATTTTTCCAAAAGCGGCACCAATAATGACTCCAACTGCGAGGTCGACAACGTTACCACGCATAGCAAAGGCTTTGAATTCTTGAAAAAATGACATTTTTTATCCTCATTGTATTAAAAAAATGCATAGCAAATCAATTAATTCTTCGCCATCTTTCTTCAATTAAACGGCCATAAAGAGCCTGCATTTTTTCTGAAAGGAAACTAATAGCCAACAATTCCGTCCATTTAGCAATAGAGGATTTGAAATTAGAAATTTCTTTTTCTATTACTTGTTCAGGTAAGTTTAATCTTTGCTTTCCAAAATAATCAATTAAATCACTTTGGGTGAGCTTATTTTTTTTGCCTCTGATAGGCAATGCGATTTCTTCCTGAGATTTGATAAGTATGGTAGTATTGAGCAGATCGTAAGCAGGGCTTAACTCTACCTTTTCTTTTCGCCTGATCATCGTAAAATTTTTTAAGTGCATATCTTCATTTCCAATAAGGAAATTGAAAATTACAAGACGAAATAACTTTATTTTTTCAAGCATAGGAAATGTGCAATGTTTTTCAATTACTGAAACGATTTTTTCCATGCTTGATTCATATTTAGTATCTCGCGTGCACTCTAAAAGTTGCGAGAAATCTTCCACAGCAATTTTTTGATTTCGGTAACGGTCAAATCTCTTGATGAAATAACTAAGAGAACTGTCTATATTATAAATCATTCCATGAAAGGGGACTTCAATTCCAGTGATTTTGGCCAGCTTCATTGTGAGGTCTTCATTTTCTGGTACTTCATCATATATTTGATGTGGAGGCTTTAAAATATACTTTCCACCCTTGGTTACTACTTCTAACTGTGCTTTTTTAGGGTTGAGTTTGACGCTTAATTTTGGCTGAATGCCTTGAATGGATATTTTTGTTGCAAGTTCGGAAGCCAATTGAATCTGTTGTTTAGGAGTATAGGGAAAATCTTTCAATTCATTTAAATGATTGGAAAGGAGTTTGAGCCCTTTTTCTGTATATTTTTGCCCATTCTTACAAACTTCATAGGTAATTGGACAGCGCCTCATTCCATACCCTCAACAGTCACATTGCCTACTAGATCTCCACCTACGGTTATAAGTTGTTCAAGTAAATCATTTCGATCTATTTTAGCATGCCGTAAAAGCCCCTCTAACATCATTCCTTCCGGCAGTAACCCTTCAAAAAAGGGAGGGAATTTATCATATTCATAGATGAGCTTAGCAAGCGGCATTTCTAAAGATACCGAGGGCCCTATATAGTCCTTTAAATAAATAAAGCGATATTTTTGTCCCCGCCCAATTTCCTGAATTTCTCCGGCGGGTACCCCGTCGACAAATACCCTAGCTTTTTTCATCGGTTTGTTCCTTATATAAAGTCATAAGCGGACTTTCAAATACCATTCTTATGTTTAATATATTTAAAACTTTCAAAAGAGTATCTAAGCGAATTGATAACTTACCATTTTCTATATCAAAAATGACTGTTTTACCCAATCCTGCGAGGTTTGCAAGATCCATTTGAGATAAGCCGCTTTTTTTTCGATGAAACCGGACCATTTTTCCTAGGTTCTGCATAAACTTAGACGCCTTTTTTTACCGTTATATCAGTATTTTTAGGTATGTAGAATTAAAATACAACCAATTCAGGCAAAAAACTGTAATTAATACCGGGGAAACGGTAAAAATTGGGGTTCAAAAATGAAAAGGTATTTATATAAAATAAAAGGATGAAATTACAGGAATTGCGGTAAGAACTGAATTTTAAACTTTTATTTTACAGGATCCCACTTCAGGAGTCTGCCGCGCTCGTCCGGTACGGTCCTATAAACCCACATGTCCCCATTTTCACGCATCAAACGGTCACATCCCATAGCATAGCCTTTAAAAAAGCCATACCTTTGCATGGCATCTACTGTGTACTGCGAACTGCTCGGAATGAAATGGCTGCGCGGACCATCAGCCGGAGAAATAACCTCCTGATGAAAGCGGATGGCTTGCGTGCCTACTTGGGAAAGAAAAGATGTCCTTTTTTGGGGTAGGCATTCTACCTTTCGGCAAAGAGCTAAATCAGCGTCCTTTCCCCAGGGGTTGCTCAATAATGGAAAAGCAAATATTAAGAAGCTAAATAAAAGTAATTTCATTTAAAAGCTTGTTTCGAACATTAAGACTGGAAAGAGCTGATGGTCGACGAGGGTCTTCCGTACAGCCCCTTCATACAGCCTATTATTGAATTCTTCGGCTTCAATGCCTGCCCCATTGATGCCTCCCAAATACCACCCCATTTCCATGCTTGCCATGATAGCACCGGCAGCCGGATATCCTCTATTAAAAAATTGGTAGGAGGCAAAAGTAAATAAAGTATTAATCAAAAAAGAGGTAAGCGCGGTATTTTTTTGGCCGACGTAATAATAACCTGCCCCTGGAAGAATGGCATTCAGGGTGCGCGCCTTTCTAGGAGATTTTGCAAATTGATAATAGAGGTCAAGATCATTCTGAAGGGTCTCAAAATTGCGATGGCTGCATATGGCCTCTTGCGCCTGAGGAATATCCCCTTTTTTTAAAGGCCAAAAAAGGGAGAGGTCATCCGCCGTTTCTGCCGAGTATTTGTTGATGGTTTCAAGAAGGTCGCACCCTTTATCATACTGTCCAATTTGCTGGTAACATTCATAAAGGATCACAAGCAAGTTATTAAAGGCAGGAAAAAGGGAATTGACGTGAAGTAGATTACTTGATTCAAATACATTGACTGCTTCCTGGTACTTGAGCCCGAGGTAATAGCATAATATGATATTGTAATCTATCTGCAGCCGCCTTTCAACTTCTTCTTCCGGGATGAGCACGAGGGCTCTCTTATAGCATGTGATTGCACGGTAAAAATCCCACTCCCTTGCAAAAACATCGCCGATCAAGAGTTCTTTACCCCACTCCTGCTCGCCTTCCATTTCAGAGAGAGGTTGAAAAGCCGAGGGAAGGTCGCTGATCCTTCCTGGCGAAGGGATATAACCGATGACAGGCTCCATTCTTGAATTGGCAGGCTGGCAGCCCGTGGCAACCAACCCGCTGATCAAGATTGAGCAGATAAGAAATTTCCAATTTTTCATTCTAATTACTTGACCGTACATCCAATTTCATCAGGATCAGTTGGGCGGATGCTGAAGAAATCTAAAGCTTCGTCAATTTCATAATTCCAACGCCTTCTCCATTTGCTCTTTTCACGGAAAACATCCTGCTGCCGTTTGGTGATATTTTCAAGTTCTTCGTCTGTATCCACAATCAAAGGACGGATGAAAATCATCAGGTTCCTTCTATTGTCAATATTGGCTTTGTTTTTGGAAAGTCCACCAATAATGGGTATACCTCCTAAGCAAGGGATTTGCGTCACCGCTCGTGTTTCATTTCCCTGGATCATGCCGCTTAAGATTACAAAAAAGCCGTTTGGAACATGGATACGGGTGACTGTCCGGCTCTTGGACAAGACGGGGATCAAGTTAAAGTCAACATCATTTGGATTTCCTGCATTGGCACCACCGGCATCATTTGTCACTTCTTGAACAATGTCTAGTGTAATAATTCCATTATTTCCAATCAATGGAGTGACGCGAAGCGTGGTACCCACGTCAATAAATTGGAAGTTATTGGTGACAACGCCTCCGATCGCATTTGCAATCGATTGGGTCTTATATCTATCAGTCGAACCCACAAAAACTTCTGCGGTATTGTTATCTTCCGTAATGATCTTAGGATTAAGGATGATGTTCGTTTTGCCGTCTGTGTGCACTGCGCGGACTAATGCCGCGATTGAATTGAATTCCAGCCCTCCGTGAGAAAGAGTGCGGCCGATCACGCCTGCGGTATAGCCATTGCCAGAAAGGAGGTTGCCAGCTGTTAAGACACCAGGAATACCCCCGACAACCTCACTTGAAAGGAGACTAGCTGCAAGCGCAGCTCCAGTGCCTAAAAAGTTTTGTCCGCCTGCTAACTCCGGCCCTCCAAAGCGAGTCCCAAAATCGACCGCATAGTTTAACGAGTCTGTAATCGACGTATCTAAAATCAGCATCTCAATAAAAACCTGATGGAGAGGGATGTCCACTTCCAAAATCAGCTCTTTGACACGTTCAAGGGCAGGGATGGTGCCTGTAAAAATAATCGAATTGGACCCCTCCAGCCATTGACTGCTGTTAATTGCAGCGATAAGGTCCAAATTAGCTGTTCTAGAAACTGCCATACTTTCCGCAATCCGGCGTAAAGCAATTTCGAGCTGGTCTCCACGGCGATATCTTAATTTGTAAATAAAGAATAGCGTTCTTTCAATGTGCCCTGCGGGGAGATCCTGGATCCAACGGGGGTTTGTTCCAATTCCTCCGGGCATGAACCTGCTCTGCTCAGTAAAAATAGCGGCCCCTTCCCTTCCCCGTATTCCGATCCCACCTTGTCCGGGCCCTACAAAGGGTCCTGGGATTTGCCCTGGAAATTGTGGGGTCTGACCTGGGATTTGGCCTTGTAGCTGTCCTGGAGGGATTTGCCCGCCCGTCGTCTGGGGGGCGATAGATTGTGGAGTCAATCCTGGAGTATAAGCAGGACTGCCAGGGTAATTTCCTTCAGAACGAAGAGGGTTGCCATATTGATCGACCTCTCTTAATCCAAGTCCTCCAGAAGCGGGCGCCCGAAAGCCCCCTGTGCCTTCTTCAACAACCCCGCCTAATCTTCCTGGGCCGTATCCAGGGCCGCCAGGGCCATATCCAGGACCTGACTCTATATTTTGGAATCTAAGTTTTTCTAAAGAAAGAATTTTGGTCTTTCCTTCGTTGATATCGAGGTTTTCCATAACAGCCAAGGCTTTTTCGACCAAAAAAGGATTCGAAACAATAAAAATGCTATTTGAGGCTGCATGAGGAACTAATATAAATGGATTACCCTGCGCTATAGGCTGCAATAATTTTGAGGCCAGTTCGCTCAATGATTCCACAAATGAATTCCGCACGACATATTGCCCGACTGTGACTCCGCTATTGGGAGCGTCTAGCACGGAGATCAGATCGGCAATTTTGTTTACGCTTGAAACTAGGTCTGTGAGGATAATGTTGTTAGAATCCCTCAACACTTCAACTAAAGCATCATCAGAGAGAAGAGGTCGGATAATTTCACTTGCCTTTATAGGATCTAAAGTATTCAGCCGGAAAACCCGGGTTACCAGTTCGGTTTCAGTATTAGTGGGCTCTAACCCGTCAGAAATTATGCGTGAAGGACTCTTCACCCGGGGATTCCGATGGATAATGACATTGTTTCCTTGTTCCATCAGATAGAGATCATGGATCCTAAGTTCCTGAAGCAGGGCGGCCATCAGGTTATCCACCGTCGTCGGCTCCTCCGAAACAATTGTGACATTAAATTGCAGATCTTCATCATCAAAAATAAAATTCTTATTTGAAATGCGGCTGACAAAGCGGATGTACTCCACCATGGCTACATTATTAAAATTAATGGAGCCTACTTCCTGGATAGGTATGCTGGTAGGGGGAACTGGAGAAATAATTGTCCTTACTCTCTCAGCTGGTTCGATGGGAAGGGAAAGGGAAGGATTAGGCCTTGGGGGTAGGGCATTGGAAGGTATTGAAATTGGGATTTCTGGTACAGCAGCAGGCTCTACAATTTGAGTTCTTGGGCGCAAGTCAGCTGGTGCTTGAGAAGTTGTCGTTCTGGTTGTGGTTCGGGTAGTAGATCCGGTAGGTGTGGGCCTTGTAGTGGTAGTTTCGGAAGTTGTCACAGATTTTCTTGCGGGAGTTGCTGCGGATGGGATCTCATCACCCTCAGGTGTATTGTCTCTTGCAGCCGAGGGTTTGAGCATAGGCAGCGGGGCACTGAAGGGGGTAAGCGGAGTTTGGTTGCTTAAATCGGTCTGATCATTTGCTGCTGGATCTGCTTGCACAACTAAATCAGGTTCATTAACTGGCAATCCACTTAAAAACGAGCTGAGCGAATGGGCATGAGAAGTATTTTGAGACTGTTTAATTTCTTGGCCAGGTGCGGAAGAATGCCAAGTAGGTTCAAAATTATTTTCCACAAATTGATGAGCGGGGGGCAGAGGCTTGAGCGCTTCTGAAAAATCCTCATGATTTAGGATAGGAGCACGATAGCTTTGATCAAATTCAAAGCCTTGAGCTTCATCCGAGGAATTGATGTAATTCTCTCCCCCTAAATGGCAGGCAAAGGCCAGCAGCCAGTATTTAAGACGGAAGAGACGTTGGTGTGCAGAAAAAAATTTCATGGAATACTTTATGCGTTTCAGTTAAGAAAGACTTTATTTATACGATTTCCAAATGTTAAAGTCTTGTTTTATTCCAAACCTGAGCATTAATTTCCAGAAAAATGCGTCTAAACCCAAAGAATTTTTATTGTCCTTAGGTTTTATACAATAAAGCGGTGAGAAATGCGCACATACAAATTGCAGCGCGCTAAGTTGCAAGTAAAGGATGGAACAGCAGATTTAATTAATGATTATTTGAATTTTAGCACACAAATCATCCGATCGAAGATTTTGAACAGGTTCTAAGGCAAAATTGATCAATGGCTAGTCAATTCTTTGAAGACTCAATAAAATAACTGAACGTTCATTTTGCGTGCGGGTCAATTTGAATTTTATGCTGCGCAGTATATTATCGACCTGTTTTTGAGGAGAATTGGGAAGGGGCTCGCCTAAACCTACGCCTAATTTTTCCAATGTAAATAGAGGATCTTTTGCAGAAATTTCAGGATTTAAAGATGCGCACAACAGAATAAAACTTCCCTCATTCCATTCATGCACAACCTCACTAAATTCAGCCAGCGGCTCTAAGCCGAAATGGTGATTTTCAGAAATTAGGGGTTGAATTTTCGATTCTTCATTCTGAATGTAGAACAGGTCTCCGCAGCCGCAAGAAATGAAACGAAAAGCATTATCTTTGATAGATAAAATAAGACAACAAAAGGTGAAGGTTTTTTTTATCGTACCATCGAGCAAGAGAGTATTGAGAATGTCTGCCAATTCTTTGGGACTTTTGATTACCTGGCACAGCCCCCTGATAATTCCCCTCAATATGGACGTATAAAATATTCCAGGAGTGCCTTTGACAGAGGTATCCCCAATGAAAATGGCGAGTTCCTGGGTGGGTAAAGTAATAAAATCTAGATAAATGCTGGAATTTCCCAGGCTTCTAAATGTAGCAAGACCTGTTTCAATGTGAGGCCAGGCAGGAAGATTTTGAGAGTTTAAAAAAAACTGCGCTTGTCGTAAACTTTCTGACAGATCGCTCAAGGGGGCGAATTCCTTATTTTCTTTCAGCAAAGCCGAAGAGTGGAGATAAGTGGAAAGATCCGTCATGAAGTCGACAATATCCTGGTAACGGTCTTCAGCTTTTTGTTGCAGGCATTTTGTCAAAATTTTTTGAAGACCTTTAGGCATAATAGATAGATGAATTTGCCCATGGCTTAACTTTCCCAAAACAAGTTCGTACATAATTATTCCAAGCGAATAAATATCGGAAGGGTAAGAAGTCGATTCGGGATCAATTTTTTGCTCAGGGCTCATGTAGATGGGGGTGCCGATCAGGCGCCTTTGAGAGTGCACGTCCGTAAGCCCTTCTGTCAATAACTGTGCAATTCCAAAATCAATGACCTTGACACCGCCGGTCTCTGTCAGCAAAATATTTTCAGGTTTTAGATCTCTATGAATGACACCATGGGCATGAAGATGGCATAAAGCCATAGAAATTTCCATAATGAGCTCTAGAGCATGTTTAAGGGAAATTAAATTCCGCAAAAGATAGTGCTTTAAGGACACTCCCTGAATATATTCCATGGCAATATAAAGTCCGCCCTCCCATTCGCCCTGGCCGTAAAGTTTAACAATATTGGGATGATCAGCTAATTCAATAATTTCAGCTTCTCTAAGAAAACGCTGTACCATTTCAGGGTTGGAAACAAACTCAGGAAAAAGCACTTTTATCGTAATAGGGTCCACAATATCAGGATGGGTTCCTAAATAAAGAAGGCTCATGCCTCCTCTTTCTAAAAGGGCTTCAATAGTATAAGGTCCGATTTTATTAGGTTTTTCAGGATCATTTTCTGATCTTGCTGCAGCGGGAATGGTGTTTCGTTTATTCGGAGGTGTGGTCAATTGATAATAAACCTCTATTCAAATTATTTCCAAGCGGGCAGCGTTGCTTCGTAGGTATTTTTATGCCTTTTAAACAACGCTGTTGTCGGCAGAAAAATATCCTAAAATTGAGTCTATTAGCATTTCCATTACAAACTTTTAGCTTGAAAGCCTCGGATGTTAAAATGGCAGGTCAGCTAGTTCAATCGGGAGCTTTCTAAATTAGCGCAAATTTTTTGTTCGCAATATAAAAATTATTGGCCTAATTCCACCACACGAACACCTAAAGCCTCCCCAATTTTCAAAAGTTCTCCTTTACCAACAACTTTGCCGTTAATTGTTAAATCCACACCATTGGCGGGATTGACATTAATTTCTAATAGATTACCAGGTTCAAGCCGTAGTAATTGGTCCATGCTCATTTGGATGCAGCCTACTTCTACGGTCAAGGTGACAGGGATTTCCCCTGGCACTAATAGCTTGCTTTGTGAGGCTCCAGGAACTGCACTGGTAGCGGTTGATTGCTCCCGTGCAGTCTTTTGGCTTTCATCAGGGAAATCTTCGTCTTCTTCCTCGTCAGTTGGGTCATCTAAGGTAAAAGAATCTTCGTCTTCTGTAAAATCCAGATCACTTAAATCGTCTTCGTCTTCGTCATCATCATGCATTGATTTTTCCATAGGAGAATTGACCTTTTTGGTTGGTGGGCCCGCTTCATTTAACGGGGTATTAATTTCTTGGAGAACAGGAAGTTCCAAAATTTTAAGAGAATGTTCTTTGATTTTTCCGCGAAAGGCAGTTTTCCCATTAACAGTAAGCATGACGCGGCCTGTGAATTCAGGAGGCTCCAAGGTGCAGCTATCTAAAAGAATCAAATCTCCTAATTCAACCGAGCTCCAATCTTTCAGTGTAAGCTGTGTCTTGCCTGCTTCCAGATGAACTCTCACTTCGACGGCTTTGGCTAGCTCTTGAGTTAAATGGGAAGAAGCATGGCCGGCAAAATGTTCCACCCAAGAGCGTCTGGCTGCGGGGGAAATAATTAATCTACCCCAAACTGTCTGAGCTTTAAAGCTTAAAGCAATATCTAAACAAAGCGAAGCCTCTGAAGGCAGTCCCTTTTGGCTAGTCAGAATGGGAGCGATCGTTTTATCAAAAGGAAGCTGGCTTAAATGATAGAGAGCTTCCAGGGCAAAAAAACGATAAAAGCTTTCGCTTAAGGAGCGGTCCTGAAAATTTAAGGGGTCGGACTCCTTAGTGAGCAACCAGGTTTCCAAAAGGGTCATCTCCTGCTCGGGCATTACCCAGCAAACATCCCCTTTAAAAGTTGGAATAGCAAAGGTAAGGGGAAATGGGGAGTCTCCCAACCCTTCATACAATTCACTTGACGAACGCCAATTCAAATCCCTTGGTTCGATGCGCAGCCCTTCCCTTTCAAAAGATTTACCTAGCCTTAGCGCCAGATCTTCCCAGGGAAATGGAGGGGAGTTTCCGGTCAGTGGACTTTCATCCAAGTTTTTCAACTCGGGTGATATTGTACGTAGCCAATCAAAGGAGCTTGCGGGAGGAGGTGTTGTCATTTTGTCATCATGTTAAATTAGTCCTAGTACTAGGAATTAAAGGAAAATAACCTACTGCTGGGATATAAGGAAATAGCACTAGGGTGATTAATTACGGCCTATTACATATGTACAATAAAGGACCTTTTTGAAAAAAGAGAATAATCGGTCGGTACAATTTTTTAAACACTTTTTTGGACTTGCGTATATAACTAAATAATGTTGCTAAAGTTGCAAATTAATTGTTTTTTTCATATTTTCTATTAAATAGCACAGAATCAATATACTTTAAATTTCCTCATCTTGATTTTCAAATAAATAGCGCTCCCTTTTCTGTTCCCTCTCTTCCCTTGCGTAAAAATTTTGAGGTTCAGCATTCAGACTGCTATTTTCTGCCAAAGTTGTGGTCGTTAGCAATCGGACCATGATGTCATTACGGGCCAATGTTTCAACTAAAGAATCTTCAATAATTTTGCGGTCAAGGAAAATTTTTGCTTCATCTTTCAAATTAGCGAAAGAAACATTGAATTCTCTTTTAACTCCTTCAAAGGCAGTAAGTGTGATCGTGGCGTCCTCAAAAAGGGGAGGATAGCGCAATGTTACGATCGTATCGGTCATTCCTTTTTTTTCAATGGTCTGCAATTCTTTGACCATTTGCTCAACAATTTCATTCACAGCGGTTCTGGTGATTTTTGGCTGATCAGAAATTTGATTAAAGTCAGATGAGATGCCGATGCCAACTGGTTGCAGCTGCCGATTTTGAGGATCATAGTTTGTGGTAATGATTTCAGGATTTTTGGGAAAGAAATCATTTTTTTTAGAGCTATTTAATTTAGCTTTATCTTTTGTAGATGAAAGAGTGTTTTTGTGAGAATGTCCGATTGGATTTATTTTAGGCAATGAAGGTTCAATCGTCTCGTTCATTTTTATGGTTTCAAAGATTTTATCCTGAGGTAAAATTTCCTGAGGAGCAACACTAAAAAATTCTTCAAAAAAGGGGTGTGGCTGTTCGAAGGATTCACCTTCGGATGGGGTAATAGCAAATTCAGGCTTTAACAATGAACAATCAGGCGTCGGATCTGCAAATTGAGCAGGAAAACGTCCTTTCGTTTTAGTTTTGGCCATTAGCTCAAATAGGGAGGGGGGTGTGCGAGGCTCTTCTAAACGAACGAATGGTTCTTCGTCAGAAGAAGGGTTTTCCTCTTCATGATCAACTAAATTTTGAAAATTTTTCTTTGCATTAGGGGGTTTCTCAGGTTTTCCTTTGACAGAACGGACGGATTCCCCTTTAAATGATAATTTTGTAATGGTAAATTCATCTGCTGTCATCTTTTTATCCTAAGTTCTTCATTATTAAAACTAAATTGTACTATAATTAATAAATTGAAACAAGGAAAGAATGAAAAATGTTTTTTTTCTTTCTAAACATCACAATGACTGCAACCCCTGTAGCTCATATTGAACTACAGAGATCACAAAATACACAAATAAAGCAGATTTTTGTCCCTAATTAATTTAAATGTATGCCTCTGGATTCGAAATCCATTAGGTTATGTTCAAGTTCCTCAGCATCCGTTGCATTCTGATTTTTAATAAAATTATAACCTAAATGCAGGAGAGTGGCCAAAGCTACGGATGTACATAAAGCAGCTCCAGCAGATACCATTAGGGCTGAACCAGTGAAAGCGCCTGCTAAAACAACTCCTTCTGCAATCAAGCCAAGAGCTAGGAATGCGATTTCTTGAGTTTTTTTATTAATCAAATTATCAAGAGCAGTTTCTGTTTTTTCTACAACTCTATCAACGCACGCGATGTAGTTAGTTTTGTAAGCAGGGTAAGACTGATTGAATGCCCACTCCCCATTAAGCTGTCTTAATTGAGATTTTTCATTTTGAAGTTTTTTTAGTTCGCCAAAGGATTTGCCCATAAAAAAAAGAGACGCTATAGCCGAAGCAGCCCCTAATCCCTTTATTAACGTTAATCCACCCGTATTGTAAATCTTCATGCTTCCAGTTAAAAATTCATTTATGCCATAGTTATTAATATAACTAATAAGTTTGCGATCAAAAATTACTTTGCAACTCACATAAGATAGTAAGCTTAATAAGGGGACTGCATATTTCATTTTAATTTGTGACGTAAAAGATTTCTCATCAAAGAGGTTAGTTGTGAGCTCATGTCCTATATTTACCAGATCGCGCGTCTGATGATGAATATAAGTAGGAACACTTTCGCGTTCTTCCTCTTCTTCTTGCTCTACTATTACAACATTTTGCTGCACTTCAACAGGCTGCTGATGTAAGTAGATAGGTTGTTGATAGACTTGCGGTTGGGCTGGTTGCATAGTTTGAGTAGGCTGCTGGTAAGTCTGTTGATACGTTTGCAGCTGTGGATATAGAGTCTGCTGAAAAAGTTGGGGAAGGGCTTGCTGAGGAAAGTTTGGTTGCTGGTAAGTTTGATGGATCGGCTGATAGGTTTGTTGTTGTAAAGGTTGTTGATAAGTTTGGTAGATTGGCTGTTGGTATGTTTGATGGTATACCGGCTGCTGATAAGTTTGCTGAAACAATTGCTGGTTTTGCTGTGGATAAAGAGTCTGTTGAAAGAGTTGAGGAACAGGCTGTTGGGGCAATGGAGAAGCTGGTTGCTGATACCCTGGCAGAAAAGGATTAAAAGCATTCATTGAATTATTATTAGGATCAAATGTATTAATGTAAGCGGACATAGTAACCTTCTTTAGATTTATTTTAATTTTAAGATAATTTGTATTTTAAAGAATAATAAAGATAGATTTATTTAAAATCAATATCAAAAGCAATTTGATTTATTATTCAATAATTATAAAAGGTAAGCTTATCAATGCTTGATGTTGTTAAAATTAAATATTTATAAAGAAATAATAAATTCGGTATTTCGAAGGGTAACTGTCCCTTTTAAGAAAAAATCTTGGGGAAATTTTTTTTTTGTACTAGAGCGACATTAATTTTTTTTATAGGGAAGAGCCATATTTGAGTTGATGACAATTGGTCAGCTTTGCAAATGTCTCTCGATTTAAGATTTAAGTAAAAAGAAGAAACCGCAGAAGCGGGAGAATGCTTAAGTGAAGCGCCGAGCTTTTTACATTGTAAACTTCTCTTCGCTTGTAAAGCCTCAACCGTTCTGCGGTTTCTAAATTAAGCCTGTTTCCTTTAAGTTTCTTCTTCTTCTGAGTTTTCCTGTTGTTGGTTTCTTTGCTGTTCCCGTTCTTCGCGCGCAAAGTATTTAGCTTCAGATGCCAGGTTCAGAGCGTTTTCTGGCAGTGTGGATGTCTTTAGCGTATGGATGGTGATATCATTTCTCGCCAGTGCCTCCACTAAAGAATTTTCAACAATTTTACGGTCGAGGAAAACTTTTGCGTCTTCATTTAAATTTGCAAAAGAAAGATTGAATTCACGTTTTCCTCCTCCTTCTAGTGTGGATAAGGTAATGGTTGCATCTTTAAAAAGAGGGGGATATTGCAGAGTAACCACTGTATCTGTTTTTCCTCCCTTTTCCACTACTTGCATCGCCTCTACCATTTGCCTTACAATATCATCAACTTGAGTAGGGATTTTTGGCTCTTCAGCTATTCTAGAGGGGGAAAGGAGAGGCGCATTTGAATGTTGATGAATGTGCGGATTTACCGTGGCTATATCAGGATTATCCTGTGAGAATTCATTTTTTTCACGAATGGTCAGCTTCATTTTATCTTTCTTAGACTCCAGGACCGTTGCATCCATATCTGTTTCTAATGCTAAAATTTCGCGGCGCGGCTTTGGCCTACCTTCATTTGCTACAGCTTCGGCTTCTTGGCTTTCGTGTGCTATGGGTTCATTTATAAGCGCTTCGTCTTTAGGGGTTTTTACAGTGGGTTTAGCGGTATTTGCCGCCTGTTCGTTAAGCAGAGGGTCTGCCACAGGTTTTTCAGGGGATCGTCGAAGGGTATAGATCGACTGCTCAGGCATATCCTGAAATTTTTTTGCGGGGACTGCATCAGTAGGTAGTTGTGGAAGCTCTGATTTGGATGGAAGGGGATGAGATTTGGATGCAATGGAATTTGGAGCTGATTCGGGCGAAACTGTATTAGGGTTGAGAGATGGTTCTGGCGCATGGGAAGAGGATTTGGGTAAAGTGGGATAGGTAAGATCGTCTGTAGGATTATCGGTTTGATAAAAAGCATCGGCAATTTGCGTTTCTTCTCCTTCATCAAAAAGAGGGGGCTTTTTCGCTATGGGCTGATCTAAAGGCTGAGATGGCTGAGATGGAAGCTTGGCTTTTAGTTTTTTAGCTGATAAATCAAACAGTGAAGTGGTCGGCTCCAGATCGCTTTCATCGATCAGGGAAACTTCATCTTCATCTATTTCCGGATTATCGCTGCTCACTAATTTTTGGAAACTTTTTTGCGATTGAGGCGGTTTTTCAGGCCGCGTCTTACCCAGCTGCAATGCTTCCCCTCTAAAATTTGGCTTAATTGGGGTTAATTCATCTGGTGACATACCTTTACTCCTTTTTGTTTTTATAGGACAAGGGCTTGAAAACTAACGCCTTTTATTGCTTGTATATATCATCGATCCTAATTCATCTTGTTCCCGCCCTTCGATAATTGCTAATTCTTTGCGCATTTCTTTTTCCCAGTCTTTTTTGTGGTTCAGAAGCTTGTCCACTTCCTGCCGTTTAATGCGCAAATTTTCTTTTGCCTGGTCCAAATTTTTTTGAGCAGTATTGACCTGGTCTTTTTGATCTTTTACTTTTTTTTCCTCAACTTTTAATTTTTCATCTACAATTTTGATGTAAACTTTCATTTGCAGGATCTTCGGGCTGGTCGTTTCAGAATCAAGTATTTCGCGTAATTGGTTCAGTTTATCCTGATAGTGTTTTTTTACCTTATCCCTTTCTACCTCTCTTTGCCGCAGTTTTTCCTGTTCAGCTTCTAAGGCAGCCTGCTTTTCCTTTACAACTTTTTCGGCATCATCTACCCTTTTTTGCTTGACTTCGATAATTTGCTTCAATGGATAAACGATGTTTGAATTCATTATAAAGCCTTAAATGTTATCTGAATAGAGCTTTCAAAAGCTGCATCGTCTCTTGAAAAGAACACTTTTCATCTACTCCTTGTTTTAAAAACTTTAATACTTTGTCAATGTAGTCAATGGCAAAGTCTCCAGCTTTATCCGCACCTCGCTTGTATTCTCCGATTTTAATCAATAATTCATTTTTCTTATAGTTGGCTAAAACTTCTTTCAGTTTCCCAACCAGCTGAAGATGCTCTTTTGGGACGATCGAGGTCATGACCCGGCTGGCAGAAGATAGCACATCTATTGCAGGATAATGGTATTGGCGGGCCAGTTCGCTGGATAAAATAATGTGCCCGTCTAAAATCGAACGCACTTCGTCAGCGACCGGTTCGTTCATGTCATCGCCTGCTACTAAGATCGTATAAAAAGCTGTAATATGTCCTTTGTCAGAATTTCCAGATCTTTCCAATAATTTGGGCAAAGTAGAAAATACGGAAGGGGTGTACCCGGCCCGGGCAGGCGGTTCGCCGGCTGCCAATCCCACTTCACGCAACGCTCGCGCAAAACGGGTCACGGAGTCCATCATTAATATCACGGATTTCCCCTGATCACGGAAGTACTCGGCAATGGCGGTTCCGACATAAGCAGCATTTAAGCGCAGCTGAGAGGCTTGATCGGATGTCGACACAATCAAGACAGAACGGGCCAGCCCTTCCGGCCCTAGATCTTTTTCAATAAATTCACGCAGTTCCCGTCCCCGCTCTCCTATCAAACTGATGACATTAACATCTGCGACAGCATTCCGTGCGATCATGCCCAATAAAGTGGATTTACCTCCGCCTGCGGCAGCAAAAATTCCAACCCGTTGTCCAAGTCCCGTGGTCAATGGCCCGTCAATTGCCCGGACCCCCACAGAAATAGGATTATGGATGGGCATTCTTTTTACCGGATCGGGGGGGGCCTGAATAACCGGGTAAGTTTCATCCAAAATAAGAGGCCCTTTGGTCTCTACATCGAGAGGTTCGCCAAGGCCATTCAAAATTCGTCCAAGAAGATTGGGACCTACTTTAATATGCAAAGGGAGGTAAGTGGGGATAACTTCAGAGGATGGGCCTATTCCCGTCATTTCACCAAGGGGGGAAAGAAGGACTTCATCTTTGGTAAAACCCACTACCTCGGCAAGCAATGGTTCGCCAACCCTTTTGATCAAACAGATCTCGCCAATTTTTACTTGCGGGACGACTGCTTTGATAAGCATTCCGACAATTTCAGTAATGCGTCCATTAATAGTAGTGAGCTGCAGGGAATCCAGATCACCTAGAAGTTTATCAATTTGATCGTTAAAAAACATGCACTTTACCTATACATTGGAGTGGAAAAAAGACAAGCCAAACCTCCCCTTCAAATGGGGTCGCTAAAACTTCAGCCTTATACCCAAGGGAATTCAAAAATACATTTAGCGCTCCTTAGGTTGACGTGTCTAAAACGACCCATATTATATCAATATTGGGTCGTTTTAGATCCGTCAGCCATAAATGCTAGTCCAAACCAGTTTTTGAGTTCGCTTGGGTATAAATCCAAGTCTGGCAAGAATACTAAACTTGTACGTTCATGATCGTTTTTGTAGATTCTAAAGCCTTGTTCAATAAACTAGTGAATAGTTCCATTTGCTGTTGAACATAGCTGACTTTAATTTGAAGTGCTAGCATATTTGCCGGAGTCAGCTGCGCTTTGGTCAAACTTAAATGATCAATGGTCTGATTCAAGTGTTCAAGCTGGTATTGACTGTTGCTCAATAAACCAATAAAACGCTCAATTGGATTTGCGCTGTTGATCTTTGCCACTTGTGCCGGGGGAGGTGTGTATTCTGCACCTGCTTTGGAAAGGGCAATTTTTAAATTGTCATCAACGTGGTTAAGCCGGTTGCGGAGCAAGGTTTGATAGGAAGGCTTGATATCCGCTTGCGAGGTACTCAGTTGGGTTTTAACCTCTTCAATTTGGGCGATAACAGACTGAGACTGGTTTTTTAACTCTTCGGGAGTAAGTTTGGTAATTTTTGAAACTTGCGAATTAAGTTTTTTTACTTCTTCTATTAAAGAAGAAGGACTTTTTCTATTGCTAACAGCAGAAACCTCAACATCGTCGCCTGATTTATACTGCCCTTTTTTTTGCTCTTGGTCAGTAGCAGATCCATTTTGCTGGACTGTAACGTTGTTATCCCCAAATACCGGAGTTTCTATCTTTTGAACTTCTTCCGGAACAACTATCCCGTCAACACGTTGAAAAGAGGGCTTTGTTGTTGGTGTAGAACTCATAAGATTTTGGAAATGCTCCTTATTAGGCGGCACTCGTTCCAGTTCTTCCATTTGAGATATAGGCGCTGTTTCCTGCTTATTAAGCACTTCGCCAACTTTTTTTACTGCTTCGATTTTTTGTTCTAATGCCATGACAGGTTCCTTTTCCTTAAAAGAGATTTATAGGAATAACCAATGACCCAAGGAAAAGAACTGTTCTTTAAAATTGCTTTTAAAGAACACATTGCTTTCCCAAGGGCCACAATCGAGGCTAAGCCGCTGCTTAGCCACCGAGATTATCCTTTAACGTTACGTGCCATTGATGAGATTGCCGAGTTTGAGGCACTCACAACAGACGTAGACATTTCTGATAATTGAGAAAGGTGGTTCATCAACATTTGCATGTCGAACATATCAGCGATACTGATAGAACTACGTCTTGCTTTCATGATTTCCAGTTTTCTTTTAGCACTGACTGTCGCATCATTGACAATACTGACTAAAAAGTCGACTTTGAAACCTTGCTCAACATAGTTACCTTGGAACATAGGATTAACACCACCACCTGTGGTATAACCTGCACCGTTATCATTGGACATATTGCCTCCTACTACTTTCTTATTAATGTTATAATAAGTTCAGTAGGGAATTCAGATTTAGGAAATTACACTTCCTGAAGCCTTTAAGAGAGTTAAAGTCTCTATATTTAAGGCTTCAATTCTGAAACGCTACAACACTTAAATTTGAAAATCATGCTCAGTTTTATTCTTTTTAACTGAGCCATCTTTCCCCTTATTTTTATTATAGCATACGGTATTAATTAAAGCAATGTACTATCTTTGGTTTTAAAATATTTTTATTACACTTTCTCGCTGCTATTTTTACTAAATATTAACTAAATACGCGTATAATTGTTTTCTTTTTATAAAGAAAAAAGCCAGAGCAGAATATTAATTAATGGCATAATGAATAGGGGAGGAAGGGCGTGTTGTGTGGTATGCTCTCTCCTATGCCTGAAGGCAAAGCAAGCGAGGCATCTTATGGACTTTGGAAATCAGCTTCTGCCGTTGTATCTTAGTTTTCACTAGTCGGTATTCTCGCCCCTTCTCTCCTCAAGCCTATCTATTGAACAGGTTCTTAGAGAGAAAGGACACATCTTTCATTCTTCTTCAATTTCATCTTCGGCCTTAGCCGGTCCGCCAAAAAATGGAGATTTTGTTTTTTTTGTCAGATCTTTTTCAGCCCATTCCAATGAAATTGTTCCCAAATTTTTGACGGTCGGGTCTTCTGATTTTTCGATTGCTTCATGGATCAGTTTCTCCCCTTTTTTACGTTTGCCCTTAGCGAGTAAATAGCACATGCCTAAGAAAGTTTGGGCCAAATAATTTTGAGGCTCGCTTTGCATGACCATTTCGAAGATCCGGGTCGCTTCCTTGACCTCAAGTTTATTTAAGGCAATATAGCCAAGCCCGATCTGGGGAGCGGTGCTGGTTGGGCTTAAGGCCTGGGCTGCGTGAAAAATACGCGTAGAACTTGTCTCATCAAGCTGCTTGACCGCTACAAAGCCAGCTTCAATCAATAAAGCAAAATCTTCTTTGAATTCATCCATTTTTTCCTGATCCATGACTAGTCCTTTTATTGAGAATTATTGAAAAAAGGGGCTTTTACCTCTTTTAATATATCTTTTTCTGCCCAGCTTAGTGAAATGTCGCCTAAATTTTTGATCGTCTGGTCGGAGGATTTTTCAGCAGATTCCTGAATAATTTTTTTTCCCTCCATTCTCTTTCCTTCTGTTAGCAGATAACATATTCCTAAAAAAGTTTGGGCCAGGTAATTTTCCGGTTCCTTTTGAACGACTGATTCAAATATAGGGGTAGCTTCTTCAGTGTCCAATTTATTTAAGGCCACGAAGCCAAGGCCTATTTGAGGAGCTGTACTTTCAGGATTCAGTACTTGTGCTGCTTTAAACAGCTGCAAAGAGGCCTTTTCATCCGCCTGCTTGACAGCTATAAACCCTGCTTCGATCAGCAATGCGAAGTCATTATTTTTAAGCTCTTCAATATAATCTTGTTGCATAGTACTCCCTATCGTTGCAATCCGATTTTTATTTAGGATTGAAACGAGAAATCACTTTAAGCAAAGAAGTATACCCATGCAAAAGAAGTCCAAACCTATCAAACTCATCCTGACTATCGCCAGAGCGGAGCGTTTCTTTGATCTTTTGAATGCGTTCTTCAACTTTTTGGCGGATCTCTTTATTTTTCTTGGGATTTTTAAGATCTCTTTCCAGTTCAAAAACAAATTCTTCGCCAGGTTTCTTCTTTTTTTGACCTTCTAAACCAAACATTTTAAAATCCTCTTTTTGATTTTAGCGATTAAAGTCGATACGATATTTCGTTCCATCTTTTTCCAATAGCACTCCGCCCGGTTTGACGCTTTTAATCGTCATACCGTCGAGATTATCTCCCTCAGATAGAATGCGTCCATTAATGACGACAGTATAGTTTTGCCCGAGGCGAGAATGTCCGGTCACTTCATAGCGGTCTGAAATATTGATGATGCCCACTTCTGAGGCTTGCCCTTTAACATAATTTGTCACAAGGCGTACACCGGAGATTTTTTTGATCTTGTTGACCAGTTCAGCAATCTGCACAGCTTTTTCGGTGGGCGAGCTTCCTGTTAGGCTGACTTCGCCATTTGTCATTTTTGGAACAACATTTTTTAGGCCCAATTCTTGTAGCCAGGCATTGATTTGCGCGATGACATCCTCTTCTACTACAATCTGCTTTTTCAGCAAGTCCAAATAAGGGAAATTCATACTAATATCGTCTGAAAGCAGCTCCGCTTCTTTTCTGGTTGCCAGATATCCTGAAAGTACAAATTGGCCGGCCGCTGGTGAATGAATGGTAATGCCCCTCCAAGCGGGATTATTTGCCAGGACAGAATTAATTTCCTGCCAAACATATTCATCAATGATAATACCGCTATCATCAATATTTTTAATAAATTTAAGTCCTTGAAGGTTATACATTAACTGGCTCTTTTCTCCCGCTGAATTGACATGGCCTACTAGCAGAAGATTGCCTGTATTTTTATTGAAAGAAAATCTGACGGCGGGGAATGGTTCGACTGCTTCCTGTACCAGTTCTGTGCCTTTTTCGTTAACGCTCGTAACAATTGGTTCGCTTTCAAAAAGGGCGCGCGTTCCAAGGCCGGCCAGGACAAATAATCCTGTAATAATCGACAATAGCACTAGTGGACCCAAGTGGCGGGCAGGCTTAGGTGCCGGAGCAGGGGGCGCCTCTTCCTTGACCGGAATGATTTTTTCAACTTTTGGCTTTTCTTCCTCGTTTTGAAGGACCTTAACAATGGAAGGGAGCAGAGGTGAAATAATCGTCTGCATTTCACCTTCCCGATCATACACTACAAAAGAAGTTGTCCCGATTGTAACGATCATGCTGGGAGAGAGCGTATCTTTACCATCAAGTGGGGCGCCACTGACTAAAACACCATTTCGGCTTCTGAGATCTTCAATGACTAGGGTGTCATCGGCTGTTACTGTAATTTTAGCGTGCTGGCGGGAAACGCTTGTATCGTGGAAAACAATGTCGCATGTATGGGGGTCTGTCCCAAGAATATAACTATGTCCGGCTTGCATATAAAATTCAGCGCCGTTATTGGGGCCACCAATCACTTTTAAAAGCCAGCGCCCCGTTTCGGTAATTCCAAAATTAATTTCAGCCAAAGGGGATTGGAACGCTTCTTCTTCATCAAAAATAGTATCAGAATCTTCTCTATCCTCATCGTCATCTAGATCATCAATAGGCAAGGGGGGGGTGCGGGCGGTTGCAGAAGGGGCATGATCATCGAATTCAACAGGAGTGATCCCGCTAGGCATTCCATCATCCAAAATGTGGGCCGAGGATTCGCTGTAATAGCGGAATAGTTCATTTCCAATTTTGATTGTATCGCCTTGCTGAAGCAGACGAGGCTCTTTACTGCTAATTTTTTCATCGTTGACCAAAGCAGGATTGGTATCGCTTAAATTTTCAACAAAAATCCCTACTGAAGAGCGTCTTGCAATGAGGTGCTTGCGGGAAACAAGGGGGTCCTGAATGACAAGGCTGCTTTCGTCAGGGTCGCGCCCTATGATCCATTCATCACCTTCATCTAAAGAAAAAATCAATCCTTTGAGATCGCCCTCTTCTGCCACTAATCGTGCAACCATAAATCACCCATTTGAGTTAAAACGCTATTGATGCTTTGTCGCCAAAAATTTAAAAATTCTAAAATCTTCCATTTTTTATTAAAAATAGGTAAAGCGAGATTTCATTGTAGTCTAGTTTTGCCGAAAGCGTCAATATACTTGTCGTGTAACATGAATGATTTTAGAATTCAACCTCATTATCCAAAGCTATGATTTTCCTTTAATTAGGTTTGTTTTTTAGCAGAGCAACCTTAATTTAATTTTAACAGAAACTTTAAATTATTGTATCACATTTAATTGGCTTATTATTTTTCGGTGTCACCTTAGCTTAATTGGTATTGCACAAAATAGCGGGATCACTTTAAACCTGAGAAAAATTCGAGTTTATATGAACCATAACTCTTTTAAAGTTCTCATCAAATCCATCAAATTTTTGCTATTGACTACGTTATTAGGAAATGCATTAGCCTTTGGAACAGAAATTGAGCTTCCTTTGGGCAAGACCGCCGTTTTGCCAGAATTTTACAATTTTTCCTCTCACTTGGTCGAAATCGGAAAAGGACGCAGGATGTATTTACAGTGCCAGGGAAGAGGCGCTCCAACGGTAGTGTTTATCTCTGGTCGCACAGACCGGGCAAATATATGGCAAACTACGACCAATCCTGCCAAAAAAAAATTCAATGTATTTTCTGAGGTTGCTAAATTTACCCATTGCTGTGCTTACGATCGTCCAGGTACTGTCACAATTGTTGGGAATACAGTGGACACTAGCCGCTCGACCTCTGTCCTGCAACCTACTACCCCAATAAATGCGGTCGCTGATCTGCATGCGTTATTAAAAAAAAGCAAAGTGACACCTCCCTACGTATTAGTGTCCCATTCCTATGGAGGATTGATTGCACGGCTTTACGCAAGCATTTACCCGCAAAGCGTTGCGGGGCTTGTCTTAATCGATACCCTTACTGAATTTCTTTATGACACCCTAAGCCCTCCGGAGCAATCACTATGGGTACGGCTGAACAGCAATTATTCAAAAGACTTGGATGAATATATCATACAGGAAAGAACAGATTTTATTTCGGGATTTGAGCAGCTTAGGAAGGCCTCTTCATTGCATGAGATACCCACCATCGTGCTAACCTCAGATCAGCCCTATGATTTTAAAGCCTTGATCGATCAAGGGGTGCTGCCACCTGGCACACCCATTGACTCTGGTCCAACCGTCTTTAAGGCCCATTTAAAAGGGCAGCAACAGTTAGCCAGACTCCTTAATGCCAAGCATATTACAAAGACCCAAGCCGGGCATTACATCCAAAACGAACAGCCTCAACTTGTCATTGAGGCGATCCGCGAAGTTGTTGATACCACTCGGAAAGAAAGAATCAAATGAAATCATCAAAAAGCCCTGGAACAGGAAACTCCTCTCCTTCAGATTCAGAGGGAATGTTTGTAGAAACTCTTACGGTGTTATTTTGCAAAGCAAAATTTTTGAGGAAATTTGCTTGATCGTTTAGCTCGGCTTCCATATCTCTTCCTTCGGTATTTTGCTTTACATCGAAATCAGGAATTTGATTATTTATCTCATTTAAATGACTGTTTAGCTGCTTAGATTCCATATGAAGTCGAATCAATTTATTGCGATCATTATGAATTCCTTTTATGGCCTCTTCATATTTTCGTTGTGTTGCTCCTAAGTAATCATCAAATTCAGTAAATTTCATTTGCAATTTTTCTCTTTCTTCAATTAACTCTTCTTTTTTTTCTTTATTTGATATTCTTGAAATAAACCCACTTTCAATTTCTGTGATTTGTTTTTCTAAATCTTGAATTTCATTTTGAGTATTAGCTTTGTTTCTTTCATACTTGATTTTATCAATAACATTCCCGGGAACCTTATTCCAATCAATTTCATCGGGAAATTGTTCTTTTGGTTTGGCTCGCGCATGTTCTAACAGTCTATTTTCCAAATCTTTATTTTTAAGATTCCAATTGTTTAGCTTATTTTTTTCATTCGTTGGATCCGTGTAAGTAGATTTAATAGAATCATATTCAATTTTGTTTTCATCAAATTTATTAAGATAGCCTTCAATACGATCTTGTAAATCTTCATGTGAGTCTTTTAATGAAGTTTTTATAATCACATCATTTAAAATACGTTGTTGCTTAGTCATTCTTTCGCCCTGAATATTCAGGCCTTTAAGAGCATCATCATTTAGGATTTCTCTCATTCTTAAATCAGCACCTTTTTCGAATGTTTTGGCACCTTTAGCACTGGGGGTGTTTGTAAATGGGTTAGTCCGTCTAATGTCTGGCGCGTAAATTTTTTGTCCTTTTGCAGTCACCTTTTCTAAGCCACTGACCTGGCCATCTCCATCCCTTTTTAAAGTAATTTCAAAAACAGTGGCTGTAAGGAATTTTCCTCTACTAGTTGTGTCTTCAGGGGCTAAAGCAGCATTTTTTATCCCTTTAGCGGTTCCATGAACAGCTAAAAGAGCTTCTTTTTCATTATCGGCACTTACAAAGAACTCTCTTGACAGTGTTAATGTTTTTTCCGCTCCATCCGCATTTTTTCCGGTGATAGTAAAATTTACTTTAACTTTGTAACAAACGTCACCTGATTTATTTAGATAAGATTCAACATGGAATTCAGGAGGATCTGTTTCCCCGTTTTCGACTTGTTTTTTTAAGCCTGCATCAATGCTATTTGTTATTTTGATATCTGTTAAATTGTTATCTTTTAGTAATTTAACAGCATCCATCAAAAGTCGTTGAGGGGGGATTTGTGGATCTTTATCATAATTACCAAGTTGAAAATCATTAGATGTTCTTTTTGTATTTGGAGACCTTAATTCAGTTGCGTCGCGTTTAGAAGAACTATCAACAGCAATATCAGCAACAATATCCGTAGCAATATCTTCAACGGATAAATTTTCTGAAACTGATAAATCTTCTCCCTCAGGATTGCTATCGATTCCCTCATTATCTTCAATTTCTGATGAAGAGCTATCATTTATTAGTAGATTCATTATTTCATCGAAATCCCCGCTGCTTTCACTATCGAAGTCTTCGGGATTTACGCCTTCCTCTTTATAAAATTCATCTAAGGGTTGTTTTATTTTAGCCTCTAATTGAGCATCTAAGTAAAGCTCTTGATCTGATGGTGATAAGTCATTATATTTTTCATTTAAAATGTCCCTACTTTTTGAATTATTATTTTCAGATAAAGAAATAGAGGGGGGATTCTCTTCATTTAAACCAACTTGTTGTTCTTCCGAATTATCATTTTTATTGAGTGAAAGTAAAATGTCGTCGCTATTTTTACTATTTCCATCGCTTATATTCTGGCTTTTGCTTAGATTGTTTTTTAAGTTTTCGAAAGTATTTATTTGCTTACTTTTTACAGTTGGACGAGAAGAGATTTTCTGTTTTTGAACTAAATTTAATTGTATTTCAACATTTAAATCAGATATATTTTCTTTCTGTGCGTCGCATTTTTCAAAATTGTTTGTAGGTGGAGATGTAAATTTAACAGTATTATGTGTAAGTTGTAAATTACCATTTTGTGGTTGCTTTACAGTAGAAGTAATTGTTTGTTTGATTTCCTTATTGATTTTATTGACATCTTGAGGTGTATCTATATTTATAGAATTTGAATGATCTATATTTGTGAGATTATTCATAAATCACCATTTATTATTAATGTATACACTTTATTATATTCAAATTTTATTGGAATTACAACTGATATTATTATCTAATTATAACTATAAAATTGCTTGACATCTAATTTGGTATCGCTCATGCAAATGTGTGAACTGATAAATCAAAAAAATATGACGGGTTAGGCATGGAATTAAGCAAGTTAATATCAAACTATCGGACTCCAAAGGCCAAATTAGAGGATTTAAAATCTCATTTTGCTAAGGCTCATGAAGAATTCCAAAAAAATAAATCCGATGCTAAGCTTATTACCGCAGCAATCCATGCAAGTTTGAGTTTGGCTGGAGTTTCGAGTCCTGATGTGGAGGCTTCATGGGTAGCTTATGCCTCCAATTGTAATAATTTTCTTAAACAAGAAAATTATTTCTCTCCTCTTGGTCACTACTTTGATTATTTGATCACAAGATTTAAGGGGATTGACTGCAAAGACATTTTCACAGTAAGAAAAGCTCTTTTACAATTAAAAAGAAGCCTTGAACTAGATCCTTCTTCTGAAGTAATTAAAAAAGAATTTAAAAATCTTCAAAATGAAATTAACTCGACATGGGCAACTTTAAGGAAAAAAAATGAGATTAATGAAACAACGTTTGAAGATTTGGAAGATCAATTAGAAAAAATTCTCAGGGAAGATGCCTTTAAAGATGAATTTCAAGAAAATCCCGCTCTCTTCAAATTCATAAAAGAGGCCCCTGAAACCTTTAAAGATAAACATCCCTATCTTTTAACTATTAATGATTTTATCTACCGCTACCCGAAAGCCGCAAATATAGAATATGAAGGAAGCTACAGTACTGAAAAACTTCAAAAAATTCTTCATGATGCTAAACATAACCCTATTATCAAAGGAATTTATTTATTATGGAAAGAGCCTCAAATTAATCTAACTGATTCCATGCTTATTAAAGAATTTTTAATAAAAAATCCTCAGATGCATATATATTTTGGAAATTCTGCCGATGGAAACATGCTATTGAACGCTTTTGAATCAGAGGAGAATCTTTCTGAAAAAAAGAAAAGCTTGGCTTTTAAAGAGGGAAAAATTAGCAACTTTGATGGAAAAATATACAGTTATTATATAGATTATGAAAAATAATTTAATTATAAACATAAGTCTAGCAAAGATGGCTTGTTTTAAAACCGGCTTATAATTATTATTTTTGCAAAACATGTTTATAAGGAGTTCTTTAATGAATCTAACTAGTTCTCCAGCTAGTACTCTAGCAGGAAACCCCTCAGGGTTAGAACAATTATTACAGGGTGAGGAATCCATCCAATTGAAAGGAAATGGCACTTTCCTATCTAATTTAACTAATTCAAAGTCAGAGAAAATAAAAACTGGCACTTTGACTTCTGAATTTTGGTTTCAAACTAAAGCAATTGACCAAATCAAAAAGCAATATAATGAAGCAAAGGTAGATTTTGAAAAAGATAAAAATTTAGCCAATATAATTAAAGTGTTTAAATTAAGTTTATCAATGGCTGGAATTTCGGATAAAGAATTAGAGAAGGAATTCTTGGGCCGCACTTCTACATTACTTGATATTTTAGAAAAAGATAGTTATTTTCTGGCGATAACACATTTAGCCAAAAATACCTTTGATAGATACCTAGGAATTGATTGTAAAAAAATTAATTTAGTTAAGGAATGCGTCTTTCAACTTAAAAGAACACTTGAATTAGATTTGAATATTTCGCAATTCAAACGTGTCTATGATCAATCATTGGATGAGATCAAAAAGGCGTGGATTGATTTGGAACAAATAGGCGAAATTAATATTGAAACCCATCAACATTATCTTATCCAATTAGAAAATTTTTTGACTGAAGATCCTTTTAAAGAAGAATTTCAGAAAAATCCAAATTTATTTAATTTAGTCAAAAAAGCTCCAAAGGCTTTTAATGAAAAATTCCCTCACCTTACAACTGTAGAGGCGTTCTTTGAAAAATATCCCCTCCCCGTTCTTTCAAAAGAAGAAAAAAAAGGTATTCTTATTTCAAATTATTGGAAAATGAAAGGACAAACTAGTCAGTTTAAAGCGGAATTTAATCAAGCACATGAAGAGCTCACAAAAAATAAAAATAATATAATATTACTTGGAAAAGCCGTTCAAGCGAGTTTACGTGTAGCTGCTTTTTCAAATGCTAAAGTAGAGATCAATTGGGTAAACTATGCAATAAATTGCAAAGAAGCTATGAAACAACAACATTATTTTAACGGAGCAAGCCACTATTGTGACTATTTAATCACCCGCTATCAAGGAATTGATTGTAGGAAGCTTATAATTGTGAAAGAAGCTTTACTCCAGCTAAGAAGAGTTATTGAATTAGACTCAAAGTTTTTGGAGGCTAGAAAGGAGCTGGAGCTAATGCAAAAAGAAATCAAAGATGCATGGAAAGAGTTAGAAGTAATAAGCGAAATTGATTCAAAGACTCATCAAAAATATTTGTTTGATCTAAATTATTTTCTTTCTGAAGATCCCTTTAAGTCAGATTTTCTAAAAAACCCAGATCTTTTCAATTTAGTTCATAAAGCGCCTGAAGACTTCAAATCCAGGCACCCTAGTCTCCTTTCAAAGGAAAAATTCCTTGAAAAGTATTCACCCCAAAAATCAAAACCTCTTCTATCCCCACAATCAAACTTAGGAATATTAGTTTCTGAATATTCCCAGCCCGTAAAAAAAGAAGAAAGTGATGAATTTTTAAGGATACAGGATGCCCTCGTTAGAACACCAAACGATTTAAAATTGATTGCAGCTTCTTTTTGGCCAGGATTAAAGATGCCAATGGTCTCAACCTCTGAAAGGGGGGTAGGAGGCATTTATTATGCCATTCACTGCAAAGAGATCATCAAAAAAGCTAACTATTTTAGCGGTCTGCCCCACCATTTTGAATATACCATCACAAGGTATAATAAAATTGACTGCCAGGACCTTTCAATTGTCAGGCTTGCCCTTAATCAGCTTAAAAGAAGCCTTGAGCTTGATCCAACCTCCCAGAGAGCCAGGAAGGATTACAATGAATTACTTGAAGACGTAAAAAAAGCTTGGAATGAACTTGAACAAGCAAAAGTAATTCAACCCGACACGCACCAAAAATATCTAAATCAGCTTGAAGCTTATAGGCGTGAAGATGCTTTTAAAGAGGAATTTGAAAAAGATCCCACCCTGTTCAAATTATTCCAAAATGCCCCAGAAGAATGCAAAAAAAAGTTTTCACATCTTTTGTCAATGGATAGTTTTATCAAAAAATATCCTAATTCATCCCTTGCCAAAAAAATTGATTTATCTGGTATTCATCCAAAAATTAATTCAGACTCAGGGCAAATCAACAGCAAATGATAAATAAAGTGCTACAAACTCAGGTTATAAATAACGTTAACAAAATGTCTTCGCCTTCAATCATTCTAACGAAGTTCTTTCATCACTATATTTAGAAGAGAAACCAATATCAAATGCAAACGATTTGTATCAAAACAAAATTAAAAAAAGGCACCCTTGATGATGTAAGAGAGTGGTTTGCTACTTTGAAAAAAAGAATCAAGGAAGTCAAGGATACATTAAAAAGTGAGGGGGTAGTGGTTGAATCGGCCTTTCTGGATCATCACGGTGATGATAGTTTTTTAATTTATTATGTAAAAGCAGAGAATATTGATCTGGTTTATGAAATTTTTGAAAAATCCGATCTTCCAATCGATAACTATTTTAAAGAATGCTGGAAAGAATATTGTGAAGGGCGCGAGGTATTAGAAGAGTTATTAGATGTTGATCGTATATATAACAATTCTAATTTCTCTTGATCTTCCCAATGAAAATTGGATATACTCAGTATATACAAAAGAAAGGTTTTTTTTATGGAAACTCACATTCAGAAATGGGGAAATAGTCTTGGGTTACGCATTCCTAATCAAGTCATAAAACAATTACAACTTCACGCAGGAAGTGCAGTAAATATTGAAATTGAAGACGGTAGGATAATTATTGAAACGCCCAAATATGATTTAGATACAATGCTAAAAGGCATTACTCCGAAAAATTTACACCATCTAAAACTTGATGATGAACAACAATTAGGAAATGAAGCATGGTAAAATATATTCCCAAACGCGGAGATATAATATGGATAGAATTTGATCCTCAAAAAGGGAAAGAAATTCAAAAAACTAGACCTGCCGTAACTATTTCACCCCTTTCTTACAACCAAAAAACTGGTTTGGGTTTATTTATGCCTATAACAAGTCAGATTAAAGGGTATCCTTTTGAGCATATTATAGAAACCGGTGAGATAAATGGAGCTATTCTTTGTGATCAGATGCGTTCCCTAGATTGGAAAGCACGTAAAGCTAAGTATATTGATCAAATTTCGGCTTCATCCCTGGAAAATGTTCTTTCAAAATTCAGAGTTTTACTTTCATAATTCAAATAAATCAATAACATTTTTGCCCTAATCTAATTTTGGCTTGATCCCTTATTTATAAATTTTTTTTAATTAGTGTGCTATCAATGCGAATAAAATAGCTTTTGACTTATATTCAAAGCCACACAGACTTAGAAAAAATATGAATGATATTTTCAGCTTTACCCACCTTGAAAATTTGGCACACAATAAGAATGTTACAATTCAAAAAAATTCTTTCTTTGTTAGAGGTCTGAGGCATGATGATGACAGAAAAGTTTTCTTTTTTAAAAACTAGGCTGCCGATATTTTGTTTTGGTATGGGTCTAGGAATAGCTAGTCAGCATATTCCTGAATTGCAAGTCTATTCACATGGCCAAGAGGCTCTTTTTCCCTGCATGCCTATTTCCTGCTTTCATATTAATCGAACTGGTTATTCTTTGGCTTATGATGCCCGAAACCGCAATCCAGCCTGGGTTTATGAGCATTTAACTGCCGAAAGCATTCAGGGCAACGCAAAGCGGGCGCAGGACTTTAAAGAAGATCCCAACATTCCAAACAATTTAAGAGCTACTTCAACAGACTGTAAAGGTCAAGGTTTTGACAGGGGCCATATGGCACCTGCTGGTGATCATCGATCTACTTCCGAGGCAATGAATGATACTTTTTACATGACAAACATTTGCCCGCAAAGCCCTCAGCTGAATCGCGGCTACTGGTCTAAGCTAGAAAAACATGTGAGAGACCTGACAAAGCAATATGCAAACGTTTATGTAGTGACTGGCCCCCTTTATTTACCACATAAAGAGGTAGACGGAAAGCGTTACGTAAAATATCAAGTGATAGGCAAAAATGATGTAGCAGTTCCCACTCATTTTTTTAAAGTATTAACTTTGGATAGTGGAGTAGGGGATGCGCATACATTTGCTTATATCCTACCTAACGAGGCAATACCTCCCAAAACTCCCTTAGAAAATTTTGAAACGACGATAGAAAAAATAGAACATCTGGCAGGACTAATTTTACAATAATTTCATTGTTTGATTAAACTCAAAAATTTTTCTTTCATGAATCAGCCTTATTCCTCCTCATGTGTTTAAAACAATAAAGGTTCCTACAGCATACTTCAATTGCCTTTTTTGCATAAATAATCTGACAAGGGCTTTATCTTCAATTCATTTATAAATGATAAGTATTACTTAATCTACTCATTATCAAAAACTTTCGATCTCAAGAAAAAAAAATTTCATTTTTTTACTTGCCAATAAAGTTTATACAGGATCATAACTTAAACGTAAGCATAAGTAGTTCAATGCCTCATAGTCATATCTACAACCGTTTATTTGACTGAATTGCATCAACTCTTCGCTTAATTTAAATCAACTTTTATTGAAAGTTTTTCGAAATAAAGGAGATTGTTATGTCTAAAATGAATAATTCATCAGTAATGAGTCGTCAAGAAGTAAGCCGAAACGGGAGCGAAGCCCGCGGGAAACGAAAAAATGATGACAATGATGATCGCCGCTCGTCCAATCACGGCGACCATGATGGGCGCCGTTCCTCGAATAGCGGTGGAACACATGAACAACACCAGGAAGCGGGTCGAAGAGGAGCCGAAGCTCGTTGGGGCAATCATGGCGATCATAGAAATGATGACACTAATGATCGCCGCTCGTCCAATCACGGCGACCATGATGGGCGCCGTTCCTCAAATCGCGGTGGAACACATGAACAACACCAGGAAGCGGGTCGAAGAGGAGCTGAAGCTCGTTGGGGCAATCATGGCGATCATAGAAATGATGACACTAATGATCGCCGTTCGTCCAATCATGGCGACAATGATGGGCGCCGTTCCTCGAATCGCGGTGGAACACATGAACAACATCAGGAAGCGGGTCGAAGAGGAGCCGAAGCTCGTTGGGGCAATCATGGCGATTATAGAAATGATGACAATGATGATCGCCGTTCGTCCAATCATGACGACCATGATGGTCGTCGTTCCTCGAATCGCGGTGGAACACATGAACAACACCAGGAAGCCGGTCGAAGAGGAGCTGATGCTCGTTGGGATAACGGAAATGATGATTATGATGATCATCGTTCATCCAATCGTGGTGGAACCCATGAACAACATCAGGAAGCTGGCCGCAGAGGTGGAAGAGCCGTATTGGAAAAATATGGACCCGATTTTTTTAGTGAAATCGGACAAAAAGGTGGAAGAGCCGTATTGGAAGAGTACGGCCCAGAATTTTACCAAGAAATCGGACATTTGGGAGGCCAAGCACGCTGGCATCATGATGATGACAACGATCAAAGTGACAGAGGAGGAGATGATCATGATGATAACGATCATCGTGACCGAAGTCGGGGTCGAAGCCGCCAAGAAGCTGGACGAAGATGAGGTAGAAATACCACGAATACTTTTCTCAGATGAAAAGACTCACTGGGAATTAGTTGATATTAATTGCAACATTGTTGGGATAGGCCCCAACAATGTTGCGGTAAAAAATATTAGCTTTTTATGCATTTTGGTTGTCCTTCTTAACAATCAGGTTGCTCAACACTTCCCTTAATCTTTTCCCATCAAAAATGAAAATTAGTATTTTTTTCATTTTACTTTAAATTTTTTTCCCCCATTTGTCCTTGTGTTTCAAACCCTTCTTATTTAAAATTCTCCTAAATTGATTTGAAAGGGCTTTTCATGTATCTAATCGCAATAAAAATGTTGGTGGGCGACCGGGCAAAGTATTTAATGCTTGTGAGCGCCCTTTCATTTGCGGCCCTTTTAATGAACCAGCAATGCGCTATTTTCACAGGTCTTATGCGATGGACAACAGCGACCTTGCGTAATACTAATATTCCCATTTGGGTCGTAGATCCGAATGTTGAGCAAGTCAACGAAGTTAAACCTATGCGTGACACTGACCTTGCCAATGTTCGCTCAGTTAAAGGTGTGGCGTGGGCCCTTCCCTTTTATTTCAGCCTTCAGCAAGCTCGCCTTTATAATGGAAAATTTAATTCAATTCAATTGCTGGGGGTGGACTCAGCCACCTTGATTGGAGCTCCAGCGGTCATGCTGGAAGGTAGAGTAGAAGATTTGTGGAGATCGGGCGGGGTCATTATCGATAAAATTGGCCTTGCGAAACTTAATCTAAATAATCCCAAACCTCTGGGCATGGGAGATGTTTTTGATATTAATGACCACGAGGCTCGCATCGTAGGGATCTGTAAAGTGGAACAATCTTTTTTTGGGTATCCTTTTGTCTATACGACCTATGATCGGGCCATTGAATTTTCTCCGCAAACTAGGCGCAATCTTTCCTTCATCATGGTCAACCCGCTTCCAGAGATCAATCCGCACCAACTTATTGAAAAAATACAGGGGGAAACAGGCCTGAAAGGATATACCCAGGAAGATTTTTTCTGGAGCACTATCTGGTGGTTCGTTCGAAATACCGGGATCCCCATTTCATTTGGTACGACTATTTTTCTTGGATTTATTGTTGGGATTGCCGTTTCTGGTCAGACTTTTTACTCATTTATACTTGAAAATTTAGGAAATCTAGGCGCTTTAAAAGCCATGGGCGCAAGCAACCAGCTTCTTAGGCGCATGCTCCTTTTACAAGCGGCCCTCGTGGGAGCTATAGGATATGGGATCGGCATCGGATTAGCCAGTGTGTTTGGCTACTTTGCTTTAAAAAAAGGGCAGCCCCCTTTTTACATGCCTTATCAAATCCCTCTTTTTACCTTTATAACGATTTTATTTATTTGCGCCTTTTCAGCCTTTTTAGGGATTCGGAAAATCAGCAAGCTTGAGCCCGCTGAGGTTTTCCGTGCTTGATGACAAGGAAGAAAATGCCATTATAGTGAAAGGAGTTTCTAAAAACTTCAAGACTGGCGATTCGGTGGTGCATGCGTTAAAAGATGTCAATTTTATAGCGAAAAAGGGGGAAATGCTGATGATCGTCGGCCCCTCTGGTTGCGGTAAGACCACTTTGCTCAGCGTCATTGCAGGCACTTTGAAATTTGAAAGTGGAGAAGTGGAAGTATTCAATCACTTTCTTCATGAAATGAAAGAGGGCGCCATTACTGAATTTCGAAAAAAAAATGTCGGTTTTGTTTTTCAACAATACCATTTGATCAAAACGCTCGATCTATTGGAAAATATTTCCATACCGCTCATCTTAAATGGGCATTCCCGTTCTTTCGCATTTGAAAAAGCAGATGAAATGCTAGAAAAGGTGGGATTGAAGGGGAGGGGTAAAGAGCGTCCTCTCAACCTGTCGGGAGGGCAGCAGCAGCGCGTGGCGATTGCACGGGCGCTTGTTCACGAGCCGCCCCTCTTAATTTGTGATGAACCGACAGCCGCTTTGGATGCTGAATCGGGCGCACGCATTTTAGAGCTATTAAGGGAGGTTGCCCGCACACCTGACCGCTGTGTGATCGTCGTGACGCATGACAGCCGCATTTTTCATTATGCTGACCGACTGGCTGCAATGGATGATGGCAGCGTAGTAAAAATTGATTCGAACCATAAAAATTCAAAGCATCTATGATTATTTTTAGAACATTTGCGATCTATGCAGCCATTGCTGGTTTTATTTTAACAGGAATTTTAATCAAAAATATGAGCGAGCCCCCACCAGTAGCTCCCCATGTTGTAGAGCCCTCTATCAATCCATATGTCAATTCAATTGCAGGCTCTGGAATCGTTGAATCGGCCGATAAGAACATTGCAATTGGGGTACCGGAAGAAGGGATTGTGGCTAAATTATTTGTAACTGTAGGCACAAGTGTGAAAAAAGGGGACCCTCTTTTTCAGATAGACAGCCGCATACTGGAGGCACAGCGGATGTACGAACAAGCCAATGTAAACGTCGCAAAAGCCGCATTAACACGGTTAGAAGACCAATGGAATCGTCTACGAGGAATACAAGATCCTCGCGCCATCAGTGCAGAAGAATTAAAAACCAAAGAAAATGATGTTAAAGTGGCCCAGGCTGAATTGCAAAAAGCAATAGCTTCAGTCATGCAAACACAACAACTAATCGACCGCCTCACGGTTTTGGCGCCAAAAAATGGTGTGGTATTACAAAATAATATCAGGGAAGGTGAATATGTTTCTAAGAATACCCCCACAATTATTTTAGGGGATCTGGAAAAGATACAGGTAAGGGCTGAAATTGATGAACAGAATGCTGGATGGTTTTTGCCTACGAGTACGGCAGTGGCCTATCCTAAAAATAATACATCCATTGCAATTCCATTAAAATTTGAGAGAGTTGAGCCCTATGTTCTGCCTAAGCTCTCTTTGACAGGAGCAAGTAATGAAAGGGTCGATACACGTGTATTACAGGTCATTTATTCCTTTGAACAGCCAAAAGACTACTATATTTATGTAGGCCAGCAGGTTGATGTATTTATTGAAAAAAAACCAAAGGATTCAAAAGATGAAAGGCAAGTTCAAAAATAGCTAACTAAAAAAATACTTTAAAAAATTACCAAAATAAAGCTTTGTATTTTTTAATCCCATATATTTTCCGAAGAAGGTATTTGGAATATTTCCATTCGTTTCACCGATCAAAAAATCTTTCAGATAAAAATTTAAAGTTAAATTTTGAAAATGCATTTTGGGACAAATCATTTCCATGATATTCTCTAAAGGCTTTTTACAAAGAAAAAATTTTCTCAGTGCCTGATAAGATGAGAAGGTCATTTTTATATTCTGACCTTCCCATTCCATTCTCATAAAATTACTATCCAAAAGAATATTTAAATACCCTTTGCCATGGAGAGTGTTATTCCTCATTTTCATTAGAATTAACTTCATCTTCAGAACTTATTTGGATTGAACCATCCATTCTCCAATGAAAATGATCGGAATCTTCACCTAATTTCGAAGGAATGAAAATATTTAAGTCATCGAATTTATAAGTGATCTTGCTTCCTCTTCCGCTTAGTTTATCATACAAGCCTACTGCAAAGTCTGGCCAGGTAGCCTCTTTGGTTTTAGTCTTTTCAGCAGCTGGTGAGTAATCTGATTTTTTTGACATATTGGCCATAGTATATTCTCCTTTCAACTAAATTTTGGATCTTGCCAGGCATGAAGCACAATTAAATTTTCTATAGCATTAAATTTATTTATTTACAAATTAAAGCAAGCTTAAGCAGTACATGAAGCTTCAGAGAAAGGGAATGGCGATCGTATATCCAGATTCTCACTTGAGTTTATACGTGGAAAAATTTTATAAAAAGAAGTGAAAAAATAGGGGGTAAAGATGAAAGTATCGAATCCTAAATGGCTTTTCTTTGATACGATTGCAGATGCTCACACTGCTCAAAAGGAAATGGCGGAAAAAGTTTCATTGATTGATGAGGTCAAGCATCCGATAAACACTATTGCAGGAATGGATGTCAGTAATACACCATTTGATCCTGAACAAATGATATTTGGAGCGGTAGTTGTTGCATCATACCCCTCCTTAACCATTTTGGAAACAGCAACTGAATCAATCAAACAAACGTTTCCTTATGTGCCCGGCCTTCTAGGATTTCGTGAAGTGCCGTCGCTCATTAATGCTTTCAGCAAATTATCGCTCTTACCAGATCTAATCATGGTCGATGGACATGGAATAAGCCATCCCAGAGGTTTGGGAGTAGCTAGTCATTTAGGCGTTTTATTGGATATTCCAACTATTGGCGTGGCAAAATCTATCTTGGTTGGGAAACCGGCATCTCCTCTTCCAGAGGAGCCTGGAAGTATGGTTTCTCTTTTATGGAAAGGAAAAGAGATTGGAATGTTGCTGCGGACGAAGAAAAGATGCTCTCCTCTAATTATTTCGACTGGCCATAAGATAACTTTAAAGTCTGCCGTTGAATTAGTTATCAGCTGTCAAAAAAGGCATCGCCTTCCAGAACCTACGCGCTATGCCCATCTGGCTGCTAACGCTTGCCGTAAAGATTTTGCTTTAGTTGCGTCATGCTAAAAAAAGACAAACTTCTACACATAGGCACTGCCGGATGGTACATCCCATCAAATTTGCACGAGCACTTCCCAGCCGGAAATAGTTTGCTTGAACGATATTCTAAAGTCTTTAATGCTGTAGAAATTAACACTTCTTTTTATAGATCGCATCAAAAAATTACATATGAACGGTGGGCAGCCGCTACCCCAGATGATTTTTTGTTTTCAGTAAAAATGCCGAAAGAAATTACTCATCATCAACGATTAGTCGAAGCACATAACCTTTTAGATCAGTTTATCAAAGAAGTAAGTTTCCTAAAAAAAAAATTAGGACCGATTTTGATCCAATTGCCTCCCAGCCTGAAATTTGAATCAAAAATTGGCGATAGCTTTTTTAAACTATTACGTAATCAGTTTGACGGACAAGTGGTTTTGGAACCCCGCAATATTTCTTGGGCATCGCCAGAGGCTCTTGCGGTTTTAATAGACAATCGAATCATACCTGTCGTTGCAGATCCTCCCATTGCGCCTATAAAAGGTCATACTGAGCAATCTTTTGAATACTATCGTCTGCACGGATCGCCAAAAATTTATACATCATCTTATGACGCTGCATATTTGCATCAACTTGCTAACCATGCAAACGCGTCTTCCTGGGTAATTTTCGATAATACTAAATTTGGCGCTGCAACACAAAATGCACTAGATTTAAAAAAATTGTAAAGAAGTGTTGGGCTGCATCAGAAATATGGACACCTTCAAATTAGAACCTGTTCATAGATATGAACAGGTTTTTAAAATTAACAATTATTTTTTGTGTTTAGCAGGCTCTGCAGCCTGTGTATTAATTCCGTCAGAAAAAATACTTCCATCTGCAATTTTGGTTAATTTTTTATCAGCAGCCCCTTCTTCCTTGAGGTTTTCTTGAATTAGATCAACAATTTCTTTATCTAAATCTAATTGACTAGCAAAGCTACGAAGAGTTCCATAAGAAGCTATTTCATAATGCTCGACTTTTTGTGCTGCACTGATAAGTATAGCATCTAAAAGTGAATCTTTGGTTTTCCCTTTAAACATTTCATCGCCTTCTTTTAAAATGCCTTCCATACCTTTACATTTTTTTTCTTTTGGGGGCAATTCGAGAAGGGAAAAAATATTTTCAAGTCTTTTGACTTGAATTTCTGTTTCTTCTAAATGATCAGAGAATGCCTTTATTAAATCTTCAGAGGAAGCCAATTTAATCATTTTTTGAAGTGCTTCAATAATCTGATTTTCACAACTTAACATATCTTCTAATTCATCAATAAATATGCTATATAAAGTTGGATCTTTTTTCATAGTAATCCCTCTTAAAATTTAAGGTTTTTTTGGAAAAGAAAATTATCTTATCACTTATAGGCCTGATTTTTATCTATGCATCACCTCCTCTTCATTTTCTTAAGATTTGCTAATCCATGTGATATGAGCTTTAATTCTATATAATAAACTGTAATTAGATTCAATTTTTTTCAAATTTAAGGGAAAAAGTAGGCAGCATCCGGCTAACTTGCTTAAAAAGAAGCAGGACTTTTAACTTTTCTTAGAGCCTGATCATAGATATTGAAAACCATGTTCTTAAAGAACGTTTAGAAAAAAAATAGAGGGCAAAATCTGCGATTCTAAAATGAAGGTTCTAATAAATAGTAAAAATAAAAAGTGAGAACGAACGTTTTAAGACAGAAGCAGTTAAATAGAATGAAAATGACAAAGTCTCTTTTGATTTTCGACGGCCTTATAAAAACATAATGTTTGTTATTTTCAACCTCCAAAGGTCAGAATGAATCCCAAAGAATTTCAAGACTTTATAGCATTAACAATGCTTACTCAGAGAGAGAAAGGCTAAGCCTTGAAACACTTCAAAATAGACTCAAAAGAAGCGGTCACTTTCGTACAAAATATAGAAAAAAAAACAAGCATCAATACGAAAAAGTTTGCGGCTTAAATCCTCCCCAGTTCCTTATGAAATTTGGGGGGAAAAGAACATCGAACAAGAAACGATGGCCCAAATGACTGGAGCTGCTCGTCTACTTGTGACTATAGCGGGAGCTTTAATGCCAGACGCTCATCTGAGATATGGCTTACCAATTGGTGGAGTTTTAGCCACTGAAAATTCAGTCATTCCTTATGCAGTAGGTGTCGACATTGCTTGTAGAATGAATCTTTCAATCTATCCCTCTTCCCCAAAAGTTTTAAAAGACCCTGAAAACAAAGATTATAAAAAGCTTTACTCCGCACTTTTAAATAACACCATCTTTGGTTCTGGAGCTGCCGGTCTACATGATGGTAAAATTGAGCACCCGATTTTAGATAAATCTCATTGGGAACTAACAAAGCTTACCCGATCCTTGAGGCAAACTGCTATCCATCAAATTGGAACAAGCGGGGGAGGAAATCATTTTGTAGAATGGGGAGAATTGGAAATTAATGCCAAAAATCCTTTTAATATTACTGCCGGACATTATCTCGCATTACTTTCGCATAGCGGTTCGAGAGGCGTAGGTTTTAAAATCGCCAATTATTATACGCAAATTGCAATGTCCCAAATGGCAGAATTAGATCATTCTGTGAGACATTTGGCCTGGTTGACTCTTGATCACGATCTCGGTAAAGAATACTGGGATGCGATGCAGCTTGCAGGAGAGTTTGCATCGGCGAATCATCATGTGATCCACCAAAGAATAAGTCAAGCAATGGGAATATCCCCAATAGCGACAATAGAAAACCATCACAATTTTGCATGGAGGGTGAAAATTTATGTTAATGGAAAAGAGAAGGAAGCAATCGTCCATCGAAAAGGTGCAACTCCAGCTGGAAAAGGTGTCCTAGGGATAATTTCAGGGACTATGGCAGATCCTGGATATTTAGTTATAGGTAAGGGTCATCCTGATTCTTTGAATTCCGCTTCACATGGCAGCGGACGGCAAATGGCTCGCACCAAAGCTAAAAAAACGATTACCCCTGAACAATATGATGAATATCTTTCAAAGCATGGCGTTGATTTGATCGGCGGAGGCCTTGATGAAGCTCCTCAAGCCTATAAATCAATTCATGTGGTTATGGAAGAACAAAAAGATTTAGTTGATGTGTTAGGAAGTTTTCAACCTAAAATTGTACGTATGGCCGCTGATGACATTTCAAATTCAAAATCCCCTCTACCTGTTGGAATCATAGAAGGGGAATAGCTATGTACCATTGATTGGTCCGCTTCAACCTCGATTATTGATAGTTGTGATAATAAATTTTGAGAATCTCAACCCCCTCCAATTTAGCCAATTATACTCGAATCCTACTGCTTGGTAATTGCAATAGCGTTTAGCAGCGCCATAGGCTCCTACTGCAATGCCGTTTCTAGCGTTAAATCTGCGCTGCTGAAACAATATAACTGCGAAAAAACTTCAATTAATCATTTACATAGCAGATACTACAAAAAAAATATAGCTAACCTGAGTTTTGGGTTTATCTAATTGGAGAGCAATTAGATAGGTAAAAAAATGGTGACAAAAGACCTCTCATGATTTAAAACATTTGTTTATCACAACTAATGTTATCAAGAGAGGTCGAAATGGATTTAACTCAATTATATTGCAGTGTAGATGTATTATGGAATTTTTTTAAGAGCGAATGGAATAATCATTTAATAAATAATGGCAAGAGCAGGCGAGGGCCAGAACCAGTGTTATCTATTTCTGAAATGATGACAATTGTAATTCTATTCCATCAGTCGAATTACAGAACCTTCAAATATTTTTATGAATTTGCTTGTAAGTACTTGAGAAAAGACTTTCCAAAATTAATTAGCTACAGCCGCTTTGTTATTTAATGAAAAATTTGTTCATTCCCTTGCTTACATATCTTTTGAATAGAAGAGGTGAAATAACAGGAATAGCTTTTATTGATTCAACGTCGATTGATGTTTGCCATAATAAACGTATTCGAAGAAATAAGGTTTTTAAAGGATTAGCCAAGAGTGGTAAAACAACTGCAGGTTGGTTTTATGGGTTTAAACTGCATTTGATTATCAATGAATTAGGGGAAATTTTATCTTTTCAGCTTACACCAGGAAATGCTTCAGATACTTCTCTTGTAGAAATTTTATCAAAGGGAATTGTTGGAAAATTATTTGGCGATAAAGGCTATATTTCTGCCGAATTGGCTAAAAGGCTTTTAGAAGGGCCTTGTTGCATAATAGGCTTCACGTCAAATTTGAAATAGCATGTAAATAAAAAATGCATGGAGTAGGCTGTTTCTGACAAAAGAACACAGGGGCTATCCATGCAAACTGAACCGACCTATCGTATTCGAAATTGGGCCGAGTATAACAGAGCTCTTATTCAAAGAGGAAGCATAAATGTTTGGATTGATGAAAAAGCATTCAAAAACTGGTTTTCTTCCTATCACACTTGCCAAGCAGGAAGACCTGCAACATATTCCGATGAAGCAATTCTAATGATGCTGATTCTTAGAGAAGTGTATAAACGCTCGCTGAGGAATTTGCAAGGATTTGTCCAGTCAATGTTTAGTGCGGTGGGTCTTGATCTTCCAGTCCCGAGCTATTCACAGATTTCGAGGCGAGCTAGTCGCTTCATAAAAGAGTTAGTCGATTGACTCAAGGGAAGAAAGCTTGTCATATTAGTTTGATTCTACAGGACTTAAGGTATATGGGGAGGGAGAATGGAAGTAAAAGTGCATGGGAAGAGCAAGCGCAGGACATGGAGAAAGTTCCACATAGGAATGGATGCGGAAACGCAGGATATTATACCATTTATCAAAAATAACTTTTAGTTCTTGCCCATTCTCTTGTACACAATTGACGCACCGCTCCAGCCTTTGAAGTAAAGGCGTTCCAAGCTTCACAACAAATATCTAGAATATGTTCGTA
>JACDAQ010000032.1 GCA_013695355.1 Candidatus Protochlamydia sp.
CTTGAAAGCTCCCGCGGTTGACGGATCTAAAACGACCCCATATTATAATATTGGGTCGTTTTAGATACGCCAACCCCGGGGCTTTGAAGCAGTCCAAATTTCCAATTTTTGAATTCACTTGGGTATATTTCCCTTAAGAAAAATGCAGCAGTATTCCCCGTTCTCAGATTTCTGCTCTGTCAAAGCAAACCGGTTATCACGCTGCCGCGTGTATTTAATTTTGAACGTTTTTACCGTTAAGTTCAACTGGGCTGCCATTCCCTGAATTTCTTCTTCAGTCAGCCCAAAGTAGCCTGAAGTACCCGTGCAGCATTTGCCGCACTCGGTGCATTTTGAACAGGTTCTTAAGCGCAAGCCATCTTTATACCAGGGAAGGGAGCTCATAACTAAATATTGGTTGGATTTTAACGCAATTTTACTAGTATTTAATTAAAAATGCACCTTATTAATAAACTCAAAACCAGGGGTGATTCCGAAATTTAATTCAGCCGCTTAAATACCAGGGTAAACATGAAAATATTTGAGGACAATTTTTTTGCTATCGCGTCGGAATTAAAAATACCAAAAGAGCAGGCTGCAGCCCTTTGGAACAGGCTTGGAAGAATTAATAAAGATTCCGAAACCAATCCTTTTGCAAAATATTTATTTTACCTTGGGGCAATGATTGTCATTTCTGCAATGACATGGTTCATGAATTTAGGTTGGGAAGTATTTGGGGGAGGGGGGATTTTTCTTATTGCTTCGGTATATGCCTTGTTATTCACAGGCTTAGGAGCTATATTATGGAAAAAAAAACAGCTAAAAGTTCCTTCAGGCCTGCTCATCACCATGGCCGTGTGCATGGTCCCACTGGCTATTTATGGCTTACAAACTCACTATAATCTTTGGCCGAACGATAATACAGGTCAATATAGTGACTTTTACACTACAGTGGCTGGGAAATGGATCTATATGGAACTTGGAACAATACTTGCAGGCATCATCGCCCTCTTTTTTTTTCCTTTTCCATTCATTACGGTCCCGATTTTTTTATCGATGTGGTTTTTGACGATGGATTTAGTTCCCTTCATTTTCGGCCGTGAAATTTCCCCAGAGCATAAATATGGGTTATCCATGTTGTTTGGCATAGCGCTGATTGCATTAGGCATTGGCCTCGATCACAAGAAAAAGGGAGATTATGGATTTTGGAGCTATTTTTTTGGCACGCTATCATTTTGGTGCGGTCTAGGAGGCTTGGTATGGGGCAAAAGTGAGATAACACTATTTATTTACCTCATTATCAACTTGATGATGATGGTTTTTTCAATCGTGTTAAAAAGAATGGTTTTAATGATTTTTGGGTGTCTGGGTGTATTTGCTTATCTTGCCCACCTAACGTATAACTTATTTAAAGATTCTACTGCATTTCCTTTTATTTTGAGCCTTATCGGCCTGGGCATTATTTTTCTTGGCATTATTTATCAAAAAAATTCAAAGCGGATTGAAAAAAAGATGCTTGAAAAACTTCCTTCCAGTATTAGAAACTTACTGCCACCAAATAGACTTTAAATTTGATTCTCTTTTATAAATTTTTGAATAGGCTATAAATTGACACTCTCGCTTCTCCCGAAGAAATCATGAAAGCGATCATGATCGAAACAATCAAGCTTACCCATAACTATAACTCCCATCGGGCAGTTGACTGCATTTCATTAACTGTGCAAACAGGTAAGATTTTAGGGTTATTAGGACCAAATGGCGCGGGCAAAAGCACTCTCATTAAGATGCTGACAACTCTCCTTCCACCTACTTTGGGGACGGCAAAAATCAAAGGCTATGACATAGTCCGGGAGCCCTCCCTTGTCCGGCAGCATATCGGCTACGTTCCGCAGCTCCTTTCAGCCGATCGGGATTTAACAGGCTATGAGAATCTTTTGCTTTCGGCAAAATTATATTGTCTTCCTTCAGAAAAGCGCCAACTAAGGATCCATGAACTCCTTAAATTTATGGGTTTAATAGAGTTTGCCGATCAGTTGGTAGGTCAATACTCGGGCGGGATGGTTAGACGGCTGGAGATAGCCCAAGCCCTGGTTCATCAGCCTCCCGTTCTTTTTTTGGATGAACCGACCGTTGGACTGGACCCCTCTTCCCGCAGAATTTTATGGCAGCGCATCAAAGAATTGCGCAAGCAACATAGGACAACTATCCTTATCACTACACATGACATGGAAGAAGCTGATATTCTTTGTGATATGGTGGCTTTTATGCACCTGGGCCATATTTTGAAGCTTGACTCCCCTGACAATTTGAAAAAAGCAATCGGACCAGGTGCAACACTTAACGATGTCTTTCTGCAGTTTACAGGGACTTCGATTAATGACGGGAAAATTTAATATGGTAAAAAAATCAGGCAGACTTTATCGCGCATGGACTAGTATTCTCCAGGCCTCGGCCCTGATTGAAGCAGATTTACGCAAATTGCGGCACGATCCCTTTGAACTTATTACCCGGATGATCCAGCCGATTATTTGGCTGTTGATCTTCGGCCAGGCAATGGCCAAAGTCCGTGCGATCCCTATAGGGGAAAATTCCTATCTTGATTTTATGGCCCCTGGAATTTTAGCGCAAAGCGTCCTATTTGTAGGAATTTTTTATGGCATTTCTCTGATATGGGAACGGGATATAGGAATTTTACAAAAAATACTAGTCTCGCCTGTTCCACGGGTAATTTTGATTTTAGCTCGCGGCATTTCTGGGGGGATCCGCAGCCTTTCCCAGGTTTTTATTATTTATGCCCTTTCATTTTTCCTCGGCATCCATTTAAGATTTGATGTTTTTGCATTATTAGGAGTATGTGCCATGGTCATGCTTGGAGGTGCTATTTTTTCTACCTTTTCCCTGACTGCGGCCGCTATTGTGAAAAAAAGAGAACGGTTCATGGGGATCGGCCAGGTTTTGACAATGCCTTTATTTTTTGCTAGCAACGCCTTGTATCCCATCAATCTTATGCCTGACTGGCTTAAAACCCTTTCGCTATTCAACCCATTGACCTACCAAGTGGACGCATTGCGCTGCCTGATGATCGTGGATGAGGTCAGCCATTTTGGCCTTGGCTTTGATTTCGGCATAACTTTAGTAGTTCTTTGCCTCGCTCTTGCCATTGCAACGCCTATTTATCCAAGAATACTTTATTAGCGCAAAAAAAGTAGAAAAAAAAATTGAAAGACAATAATTTACATAAAGCATTAACGTGATTTGAAAAGTAGGTATTTATGACTCAAATTAAAAGCTACGCAGCTCAGCAAGCTACTGCTCCTTTGGCCCCCTATAATTTAGAAAGACGGGACCTTCGACCTAATGATGTACAAATCGATATATTATTTTGCGGAGTTTGCCATTCAGATCTGCATACTGCCCGAAATCAATGGAAGAATACCATTTATCCGGTAGTTCCAGGGCATGAGATCGTTGGAAAAGTGATGCAGGCAGGGAAAAATGTCACGGCTTTTAAAGCAGGCGATACCGTAGCAGTAGGCTGCATGGTCGATTCATGCGGCAATTGTCAAAATTGCCAGGATCATCTTGAACAATATTGCGACCTTATTCCCGTTTTTACCTACAATGGAAAAGATAAAATCGACCAATCAGTCACGTATGGAGGCTATTCTACGCAAATTATTGTGGACAGCAAGTTTGTCCTGCATGTGCCGAAGGAATTCAAAGAAAAGGATTATGCAGGCGTTGCCCCCCTCCTTTGCGCCGGAATTACTACGTATTCCGCCTTGCGCCACTGGAATGTCAAAGAAGGAAGCATCGTAGGAGTCGTAGGTCTAGGCGGTCTGGGCCATATGGCAATCAAGCTAGCCCATGCTATGGGAGCCAAAGTTGTTTTATTTACAACATCTCCTCATAAAATTGAAGATGGAAAAAAGCTGGGCGCCGATGAAGTGGTCATTTCAAAAAATCCTGAAGAAATGAAAAAGCAGGAAAACCGCTTTGATTTTGTGATCGATACTGTTGCGGCCTCCCACAATTTAGACCCTTTTCTTAGTCTGCTCAAGCGCGATGGTTCAATATGCCTGGTGGGTGCTCCCGAAGAGCCTCACCCTTCGCCGACAGTCAACCAACTAATTTTTAGGCGCAGGCAGATCGGCGGCTCACTGATCGGAGGAATTAAGGAAACTCAGGAGATGCTTGATTTTTGTGCCAAAAATAATATTACGTCTGATATTGAGATGATCCCCATTCAAAAAATTAACGAAGCTTATGAACGGATGCTCAAAAGCGACGTAAAGTACCGCTTTGTCATTGATATGAACTCGCTAAAAACAAACGATATTTAAAATGAAAAAAAATTATCTTGTTTACATAGCATAATGCTCTGTAAACAAGATTTAACGACTTTTAACCTGAAACTCCGCGGTACATTTACGATACATGTCAAAGCAATTCTTACATTTCTTAAAGCTCATAGCCAATAAGAAAATGTGCCAGCCTACATAAGCTAAAATTAAACTACCGCAGGCCAAAGTTGAACAACCGGAGTCATTCCATCCGGACATAAAAGGGGGCCTTCGTTCAAGAGATCAGAAGCTTTTGCTTGCTGATAGTTGATTTGAATATCTAAATTTAGATCGTCCGGAAAATTGCCGCAAGACTCTCCTCTAAATAAACGTTTTAAATAGTCTTTAACTATTGGAATGTCTTCATGAAAATACATGTCATTCAAAAATAAAAACATTCCACCAGATAAGAGGGGGGTAATCACTCTCCATTTTTCATTCATTTTAGCCAGGATAAAGACTTTTTCTTCATTAAGTATATTATCTTTAATGCGGATAATTATACCCAAGTGAATTCAAAAGTTGGAATTTGGACTGCGTCAAAGCCCCGGGGTTGGCGTATCTAAAACGACCCAATATTATAATATGGGGTCGTTTTAGATCCGGCAACCGCGGGAGCTTTCACGCTAGTCCAAATCCAATTTTTGAGTTCACTTGGGTATAAAGCAGGGCCTTCTTTCATTTGTATTTTTTGTATCGGATGGTTTTCCATGAAAATTGAAAAATTACCATGATTAAAAGTTTGACATAATAAAAGTATTTCAGTATCGAGCACATTAAAATCTTCTTGTGCATAAAAATCCGTTGATTCCTGAGACCTCTCAAATAAACTGTGCCATCCATCTGGCAAGATTGCTAAAGGTAGGTGCAATAATCTTTATTTCCCTAAAGCTTCTACGATGAAAGGAGGATAATCTCGAAGTTGAAAAATTTCATCTGCTGAAAAGTCAAATACTAATTTATGGTTTTGTTTGCATGTTTGAGCCAGAGCTCCTAAATCTCGATCCTTTAAAAAAGGTAAGATTTCAAAAAATTGTATGTCGTGGGGAATGTTATTAAAATTACTTTGCCTTTGTTCTATAGCTGGCTGTGCGAACTGTTCGGGCTGAAAAAAATGAGGCCGAAGATCACACTGACGTGTAAAACTTGAAGCCCTTTTTAATAACTCCGTAACTCGCCTGTTTCTTTGATTAACATAAGAAAAATCAAATGTCCAAACGAAAGATTTTATTAGTATGCCGGGAATAAAATATAAAATAGCTTTAGCAATACTCTGTATCTTAGAAATTAATGAGTTATAATTTTTATTATTAGGTTCAACGATAACCTCATTAGTGAAAAGAGTCATCCGTTTGCCTTTTAACCAATAACGAGCTTCTTCCAAATAAGCATTTCCTTTACCTTCGGCCCGATCAAAAAAAGAAAACAAAGGGCGTCGGGGTTCGATACCACTGCGAATATCAGTTATATTATTAAAATAAAACAAATGAATTGTATTAAAAATTTCCATAAAAACCATTACTAGTTTATAAATAAATTGATTCTAAAATATGACATGAAATTTGACAATAATAAAAAGATAAAAACATGGAAGATGTAAATTAAAAAAAAGGCCTCTGAAAAGAGGAAAAATCAATGCATGTTGTAATTAAGGTGGTTCATAATCCAGATGGAAAAAAATACAACGATGAAAATGATCGAAACTGTCGATAGAAAAACAGCTAAATTCCAATAGGACCCATTTTCTTTCCAGACATGGATGAAAAAAATAAGCTGTACAATCGATTGAAGGAGGGCAAGCGTAAAAATTACCCCGATGGCAGTATGAATGTCTAAACTAAAAGCCTCGGGATTGATGATAATAAAGTAGGAAGCAAGGGTAAGCAGCAGCGATGTAATAAATCCTGCCACACTTAAAAAAAGTGCATGATGCATAACATTCCTATTTTAAATATACCATTCCGTAAACAACCGTGAAAATAAATATCCAAACCAAATCAAGAAAGTGCCAAAAAAGGGCCATACGAAAAATTCTTGAGACACTATGATGGTCCAGCGGCCGTAAGGCAATGCGGAAATTGATCACAGCCATCCAAATGAGCCCAAAGAAAATATGCAGCCCATGCGTCCCTACAAGTGTAAAAAAAGATGATAAAGAGGCACTGCGCCGCCAGCTCGCCCCCTTCTCGACAAACTCAATAAATTCATGCATTTCAAACCAGAGAAAAGACATGCCCAAAAGGATTGTAATAGTAAACCAGCTGATTGCCCATTTTTTTGAGTGCTGGTGAACTGCCAGCATACCAAGGGAGCAGGTAAAGCTGCTGGTGAGCAGAATAAGCGTTTCAGTCAGTATAGAAGGCATATGATACAATTCTTTGAGAGATGGCCCATCGAAAACATTCTCATCCAATACTAGAAAGCAGGCAAAAAGCGCTGCAAAAATAATAAGGTCGGTCATCAAATAGAGCCAAAAGCCAAAAACTTTTGAATCGCTAGCTTCCGCTTCCATGTTTATCCTTTTCGTAAGATGCTTCGATCTTTGCAACTTCAGCCGCAGGCAGCATGTATTCCAAATGGTCATCAAATGAAAGAATGATCACGCAAGCGACCACTCCTATCAGGCCCACAATCAAAAGGGCCACCATGTGCCAGACCATCGCAAACCCCGCTAAAAAAGCGAAGATGGAAATATAAATACCCATACCAGTATTTTTAAAACATTCAATATCGTGATAATTTTTATCCGGTTGCCAGCCTTGCTTTTTCAGATCCCAAAATGGTTCATAGCTTGTAATGGGTGGTACGACAGCAAAGTTATAAAAAGGAGGAGGAGATCGAGCCGCCCATTCAAGCGTCCGGCCATTCCATGGATCCCCGGTTAGGTCCATATTCTGTTTCCTGTCTCTTATACTGACATAAATCATATAAATTTGAATTCCAATGCCGATAGAAATAATGATAAATCCAATCATTGCGGTAATATATAAGGGCTGCCAGCCTGTCGAGGAATCATAATGATCTATTCGGCGTGGCGTTCCCATGAACCCTAAAATATAAAGGGGGATAAAAGAGACAAAAAAGCCTATATACCAAAACCAAAAGGCTTTTTTGTCCAGTTCTTCGTTAAGTTTGAATCCAAAAATTTTAGGAAACCAATAGGCAGTGCCGGCAAAAATCCCGAAAAGTGCGACTCCGATAATCATCGTATGGAAATGGGCTACAAGGAACAAGCTGTTATGTACCTGAAAATCCATCGGAGGGGCTGCCATGAATACTCCTCCCATCCCGCCGATCATAAATAAAGTTAAAAATCCGACAAACCAATACATTGGGGGGGCAAAATTGACTTTTCCTTTATACATTGTCAGGATCCAGTTAAATACGAGGACCCCTGAAGGGATGGCAATCAGCATCGTAACAATGCCAAAAAAAGAGTTTACAGTTGGGCCGGCTCCCATTACAAAAAAATGATGCAGCCAAACCAGGTATGATATTAAGGTGACAGCTACTAAGGCCACAATCTGGGAGGTATAGTTAGAAATTTTCTTTTGGGAAAAAGTTGAGACAATTTCTGAAAACATGCCGTAGGCCGGGATGACTAAAATATAAACTTCAGGATGGCCCCACATCCATATAAGATTCCAATACATCATTTGATTGCCGCCATGTCCTATCGTAAAGAAATGCATATCCAAGGCACGGTCAAGCCAAAGCAGCAAGGTTGCCGCTGTCAGTACGGGGAAGGCTGAAACAACCAGCACCATAGCGCATAAACAGCTCCACGTGAATAAGGGCATTCTCATCAAGGTCATCCCCGGGGCCCGTTTTTTAATAATGGTGACCAAAAAATTAATTCCAGCTAATAAACTTCCCAGCCCTGACAGCTGCAAGCTCCAAAGAAGATAATCGACCCCCTCGCTTGGATTGAATTCAATTTCAGAAAAAGGGGCCAGGGCCAGCCAGCCTGTATTGGCAAAATCTCCGCCGAAAACAAAGAAGATATTAATAAGTATTCCACCTGCGGCAGTGAGCCAAAAACCTAAAGAATTGACAAAGGGGAAAGCCAGATCGCGGGCCCCGATTTGAAGGGGCACTATCCAGTTCATAATTCCAAAGAAAAAGCCCATTGTCACAAAAAAGACCATGATATCACCATGAGCCGTGAATATTTGCTGAAAATGGTCGGTACTGAGATATCCTGGTGAATCAGCTGCGATAGATTGTTGCAGCCACACCATTCCTGAATCAAGCATGCCCCGAAAAAACATCAAGGCTGCAAAGATCATGTACATGGTCCCAATCTTTTTAGGGTCGGTAGTCGTCAACCAGTCATGCCATAGCCAGCCCCAAAGCTTGGCTTTTGTAAGATAAATTGAGATTACAATGATGACAAGAATCATAAAAAGCGTTCCCCCAATAGTATACCAAGCATGCGGGAGATCTTCGTATGTCAGTTTTCCTAAAAAAAATTCTTTCATAATACCGGTTTGGCTGGATTCATGTATTTATGGATTATTTTATGATAAAGATTCTCCTCAACTTCAGAAAATAAAATAGTTGATTTATTGATCGAAGGTTTGACAAGATCTTCATAGACCGCTTCAGTTAAATGATCAGACGACTTTTTTACCTGTCCGATCCAATTTTCAAAGTCTATTGCAGAAGTTGATCTAGCAGAAAAAGTCATATCCGAATAGCCCTCACCATTGATTTCAACGGCTCTGCCGGCATATTCTCCCGGCCCATCAGCCATGATGTGAAGCTGGGTTGACATTCCTGCCATGGAGTAAATTTGCCCGCTCAATTGCGGGATCCAAAAAGAGTTCATAGGTGCGCCATCTGCTGTTAGCCTAAAATGGATAGGCGTCTTTTCCGGAATATGTAAGAAATTCAAGGTGGCTATGCCCTGTTCGGGATAGATAAACAACCATTTCCAGTCCAGGGCAACGACCTGTACTGTGAGGGGCTTAACGTCGCTTTCTAAAGGCTTGTAAGGGTCCAGTTCATGCGTCGCATACCATGTGACAACTGACATTATGGCTACAATGATTGAAGGAAAGCCCCACATCGCCACTTCGCCAGCCACCCCAAAAGTATGCTCGGGATCATAATCATTGTTATCTTGCTTAATGCAATACTTATATACCACCCAAAATAAAAGGATGTAAGTAGGTACAATGATAAGCAACATGAGGAGGACGTTTGTGACAATCAGCGCATATTCTTGCTGGGCGATTAATCCTTTAGGATGAAAAACTAAAGTTCTTTCATCACTGAGCTTGATAGCAATAGCAATCACAGCGAGAACTATAGCAAGCATGCCTAATAAAAACTTTTTTTTCATAATGCGATCAAACGGTAAATTTAGGTTCTCTTTTTTGGGCTTTTGCTCTGTTAAGCTCAAATTTGGCATTAAAACTTTTGTAACAGAGCACTAATTCCTATCACATATTGTATTAAGATTTTTTTATAATTAAAATCAATAGGAGAAATCAGCTTAGAAAGTCTTCAAGGAAAAAAAACACTGTCAATGAAAAAAAAGTACGAAAAGATGGCAAAAATTTAAGATAATATTATTTTTACCACCATTATTGAATGTGAACTACTAGTAACTTTGTATGCTCAATCCCTTGCTATACCAAGTGAAAATAAAGTTAGTTATCTTTGAAATGTTTAAGCGCTAAACCGTGAGAGAGGAACTGCGTTTGGTTAACCAAGGGCAATGGCATCCCGTCAAATAATCCCAGATCCAAATGCCATAAAATGCAGCGCCCTTGCCGGACCGCATTCATCGCTTCCTCTTAGCTATGTGCCAGGAAAGGTCTGAATGGATTTTGCCATCCAGATAAATCGTCAGTGCATTAAATGCACTATCGGGGAATTGCAGCCGGTTTCCCGTCCCAGATATAGGGGATAAAAGGCTTACCGGAATAAGTGTAGTGCGGAGCATCCCACAGGATGCCTTCAATAGGCTCTATTTGGCTTTCAATTTTACTGCTTTCTAAAAACATGATAACGGATCTCTTTTCCTTTTTCGCGCCAGAGCTCTTCGAAAAAAGAAGAGCCGTAACCCGGGTAGTCGTTGACATAATACGGAGATGCAAAAATGGATACAAACCCTGCAATGCCTTGCATCACTTTAATTAAGCTTGCAGAATAAACAGCATCATCGGTCACAATGGTCAATAACTTACTGGTTTTTAAAATTCGGTGAAGCTCTTGTACAAAGCGAGGTTGGATCAACCGATGCCTTGCATGCTTTCTTTTTGGCCACGCATCGGGAAAATTAATAAAGACACCCTCGATGCAATCTCCCGGAAAATAATTAGAAGTGGCACTAAGTCCCTCTCCGCAGATCATAAAAAGGTTGTTCAATGCAAAATTTTTAACTTTTGACCAAATTTTACGGGTCCGGTCAAATTTCCGCTCCACCTCAACCCAATTGACATCGGTTACGCTCTTGGCCCGGGCTGCAATCTATGCTCCATTCCCGCTGCATTCAATGCTACCGGCTGGTCGGATGAAAATATCTCTTCACTTTTCCTACCGGGAAAGGTAAAATGCCGATCGATATCGCCGGCAAATACCAAATGCGGTCTTTGATTAAAATTTGCCGTTCGTTCAACTTGAAAGGATTTTTAGTTTGAGGCTTCATAAACTAGATATTTAAGCTGTAAAAATATCAGATTATAAATAAGATATTTAAATGCGAAGGAAAGGACGGTAGCAGGAGAAAAAAAGCCTTTCACCCATTGAAATAAACTTTTCAGTTTATTTGTCAAATTCCCTTTTTTTGGCATCGATACTTACTTTCAAGAATGCAATAGCATTTTCTATATCTTTATCATCATTAACAAGATTAGGATGGGCAACTAATAAAGCAATTTGATCTTTTTGATTTTGATCTAAAACTATTACTTTATTTAATTCCCATAAATCTATTTTAGAATCCCATAAATAATCAATTATTTTTTGTTTTTCATATTCCTGGAACTTATTAAGTAAATTTTTTACTTCTTCCTTCTTTTCAGCCTTGGTTTTCATTTCGGAGGTAATTTCAGGAGTAATTTCACTCTTTTGAACGTTTGCGGTATTTTGTTCAATTTTTTCTTCATTCATCTTATCAATTCCAACTTCTTCCCCCTCATCAATTTCAACTTTCATTCCTAACCCTTCCAGGTATTCTCTCGCAAAATTAGCTGCTTTCTCTGCTTGATCTGGAGTAAACATTTTCTCAATAAGATGAGGTAATGCAAAAGCTCCATCTAAATCCCTTAAGTTCTTATCTTCAAGAATTGCTAACTTTTCCTGTAAATTTTTTTGTTGGGTAGAATCTAATTTTCTAATAAATGAGATATTAAGCTCTAACTTTATTGTATTTAATGCTTCAACGATTTGTTTTTTTTCTTCTAAGGTCGGCTTTATTTCTGTCCTTTTCAAGATCATTTTGCTTCTATCATCAAGGAGGGGATGTTTAGCCAATTTCCCTAATAACTCATAATTATCTTTCTGATAATTTGTCTGATCAGAATCTACTATGTAACCCATTTTATTAAAATCTTTGCGTAAATCGACCAATTGTTTATCTGCCAAAGCATGCTTTAATTCCGTTGTCACTGTGTGGATATCTCTGATGCGAGGTTTGTATGATGCATCGGCTACTTTATAATTTTGGACAGCATTTACCATTTTTGAAAGTCCCTTATTGTCCAAATCAACCCCGTGTTTATTACATTCCTTGACTAACTCATGCATAACAGCTAAATCATTTTTTATTATTTTCTTTTCCACATGCGCCACCCAGCACAATCTCATTGCACAAACCGGTAATGCAATAGGCGCACCAGCCAAAACTGCCGCACCAAAGGCGATATTAGCTGCATGATGCTGCCATTTGAGTTCCTTATCCAAGGCCAAGGTTTTACTCGTATAAACAGGCGCAAAGACATATTTCTTCAACGTTTTTGCAATGCTAAGTTTTGGCCCTTCAACAAAGGCTTCTTTCTGAACTTCCTTCCCCTCTTGAATTGGCGGCTGTTCCCTAGGTTGGTCAATTTTAGCCTGACTTAAATCAGGTCGTCTTAAACTAAAACTACTATCCATAACGATACCTTTATTAATATTTTATAAAAGTGTTACTACAACTACCACTATTATAGTATTAATCAATTAATTATGTTAATAATTTTAAATATATTTTTAAAATAAAATGACAACAAATGAGCATAATTTATATAATATAAGTTAAATGTAAAGATACATTGGAGGCAAAATGGATCCCTATTTACTAGCATTGATGCATGGCGAGATTTCTCCTAAAAAATCCAAAAATAAAGAGGCCAAAGATAAATTTGAGGCTGATTTAGAGAAAGAATTAGACACTTATATTGAAAGTTTGGAGTTTGAGTATGACCCTGCTAAATCAATGCAAAATCCTAAATTAAAACGAGAGAACATGAAGCTTCAAATGGAAGAAGCTATGAAAATGCCGGAACTTTCTGATCAAATGGAAATTGCTTTAAATATTTTATTTGAGGAGGGCTCTCGTTATCTTTCAGATGAAGTCAATCAAATGCTAATTTCAGAACTTTTGGCTTCAACAGAAAAACTGGAGCGGATTGGAATCCAAGAAACGGGTGAAAAAAATCTTCAAGCGCTGACTAAAATAAGCGACATTAGCATGAAGGCAATCGAGGGCATAGCCATGGAAAAATTTCAGCAAGAGGAATTTACTGATTGCGTGGCACTTTTTTGCCTCATGAACACGTTAAATTCAGGGGTCCCCGAACATTGGCTGCGTATGGGTGTTGCTGCTCAAATGAACGACAATATTGAATTAGCCTTAAAAGCTTATGCAGCAGCCCTGGCACTTGATCCTAATTGTATAGAAGCCAAGTTATTTACGGTCGAATGTTTAATCGACCGCAAACTTTTCGATGAAGCCAAGGCTGAAGTTTCTGCCGCCGAAGAAATAATAAACAATAATGAATTTGATCATATGTGGCTTGATATGCTCTCAGACCTTAAAAAAGTACTTGAAACACCATTGAAAGTACTTGAAACACCATTGTCTGAGTCTTAATTTTTAGAATTTGTTTTTTATCTTTGCAATCTTTTTCATTATCCAAACTATGATTTAAGTGTTATAAAAAATTTTTTTCCTGCGGAAGTTACCAAAAAGCTTTAATTCATCATCAAAAAGCATTAGATATCATGCTGACAATTTGCAAAAATAAAATCGATCCGGCCTTAAGCGCCATGTATTACTGGATGGGGAAAAATTATATAAAAATATTATTTTTACCACCATTAATGATTGTCAAACTAGTAACTTTTAAGTAGGCTCAATCCCTTGCTATACCAAGTGAAAATAAATTGTAGTTAGAAGATAAAAATTACTGTTCAGGCTCGGGCGGGATGACAATCCAAGCGATGAGATAAACAAAAAGACCGGTACCACCAAGCAGAACACTAAAGGCAACAATCAACCGGATAATTGTCGGATCAATGTTAAAATATTCACCTAGTCCGCCGCAAATTCCAGCTATCATGTAATTTTTTTTCGAACGATAAAGTTTTTTCTCCATAAATTAAGACCTCTCGATTTTTTAAGTTTTAAATTTTACTCTAATTTATTTTGTTATTATATTAATACATATTCCCAAGTGAACTCAAAATTTGATTTGGACTAGCTTGAAAGCTCCCGCGGTTGACGAATCTAAAACGACCCCATATTATAATATTGTGTCGTTTTAGATACGCCACAACCCCGGGGCTTTGAAGTAGTACAAATTTCAAATTTTGAATTCACTTGGGTATATATCCCCAGGAAATTGAAACAGAGGTGTCTTGTTTTTCCCCAGTAAAGCGTCCTCCCCCCAATTCGATTGGCATAAAACCTGACACTCTATTTTTAAAGCCGTGTGAGACCCCCAAAAATAGACTATGCTTTTGAAAATTAAAATTAGCGCCTATTGAGACAACATCGTAAATAGTCTGCAAAGTATAAGTATGGGATAAAATATTAGAAGACTTTGCAACTTTCCACCGATGGGAATAACTCAATCCGACAGAAAGCATTTTATTTATTTGATAGCCTAATCCCATATTAATGTATGTTGCATCATTCAGCCCAGGGCCAGGAGATTTTTTAGAACCCCGCTTATTTAAATTGAGGCTCCCATCTGATAATACATTATTATTCGCGCCAGGCAAATCTCCAAGATTCGACCAAAGTACCTCAAAGCGCCCTGCGAAGCTTGAAGTAAAACGATAGGAAAATCCGGCCCCAATAGTTTGCGGGATATAATTTTTGGCATGATGAGGTTCATAACCACGATATTTTCGATATTGCCCGCAATAGCTTTTTTTTGACCAGGCCGCTCCAAAATCCAAACGTTTCGTGATATTCCATCGCCAGCCAATTCCAAAACCGATTCCTTTGGAATGGTCCATTCCGTTATTTGTCACATGTCCCGGTGAAACAGATCTCAGGCTATTATCTGAATTTTGAAAACCATCCCTGCGATGGGAAAAATATAAGTAGTCTATTGCATAACCAATCGAGTGGGAAGGATTAAGCTTGAGCGAAAAAACCAAAGAAACAACGTCGATCTTATTCAAATTTACTACAGGAGTTGTCCCGGCAATAGGTATAGGTTCTTTGGTGCGTAATTTGACAAAAGAGGGCATGGAATAAGCTGCTAGGCTCCATGAGCTGTCAAAAGTTTTTGAACAAAATCTTATTTTCATTCGTTTATGGATCGCCGCATCAGCTGTAAATAAATCCCGTGACCTATAAGTTAAATCCAACTTGCCGGGCACAAACAAGGGATTGTTGTCGTGGTTGTTAAGACTTGATCTTTGATGCACCCAGAAGGCTCCCAAGTCGAAGCGGTCTGCTATCCATACAGCATTTGCAGGGTTGACAACACCTGCAAAGGCATTTTGCCCTTCCGAAAACGAATTGGGGCGACCTCCTGCAAGAGCACCATAAGCTGCACTATTAAAAACGAGGAGGTTTAAACTCAGCAAACATAGCAACTGCTTCATCGCTTGCCAAATTTTAAGCTGCAAAATAATCCCAAAATAATAATAGGCAGAATTAAATCGTAAAACCAAATATAGGGGCCGATATTATAAGGTGCGGTATTATTTTCAGCGTAATAATTGATTACATGTCCTATGAAACAGCCCAAAAATAAGACACACCATCCAATGATTGACGCATCCCAAAAACGGCCCCTTATCCAGTATGAAAGCACCCCTAACACACCGAATGCCAGGTTCGCCATCCCAATCTCGAACTGGAAAAGGCTTCCTGGGGCCCATCCGATAGACCTTGCAGTCTCATCCGCCATAAAAACATGTGCATAGGCTCCTAAAAGTCCCATAATCCCCATATTAAAGAGAAGGATGTATGATAAAAAAGTTTCTACATTTTCTGGAAAATGCCATTCTCTTTTGTAAGTCAAACTGAAAACTGTAAAAAGGATCGCTATGACAAATAAAATTATACTAACCACTCTATGCAGCACCTCAGTTGAATATGATTGAGGGAAAACTTTCTAGATAAAAATTGATGCCTATGAATTTACTTCACGCCAAATTTAGAGTTTTTGGACTAATTGCAGTGTATTTCCATCTGTGTCGGTCAAAGTCTGTAGCTTTACATGACCCGGCACTTCCATCACTTCTCCAACCAATGTAATTCCTTTTTTAAGGCATTCTTCACGCGCTTCATCCAAATCATCCACGGTAATAGTAAATACAGCGTTTGTTCCAGCAATCATACCTTGTTCAAGGCTTTCTTCGCATATTCCCAGCACATAGCCCTCCGGACCTGAAAGTTCAGCCCAAACATAGGTTTCATCAAAGCTTATTAGCTTCAATCCAAGCTGATTAGTGTAGAAATCGATCGCTGCTTTAATATCTTTCACAATGATCCAAGCGAGGTATATTCCTTGTGTTTTCATCTTTTGCCTTAGGTTTAAAATTAAGAACGCATTCTTTGGAAATGCGCCACGTGAGATTGATTTTGTCTTAAATTTTGCTGTATTGTAATAGGAATATTTAAAAAAAGCTAGGGAAGTAATTTTTTTAAAAAAATAAGTTTATCAATAATCCGAAGAAACAATTAATTCTTGGAACTGCTAAAAAATACTTTTTATTTAGGGTTTTTCCTGATTTTATTTGGGGATGTTTTTTTCTAAAAATTATAGATTATTATGACCTAATTATTTAGTATCTAAAGAAAAAATAATAATTCCAAGATAACAAGAGACTACATGAGAAAAATCTCCTGAACTGCTTGTCAATTGTTCTGTGAAATGATGAATAATTTTCCAGAAATAGAACTAAACAAAATGTTCGGCTATCCAGGGCCTTCTTAAAAATGTTATACGCTTTTGAGAATTTATTTTGCGCTCTTTCGCCTTTTTCTTTTTAGCAATCAAAATTAATAGATATCAAAAGGAATGTAATTATGGCTAAAAGCAGCAAGAGCAAATTTGCGATCATGGGAATGCTCGCGTTGGCGCCGAAAAGCTCGGGTTACGACATTAAAAAATTAATGGAAGAAAGTACTCAGTATTTTTGGAAAGAAACATACAGTTCTATTTATCCCGTTTTGGGGCTGCTCGTTCAGGAGAGACTAATTATTCAGCATGAGGTCGTGTCAAATAGCGACCGTCAGAGGAATGTGTATGAATTGACGGCAGAAGGTAAAAGAGAATTGCAAGAGTGGATCAACAAGCCTGTGGAGGGCGAACAATTAAGGAATGAACTCTTATTAAAGCTCTTTTTTGGCGAAATTGTTCCTCCATCGACAACGCGTCAACACGTTGAAGAATATCAAAGAATGCTCGACAGCAAGTTTAAACTTTATAATTCCATTAAGGACAAATTACAATTAGAACACAAAACTGAACCAGGGCTTCCCTATTGGCTTATGACATTGGAGTTTGGACTAGGACAATTAACGGCAGCCAAGCAATGGTGTGAGAGCACTTTACAACAATATAAGAAATTAGAAAGGGATGATCAATTCTAAATTCATTATTTTGGATCAGTGAACAATGGATTGCCATTGTAGCCACGTATGGCCGCCTTTCCTTTTTCTTTGTTTAACAAAAAATAATTAAATTATATCGTTTTCTCAAATGAAAAAAACATAAAAAAAATAAAGGACTAATATGAAAAATAAATTTAACATTTTGGGGTTTGCATTACTAAGTTTTACCATCATTGCTTGCACCTATCTTATAATGAATTCAATAAAAAATATTAAATTTGGCCCGGGCAATGTTTCTGTGAAGGGTTGCGCTGAAAAACAAATTCATTCTGATTTTGTTACTTGGTCGGGTGTAATTAGCGCAACTGGAGATAAAGAAATTGATGCTTATGAAAAATTAGAAAAGCATGTAGAGATTCTTAAAAAAAGAATGGAAGTTTTAAATACTGATCTTGAAGATGTCGAATTTTCACCCGTCGTTCTTTCTACTAAATACGAACTCAATGAAAAGGGAATTTCAACGAATAAAATTGAAAGCATTACATTATCTCAAGAGTTTTCTTTAGCTTCTTCTGATGTATTTTTAGTTACCAAATTATCGCAAAATATCACCTCTTTATTTAAAGAAGGAATTACTGTGGTTTCTCGCCAACCTAAGTATTTTTATTCTAAATTAGATGAACTAAAAATTGCTATGCTTGGGGCGGCTGCTACAGATGCTTATCAACGGGCAGAAGCTCTTGTAATTAAGAGCGGGGCCCAAGTGGGACGTTTGCGAGCAGCTCATCAAGGCGTATTTCAAATAACTCCTGTTTTTTCAAACAGTGTTTCAGATTATGGAGAATTTGATACGAGTAGCATAGATAAAAGAATAAAAGCAGTTGTAACAATGGAATTTGCTATTGATTGATTTTTGAGTAATGTATAAAAAATAATAGATCAAACCCGGAATTAGATACCACGAAGTCCTTATTTAAAAATTAGTTAGATTTATTCAAACAATTTGCGCACAATAAAAAGGGTTTATAAGATATGCTAGGATGGGGGAGAACATATTTTTTTATCATTTGCGAAAATGATGAATTCATTGGTTACCAATAATCCTCTTATGAATCACAAAATTTTTTGAGCAAAATTAAACCACCTATACTTGTCATTTTGAGGCCCGCTGTTCTTAATTTGACAAGATGTAGGATTTAAAGGGAGGTAAGCTTTTGAAACTATCAAATTATGTTAAAATCGTTATTACAGTTCCAGAAACACATGCTGATGAACTAAGAGCAGTTATGGTGCGTGCAGGAGCTGGCAAAGATGAGGCTTACTCACATTGTAGCTATTCAATAAAGGGAATAAGCCGATTCAAGCCTAAAAAGGGCTCGGATCCCTATCTTGGAACAGAAGAAGTTTTGGAAGAAGTTGTAGAAGAACGTATTGAGACAGTCTGCACTTGCTCCGTTTTAGAACACGTCTTGGAGGAAATTAAAAAAGCTCATCCTTACGAAGAAACCCTTATAGATATTTACCCCATATATGAAATCGGGCGAAAAATAGCTAAGATAGAAGAGTAAGCGTTAATTTTTACACTGCATTACTTCTCTACTAAAGTCGATCATAATCATAGTCTTACGAAACTTTATAAGGATTTTCTTTATTAATTAATGGAGTAAACTCATTTACGTACCAAAGAAGACATTGTACAATTAGCTGTCATATCTGCATCAGCACGGGTATCTTCACCGAGGCAAATATTTTAAAGGATGTTACCCTTTAAGCGTATTTTTTTAGAGCATCGCAGTCCAAAATTCAATTTGAATTCACTTGGGTTTAAATTAATCATTATATATAAGAAAATTATGTTGATTTTTGAGTGCCAAAATTTCTATCACATATGGAGTTAATGCAAGTTATTTTTTATTTATAAGGGTTTTCATAGAAATTTAGAACAGGCGCTCTATCGGTAAACCTCATAAGCCTCCAAGATCCAGCTTTTAAAACAAAATAAAGTAATTTTGGAGAATACAGACAGGTGGAGGATAACTAAAGATAAGGGATGCGATGAAAGTAATATTCTTAAAAATAAAGCATTTTTATATCAAAATGCAGGATATTTTAATTACAGATATCCGCTATCTCCTGCCCTGTGTATTAACATGGTTTTATCATCGAAAAATCAAAAAGGACATTTTTCTTTTTAAGCTAAAAAATCCACATTCTGGTAAAAAAGCTAGTTTATATCAGCATGGGAAATGGAAAATAACAAATCCGCAGTCCATTCTAATTTTGCATGGATTATACTCTCATCCATGCGTAATGCAGCATCTAGCTAAAGTGGCCCAAAAAGCTAACATTGGGTCAGTCTTTAGCCTTTATGTACGCTACGAAGAAACTAATTTGAATAGCCATCGCTTTCTTATCAACCAGGCCATTAATAGCATAGAAAAGATGCAGCTTGATCAAGGCTACCCCTTTAAGGGAATTATACTAGTCGGCCACTCAATGGGAGCTATTGAAGCTTCCTATATTGCTTTTGTAGAGAATAACAAGAAAATCTTATCAGTCATTTCAATCGCAGGACGCTTAAAAGTCGTTGAATCTGTTTATAGGCCTTGTAGAGAATCTTTAAAAGATGCTTTGAATAAGATAAATAAAGGCGTTCAATCAAATCCTAGCCTTCCATTATATCAGATTGTAGGTCAGCGTGACTGGAATGCACCGCTTAAGTCGACTGTTATTCGCAAAAAAGAAGGCTGTTACCGCATAATGGAAGAAGGCATGCATTTCAATATTCTTTTTCATCAAGACATTTACAGTACGCTATCTGAATTTTTACAAAAATCTTCACTAAAAGAAAAACCGAATGCCTAGTGAGAAATTTCTATGGTTCCTATTAGAAATTCATCCAGTCATCCATTGAGATTCTTAGGCTTTCTTCGAAATAAAATATGTGTGGAAAAACATGTTTTTTTTGTAATAAAATCGTACAATTGATATTTTATCTTTATAACTGGGTTTCTCCCCTCGTTAATATGGGAACCTCGCGCCCTATCTTCGCCCTTTCGCTCTTAAATAATATCGATTTGATAATTCAGAGCGAAAAGACAAATATAAGGCACGATTCCCCTTACTTTCAATGAGATAAATTCAAACTCAGGTTTTAAGCGAATACGAACGAATAGAAAGGATAAAATGGATTGGTCACCTATATTCGCAAAATTTTTGGGTATTTACCTTTTGATTATTGTTGTCATTTGGGTGGCTCGCAAAGAATCTTTTGAAAGAGCAATACGAGATGTTATTCTATCCGATGGTATGTTTGGGCTTAGTGGCGCATTTCACATCATTATTGGTTTAATGATTGCTATTTTACATCCTATCTGGACTGTTAATTGGCAAGGTCTTATTACATTGATTGCTTACACATCAATTGTTCAAGGAGTTCTCCGATTGGCTTTTCCCATTCAGTCTAGAAAAAACATCCTGAAATCATTAAAAAAGGGTTATTGGATTTGGATAGTTGTTGCAGGTGTCTTAGGTACAATTCTAACCTATAGTGGCTTTACTCATTAATACAATTTAACAATTCCGGCTTAAGAAGTTAGCTCTTACTGAAGAATGGTACAAGCCTATTATCGAATACCAAAATTAATAAGAAAGGCCTCCTAAAAGGCACAGGAACTATGGCAACAAGAACTTCCAGGCTTAAGAATTTGTCTTCCATAGTGTTACATATTTCGTTAAGACGCTTCTTTTATTGAATCGAGATCAATATTTAGCATACGGTAAATCTCCTCTTATTAAGATTTTTTCTTCAATACTTTTCAATGCTTTTCTATAATCAGAGTCAGCAGGTAGATGCGTTAACCATGAAGAATCATGTTGAGAGTTGTTTCTATTTCCTAATAACATCGCCAAAGATTGAAGAAAGTGGATAAAAAGTGCAAAACAAACAAAAAATTTTAGACGTCATATTGCTTCAAGCGACACCCATTAATTTAAAAGTTTTATTGACTCTATAAGCTCTTGCTTTTGATGTTCATTCAGGCTGGTAAGAGGAGGGCGCATAACATGCCAATCCATTCCTTTTTGGCTTTCAACTAGCGCTTTGATTGCATGGAATATAGGATAATTTTTCAATGTTTGTAAGATGTTTTTTACATTTGGATTGTAGTTAGGTTTTTCCTGATTCTTTCCAAACTCGTAGAGAGAGCAGATGAGTTCAGGGGAAGCATTAACGATGCCTGAAATCCCTCCAGAAGCTCCTAATTGTACGGCCTCGGAAATATGCACCTCATGCCCTACAAACACCTGAAAATCGCTAAATTTATGCACCGCCTTCTTTTTGGAAAATTCATGTTCCCTACAATAGCAAATATTTTTATATCACACCATAAATATTTATTTTAATAGATTAATGATGTTGGGGTAGAAACAAAATCTGTTCATTGACTTATTTTATTGCCTATTGGTATCATATGATGCTATAATTAATAAGAGATATTAATGCAAAGTAAGCGCCCTTCGGACCGAGAGTTGATCAAACGATTAAATGAAGCAAAAGAATTTCTAGAAAATCATCATGGAGTGTTTGCAACACCATCAAAAATCATGGGCGAATTAAATGATTTAGATATTGGGAATTCAAATGATGTTTGGTTGTTAATTAGAGAGTTGCTTGATGAGATTTCACCAAAAGATTATAGAGGATCGAGACCTCCACAAAAATCCTATGAGAAAGCAATAGCCGGGCTTGAGTTATTGGCTTTTAGCTGGTGGAGCTCTAAACTCGCTAAGCAGATGTACATTAAATTTGTTTTGAAGAATGGGCGATATTATTACGTCTCATTACATCAAAGCCGTTCGACAGAACAAATAGGAGAAGATTAATGAAGTGCCTTAATTGTGATTTTGAAAAGTTTGAGTCAAAAAATATTCGCTTTAATCCTGAGATAAAAGGAGAGGAAGTTGAGGTTGTCGTACCCTCGTTTGTGTGCACAAAATGTCAGACGCCGTTAATGAATGGAGAGCAAATGAATGTTCTTAGAAAGAGTGCTGCAGATAAATACCGCAGGCAACACAACCTTTTAACATCTGAAGAGATTATCAAATATCGCGGTTCGCTTGGAATGTCCCAAACTGCTTTTGCTAACTATTTAAAAGTTGGAGAAGCAAGTATCAAACGTTGGGAGACATATTTTGTACAAGATGTAGTTCAGGATGATCATATTCGTTTGAAATGTGATGAAGCGTACGCAGAACTTAATGCTCTTGAAGTTCATTGGAAAAGCCAGTCTTCTGACATTTATAGCGGCAACCGGCCGTTTTGCCTAGAACTATTTAAACAAGCTGTGCGCTATTTGATTGGATTCACAAAGAGTCCTTTATTTTTAAATAAAGCAGTGTTTTACGCAGACTTTAAACATTTTCAACAATATGGGATGAGCATAACTGGAACTAGGTATGTTCATTTAGAATACGGCCCATGCCCAGATCAATTTCAGAACATCTATAAATTATTTCTTGCCAAGGGGATTTTGATTTCTGGGGGACACCACATTTTAAAAAGCATTGATAAGCCTGATTTAAGCGTTTTTTCAGATTCCGAAAAAGAAATTTTAGAGTCTGTAGCAAAAATAGCACATACAGATGGTGGAAAGAAGCTTTTAAAAGTTTCACATGATGAAGAAGCTTTTAAAGAAACCGAACCCTTTCAACTTATTAGCTATGAATTTTCGAAAAAATTAAAAATATAGATTGAAGATACAAATTAATAATTCGTGTCACGAGACTAAATGTATCAAGAATTTGACAAAGCTTTTAGTTAGTTGGGAATCGATTGTATTTTATTCGAATTTTTTTTAAAAAATTACTCACCCTAGAAATTCTGAGTTAAAAATAGATATATTGTAGCACTAATATTATTCAATTTACATCAGACGCTAAACTGGTGCTGATTTCAATAAATACATTTGTTAAAAAGTTTCCCAGAACACCAAAAATCAAAGAACTTTTTGTTTAAGTATATTCTAGTTTTAAAGAGCTTGAAGTTAAAGGTAAAAAGTTGCCTATATCCTTGCATAAGCCTTTAACAAAGGATGCTTCCCTTACAGGAAAGTGTCGCTGATATGCCAATCCCCTTTATACACTTTGAGATTGATTGGAGCTCGATTGATCACATTTTTTTAACTTTGGATTCGCCAAAGAACTTTAATTTGAGCAAATTTATTGACAGAATTCAGAACATCGTTCTAAAATGTAAAGAACGTTCTAAAAATGGAAACTGATATGGGAATTCAAGAGAGAAAAGAACGCGAAAAAGAGGCTTTTCGAAAGTTAATCATTGCAACAGCTCACGAGCTTGTGAGTAAGCATGGATTGGAAGGATTGACTATGCGAGCTCTTGCGCAGACTATTGAGTATAGCCAATCTAAAATTTATGAATTTTTTAAGAATAAGGATCAGCTTTGCGAGGTGCTTTGTGAAGAATTGTGTGAAAAGTTAATGGCAATAGTAAAACAAATTTCTAATGAGCTTGAGCCTGATAAATATTTAACAGAATTGATTTTAAAAGTTGTGGAATTTCATGCTACCTATCCTCATTCTGAAGAGCTTTTTACCCTAGTTTGTTTTGGTCCAAAACGGTTTAAAGTACCCCAAGCCTATTTAGATATGGAAGTTTACCCTATAGCTGCCGTTAAAAATTTAAAAAGTCCTTATATCAAAACTGATGAGGAAGTTTTAATAGCCTTAGACATCATACGGTGTTTTAAAATTGGAATTGCCACCCTTATGGCGTCAGAAACATCATTAGAGAGTAAGAAACGGGTATACACAATGGCTGAAAATATTGTGAAAGTTCTAATAAGAGGGTGGCATCATTAAGAAACCTCCTATTGAATTTCAAATCTTTGAGGTACATGAAATTGGTGCGCAAAAGTTATCGATCATCAATTTGATTAATGATTCTTACTGGTTTCAACAAGAACCATTTTTTGTTGATACCACAGCCTCCCGGGAAAGAATGTCAATGCAAAGATGGAATGATATTCTTTTAGAACCTGTTCATAGATATTGAACAGGTTCTTAGACCCTCATCAAAAGGTTTTTGTATTAAGGGAAATCGCAACGCTCGCGGTAGTAGGTGTGATCGTGCTTGAAATCCCTCCATATGAAGAATATGCCAAATTTGGGGTGTTTGCTATTTCAAAAACTCATCAAGGTAAAAAGTTAGGGAAAATTTTAATTGACCATGTTGAGCAGCTAGCAAGAAAATTGCTAAAGAAATCTATGAGGATCGAAGTCTTTGCCTTTGCTCATCATCTGGAAACTTATTATCAAAAGCTTGGTTATGTTTATACAGGGAAAACAAATTCATTCTTTCATGCGGATTGCATAAAACCAGAATACAAAGACAGGTCCTCACACTATCTGAGAGCGTTAGAAAAAAAATTATAAATTAAAAGGAGAGTAAATGTTTTATAAAATATTAAGTTTAGTTTTGCTTACTGCACCATTAACGGCAATATCTCAACCCCCATCAACCATGGTACAGCAGATTCGCACAACTATTAAAGCTGATGAATTAAAATCCTGGTATGACCAAAAAAAGCCAATGGTCATTATAGATGCACGTTCAGAAAAATATTTTGATGGAAGATTGCTGCCAACAGCAAAATGGCTCCCTTCTGAAACATCAGAAAAAGAAATTTTAGCACATGTTCCAAGTAAGGACAGCCTTATTGTAGTATATTGTGCAGGGGTAAAATGTCCAGCAAGTGGATGGTTGTATGACAAGCTCTATTCCATGGGATATCATAATCTTTATGAGTATCATGAAGGCATTCAAGAATGGACCCAAAAGGGATATCCAATAATTCAAACAATAAAATAATTAAGGGTCTTTATGAAAAAAATACTTTTTTTTCTATGTGCCATTTATTTGGTAGTAAACCAGCCGACTTTATCGGCCACTAATGTCGTTCAGGAATGCTATTACGCAGAGCCTATAGACCAAAAGGTCGATGTAAATTTTTTTCAAAAACTTATTATTCAAGCTGATGATAAAAATGAAACTTTTGCGAGCATTGAAAAACACCTTAGAGACAACATTCCTTTTCCTCATCGCTTCGAATTTAAATATCCCCTTTTAGATAAATCCCACGCAGAAATTTTTGCAATAGTCTTGCAAATTAAAGCCCAAGAAGCTCATCGCTTTGTTCCTGTAATTGAATCGAGTCAATTTATTGCTCCTGGCAATTTAGGCTTCATTCGAGAAATAAAAATAAAGAACGATGGGCCTAGAGTCCAGGAACATGTTCTTTTGGATCATAAGAAAGCACGAATCATTTTTATTGAAGAATGGGTGATAGACTCAAATAACATTGAACATCCTGGTTGTTTTGCAGCAATTAATAGTGTTATCGAAGAAGAGGGTATGTGGTATTTTGCAGGCACCTATTTCTATAATGAAAAGAAGAAAAGTGCTGATATTCCTAGTACGATACGCATGTTTCAAGAAACCTATGAAAATATGATCTCATTCATAGAAAATGAAGATGTGGAGTCTAACTATAACCAACTCCAAACTCAGGTTATTAAGAAAATACTGGAGAGAGGGCATATCCCAAATGAAATCTCATAGGTCAGTTGATTCTCAAAAAAATTGATAGAAAGTATCGAAGGAAGGAAAATCAGCTTTGTTGCTTACCCTTAAAAAATGATTGAGAAATAAAAAACCGGAAATATTGTCATTTGTGAAATGTTTCCGTTGAATTCCTAAAGCCTTATCTCACAAATCAGGGGATAAGTACATAAGAAAGATCAAAAGTGCTTCTTAAGCTTGCAATTAAACATTTTTACCTCCTCTACAAAAATAGAATCATTGCGGAGGGGGTTTCTAGGGGAGAGAATTAAAAATGTATGCAACCTCTAGAAAAGTTCTAATGGTGTTAATATTCCAAAAAGTGGCTTTCTGGCAATGTCTGGCCTCCATCTATGATGAGATTTTGGCCTGTAATATAGCCGGCTTCTTTTGATGAAAGAAAAAGAATAGCATGAGCGACATCTTCAGGAGTTCCCAGTCGACCCAAAGGTATGGCGCGAATCATATTATTAATGTGCTCTGAACCTGTTGCATCGAGCCCTTCAGTCATAATATTACCAGGCTCAACAGCATTTACGTTAATTTTATATTTTGCCAATTCAACAGCTGCTGTTCGGATAAATCCAGCTATACCGCCTTTAGAGGCCGTATAATGAGAATATCCAGGTAGGGCTGTTTGGGGGCCTGAAATAGATGACGTAATAACAATTTTTCCATGCCCTTGGGCCTTCATTGCTGGTATACAAGCTTTAACTGCTAAAAAAGTCCCTGTTAAGTTTACATCAATTACTGTTTGCCATTCTTCAAGTGTCATGTTTTCAAGCCTGGCGTGTGGGTAAATTCCTGCATTATGGCAAAGGACATCTATTTTGCCATATTGGCTTAAGGCCTCATTCACCATTCTCTCCATGTCTTTTGGACTGCTTACATCAGCTTTTACAAAAATTGCATTACCTTTGTTGTCTTCAATGGTTGCTTTTACCGCCTTGAGTTGAACTTCATCTCGCCCCACTAAAACAACATTTGCTCCTTCTTCAGCGAAAAGACTAGCTATTCCTCGACCAATTCCTCTTGAAGCCCCTGTTACAATGACCACTTGATTGCTAAATCGTTTGATGCTTTTGGGTACATTGAGTGTGCGTTCGGCAGTGCCTTCAGCATAAATGGGTGTAGAATTGAGCATACTTATTCCTAATAAGACTTTAAAGATGAATTTTAACATAGTCTAAAAATTATAACTTTTTAAGTGGCTAAATCAGGCTCCAAATTGAACCCGAAAATCCAAAAATTTATCGCTTTTTAAAGTAAAAAAACAATAAAAACGATTTAGCTAAAGACCTTTCGACTTAAAATTTAGCCCCATCAGAGATATTCTACCTCTAAACTCCCAATCTTACCGCCTAAAGTCTTTATCATTTAAAGCCTAAGAAATCGCTGAACTTTTATACGCCTTGGATCAACTAATCGCTTAGCAGACGCCCATATCATAGCTGAAATTAAGCGTCTAAAAGCGAAACGGGGTTTATGAAGTATTATCACTTCGGCATTCCCCTTTTAAAAAATCTTCATGGATTTTATTTAAATGCATCCGTTCGGTTCGATATTTCCTGCAAAATTGCATTTTCGAGAAGAAAGTTATCGAACCACACCATTGAATTCGGGGCTTGAACTTATCTTACAGAAAAACAAGGGATTAGAAAATAAAAAAACCGGACAAATCCTCATTAAAAGAAGTTTATCCGGCGAATTGCCGATGACCGGACTCGAACCAGCACTCTATTGCTAGAAGTAGATTTTGAGTCTACCGCGTCTACCATTCCGCCACATCGGCATTGAAAACTTCGGCTGATGCCGATCTTAGAATACGCCGAATTATACCTATTCGTTCGATTTTGTCAAAGAATAAAAATTCATTACCATCGTTGATAATTGCGGAAGGCCTGGTCCCATGTATAGCTGACCCTTTTGTCCAAATCACAATCATAGCGCACCTGAATAGAAAGGTAGGGATAAGGATGACGGTTATCATAATCCCTTCCCTCTGTTTTTTTGAACAGCTTTACAAAGATCTCTTTGTTATACCAGGGAAAGGTAGAAATGGGAATCCCCTCTTTTTTTTCATACCGCTTAAATTCTTCAAAATCTTTTATTCCCTTATACTTGGCCGTTTCAAGGTAATAATTGAATATTAACTTTAGAATTAAATCAGGCTGCTGCTCCAAACCCTGCACATAAAAATCTACCTCTGCCCCGATGGTATGCTTAGAGCTTTGATTGGCTGAAGACATATCAAGGTAAGTATTATGGTCAGGGCAGCAATGCCCGCTTGTGATGACGACTCTTTTATTTGTTTTGCGCTGTATATAATTCAATACGTCAATCAAAATAGGGTAAATAAATTCTTTGTCTTCTTTTAAAGGCAGGCTATGTTTTTGAGCCCCTCCGCAATCATAATAACGGATCAGTTCTTTTTCTTTCTGCACAAGATTGACGGGGTTCAGACTGCTTCCCTTGCACCTGAAAAATTCTTTGGTGATCTTAGGATAAGCCCCCTCTTCCCTGTCTTCCCAAGGGTAAGGTTGCCTTTCAACCGCACTCAATGGTTCGATCTGAATGAGCTTGTCTTCATGAAGGCGATAAATAAACTCCCCTTTTAGCTGAGAGGATGAAGCGGGCTTTGACGAAGAGCATCCGTTAAAAAGCATTGCTAAAAAAAGGGCAGTTATTAACAATTTTCCCATCTTAACTTTTCCTCAAGGTCTTCTCATGAATTGGATCCATAACTTTCAGTTATTTTTATTCGATTTTGACGGTCTGCTGGTCGATACGGAAACCTTGCATTTTAAAGCCTACCAACGCATGTGCTCCAAAAGGGGGGCGGACCTGAATTGGAGCTTCTCCCGTTATTCTGAGGCTGCCCATCATCATGCAACAGGCTTAAGGGATTCTATCTATGCCGAATTCCCTTCTTTGTTTACCCAGGAGCCCGACTGGGATGTTCTTTACAAAGAAAAAAAACAAGCCCTCCTGGACTTGGTTATGGAGGGTCAATGTGAGCTGATGCCAGGGGCAGCAAATCTTCTTGCTTCACTGGAAAAGAGCGACATCAAAAGATGCGTCGTCACAAATTCCCCCTTGCAGCTTATTGAGATCATCCGCCGCCAAAACCCTATTCTCAATACCATCCCCAATTGGATTACCAGGGAGGATTATGATCACCCTAAACCACATCCAGAATGCTATCAAGTAGCTATCGACCGCCATGCAATTAAAGGCGATAAGGTGATTGGGTTTGAAGATAGCCCTAGGGGGTTAAAAGCCCTGCTTCAGACACCTGCAAAACCTGTCCTAGTCTGTCCGCCCGACTCCCCTTATTTAAAACACTTGCTTACTCCTGAATTAGCCTATTACTCTAGTCTTAACACGATTAGTGAAAATGACCATCCTTAGAACCTGTTCAATATCTATGATCAGGTTCTTAGAACTTGAACGTAGATATTGAACAGATTCTTAGGGATAATGAACTTTCATCAGAAATAATCCATGCGAAGGGGCTGCCCGGCTGGCCATCCGCCGGTTTTTAGCCGCAAAAACAATAGGAATATCTTCTATAGGCCTTTTAAACGAAGCTACTGCCATTAAAGTACCAACAATATTGCGTACCATTTTATAAAGAAATCCATCCCCCTCGAATTCCAAGAGAATTCCCCCTTCTGCCTCTTTAATATCCAGCCGATATAAAGTCCTGATCGCATCACGAGAAGCAGCGCCTGAATGGGCCTCATTGGCAAATGAGGTAAAGTCGTGCTTACCCAAGAATAACGATACCGCTTCCAGCAGCAAATTTTTATCTATTTTGTGTAAATAATGCCACCTATAAAGTCGATGGATGGGGTCCATAACTCTCTCTAAATGCACATGATAATGGTATTCTTTTCCAATCGCATCATATTGTGCATGAAAACCGGGTAACGCCGCTTCAATTTTTTTTAACCGTATATCCTTAGGCAATAACCCATTGATCGACGCCAAAAGACGGAAAGTATCCAACGGCTCTTCTGAAAAAAAATGGGCCGTTTGCCCCTTGGCATGCACTCCTGCATCTGTCCTCCCAGAACCAGCCACAGCAACCTTATCTTTCTTTAACAGTTTAGCCAATACTTCCTGCATTATTTGCTGAATAGTTATTGCATTCGGTTGGATCTGCCAACCGCTATAATGGGTGCCGTCATAGGCGATAGTTAGTTTATAACAGTGCATAAAAATTGTTCTGCAATTAATAAATCTTCAGGAGTTGTTAATTTAATATTTAAATAAGTGCCTTCTACGACTTTAACTGGTTGATCAATCAGCTCGATCAACCCTCCTTCATCCGTGATGGCTGCATTCAATTGCATAGCCTTGGCAAACCCCTGATTTAAAAGGCTCAATTTTGCAGCCTGAGGCGTTTGTATTTCCCAAACGGAACGGCGGTCTGGTGTATGGAGGACCATTTGGGCTTCATTGCAAACCTTAATAGTGGATTTAGCCCGCACCCCTAGAACAGCAGCTCCAATATTTTTTGCCTCATTCATCACTTGATGCACAAGCTCCTCATCAATAAAAGGACGCGCTGCATCATGCACGCAAACAAGGGGGTCGCCTTTTAAAAGTAGTAAAGCATTATATAAAGAATCTTGCCGCCGCAAACCCGGCTGGGTAAATAAAAGGCTCCTCCCTTTGAAGGGAAGTGAGGAAAAAACTTCACGGTACTCAGGTTCGCAAACAACAATAAGCTGTTCTACTTGAGGCATAGAAGCAAAAATTTTAAAACTATAGAGCGCAACTATTTGATTTTTCAGTTTTAAATATTGCTTTGGGATCGGGCTGTGCATACGGGTTCCCTTGCCTCCTGCCAATAGTACGACGCTAAAGGGAATATTACGGTCCATCTTTTTTCCTTTCCAAAGACTTTTCAGGCTCTAAAGTTATTAATGTAAGCTCAGGTCTCGAAAACCAACGGAAATCCATGATCCCCCCTAGGCCGCGATTAATGTAAGCCCATTTGGAACCGATTTTTTTTAACCCTCTTTTGAATTGCAAGTTTTCAATTTTTGTGAACTTTTTCCATAAAAAAGGAAGATTGACCTGTCCTCCATGCGTATGGCCGGATAAAATTAGATCGCCTGGATATACAGACAGCTTTTTAAGCATGTCTGGATTATGGCAAAGGACAATTCCAATTTTTCCACTGTCATAATTATTAAAAACCTTAGGCAAATCCGCTTTTCCCAATGAGTATTCTTCCAAGCCGCAAATATTAATTGTAGCTCCATTAAAAGTGATTTGCTTAGTTTCATTTGCCAGAAGCTGAAAATGAGTTTCATTCAGTAGTTTGATCAATTCAGGATGCCACCCTGACATCTGTGCATTCTTTGAAACTTTCCCTGTCAGCGGCAGTCTGGAAAATAAACGCTTGAACCCCTTAACAATGTCGCTAGAGGAAGATGATTTTTCAAGATCATAATCGCCTGTATCGTTTACCGTTACAAATTGGTCATAATCATGATTGCCAAGTACTGCAAAACATCCGGCAGGCGCCTCCAAACTATTTAGTAATTTTTTCAAGCCCTCCCCATCTTCCAATTTAGACCTGCAAATAAAATCTCCTGTAAATACAATAATATCTGGCTTTAGTCTGTTGATTTTTTTTATAATTTTATTTTTTTGTTTTTTTGAAAAATTGCTATGCCAATGTAAATCACTAAATTGTAAAATTTTAAAACCATTTAAAATGGGTGGTAAAAAAGGAATTGGTAAACTAAGACGTGTGATAGATAAGATTTTTGGTTCTATGAAACGGGGCCAAATCCCTACAATGGAAAAAATGCACCACGCTTCCCATAACCATTCAATCCATTTCTTCTTATACACTTTCTCAACCAGAATATAGGGTTAATCATTATAAGTGAGGGATTAGTTTTAACCTTTTGCTCTAAATGGATATCAAAATTATATCCTGAAAAGTAAAAGGGCAAAGAAAAGATTCTTCTATCGATACCCAAAACTCAGGTTTATAGTCCTTATACGATTAAAATTATATCTGAAATACGAAAAAGAAGAAAGAGCCATCCTGCTGTAAATTCTTAGAAAAGTTGGAGTTGGGAAAAGTCAATAAATAAATGACAAAAAATAAGTCAATTTTTGCGAAAGAAGCATCTATAAAGTGGTTAGTATAGACGCTTCTTGATTAGTGCCCAATTTCATTAAAAAACAATCGGTGAAGGCATAAAGGAGATTAAGTCAATTTAAGCTTTGGCCGCACTACTTGTTTCTGGTTCTTTGAGATGCTTGGCAATTTTACTTGTCATCTTAAACATATCAATTGGTTGATTAGAGCCTAAAACTTTGCCTAATTTTGCATCGGGATTAATATTTCGCTTATTTGTCTGATCTTGCAGTTTATTTTTTTTAATGTAATCCCACACACGTTTTGTCACCTCTGTTCTTGGCATTGGTCCAGCACCAACGACATCAGCAAGTGCTTCACTGACTTGAACAGGCCTCATAAAAGCAGAATTTTTTTTATCTTTTGTATCTTTTGTATCTTTATCTTTAGTCATCCTTAAATCTCCTTTGATATTTAATTAGATCAACCTATGCACCTTAAAGCTTTTTGGCTAAAGCGAAGGCTCCCCCAGTGAATGCAAGGTTTGAGGCATCTCAAAACATATTATATGAACTCAGCTTATGTCTTGAGCCTCTCTTTTTTTTCTCATAATTTCAAGAAATACTTTAATAAAAATATTGCTTAAAGCTTATTGAAACACAAGAGAAAAAGAGCTGCAAAACAAACAATCTGGGTTTCCTGACAAAATATGCCCTTTTGTTCAATTTTTCGTTATTTCGGAAGGGGTGTCTATAACTATCCTCTCAAAAAATTGGATAAAGCTTGCCTTATGATGTTGGAATTGTTTTAGCTAGGTTTGCATTTTCTAGTCAAAGATTTTGTCATTTTGAAGGCAAATATTTTTTTAGCTCGACTTTGTAAAATTTTTAGGTAGAATCTTGACTCGCTTTTTAAATTTAGCCCTCCAAACCCTTAAATTAATTACGGCTGGAAAGATGTCGGATAAAGAAATAAGCATTCATTCTTTTGATCAAAAAGAGCAAGAACTAGAGAACCTGGTAAAGAAGCTGAAAAATGTCAGCACTATAGGAGAAAAAATTGCGATTTTAGACCGCTTGCCCATTGTTATTGACTACCTTCGAAAAAATCCCTGCTTGCAAGCTTATGCCTCAACTATTGATCAACTAAGCAATTATGCCATTAAATCTATCCTTGCCATTGGGCAAGGGCCCATTGTTTTTAATAAACATGAAGCTCCAGATTCACTAAAAAAACTTGAGTTTCTCATCAGCCAGCTTGTCGCCTTAGAAAAATTTTATGATGATATCGGAGGGATCATTGGATACCATATTGAGGTTTTGGACTTGTTCATTCTCCAGCTCTCTCCCCCTGTTCCAAAACAGGATACTCACTATCTTCAACCCGAAGGGCTATTTTTAGGTGATGAATCGCTTGAGGTCAGCCAGGCTGTCCGCTGGGGAGTGGAAAATCTTGCCCAATTGGCTGAAATATACCCTGTAGGAGGAGCTGGCGACCGCCTTAATTTATCTGATGAGAGGACAGGTACTCCTCTTCCAGCAGCTATTTTACCCTTTTTAGGTAATAGCCTTCTTGAAGGGCTTATCCGCGACCTGCAAGCAAGAGAATATCTATTTTTTAAAATTTACGACAAGCACATCTGCACGCCTATTGCCATGATGACATCGACAGAAAAAAATAATCATGACATTATTTTATCGGTTTGTCAAAAGTCTGACTGGTTTGGAAGATCGGCGGAAAATTTTTATTTTTTTGTCCAGCCGCTCGTTCCTGTCCTCACTGAAGATGGAAATTGGTCCCTATGCTCAGCGCTTACTTTAAATCTCAAGCCAGGAGGGCATGGAGTCATTTGGAAACTGTCTCAGGATCAGGGTGTTTTTGCATGGTTAGCATCAAAAAATATCGAACGCGGGCTTGTAAGGCAAATCAATAATCCATTAGCCGGTACCGACAACTCAATCCTTGGCCTGGCAGGCATTGGAAGTAAGTTTAAAAAGGCTTTTGGATTCGTTTCCTGTGAAAGGCTATTAAATAGCGCGGAAGGCACTAATGTGATTATCGAAACTGACAAAAAAGATAGCTTCGAATACAGACTTACTAACATTGAATATACAGATTTTGCACAGCGCGGAGTGGACGAAGAGCCTGCGACAAAAGGAAGTCCTTTTTCAGTCTTTCCTACAAATACAAATATTCTTTTTATTCACATCCCTTCTATTCAGCAAGCCTTAAAAGATTGCCCAATTCCCGGTAAACTGATCAATTTAAAATCAAAGGTAAGCTATATTGATCCTCAGGGAAACCAATCTTTCCTACCGGGAGGAAGGCTTGAATCCACCATGCAAAATATTGCCGACGCCATTATTGATTGCTTCCCCCAGCAAATTCACAAAGGGGCGTTTAACCAGCTAAGCACATTTGCCGTTTTTAACCAGCGTTGTAAAACAATTTCTACAACAAAAAAAACTTTTCATCCAGATGAACCACCCATGTATACTCCGGAGCAAGCTTACTTTGACCTTCTTTCGAATAACCGCCTTTTATTTGAGAGTTGCCAATTTTCCTTGCCGGCAGTGCAAGCATTTGAAGATTACATCAAAAATGGACCCAATTTTATAATTTTATTTCATCCGGCTTTAGGCCCCCTTTATTCAATCATCCGGCAAAAAATTCGAAATGGGCAATTATCCTTTGGATCAGAAATTCAATTAGAGATCGCAGAAGCGGATATTAAAAATTTGAACTTGAATGGAAGCCTGGTCATTGAATCTTCTTCCCCCCTTGGTCTTAAAGATGAAAAAGGATTGATCCATTATGGCGGGGAAAGCCGCTGTACCCTTCATCAAGTCAAAATACAAAATAAGGGCATCGATTTTAAAGCCACTGGCCAATTTTGGAAAAATAATATTATCCGCAAAGAGGCTGTGTATGTCTATTTGGAAAAAGGAGCTGAATTTTTTGCAGAAAATATTCATTTAAATGGGAATCATTTGTTTCACGTTCCTCCTTTTCACCGACTGAACCTTATCCCTCAACCTGGCGGAGGCTGGGAAGAAAAACTTATCAAAATTGAACAACCCGGCTGGAAATGGAACTATCGATTTGATAGTGAAAATACAATTCAATTGAGCAAAATTATATCCAAATGAACTCAAAAATGGGATAGATTATTTTTTAATTACTATCCTTGATATCTTGTTAACTATGTGATAAAAAAAAATTATACCCCAATGAATTCAAATTGAAATTTTATGAGTTCACCTGAGAATGGTTTGAGGGGAAAACATGAGACTGCAAGGTAGGGGATAGTTGTTTACGAAAATTCTAAGATCATTTATAACTCATTTCTTTTTGTTAATTTATGCGGCCATGGCGGAATTGGTAGACGCGCTAGATTCAGGTTCTAGTCGGGGCAACTCGGTGGATGTTCGAGTCATCTTGGCCGCAATCTTTTTGCAATATCTCTTCAGGAAGTTTTTCTTTGCAAATATGACATCAAATTTGGCCTTAGACAGATATATTGAAGGTCTAAGAGAACACGTCCCTTCCCCTTTTAAGATGGAATTCTATGGATCAATATAATATAAAAAATATCCGAAATTTTTCCATTATTGCCCATATTGATCATGGGAAGTCAACCCTAGCCGACCGTTTATTGGAATTAACAAATACGGTAGCTGCCAGGGATATGCAGGAACAATTACTTGATGATATGGACTTGGAAAGAGAGCGGGGCATCACAATCAAAGCCCATCCTGTGACAATGAACTATGAAGCTAATAATGGTGAAATTTATCAAATCAATTTGATCGATACTCCCGGCCATGTCGATTTTACTTATGAAGTTTCCCGTTCATTAGCAGCCTGTGAAGGCGCTCTTTTAGTTGTAGATGCCGGACAAGGTGTCCAGGCCCAAAGCTTGGCAAATGTTCATTTGGCTTTAGAAAGAAATTTAACGATCGTCCCAGTCATTAATAAAATTGATCTCCCTTCAGCAGATGTCGAAGATGTACGCAAACAAATAGAAGATGTCATCGGACTGGATGCCTCGGATGCCATTGGATGTTCTGCTAAAACAGGCTTGGGAGTTGATGCGGTGCTGGAAAGGATATTAACTTCAGTCCCTCATCCAAAAGAGCCTGAAGATGACTTTCTCCGAGCGCTGGTGTTTGATTCTCATTATGATACTTATCGGGGGGTAATGGTCTACCTCCGCGTGATCAGCGGTGAGATCAGGAAAGGGTCTATGATTAAAATGATGGTTTCAAATAAAACTTTCGAAGTACTTGAAGTGGGTAAATTTACTCCGAAAGCAAGGCCTGTCGATCAATTGCGTCCGGGTGAAGTGGGCTACATGATTGCCAACATTAAAAACACGTCCGATGTTAAAATTGGCGATACTATTACTTTGCAAAAACAGCCCGCCCAAGAGCCCTTGCCTGGTTTTAAAGTCATTTCGCCTGTCGTGTTTGCAGGTATCTATCCTATAGATGCAACGGATTTTGAAGGTTTAAGAGATGCCCTGGTCAAACTTCAACTGAATGATTCGGCCTTGCATATCGAACAGGAAAGCAGCATGGCCTTAGGGTTTGGATTCCGCTGTGGATTTTTAGGTTTATTGCATTTGGAAATTGTGTTCGAACGGATCCAAAGGGAATTTGATATTGATATCATTTCTACTGCCCCAAGCGTCATTTATCGCTTTACGCTTAATGACGGAACGACAAAACAGGTTGATAACCCAGTTCATTACCCTGATCCTGGCTCCATACGATCGGTCGAAGAGCCCTGGGTCAAATGCCATATTATTACCCCCTCTGAATATTTAGGGGTGATCATGAACCTGGGAATGGACAAGCGCGGCATCTGCGTTAAGACCGAGACCATGGATGCGCGCCGCTTGATGCTGACTTACCGCTTCCCCTTGAATGAAATTATCATTGATTTTAATGACAAGCTAAAATCCGTGACCAAGGGTTATGCCTCTTTTGATTATGAATTTGATGCCTATGAACAGGGCGATATTATCAAATTAGAAATAAGGGTCAACGAAGAACCTGTTGATGCGTTCTCTTGCCTTGTACACAGGGCCAAAGCGGAAAGCAAAGGGCGCGCCATTTGTGCAAAGCTGGTCGAAGTGATCCCTATGCAGCTTTTCAAAGTGCCTATCCAGGCAGCAATCGGGGGAAAAATTGTCGCGCGCGAAACCATTAAAGCCATCACCAAAAATGTCACGGCTAAATGCTATGGAGGCGACATTTCCCGCAAAAGAAAGCTTTGGGAAAAACAAAAAAAAGGGAAGAAGAGAATGAAAGAGATCGGCAAAGTGAATATTCCTCAAAGCGCTTTCATGGAAGTTTTAAAGGCAGGAGATTAGCCGCATGTCAGTCAATATGGCAGTGATGCCTTTTCCAGAAAAAACTGCCCGTTTTCACCCTTCCCAGCTCGCCCTTTTGGACCGCTCCCGCATCCCTAAACACATCGCCATTATACCTGACGGAAATCGGCGCTGGGCCAAAAAACGCCTTTCTTCTGCTAATGAAGGGCATCAGGAGGGAGCAGACACATTAATGGAGATAGTAAAAGCAGCCCAGGAACTTGGGATTAAAGAAATTACATTCTTCAGTTTTTCTACTGAAAATTGGAACCGTTCGGAAGAAGAAATTACAGCCTTAATGGCGCTCATGGCTTCTTATTTGCTGGGCCAAAGGGAAGAAATGATCCAGAGCGGCATTAAATTGGGGACTATAGGAGAGCTAAGCTCCCTGCCCTCTTTTTTAAGGCAGGTGATCCACGACACAAAAATAGCCACTCAGGAATGTGGTAAGATCCATTTAATTCTGGCACTTAATTATGGGGCTAGGGATGAACTCTGTCGCGCCTTCAGAGCAATGCTGCATGACTATGACCACAAGCTTTTGAACAAGAATGATATTACAGAAGAGACAATTGCAAGCTATTTAGATACACAGCCTTGGCAGGACCCTGAACTGCTTATCCGGACAAGCGGAGAAATGCGCATAAGTAATTTTCTCTTATGGCAGATTTCCTATGCTGAAATTCACGTTGCGCCCGTTTTATGGCCTGATTTCACACCCGACTATTTATTGCAGGCCATTTTAGATTATCAAGGGAGAGACCGCCGTTGGGGAGGCTCATGACCACAAATTTTAAGCAAAGACTTCTTGCAAGCCTATGCGGCATTGTTTTATTGGCTATTTCCATCTATTTTTCCTTTGCCCCTTTGTTCAGGCCCTTCTTTGTCATTCTAAATGCCGGTATGATCTGCTTAGCTCTAATGGAATATTATCAGCTCGCCGTTAAGAAAAACTTTAAGCCTTTAATTTTTTTAGCCTTGGGAATGACTACAGCCTACGTCATAGCTACTTATCTAGCCATTCAGCATTCGAGGCTGGCTGCCTTGCCGCAATTTGTTCTCCTATGTTCTCTTCTGTTGTTTTTTTTAGCTTTTTTCAACAAACAGCAAAATCCTTTGGTGAACCTGGCAATCACAGTATTTGGAATTGTCTATCTTACGATCCCACTGACATGCGGCCTTAAGATCAATTATTTCTTTCCTCCCGAGTCTTCGCAGGATGGCCGTTACTGGCTTGCCTACGTTCTGACGGTGACAAAAATGACAGATATCGGGGCTTATTTCTGCGGAAAGTCCTTTGGGAAAAACAAGCTCCTTCCCCACATCAGCCCAAAAAAAACGGTTGAAGGGGCTATCGGCGGTTTGACAGCTTCCCTTCTGACAAGCCTCATTTTTCATTATTTTCTTCTCCCTGCCTATTCGCTGACAATATGGCAAAGCATTTGGATGGGGTTGACAATGAGCGTTCTGGCCCAATTAGGTGATTTGGCTGAATCCATATTAAAAAGGGATGCCGGGGTAAAAGACAGCAACCAATTGCCTGGTTTAGGAGGGGCTCTCGATATGACAGATTCACTTGTGTTTACTTTTCCTTTTATGTATCTATTGTTAAAAACTTGGTTTTAAGAGATCCGCTATGATTATCACGATTGATGGCCCAGTCGCAACAGGCAAAAGTACCATTGCAAAAAAACTGGCCGAATCCATTGGTTTTATTTTTTTTGATACGGGCGCCATGTACCGCTGCCTTTCTTATGGAATTCTCAAGCATAAGATCAATCCTGACAATCCTCAGGAATTGCAGGATTATTTAGATCAATTTAATTTTGACATTAAGGTCATCCATCATGAAAGGCGCTATTTCGTTGAAGATGTGGATGTCTCTAAAGAAATTCGGGGTGAAGAAGTCACTTCTTTTGTATCTAAAGTCTCAGCTATTAAAGCAGTCAGGGAAAAAATGGTTGCTATTCAAAGAGAGCTGGCTGTAGGAGTGAATGCTGTATTCGAAGGACGGGATATGGGAACGGTAGTATTTCCTGAAGCTGCCGTGAAAATATTTTTAACCGGCCAAGATGAAGTACGGGCTCAACGACGCTTTGACGAACTTGTTTCAAAATATCCCGATGAAGCGAAAGATCTAACCCTTGAAAAATGTTTGGAAGAGATCGTAAAGCGCGACAACTATGATTCAACCCGCGAACATTCACCGTTATGCCAGGCTGAAGATGCCTATATCATTGACACATCGGGCCTTAGCATTGAAGAGGTTGTCTATAAAATCCTAGAATATAAAGACACCATCAAAACAAAGCGGTCTTAACATATTTCTAGGAATTTGTTATTTCTCTTTTTTCTGGATGCATATTTAAGTGCAAATGAAATTCAACACAAAGGCTCAAGGATACTAAGGCACAAAGATGCTCTTCTTGTTTTTTTAATAACTTAGTGTCTTTGTATCTACGTGTCTTAGTGTTGATTTTATTATATAATCGAAGTGGTTGATGCCTACGCTTGCTTATCCTCTCATAACCACCTCAATGATCTATTTGGCTCATGCTAAATTTGCTGCAGCCTAAGAACCTGTTCAGAATCTTCGATCGGATGATATTGAACAGGTTCTAAGCATTATAAGAACCTGAGCTCACCTTGCCGCCAGTCCCCGACCAGTCCGTATGGAAATACTCTCCACGGGGCTTGTCAATACGTTCATAGGTATGAGCCCCAAAAAAATCTCTTTGGGCCTGCAAAAGATTTGCCGGAAGCTGTCCCGTCCTGTAACCATCATAAAATGATAAAGCCGTGCTAATGCATGGGATAGCGATTCCCAGTTCCGCTGCCTGCGAGACAGCCCGGCGCCACCCTTTTTGCCTTTCATTCAATTCTTCCCTAAAATAATCATCCAATAACAAACTTTTTAGTTCAGGATGTAGCTTGAAGGCTTCTTTAATTTTGCCAAGGAATTGACTGCGGATAATGCATCCTCCCCTCCACATCAAGGCGATCGCACCATAATTAAGCTTCCATTGATAATCCTGGGCAGCTTGCCGCATTAGCATAAAGCCTTGCGCATAACTGACGATCTTGGATGAATAGAGGGCCTGTCGGATGCAGTGGGTGAATTCTACCTGGTCTCCTTGAAACTGAGTATCGGGACCTTTTAACAAACGACTGGCTGCCATCCGTTCATCCTTCAAGGCAGAGAGGCACCGTGCAAAGACTGCTTCTCCAATCAAGGTTAAGGGCATACCCAAGTCAAGCGCATTGATGACCGTCCATTTTCCGGTTCCTTTTTGCCCTGCCACATCCAAAATTTTATCGAGCAATAGCTCTCCCGTTTCATCTTTTACTGTAAATATTTTAGCCGTGATATCGATTAAATAGCTGTCCAGGTCCCCTTTATTCCATTCCGTAAAGACCTGCTGCATCTTTTCATTCGTTAGGTGCAAGGCCTGCTTTAGCAAATAGTATGACTCTGAAATAAGCTGCATATCGCCATATTCTATGCCGTTGTGGACCATTTTAACATAATGACCGGCCCCTTCGTCCCCTACCCAATCGCAGCAAGGCTCACCATCCACCTTAGCACTTATATCCTGGAAAATTTTTTTAACGAAAGGCCATCCATCAGGGTTTCCGCCCGGCATGATCGAAGGGCCGTGCCTTGCCCCTTCCTCCCCTCCAGAAATACCTGCGCCTATAAAGATGATCCCTTTTTGCTTCAGATCGCGGCATCTGCGGATGGAATCGGTATAAAGGCTGTTCCCCCCATCGATGACGATATCACCCGGCTCAAGAAAAGGAAGGCAGTGTTCTATAAAGGCATCGACGGCATCGCCTGCCTTGACCATTAGCATCACGCGGCGCGGCCTTTTTAACGTATGGATAAATTCTTCAAGCGAATGAGTTCCAATGACGTTAGTCCCTTTTGCCGGTCCATCGATAAACTCATCAACTTTTGATACGGTTCGGTTATAAACGGCGACAGTGTAGCCATTGTCATTCATATTAAGGACCAGATTTTGACCCATAACGGCTAAACCAATCAATCCTATATCTGCCTGCGCCATAAAATTCTCCTTATAAGTCGTCTGAATGCAAAATGTACAAGATAGCAAAAAACTGATTAATCTTCTAGAACTGCTAAGTGACTGTGCTTTCGGCCGTATAGAAAATAAACAGCAAGGCCGATCAAAATCCAAATACTTAAACGCGCCCAGGTCGCCCACCCCAAAGAAAACATCAGCAAGACACAAATTAGAATTCCCATGATTGGCACAAAGGGAACCAAGGGTGTTTTAAAGGGTCGCGGCAAGTGAGGATGCGTTTTTCGAAGGACAATGACGCTCGCGCAAACGATCGCAAAGGCTAAAAGGGTTCCAATGCTAGTCAGGTGTCCTACTAGGGAAAGGGGGGCAAAGGATGCAAAAAGCCCCACCGCCACCATCAAGATCAGGCTAGCCACCCAAGGGGTATGAAAACGAGGATGCACGAGGGAAAAGCTTGGAGGCAGCAACCCATCTTTTGACATGGTAAAAAAAATGCGGGACTGCCCCAACAGAAGAACTAAAATGACAGAAGTGAGCCCGGCAATAATGGCTAATTTGATCAATCCATTCAACCATAAGTAAGGGGTTTTATTTATCGCTGCAGCGACCGGCGCCGCTACATTTAGCTCACTATAATGAACGAGTCCTACGAGGACCAATGCGAATAACACATATAAAACCGTGCATATGCCTAGTGAACCAATGATCCCGATCGGTAAATCCTTTTGAGGATTTTTGACTTCCTGGGCAGCGGTGGAAACGGCATCAAAACCAACATAGGCCAAAAAAACCACCCCCGCAGCTCGCAGCACTCCGCTCCATCCAAATTCCCCAAATGCTCCGGTATTGGCGGGAACAAATGGAATATAATTTTCCGGCTGAACATAGCTGATACCAATAGCAATGAAGATTAAAACCACTGCAACTTTAATGACGACGAGCACTGCATTGACTTTTGCTGATTTATCAATACCAACGATCAGAAGCCCTGATAATAAAATGATGATGATCAATGGAGGTAAGTTGATCCACCCATTGACCGTGGTCCCGTCAACTAATTGAACGGCCTGCCAGGGAGATGCGATCAGCTGAACAGGTAAATTTATCCCAAAATCTTGGAGGAATGAAACAACGTAAGCAGCCCAGCTGATCGATACCACTGCTGCTCCAGCGGCATATTCCAAAACCAGGGCCCACCCGATAATCCAGGCAATGAATTCGCCTAAAGTGGCATATGTATAGGTGTAGGCGCCTCCTGCAATGGGAATCATGGCAGCCAGTTCGCTAAAGCATAGGCCTGCAAAGGCACACCCAAGCGAGGCTAAAAGAAAAGAAAGGACAATGGCGGGGCCTGCATTTTCAGCTGCGGCAATTCCTGTAATAGAAAATAACCCGGCCCCGATAATTGCTCCGACACCTAATAATACCAAGCTTATGGCGCCAAGCGACCGTTCTAACTTCTGTTTTCCGCTATTGGCCTCTTCCGTTAGTAATTCGAGGGATTTGGTTCTCCACAAACTCATAGTTATTTCCTAGATAAATAATTAGGAATAGCATATTTATCTAAATTTGGCGAAACAAATTTTTTTGAATAGTTTTTTTGATCTTGACAGTCCAAAATATTTTTACATATTCAGGCTTCTTTAAAAAGGGATTGTCAAGGCCCTGGGGTTGGCGGTCCCCATATTGTAATTATTGGTCTTTTTAAACCGTCAATCGCTGGCAACGCTTTCAATGTCAAATTTGCGATTAATACTATTATAACAGAGCACTGACCTGATCCCTCTCAATGAGAGTAATTCTTTATTGCTTGAGATATATCCTTGCAAATTGAATCATAAGTAAAAATTAATATTTTCACATGTTTTGTAATTTAAAATTGCATTTAAATAATTATTAAATCGAATTTTAGAAAGTTTATATTCATAATTTCTTTTAAAATAATATCTTTCTATAATTACTAGGAAATATTCTTCCGGGGTGCACCTTCAATCGTAAGTTTTTTTATGAGCATTTCCTCGGGTCATTTCCACACCATGACTGTATCATTTCCTGCTGAGAAAGAAAATCTTTCTAAGTACTGATTCGCTTAGGATCTATGGGAAAAGTATGTTCTGAAAAAATTCCTTGTCTAAGATTCAAGTAAAAATTAATAGAAGCATCTTTAAAGGAATTAGGCTTTAGAACCTGTTCAATATCTATGATCAGGATGCTTTGCTACTACAAATTTGCTAGGAAACCTCAAAAAATTTTCGGAATATTAATAAATATTGCGAAAATTTTTTGAGGCAAACATCCGATCGATGATTTTGAACAGGTTCTTAGAGACTCTCCTCGACCAGGGCAGATTTTGGAAAAGAATATCTCCCAAAGGGAATCACATCGGCTTCTAATATGCCATTTAGGAGATATAAGACTACATTACATGCTTTCTGGGGTGCTGACAAACCGAAAAACGGTATTTATTACCTCATCTAGATAAAGTGAATTTTGAACAGCTTCTGCAGATCTTAAAAAGATAGCATTAACCAGTGAATTTAAATTTGTAACAAGGCTGTTTCAATTTTAACTCCATTTATTTACCAGTGAATTAAAATTATTGGCTCTAAGAATCTCTAAAATAGCCATTCCAGCTTTTTCTGCATCATAATTGTTTGCTGATTCTCCCAAAATGACCTTTCCTTCTTCCATATCTTGTGTGCTGTATTTAAAGATGACATCAATAAAAGATATCAATCTTTTGGCATCAATATCTGATGGTACTATCTGACTTCTAACCATCTTACTAACTTCTTGATCATGGATATCAGAATAGTGTAATATGAAAGCTTTTACATATTCATTCATTATACTCATAATATCATTTCCATAGTTTTAATATATTCTAATAAGTCCCCAACTTGGCTTAATTTATAAACTAGTTCATTCCAGGACATATCTTTCGTAACAATCAAAGAGATATGTCCCGGCGAATCTTTATGGAATGCTAATCCAATTGGAAGTTGTACTGCTTCGTTAATTTTATAAATATGGATAGTTGCTGTGTTTTTATATCTGCGAGCTTTTAATTGAGCAACCTTGACAAATTGCTCTAACGTACTGCAAAATGAAAGACCTCTTTCAGTGGTTGCCCTTATGATTTTTTCTCCAGTTAATTCATCTTTTTTGATCAGAAAATCTGATGGTCTAATTTGATTCCTATTGTCGAGCGTTGGATTTTCATCGTTAAAAGCCATTCTTATGTATTCATTAAGTTCTGTATTATCAATAAGAGTGTTCAATTCATCAATAACTTTTTGACCTGCACGCTCGCAGAACTCCCTCAGTTTGTTTAACGCTTGCACCCTTAGGTTAGAAATTGTTTCTCCATAATTAGCTACAGAATATAACTCTTTTTTTTCTATGCTTTCAAAAATTGACTTGCTCATTGCTTTCCTCCAATTATAGGATGAAAACGGTAATTCAAAATTTAATTTTTCACCAACAAAAAAATTTATAAATTGTAATTTTATTTAAGTCAAAATTAAACTCCCGCTTGAGATTAACTTTTTAATTCGATAGAATTGATTTTCTTATTTCTGTTCTCGTAGCTCAGTGGATAGAGCGGTTGCCTCCTAAGCAACAGGCCGCGCGTTCAAGTCGCGCCGAGGACACATTCTTATTTGGTTAGCAAATATTCTTCTATCCCTTTTACTATCCCCCAAGCCAGTTTTTTTAAATAATTGGGATCTTTTAATTTTTGAAGCTCTGCGTCATTTGTCACAAAACCCCCTTCAATTAAAATGGCAGGCATATTAGTTTCGCGGATCACCGCATAATTTCCATGCTTGACCCCTCTGGACTTTGCTTCAGTTTGCGAAATGATATGCTTCAAAACAGCCTGAGCTAAGATTTTTGACTTTTGCGCCCGCCCCTTTTGTTCTTTGCATTGATAAAAAAAGACTTCCACCCCTTGAGCTTCTGAGCTTGGCGCTGAATTATAATGGATGCTTACAAATAGGGCCGGCTTTTGGATATTGGCGATTTGAGCCCTTTTATCCAGGGAAATGAATTTATCACTCTCCCTTGTCATCAACACTTGGTAGCCTAACTGCTCTAAATAGCTGCTGACAAACTGGGCTGTCACCAGATTCAAAGATTTTTCCTGATAGCGGGGATTTGAAACAGACTGCGTTCCGACATCATGTCCACCATGACCAGGATCGATCACCACAAACTTTTTTTGCATCAAAAGCGGCGGAGTGTGGGAGCTTTTGCTCTCTTGGCAAAATTGTTGGATCGGATTGATCTTCAAAGTGGTAGGAGGGTAGAGCGTTTCCGCCCTTATATAAAATGGACATCCGCCGAAAAAAATAATAAGAAAAATATGAAGCATGCCTTCTCTTAACAAAAGATTAATTGGTATAGACAATTTCAGCCGCTACTTTTGCATCGTCAAACTCAAGCGTTTGGTGAGCGAATACCTGATACGGCTCATGCCCTTTTCCTGCAATAAGAATCGTATCCCCTTTTTTCCCTATTTCAATGGCTTTCTTAATGGCCTCACGCCGGTCAAGCTCTACGCAATAAAGGGCTTTATTTGTAAACCCTTTCACAATTTCTTGGCAAATAAGTTCGGGATCCTCCGAACGGGGATTATCTGTGGTGACTATGGCAAAATCTGCAAAACGTTCGCATGCCTGTGCCATTTTTGGCCGCTTGGCCTTATCCCTGTCCCCTCCACAGCCAAAAACGACAATCAACCTCCCTTTACGCAGCTCAGACAAACAGGATAAAACACTGGCCAACGCATCATCTGAATGGGCAAAATCAACATATATTTCTAATTCCAACTGATTAGGTATACGCTGCATGCGGCCGCGCACTGGAGGCAGTGAGCTCATTTTTTCTGCTGCTTCGCTTAAACCCACACCTCGGGTGACTATTACTCCAAGGGCTGCCAAACAATTGTAAACATTGAACCTTCCTGTAAAAGGCCAAAAAAATTCTTGTGTCTTTCCGTCATAGCTGACTTTGGCATAAGATCCGTTTTGCATCAGACGAATGGAATGGGCTTGCAAATCAGCCGGGTTGTCTATCCCATAGGTCAGGCAATTTGCCTGGCACCCTTCTTTCATGTAATCAGCCCAGGAGCTATCCTGATTGATCAAAGCCCATTTTGCTAATTTCTTGGTTTTTTTCAAATTCCCCAAATTTTCAAAGAGGCTTTTTTTGGCTTTAGCATACTGTTCAATGGTGGAATGGTAATCCAAATGGTCCAAGGTTAAATTAGTGAATATGGCCGTGTCAAAGTCAATTTGACCGACCCTTCCCTGATCTAAAGCATGAGAGGTTGTTTCCATCACAGCGGATTTACTACCTGCGCGGCACATCTCGCGCAGTAATTTTTGGTTAGTCACTGCGTCGGGGGTGGTGCGGGAAGCCTCGTAATGCTGCCTGCCGACAATGTATTCGATTGTGCCGATCAAACCGCAAGGCCCAAAAAAATTATCTAGCAAATGCTTAATTATAAAGGAAGAAGTCGTTTTGCCATTTGTTCCGGTTATCCCTACCATCAATAAATCATTTGAAGGATGACCGTAAAATTCGGCCGCCACAAGGGCTTCGATGTCTGCCACATTGGGATGAATAATTTGAATAACATTTTTTAAGGATGGGTCATATAGATCTGTAAGAATAGCAGAAGCTCCTGCCCGGATAGCATCTGGAACAAAGTGCGAGCCATCAAAAGTCTTGCCTCTTATAGCCATAAACAAATGTCCAGGACCAATTGCTTTAGAATTTGCGCTGATCCCGGTTACAATGCTTTCTTTGGACCCGATGATTTGGCACTCATTGATCGCTTTAAACAGTTGTTTTATTTTCATTCGTTATTTTCCACTTTTTTTGGAATTCACTTGGGTATATTCCATGTATTATATTTTTCTTGCAACTTTCTCGTTTCAGCCATCCATTCTGTTTTAGCTGGCTGGCTTCGGGGATCTCCATAAGGATAGCCATAAGGGTCATCCGGTGGAATTCCAAGATATTCTAAAGATCTTCTTCCTATTTCCCGGAAAACATGCGCTGTGCAATTTCCCCCATGATGGTTTTTACCAAGTCCTGGGACATAGCTATATTCGGGTTCATCAATCGTCACGACCAAAACAAAAGCGGGATGATCCACCGGAGTAAAGCCTGCAAAGGTGGCGCAGTGCACCTTTTTAGAATAACTTCCATTTACTATTTTCTCAGTGGTACTTGTTTTTCCGACTTCCGTGTAACCAGGTATATCGGCTTTACTTGCAGTCCCCCCTGGCTTGGTCACATAGCGCATAGCTTGTACTACCCGCTTGACAATATCCTCCTCGAGCACACGAGGAAAGCCTTCAAGCCATTCTTTTCCGGTATGATCGACCAGCACCTCTTCCTCTCCATGCATGCATTTCTTCACTATTTTTCGGACAAGGGTAGGATGGACCAGGTATCCTCCATTAGCCAATACTGCATAAGCACGCAAAATTTGCATACTGGTGGCCAGAACATTATAACCCATTGCCAGTGAAAAAGGGGTGGGAACTGACCATTCCAAAACCCCGTTTGAATAGAGCTTGCCAGGGGTTGGAAGGAGCCCGGGGCTTTCAGCGGGTAATTCAACAAGCGACCTTTGTCCAAACCCAAAAAGCTGGTTCAGGTTGCGGCGGTACCATTCGTTGCCTAAGCGCCCTACAATTTTTTGCGCCAGCCTCCCCATATAAATATTAGAGGATTTTTGCATGCCCATATCCATATTCAAATAACGATGCTTGGATGTATCTGAAATAGGTTTAGAACGTCCTGGAAAACGGCCGTCGCTTGTCGCGATCTGGTCATCTGGATTAAAAAGCTCTTTTTCCCCATTTTGGTTCAAGTAGCGGTTGGCCTTAAGGGCTAGGGCTACAGTAAAAGGTTTAAAAACAGATCCAGGTTCATTGGCATCAGTCACAGCTTTGACTTTTGTGTGCTCGATCAAAGTTTTGTCATTAAAAAATTGTTGGTAGTCCTGCGGGTAAAAAAAAGGATATTGCGCCAGGGCCAGGATCTCGCCTGTACGTGGATCCATCATGGCTGCCCAGCCCGCTTTCGAACGTGATTTTTTTACCCCTTTTTCAATTTCTTCTTCAGCGATTGCCTGTAAACAAGGATTAATCGTTAAATAAATGTCTGCGCCATCTTCCGGATAGTCAATAATCTCGCCGGTTTCCAATGAATTGCGCGGAGACCTCATCAGCCGCCGCTTACCTTGCTTCCCCTGTAAATAGGTATTGAAATAGAGTTCCAAACCTCCGGTGGGCTTGGCTTGATGGGTAAGTTCATCTTTTTGATTTTGAATGGTATGCAAGACATTTCCTAGAACTTTGCTGAAGGGATAGGAGCGTTGGTAATCTTTCACAAAAAACAAAGCATTACGTGGTATTTTATGCTGCCGTGAGTACCCCTGCCACCAATTTAAGACTTTTTGGTGAGTTTCTTTGTCGAGCCACATCGCCAGCTTACGCCTGCGGCTGGACTTATCAAACTGATCCCGAAAAACCAACCGTTCCGAAAGAGAAAGATCCACCACTCCTATAAGCTGCGATGCCATTTCGTATCGCATCGACAAGGGGATTGATTCAGGGTCCAGATATAAATGAAATTTAGGGACGTCGATGGCAAAAGGTTGAGGATTGACAGGATGCCCTTTCTTGATGAAAGGATTGGAATAGAATGTCCCTCTTTTAAAAGGCTCTTTGACTAAAAAAAAATGCTGTTTTTGAGCCTGTTGGGCCCATTTTTTGCCCTCAACAATTTGAATTTGGTAAAACCGGACAATTAAAAGCGAGAACAAGAAAAAAGTGAAAAGAGCGATCCAAAGAAGCCGGCGCCGTTCAAAATAGTGGGGGGGAAAGTTAGAGCGCATTTTTTTCTTCAATCATTTTAACTTGAGTGATCGGAGGGTATTTCAGATGTCCGAATTCAGGTTTTCTGGCTAATTCCATTAAATGGACGGGACTTTCAAACTGTTCGATTGCATAGCGTAACTCTAAATTTTTTTCCTGGATTTCATTTAATTCTTTGGTTAGAACAGGGATGGATAATCGCAATTCAGTAAGCTCATTCAATTTATCAATATATTTATAAAGCGTGATTCCGGCAATAAAGATGCAAAACCATAATCTCAGCAGCAAGCCCATACTAAACCTCCAGCTTTTCAAGCACCCTTAATTTAGCGCTGCGGCTGCGCGGATTACTTTCAATTTCATTTATTGAGGGGGAAACGGGTTTGCGGGAAATAATTTCCGCCACAGGTTTTTTATCCCGAAAAAGGCCTCCCCCTAGTCCGCTTGTCTCCCATTTATCGCTAGCGGCAAAACGCATGTGATTTTTGACGATCCGGTCTTCAAGGCTATGAAAACTGATTACAGCCAGGCGCCCTTTGGGGGCCAGCCTTTCAATCACCCTAGGTATAAATTCATCCAGAACGGCCAGTTCTCGGTTGACCGCTATCCGTAAGGCTTGAAAAATCAGGGTCAAAGGATTGATCCCTTTGCGTGGATTATAGGGAAAGAATGGCTTTAATAGTGCAGCCAATTGAGTTGTGGTTGAAATAAAATCGACCTCGCGGGCCTGCACAATTGCCTGAGCGGCCAGACGCCATTTTTTTTCCTCTCCATATTCCCGAAAGACCCTTCCCAATTCAGCCTCAGCCCAATAATTTACAATTTCTCCGGCAGTCAATTTTCCGTGCGGGTCCATACGCATATCCAATGGCCCCTCTTTAGAGAAGCTGAATCCTCTTTCCCCTTGGTCAAATTGCATGGAAGAAACGCCTAAATCGATCATAGCCCCATTTATAAGAGAAATGTTCAATTCCCTTAAATACTTCCCAAACTCAGCGAAATTTCCCTGCTTAAGGCTTAATTTATGTTTCCAGGTATGAAGCCTTTCAGCTGCCAAAGTCAGAGCTCCTGGGTCCTGATCAATCCCTAAGTAAAGATCAATTTCAGGATGCCTCTCGAGGAGAGCTTCCGCATGTCCTCCAGCGCCCAAGGTTCCATCAATAAAAACATTCAAATGGGTATTCTCAAAGGCTGTAAGTATTTCAGACAGCAGTACTGGACGATGGGGAAAAGAAGATTTCATAAATCCATGCTTTGTTTAACAGGCATTTTGCTTATTATGGGGAGTTTAAGTCAATACGACACAATTTTAAAGAGCAACTTTACATCTCGCAAATTTTAGAATTATATAAATGTCTAAGGGCTCCATAATTGATTAAATTGGCGTAATCTTATGCCAATTTTTAGTTTTATTTTGGTATAAAAAAGACAAATTTACTAATAATTCAAAAATTGTTACAATAAATTATAAAGTATTGACTTTTTGGAGGTTTTTATGACTACAATAGATAAACTGGATATCGGGATTTATATCCAGTATGCCAGACGAACGCAAATGATCGAACAGATCAATCAGCAGTATCATTTGGATGATGCTTCGACAATTCCGCCTCAGATCCTAATGGTCGACATTTATCCTAAACTAACTGAAATGGACTTGCTGCTCGGGATCGTACCAGTTCAAACTCCCTGGGCCTACTTCTTCCCCCCGCCCCTTTTTCGATTCCAGCGCCGCTCCCCTTTTGGTTTCTTTCGGGTTGCTCCCAGCCTTGGCTCCTTTGAAGAAGAGGATGAGGATGAAAGGCAATTGGACAACGTAGTGTGCGAAACTGAGGAAGAGGAAAAAGAAAAAAAAACGATTAAAGCCTGCTTCCAACAAATTGACAAGATTAATAATTGGCTAAGCTTTATCGTCGGAAGAGTGGGTCAGTTTTTACAAGGATAAGCAATGGGTCGCATTAATTGGTTGGAAAAATTAGGGTGGAAAGAAGAACATATCGAGGATCTTCGTTACACTGGATATTCTTACATCAGACAAGGGAAGTATGACATTGCACTCCCTTTCTTTGAAGCCCTTACTATTTTAGACCCAGAAAGCGTGTATGACGCTCAAACACTTGGGGCAATTTATCTGGAAATTAATGAACCAGCTAAAGCGCTTAAATCTATCGACCGAGCTTTGAAGCTCGAAACAGACCATGGGCCTACCTTACTTAATTTAACTAAAGCATTTTTTATGCTGGGAAAAAAAGAAGAAGGACTTAAGCTCGCCCATATTCTTAAAAATGAAGCCAATCCAGCTATTTCAAACATTGCAAAGGCTTTAATTTTAGCTTATTCATAAATTTCTTCGAACGGATTAACCAAATTCAATCCGCAGTTCATAAAATCGCGAATATTTTTGGTAGCCACAGCAGCACCGTCCGCAAGCGCAATAGCTATGATTTGACCATCAGGTACTCCTAAAGTCTTTCCTAGCTTTTTTCGATGGCTCTATTTTCCCATAATGATATACTGCAGATTTATCGGAAACAAGAATACGGTCCATGAACGCCTCTTCCACTGCTTTATTAAAAGCCTCTTCGAACCCATTTCAGCGATTTCCTTGAGAAAGAATACTTAACCCATAACTTATTTCAGCAATTGTAATTGTACTCATATACATTTGCTAAGTATCCTGTCTGTTGATCCAATTCATTACAATTACATTCGGAATCTTCATCATTTCAGAAATGATATTGGTATTAACCTGAGTTTGGAGTTTTTTCGCTCTTTGGGCTGCGTCAAAGCCTCGGGCTTGAAAAATAACTTTGAGGGTAATATTAATCAATATGACCCTCAAAGTTATTTATTCAATCGCGAGAGCT
>JACDAQ010000034.1 GCA_013695355.1 Candidatus Protochlamydia sp.
CTTGAAAGCTCCCGCGGTTGACGGATCTAAAACGACCCCATATTATAATATTGGGTCGTTTTAGATACGCCAACCCCGGGGCTTTGAAGCAGTCCAAATTTCCAATTTTTGAATTCACTTGGGTATAAATGACAAATGAAATAATATTTCGATTGTTAAATAACAATCGAAATCTAAACATAAACCGAGTGCGTTTAGATTAATCAAACAAATTTTAAATGTTCTTACTATTAAAATAATTATTAATTGTAGATTCAATCTCTTCACTTAAAGCGTACATGCATTCAGATGAACCAAAAACTTTTATACCAGCACGATTTATGTCCGATAGAAGTTGAAATGCCCCATTCTGCTCATTAGCAAAGTTGAGAATTTGAAAGAGAAGTGCCACAGGATCTTCTGAAATTGTAATAGCCTCTTTAATTGTCGGACATTCAGTCATACTGATAAAATGCTTTGCCTCGTCAATGAGATTAAAGATCGTTTCTTGATCAATATCTTGTAATGCCAAGAGCTCATCTGGTTTAAAATCTTCGTTATTATGTAAGCAGCGCATTATTTCAAGACAGTCAGCGTCATGAATTATCTTTTGTTCTAGGGCAAAAACTGGCTTTAAATCTTTGTCTGCAATACAGCGCATCATGTGTGCAGCAGCTTCTTCGCTGGCTGTTAAATCCTCTAGGAGAATCTTTTGAGCCATTTCACCACTTTGTTTATCCCATAAGTCAATGCCATCATTTTGCCGAGCACAATCGTGCAACATTACAGACAGTAGAAGATGACTCTTTTCACTTTTGAACGCAAAACCATTTTCTTTATACAACTCAGCAAGTGTCAGAGCAAAAAAATAAGTGCGCAAAGCATGCGAAACGCCATGGTGGATACGTTTGCTACCATTAGAATAGTCGCCTCGATAGAGTGGTGCATGTTTTGCAATTAATTTGCCTATCGCAATATGTTCTTCTTTAGATAAGAAGGGATCTAGTTGGCCGATCTGTCGATCGGAATGGATCAGCGGAAAATCTTTGAGCGCATGGAGGACGTTCATATCTTTGATTGTAATGGCGTCATTTAATTGATGGATCTCAACCCATGAAGTTAGTTCATGGATATGCTTAGAATTAGTAAAGAGCAAGTCTATCTCATCCCCAAGCTTGGCTTTAGCCAAGTTGAATTCCGCGCCATTATTTCGGCTTTTCGTCTTAGTCGAAGCCATTAAAATGGGAAAGGGCAATTCAATCATTGTTCGATCAGCATCTGTTAACTTAATTTGTGCAGGCTCAAAAGCCTTTATCAGCCTCTGATAACGTCTCTCGAAGGGACGCATGCTTTTTTTCAGTTGCGCCTGGATGGGTTGCCTCACATAATGTGAAACTAACTTATCTGCTGTAGGGTCTTCCCCACACACCTTCATAACCTTTTGCAACAAATAAGTAGCATTATCTCTTTCCATTTCTAAAAGTATCTTATCAAAATGATCAATAATGAGTTCTTTAAGCCACTCATCGCCATTCGCTTTCATTTTTAATAGGGCAAGGATAACCATTTGATAATGAGAATTATAAGGAAGGTTAGAAAGACATACTTGAAAAGTATGGCCGTGTTTATTCATAAAAATTTCATAAGCCCAACTCATATATTTGCTATTATGCCATTGATACTCCCAACGAGTAAAGCAACCCGGAGGAAATTCAGCTTCTACCATTTTTTGAAGATCAATGTTATCTTTTGCAAGCTTCAATAGATTGGTATCGAAGTCCAAAGCCTTCATAATTAACGATTCATGGAGGCATTTTTTCTCTACAATCACATTTTTAAGAGTTTCGATTTCATCCCCATATTTTTTTATGAAATTATCATAAATTTCAGGACACCATTGTTTTAAACGAGTAAGCTCGATAAGAAGCGGATCCCAATTAGCATCATCAGTCCAAAGATCATTGAGTCGCGAAAGACTGCTCAAAAAAATCTCTTCCTCACGGTTTTGAATTGCCCTGCATAAAAGGAATGGCTGGTTACATTGGCATAATCCCAACAGCGTTTAATATTACGTGTGGTTTCAACAGAGAGCTTACCTTGATTAATACCATTATGCACCATACCACCCTGTGATATCTCACCTGACATTGGAGCTATACCCTTGTCAAGAAGTCTTCCGGAAGGTGTCATCTCATAGCCTGTATAGGGTAAAAGCGCTAAAGTGGCGCTATTAGTGCCATGCAGCCACAAGATTTTCTCGACAAGCGATAAATTTTCTTCCAACTCTAAACTTTGGTTAATAAGTACACTTTCTAGTTTATCAAAAAACTCTCGTTGTTGAAGTTTGCTATTTAATTGAGAAGGGAGCTTTAAAGAGTTGGTTAAACAATAGGGAAGGGAACTCTTGTTAGGGATGAAAAGATCGGGAATATCTTATTTTTTAAAAGGAGATTATTGGAAATTCTGTTTTTCCCTTTCTAAGATTTTCAAATTTTTTAGTAGCTTTGAATTTAACCTTAATGAAACAGTCGGCACATAATTCAACTGTCACAAGGATTGGAATGGCCAAAAAGGCAACCGCAAAGGCAATTTTAAAAAACCCTCTTTCAGCATAAATTCCGAAGCCCTTTATTTTTTTTTCTAGAGTAGAATCTTCGGGTTTAATTGAAATATGGGATGTCTTGGAAAATTTGGAAACTGTCTCTAAAACAAGCTTGGTTGAAGAACAGTAGGTATGTAAACAAAACATTTTTTTTTATTTTTGTTATCTTAAGGAGACAGTAAAGGATTAAGCGCTCATGAATCAATTTATGCCGCACATTAAACTTTTTGTGCACTGTATATCGGATCAGAATAAAATGATAGATTTTTTAGGGTTTAATTTTAAGATTTGATTTACATTTGCTTAAAAAATTTCCAAGGTAAAATTTTGTCCGATAGTTTTTCATAGCTTACGCAAATCTGTGAGAGGTATTTGCAAATTTTATGGCCATTATAAAAAAATGGGATTGTAAAAAAATGATAAGTTTATTATCATTTGCTTTTTCTGTTCCGGATTAGCTCAGCGGTAGAGCAGTGGACTGTTAATCCATTGGTCGCTAGTTCGAATCTAGCATCCGGAGTTTAAAAGGCGCTAAAATTTATTTTAGCGCCTTTTTTATTTTAGAAGATATCTTCATGAAACTAACGAAAGGTCAAGTCTTACGATTAGTTAACGACTACATAGGCATTAGCTTTGGATATCTTGGTAAACAGAACCGCTAAGATTTAGCTACCGCACTCAACGTGAGTTTTATCCAATATGCTATTGTGAATTCCGAAACTGCCTTAGGAGCACTTAAAGACGCGCTAATTCTTTTGAAAGAAAGAGGCGCTCAATCTATCTATTGATAGAGTTTACACAGTTTTCCACGCGTTCTTACTCTCGATTTGCAAAAAAACCAATTTATTATTGGTAATGATGATTCGATCACTAAGCTTTTTAAAATTTTATAGGAGCATCATTCTGCTTTTGCTCAAAACAGCCAAAAAGAAACAGAACAAATCAATAGCAAATCTCATCGATTCTCTCAATTGGGATTTGGTCAAAATTGTTTCATAAGCAGCTCACCAAAACATTTAAAATAATAAAACTTATTTTAATCTAGCTAAGACGTAGATTCAACCCCATCGCCACGCATAGCGAAACAAGCGTGTGCCATTTAGGGTTACCTGTACCTGAAAGTGTTTTATAAAGGCTTTCACGCCCTAGGCGAGCTTTTTTAGCTAACGCACCGACACCACCCTGCGCTTCTGCGACATTGCGTAATGCCATAAGAAAAAGTTTCTGAGACTCCTCATCTCCTTTCAAGCTTTCATTTAGCGCTTCATTTAGATAAGCCACAGCAAAATCATGATTTTGAAGTTGCTCCAGAAGAAAATCTTGATAATTTCTACTTCTTGCCATTGTTTAAACTCCTTGATAGATAATTTTTAATAATCTTTTGCTTTATTAATGTCTCTATCTTGAGAACCTTTGTCACCACCACAAAGCAATAAAACGATTTTATTGCCAATTTTTCCATAATAAATTCTAATTCCAGGCCCATAATGAATTCTCAACTCAGAAACTCCTTCTTGCAAGGTTTTGCAATCCCCAAAGTTTCCAAGCTTTAAACGATCAACCGCATAGAGATTCTGGCCTTTGTATGAATCTCTTTAAGACCTTCAAACCAAACTTCGAAAGGTCGCTTGCCTGTCGTTGTTTCGTAGATTTCAATTTCGATTTCTTCCATAATCTTATTGTATCCTTTAGGATACTTTATTTCCAAGTAAATTTAAACTATCACATTTGTTTGAAAATCCAGTCAAGCATCCAGAGGTCAACCTTTTAGATGAGCTACCTGAGATCAAATAATGTGAGTGTCGTAATTTTTTTTATTTTCTGGGCATAAGAACTTGCTTTACTATTAATCCTTTATCGGCAGCAAAATTGGAAGCCTGATCCTAATTACAAATTTTAGCACGTAAACACCGTCCTTTTGGCTCGTTACCTTCACGTAGCACTTCTTTGGAGTGTAAAAGTTCCACAACTTCGGCTGAATCTTTCACTTTAGAAGCACTTCTTGCTAACATTTCTTCTTCAAAATCATTTAGTACAATTTCTCTTAAGCCGACTTCTCTCCATTTAGACAAGGGGGTACATATGATTGAAATGTGACGAGCCAGCGCCAGTGCATCCAACAGAGCCTGATTTGCGCCTTGCCCTTTAAATGGACTCATTGGGTGAGCTGCATCTCCAATCAAAGTAACTGCCTCAGCTTTTTCGAATAATTCTGCTTTTAGTACTTCTCTATCATACACCGGATACCCTGAAATTTGTGCCGGTAAGGTTGCTGATAAAATTTGAGGGATTGGACTATGCCACTGGGTTCTACGACACGCTTCTTCTTTAAGTGCCTGAACTCCTTTTGAACTTAAGGCCCTAGCCTCTTCTTCGGGCATTGGGAAACTAAGTTGCCACATTATTGAGTCTAATGTGTAAGGCATCATGTAAATTCGCTCATAGCCATTGACGGTTTGAAACACGGTGGCTGAGTCGAGCAAAGAACTTTCAACCCCTTTAATAGCCTCTAAAGAACAAATACCTAAAATTACCACATAACCAAGGTAACGCAAAGGAGTAATTTCCTCACCAATCAACAAGCTGCGCACCACACTACGAATACCATCAGCCCCCACCACTAAATCTGCCTTGGCATTCTTCTTCTCTCCCTTAACTTGAAAGCTTAGCTCCACTTCTTCAAATCCACATTGTTTAAAACTAATTAAGCAATGCCCCCATTGCACGGCATCATGGCCGCCCAATTGCTCGAGCAACGCTAATCGCAAGGCCTGTCGCGGAATATGCAAATTAATACGCTTTGGAGACTTTTTAATGTTTGAATGCGTCCTCATTCCCCATTCAATAATTTCTTTTCCTTCTACAGTATGTACGACGTGACGTTTCGAAGAAGTTCCTTCCTTTAAAGAGAGTAGACCCAATCCTTTGATTGCGTTACTTGCTTGTTGCAAGGTCAGTCCATAGCCCTGAGCTCTGGCATCGAAGCTACTATCGCGCTCATAAAGTGTAAATGGAATGCCACGATGCAAACAAGCTACAGCCAGCGCTACACCACCTATACCTGCACCAATAATTGCTACATGTGGAAAATTTTCTGAATCTGCTATCGGGTGACCTATAGAAGGAATCAAGCCAAATCCAGTGCAATGATCGCACAAACATTGAGTAACCTTAGGGCGAAATGAAGCCTTTCCTTCACCCTGATTTTTTATAAATTCATTCATTGCTATTTGGTAGCGGAGCCTCGCTTCTTTCCGGAGCTTCACGTTTTTTTTGCCGCGTCCATAACATTTAGGACAAATAGTCCAGTAAGGGATTTTATTTTCCAAATTTTCACGCTTATTTTTCTAATTAAAAAACTGTAGATTAAAAGAATTATATTTATTTTAAATTAATCGATCAATTTCTGACTTTGCCACTATCACAGCAAATCAGCTTAATCCATGTTTGATAATCTTTCAAATACTCCTTTGCTTTAGCATATTCCATCTAAAAATTAATGATCCTATTCACTAGTTTGATTAGATATATAACTGTTTACTGGGATAACTTGAAAAAAAATTCTAAATTGATTATTCTGACGTTTAAAGCATAAAATAAGGAAATACCGTGAGTGATATAGGCATTAATGTTAATTTCAATGCACCAGCTATTTTTGTTTCTTCGGTTCCCTCTAATTTAGCTTTAAAAATTAAAACAATTATCATTGAAATTTTTAAAAATCTAATAAATGCAGCCACATTTCCTTTACGTTACTTAGGGTCCAAAACATGGTCTTTTCCTGGAGCCATTTTAAATCTTCCGTTGAACATGATTAAAGGAAGACCTGTTTTTAATAACGAGACCGGCTATCACTTTGAAACTGAAAAGGAGCTAAGCCCAGATGAATTGAGGCCCTTCCTTAAATATGCAGCTGTCAGCGCAGCTTCCTTTGCAACAGATTCTAAATGGCTTCAAAATTTAGAGGGACTTGAATTTCACCAGCTAATGCCGAGAGATATTGATATTGCTGCTTTGCCTCCTGGGATTGAGATCATAGAAAATTGTTTATTTGATCCAACGACAGGGTTAAAAATTGTTATTGTAAAAAATGAACATGAACTTGTGATTGCTTTTGGGGCTAGAGGCTCTACAACAAGCGCATTACAGAATGAAATGCAAATCAAAGAAATTCGCAAAAATCAAGCTTTTTCAGGCGCGGGCAATTTTTTTGGCGGCAGGCCCTCTCTATATTCTCATGCTGCGGATGCAATCAAAATAATTAAGAATTCCAATTTAGCTGAAGGAAGAAAAATTTCATTAACCGGTCAATCTTTAGGAGGGAGTCTAGCTGAATATACCGCTCTTCGACTAAAAATACCGGCTATTTGCTTTAATTCTTTTCCTCTAGGTGTGGGCCTACAATCTGAATTGGGTGTGGAATCTCTTGCTCAGGCAGATGAATTTGTTACTCATATTTCAGCGCAAAACGATATATATAGCGATAATGTGATGACCAGAGCCATAGATCGTATAGTAAATCTCTTCGGTTTGAAAACCCCAGGTAATTATGGCCGCCGCTATTCCATCCCATCAGCTTATCCCGATAACGCAAGGACCCATAATTATGTTCTAGGCAATATCATGCATCATCTTAATTATGATACTCGATGCCTTCCTAAAGATGTCATTTTTGCTGAAGATTTGATCGACCAAGTCATTAATCAGCCTGCAATTTTCCAATTTGATTCACCCGAATTAGTAAAAAATATATTGATCAAAACCATAAAATCCAGCTTTAGCTCAGATCAAAATGTTACTTTGGATTCTTTTTCCACATTAGATTCAATGAGTGATAATGATGTAGCCAATTTTTTGGAAGTATTAAATTTTTATGCTCAATGCTATAAAAATAAATTCAATACTGCAAATGCACATATCGATCGCACTATCCTGGCAGTAGAACACGCCATCTTTTTGAGAATAAACCAAAATAATGCAATAAAAACCAAATTATTACATCTCGCTTAACAATTACTAATTAAATACATTTTAATTATTTGCAATTGAACGCGACCCCTAATGAATTAACGAATCCATGTCATAGAGCTTACAGTATATTAGGCCTTCCAATTACTGGTCGCTTAAAGAGCATATCGTCAGCGTCAATAGCCCACCCCATCTTTCTTCAAAAAATATTTTCTATTAATAAAAAATAAAGTTCGCTGAAATAGCTGCCCCCCTACCTTTTTCCACACCTAAATCATTTCGATTTAAACAATATAAATGTTTAAAAAAAAAATTTTTTCTGGCATAATGATGTGCACAAAATTATACCTTTTTATGCTCTTAAATGTTCTTCTTATTCAAAGCTTTTCATGGTCTTTTCACCCCTTACACCCCTTCAATCCATGCTAGAAAGGTATTTCATTGTGCCAAACCTAAAATTAAAGTTATTTATTGATTTATTAACTTTACATTAAGCTTTTAATAACTAAAATTTACACTAAAGTAATTGAAATAAAATAATAAGGGTATTATAGTTTTATCAAACACATAATTTTTTATGAGTAGCTTACAAACTGCGACCAGGTCACACAAGAAAAGCAGTTTCCTTAAATAAGGGTTGGGGTAGCTAGTCATCTAAATAATTTTAATAAAATTAAAACCTGAATAAGAAGAGAAGAATAATGAATGAAATAAGCATTAATGCTAGGCCTCAAAATGCGCCATCAATTTTTATCGCTTCAACATCGCTCTCGCCTATGGCGGAAAAGATAAAAAATATAATCTTTGAAATTTTTAAAACACTCAAGAATGTTGTCACCTTCCCTTTGCGTTATATGGGGTCAAAAACCTGGTCAATTCCCGGCGTCGTTTTAAGTTTTCCTAAAAACATAGTTCAGGGAAGGCCTCTTTTGAATAATGATACGGGCTACCATTTTGAAACTGAAAAAAACCTAAGTCCGACGGAATTAAGGCCTTTTTTAAAATATGCCGCTATAGGTACAGCTTCATATGCTACCGAACAAAAATGGCTCGAAGGATTAGATGGACTTGATTTTTACCAATTACAGCCTGACGATATTGATGCAAGCGCTTTACCTCCGGGAATTGTTTTAAGAGAAAAATGTTTGTTCGATCAAGAGACCGGATTAAAAATTGTCATTGTGAAAAATGATCATGAATTAATAATTGCCTTTGGAGCCAGAGGATCTGCAACGAGCGAATTGCAGGACGAACGACAGGGAGAAGCAGTTAAGAAAAAACAAATTCATTTAGGGGTAGCCAATTTTGTTGGAGCTACACCCTCTATCTATAAACATGCATCGCAAGTGGTTGAATTAATAAAAAACTCAAGGATTGCCGAAGGGAAAGAAATCGCTTTAACAGGTCAATCTTTCGGAGGCAGTTTAGCTGAATATGTAGGCCTTAAGCTCAAAATACCAACGTATTGCTTTAATTCCTTCCCTATAGGCGTTGGTTTGCAAGCCGACCTCGGATCGGAAGCTTTGGCTCAGGCTGATAGGTACATTACGCATGTTTCAGCCGAGGCTGATATATTTAGCGATAATCCTTGGACTAAGACAATTGATCGCATAGTCAATTTTTTAGGTTTGCGAACACCAGGAAATTTCGGACGAAGATTTTCTATTCCTTCCGCTTACAAAGATTATTTCAGTACGCATAGTTATGTACTAGGTAATATCATGCAACACCTTGATTATGATTTACGAAGTTTGCCTAATGACGTCATTAAAGTAGAGGAAATGACTGCAACAATGCTTGCCCAGCTAGACCGACATACACTGCAATCCCCTGAATTCATAAAAAAAGTGTTGATGCGTGCCATAAAATCAAGCTTTGGCAATACTCAGGGCCTTAATTTAAATTATTTTTATCCAATCAATCGACTTGCTGACAAGGATGCTGTGGCGTTATTTACTTTGCTGCATTCTTATAACGACTGCTGCCAGGATAAATATGGCAGTAAAAATAGGCATATTGATTACGCTTTGCGGACTGTTGAGCATTCGATTCTCATTAGAGTTAGTCAGAGTCTGGAAAAAAAAGAAGAATTTTTAACTATTGCCCGCCCTTTTCTAACAGAAGAGCAATTCAACCAATTTCAACTGCATCTTGATCGTGCCTGTGGTAATGAATCGATCGTACATCAATTGGCCGCAAAGACCGAAGCAGTTGCTTTAACTTCCTTAAAAAATGCAAAATTTTTGAATCCTGTTGACAATCGGCCCATAGCCCCAAAAATAAAAAAATCAGTTCTTCATGCCTCTTTAGAATATAACCGTGGCACTGTAGGAGGCTTGGGCGTTGTGACAAGATCACTCTTGCCAAAGCAAAGGGAATATGGACATGATGCACGCGTGATTACGCCATTTTTCAGCTTTTACCATGATACTCTGAACAATGAAAAAATTGAATTTGCTGCCTTTGTAGAGCATGAATTTAAGGGAAATATTGTGAAAAGTGCCATTTATAAAGTACATAATGGTGACGCAAAGAATGGCAAAAAAGTGAAACAGTATTTGATCGCTCCAACCCCTGAGCGCGGTTGCCTTTTTGATGTGGGCGAAGTAAAAGACCTTTATGCAAATTATGAACATTCGAATTCTATCGACCGGCTGCTTTACTTCTCTTCAGCCGTTGCAGCTTTTGCCGGAACATACAGAGGGAAAAAACATAAAAAATCGTTCGATGTAGCGCACCTCCATGACTGGCATGCGGCAGCAGCAAGCTTATTGCTTAACACGCATTATAATCCAATGCGTGAGGAAATTGGCTTGCCTCCGGTAAAAAGGATTTTTCACGCCCATTGCGCCCCTCAACAAGGCATTCTTTCAGCATCGGCCTATAAAAATATTGGTTTGGAAGCATCCATGTTTATCACCACTCATGCTGATGCCAACCTTATCAATATTCAGGCTGATGCGCTAAATACTTCTGATGCCGTTGTGTATGTTTCTAAAGAAGCTGCTAATGAAGCGATGACCGAAGCGCAGGCATATGGCTGGGATTTGCACACTCTCGCTTTAAAGCGGCATCATCAAGGCCGCTTAAAAGGAGTAACGAATGGAATTACGTATGCAGATTATGATCCTGCCAACACAGCGGTCTTCGGTCGTTTTGCTATGAATAATTTGGATGAGGCAGGGCCTACCAAGGCTGCTGCCAAGCACTTTGCGTTTGAGCAAAACTTAATCGCGGATCCTACAAAACCATTATTTATGTTTGTAGGCCGATATTCATCTGAAAAGGGCATCGACATGTTGCCTGGACTAGTCAATGAAATCGCGGCGCGGGGAGGTCAAACTCTTATTATGGGAATCGAAACCCAGGATGCATCTACCTCAAATTCGATAAGCATGCTGAAAAAAATGGCGCAGGACAGCAGCCTTAACCTAAGATTTTTATCAAAAGTACAGGAGCAGACGGCTTTTGTAAGCGATACTGGAGTTCAGGCGGGCAACCTCATTAGATTGGCAACAGATGTGTCCTTAGTGCCTTCACACGAGGAAGCGTGCGGACTGGTTCCAATGGAATTATTATCTGTCGGTGCGTTGGTTCTAACCTCCCAGGTTCAAGGCTTGAAAGATACTTGCAAAGGGATAGGAGAGGTTGATTCTAATGGTCAGCCTTATACTATAGATAATTTCAATTCTTTTACTTATGATAATGAGGATTTTTTTCAAAGAGGTAAAAATAGCCTTCAGGCAGTCGCGCAAGCATTTGATTTTTTTACAAATACACCCGCCGAAGAAAAAATCAGGGTTTGCCAACGCATCATTTCTTCTTCAAAGCAATATGACTGGTTAGAGGAAGGCGGGGCTATTCAACAAATGGAAGCCGTTTATGTTGAAGCTTAAAACTAATATAAGAGAAGAATAAAATGAATGCTATAAGCATTAATGCTAACATTTCAAATCCATCAGTTTTTAACGCTTCAATTCCTCAATTGTCCCCTGTGGCTGAAAAAATAAAAAATGTATTTATAAATTTTTTTAATGCTTTAAAACATTTTGTCATTTATCCCTTGCGCTATTTGGAATCTAAAATATGGTTAACTTCTGACACTGTTTTAAGCTTGCCGATAAATAGTGTTAGGGAAAGGAATGAAGCTGGCAGCCCACAAAATAACATGCAGCCACTCGGCGGAAAGCAGCTCCTACATGATGATAGCGCAAAAATGGAAGACATGACTGTAGCAGTGCTTGCCCAAATAGAACGCCACACAGCGGAATCTTCTGAATTAATAAAAGCCGTCCTATTGCACGTTATGAAATCAAGCTTAGATTCTACCCAGGGGCTCAACCTGAATATTTTTTTCCAGGTAGATACTTTTGATGACAAGGACGCAGTGGCGTTATTTGCTTTACTGCATTTTTATAATGGCTGCTACCAAAATGAATATGGCAGCAAAAACAGGCACAGTGAATACGCTTTGCGGGTAATTGAACAATCCCTGCTTATCAGGATAAACCAGTGCCCTGAAAAAGAAGAACAATTTTTAACTTTAGTCAGCCCATTTTTAACTAAAGATCAGTTCGACCAGTTTCAGCTGCATCTCACCCGGGTCTCTGGCGATGGATCCATCATGCATCAATTGACAGCAAAAACACAGACTGTTGCCTTAACCTGTTTAAAAAATGCCAAGTTTCTCGTTCCTTGTGACGACAATAGGCCCGAAGCTAAAAAAACAAAAAAATCAGTCTTGCACGCGTCTTTAGAGTATAATCGAGGCATCGTAGGTGGGTTAGGCGTTGTGACCCGATCACTTTTGCCCCAGCAAAAAGAATATGGACATGATGCAAGGATAATTACGCCATTTTTCAGTTTTTACCACGAAGCTTTAAAAAATGAAAAAATTGAATTTGCCGCTTTTGTTGAGCATGAATTTAAAGGCAGCATGATAAAAAGTGCGATCTATAAAGTGGAAAATGGAGAGGTGAAAAACGGTAAAAAGATCAAACACTATTTGATCGCTCCAACCCTCGAACTTGGCTCTTTATTTGATGTTGGCGAAACCCAAGATCTTTATGCGAACTTTGAACACTCCAAATCCTCCGACCGGCTGCTTTATTTTTCCTCAGCCGTCGCAGCTTTTGCCGGAGCTTATCGAGGTAGAAGAACAAAAAAAACATTTGATTTAGTGCACATCCATGACTGGCATCCTGCAGCAGCAAGCTTGTTGCTAGATACGCATTATAATCCAATGCGTATCGAAGCTGGCCTTCCTCCAGTGAAGAGAATTTTTCAGGCACACTCTGCTCCCCAACAAGGTATTCTTTCCGCGTCCGCCTATAAGGATATTGGGCTGGATGCGTCAAACTTTATTACTACACATGCGCGTGCCAACCTGATCAATATTCAGGCTGATGCATTGAATACCTCCGATGCTATTTTGTATGTTTCCCAAGCAGCCGCAAATGAAGCGATGACCGAAGCGCAGGCGTACGGGTGGGATTTGCACACTATTGCCTTGAAGCGGCATATTCAAGGTCGTTTGAAAGGGGTAACAAACGGGATTACCTATGCAGATTATGATCCTGCCAACACAGAGGTCTTTGGCCGTTTTGCCATGAATAATTTGGATGAGGCAGGGCCTGCCAAGGCTGCTGCCAAACACTATGCGTTTGAGCAAAATTTAATCGCAGATCCTGTAAAACCATTATTTATGTTTGTGGGAAGATATTCATCTGAAAAAGGCATCGACATGCTCCCTGGATTGGTCAATGAAATCGCAGCGCATGGGGGCCAAACCCTGATCATGGGAACTGAGACTCAGGATAAATCAGCCTTAAAAACGATAGGCGAATTGAAAAAAATGGCGCTTGATAGTCGCCTGAATTTACGGATTTTATCAAAAATCCAAGAGCAGACAGCCCTCGTAAGCGATACGGGAGTTCAGGCGGGCAATTTAATCAGATTGGCAACAGACATTTCCCTAGTGCCATCTCATAAGGAAGCGTGCGGGCTGGTTCCAATGGAATTATTATCTGTCGGAGCATTGGTCCTAACCTCTCAGGTTCAGGGTTTGAAAGACACTTGCAAAGGATTAGGAGATACAGATTCCAACGGTCAATGTTATAATTTGGAAAATTTTAATTCTTTTACTTATAATAATAACTTTTTCCAACGAAGTAATAATAGTGTTCAGGCAGTCGCTCAGGCATTTGTCTATTTGGCAAATACCTCCGCTGAAGAAAAATTTAGAGTCACCCAGCGTATTATTTCTTCTTCTAAGCAATATGACTGGTTACAGGAAGGCGGGGCTATTCAGCAAATGGAAGCCATTTATCTGGGCGCCTAAATTTATAAAATTAATATCATAAGAGAGAATAATGAATATAAACATTAATACTAATAATGCAAATGGACCTTCGGTTTTTAATACTTCAAATGCTCCAATACCCCCTTTGTCTGAAAAAATAAAAAATTTCATTATTGAAATTTTTAAAAGTTTAAAAAATTTTATAAGCTACCCCCTGCGCTATTTAGAATCTAAGATTTGGTCCACTTCAGGCACTGTTTTGAGCCCGCCTATCAATATATTTAGAAATACAAATAATCAAGCGGGACAGCATCCAACCTCAACTATTGATAGCATTAAAATTCAAGAATTGAATGCAGCCATACTAAGTCAATTAGACCTGCATGCATTAGAATCTCCCCAATTGATAAAAAATGTGCTGATGCATGTCTTAAACACCAGCACAAATCCCGATCAGGGACTTAACTTAAATTACTTTTTTCAAGTCGACCAGTTTACTGATCGGGATGCGGTGGCATTATTTACACTATTACATTCTTACGACGGATGTTTTAATGAAAAATTTGGCAGTAAGAACAGGCACATTGATTACGCTTTGCGTGCCGTCGAACATTCGCTGCTCATTCGGGTCAATCAAGCCCCCGAAAAAAAAGAAGAGTTTTTTACTTTAGCCGGTGCCTATTTAACGCAAGATCAATTGAATCAATTTCAGCTGCATCTTGGGCGCGCCTGCGGTGAAGGATCGATCGTACATCAATTGACTGCAAAAACAGAAACTACTGCCTTAACAGCGCTAAAAAATGCTAAGTTTTTAACTTCAGTCGACACTAGGCCTGAAGCCCCAAAAACAAAAAAATCTGTATTGCATGCCTCGTTGGAATATAACCGCGGTACTGTAGGCGGCTTAGGCGTTGTGACTCGATCGCTATTACCTCAGCAGAAAGAATATGGGCATGATGCCAGAATTATTACGCCATTTTTCAGCTTTTACCAGGATACCTTAAAAAATGAAAAAATTGAATTTACCGCTTTTGTGGAGCATGAATTTCAAGGAAAAATGGTAAAAAGCGCAATCTATAAAGTTTACAATGGAGAGGTGAAGGACGGCAAAAAAGTGAAGCATTATTTGCTCGCACCAACCCCTGAGCTGGGCTGCCTTTTTGATGTCGGCGAAGTAGAGAGCCTCTATGCAAATTACCAACATTCAAGTATGTGCGATCGGTTGCTTTACTTCTCTTCAGCCGTAGCAGCATTTGCCGGAACTTATCGGGGTAAAAACACTAAAAAATCCTTTGATTTGGCACACATCCATGGCTGGCATGCCGGAGCAGCAAGCTTATTGCTTGATACACATTATAATCCAATGCGTATTGAAGCTGGTTTGCCGCCAGTAAAAAGAATTTTTCAAATTCACTTAAACGCCGAACAGGGTGTTCTTTCGACCAAGTCTTATGAAAATATTGGTTTAGAAGCATCCAAGTTTATCCAAACTCGCGCTGATGCCGGCCTTATCAATATTCAAGCGGATGCGGTGGATACCGCCGATGCCGTGGTTTATGTTTCAAAAGCGGCTGCTAGTGAAGCTATTACAGAAGCGCAGGCGTATGGCTGGGATTTACATTCTATTGCTTTAAAACGTTATCAGCAAGGCAAACTAAGGGGGGTAACGAACGGGATTGCTTACAAAAATTATGATCCTGCCAACAAAAATGTTTTTGGCCGATTCGCTTTAAATCAGCTTGACGAAGCCCTGCCTGCCAAGGCTGCAGCCAAATCCTATGCGTTTGAGCAAAATTTGATCGCAGACCCCGTTAAACCCTTATTTATGTTTGTTGGAAGGTATTCCACCGGAAAAGGGTTCGACATGCTCCCCGCATTAGTGAAGGAAATTGCAGCGCGGGGCGGACAAACGCTGATCATGGGAATCGAAACTCAGGATAAATCCTCCTTAAAAACGATAAGCGAATTGAAAGAAATGGCGCAAAATAGTCATTTAAACTTAAAATTTTTATCAAAAATTCAGGAGCAGACAGCTGTTGTAGGCGATACAGGAGTTCAGGCGGGCAATCTCATTAGATTGGCAACTGACATTTCTATCGTTCCTTCACACGAGGAACCATGCGGACTAGTTCCTATGGAATTACTATCTGTCGGAGCATTGGTATTAACCTCTCAAGTCGATGGCTTGAAAGATACTTGCAAAGGATTAGGAGATGCGGATTCTAACGGCCAATGTTATGCTATGGACGATTTTAATTCATTTACTTATGACGATAATATTTTGCATAGAGGCAGCACCAGCGTTCAGGCGGTCTCTCAGGCCTTTGATTATTTGACAAAGACGCCTGCCGAAGAAAAAAATAAAGTGATTCAGCGAATTATTAATTCTTCCAAGCAATATGACTGGTTGGTAGAAGGTGGGGCCCTTCAGCAAATGGAAGCCGTTTATCTTGAAGCCTAAATTAAGTATTAAGGAAATATGACTACATCCATTATTAATCAAAATGAACCTTATTTTCAAAATTTTGATTTAAACCCTACAATAAATGGTTTAAATCAAAATGGGCCTGTTCCTAATGAAAATCGCTTCCGCTTGACTGAAACTTTTCTAAATATAGATTTCGATTTTAAACAGCAAGAATATGCAAATAATAAGTTAAGCAAAGTTTCACTTTTTATAGTTAAAATCGTAAGTTATATCTTTGAAAGATTAAGCATTAAAAATACTTATGTTAAAGAGCTTATAAAGCAGCATAGCTATAGTTCGCAAATGTCAAAACTTTGTGGAAAAATGAATACCAAGGTTGGGCTTGCAGATTTAAAATTAAGCCTTAATTCTGTGCATTTGGCCTGTATTCAATCTATTTTTTCACAAGAAATCGTTGATACTTCAGCTGCACATTGGATTTATAAGTCTTGTTTATTCAAATCTGACCAAATTGCATTACATAATTTAATTTCCCACTTTGAAAATGGCCGAACGGATGATTTTAAAGCCTTATTCCAAAACTTGCCCATAAAGCTGCAAAATTCCCTCTGCCAATCGATTTGCTCGGCAAAAGGGGGAATTATTGATAGGGCGGGCGCCCACCAGGAAATATTGGACCATCCTGAATTATTGTGTGAAATTTACGATGATTCACGTCAGTCTATTCTGACGCAATTCATTAAATTGTCGCTGCAATTTGAAAATGATTATAGAGATTTAGCTATCCTTAATCATGCCAAACAACTTGCTCAGTATGATACCGAAAAATATTTATCTGTCTTGTTAGGCTTAAGCCAAAAAACTAAAGAAGAGCTTTCTTTACCTACTCATTTGCCAGTGGAGCAGCAATTAATTCAAATTGAAGCAATTAAAATAAATTTGGAATCAAAAGTTATTGATTTTAGAGCTAAAGTTAAAAATATAGATCATTCGATAGATCCAGAAAATATTGTTTATGGTTCTACAGTTGATATTTTGACCGAAAGAAATATTTTAGAAAATTTAGATGCCCCTATCACGGTTGCTTTAGTCGGAATTGAATACGCTGGGCTTTTAAAACAGGGGGGGCTGGCTGAAGCGATAGAAGGTTTATCAAAAGCCATCATGGAAAGCCATCCGGATAATAAAGCAAGACTCTTTTTCCCCAAATACAATACACTTCCAATTGAAATTTTAGATCGTCTTGTAAAAACTCAAGAAGTTTATCTAGATGATGAAAGCAATGAAATTAATGTGTATAAAGCCGATGTCGACGGAGTTGAATGTTTTTTTATTGAACATGAAACCTTTAATTTGGCCGATACAAACCCATCTCCTTATTTTGGTCATTCAGATGAAATAGTAAAAAAACGATTTATTACTTTTTCAAGTTTAGCCGCTAATGTCCTTTATGCAATGCCAGGGAATGACATCATTCATCTTCATGATTGGCATGTCGCAGGTGTAGGTTTAAAACTTGCTAAGGACCATAAAACTGAATGGGAAGAGGGAACCATACCTCCGGTTGTGTTCACTTTTCATAATAATACTCGCTGTGCCCAAGGCAGGATTTTAGGGAGCCCTTATAATTTCGACCCGATTGTTAAGGCCTTGCAGGAAAGCAGAATTTTAGAAAATAACGGCAATTTATTTGTTGAAATGTTAAATTTAGCCGATTCCATTACTACGGTTTCAGAAACATTTTCAAAAGAGACGCAATTGCCCGAATTAGGCGAGGGAGTTGCTTTTGCCGTCCAAAATGCAGCTAAAGTTGGAAAATTGACTGGCATTTTAAATGGCGTCAATACACAGCGTTGGGATCCGTCAACTGACCCCTCACTTGTCAATTGGCTTGATGTAGTTACGCAGGAACCTACCCCGCTTAATTTTAGCCCTCAGAGCGAGGATGCTTATGGTCAAAAAATTGCGGCCAAGCAGCAGTTGAATCAATGGATAAAGAAATATTTACCCGACTCTGATTTTCAGCTTGATCTTCAAAAACCTCTTTTAGCTTATATTGGACGCCTAGACTCGCATCAAAAAGGGCTAGATAAGTTCGAAACGGCAATTGAATCAACGTTGAAAAATGGCGGGCAGTTTATTATTATGGGATCGCAAGAAGATGAACAAGCGACTGCCATTTTAAATCAACTTGAAACTAAATATGGGTCAAGCGTTCTATTTTTACGGGATTTTAAAGATGACAACGGGAAATTTCACTTCCAGGAAGGCGATGACGAAAGACCAGGCATTGGGCCAGTAGTACGGGCTACCACAGATTTTCTTTTTGTTCCTTCCCGTTTTGAGCCATGCGGCCTAGTGCAATTTGAATCATGGTTATTTGGCACGCAGGTTATTGCTTCCAGAACAGGCGGTTTAGCTGACACTGTGATTACGCGCGACAAAAGCCCAGACCATTTCAATGGCTATTTATTTGATCGTAATTCCTCCTCAAATGAAGGCGCTTATCACCAGGTTTCTCAGGCTATTAAAGAATGGAAATCACATGATCACATGGCAAAAGATCAAATTATTAAAAGGTTGATGTTGGAAGGGAGACAATACAGCTGGTCCAGCATTGAGCATGGCCTTTCTCCTGTCCAAAAATATCGCAGGGTATATGAACAGGCAAAACAAAGGATCCATCTTCGTAAACGCTCCGATTCAGTCTTCCGTTTTGATATTCAGGATCATTTATACAAGACCATTGTTCCTCCCTCCAACGTAAAAATAGAACCAACTGTTAAGAAGGAAGAAGCTTATTTAGCTGCTTACTATCTTGGTTCGCAAAACGATAGAGAATTGGAAGAACTTTATTATACCATTCCCGAAAACGTCAGACAACAGCTCCCCCCCCCTCACGCAAAGCGCATTCAATTTGAAAATTATCAAAACCTCGGAGCTGTCATTGATGCAACAGGCGTAAATTTCACCGTTAACGCCCCCCATGCTAAAAAGGTGACTTTAAAATTGTTTAATCAGGACCGCGAATTAATTGAACAGGCCCCCCTGGTCAAACAACCGAATGGGCAATGGAACGTGCATATCAACGAATGCCAGGTCGGACGTTTATATCAATATGAAATAAATAATGAAATTAAACTTGATCCTTATGGCTTATCGCACGTCCATAACGAGGATCCTGTTTTAGCTCCTTATTCAGTTGTGTGCGACAGAAACAATTTTGCATGGACCGATGCTCCGTGGATTGATAAGAGAATAAAAAAATCTGGCTCATCGCAGCCAATGAATATTTATGAAATGCATCCAACGGCCTGGAAGAGAAAGGAAAATGGGCAGCCATTCAATTTTAGAGAATTGGCGCATGAGCTTACTGAACATGTTAAAAAAAGTGGATTTACCCACGTTGAATTAATGGGTATTTTAGAGCATGCTTTTGAAGGTTCTATGGGGTATCAGGTCACTGGTTTTTTTGCACCTAATAGCCGTTTAGGCACGATAGATGATTTTAAATATCTTATAAATTACCTTCATGAAAATAATATTGGCGTCATCTTGGATTGGGTGCCAGCCCATTTTTCTAAAAATTCTTATGCTTTGGACCGCTTTGATGGAACCAAACAATTTGAACCCTCCTTTTGGGATTTTCTATTTTCTAAGAGGCGGTTTTATCAATGGGGAACTAGTTTTTTTGATTATAGTAAACGGGATGTCCGCGAATTTCTTATTTCAAATGCCGTTTATTGGCTGAATGATATGCATATTGATGGACTTAGGGTCGATGCGGTACGTTGCATTTTAGACAGTGAAAATCAACATTTTGCCAAATTATTTTTAAGAGAATTAAACGCCATTGTCCACACCCATTGCAAAGGATCGATCACAATAGCGGAAGATTATTCGGGAGCGCAAGGTTTGTCCGAGCCTGCTTACAAAGAAGGTCTGGGATTCGATTTTAAATGGAATGTCGCATGGATGCACCATACCCTTGACTATTTTTCCGCTAAACCTTCATCTCGGGAACATGCTTATAAAAAACTTATTAAATCCATTGAAGATGATAAAGCGCATAAAATGATCCTGGCCCTTTCGCATGACGAAGTGAAAGAAAGTGCAAAAACCCTCTTGAATAAAGTTCAAGGGATTAGCCGTGAAGAAAGTTATGCTAATGTCCGTTCGATGTTAAGTTTTATGATGTGTGTACCTGGCAAAAAATTAAACTTTATGGGCAATGAATTGGGAGCTGATGTGGTCTGGACCGACTATTTAGGTCGCAGTCATGGTCTAATGGATTCAAACCTTAATCATGAAGAGCTAGCGCAGCAAACCTATCAGATGTGTGTTGAATTGAACACCCTATACCTTACTCAGCCGGCCTTTTGGCAAAATGATGATAATGCCAATGATCTGAAGTGGATCGAATCCAAAGATCCAAATGGAAAAATTATTGCCTACCGCCGCAAGGACGCTAATGGAGAAGCAATTACCTGTTTTCATAATGTCGCAGGAAATGAAACGGTTGAATATGTCGTTCCTGTCGTAGAGGCAGTTAACCCTAATGAAATTTTTAATTCTGACCAAATCCATTATGGTGGGGCAGGTCGTATTAATTCAGCCATTGAACTTGTTTATCAGGATAATAAAGTTGTAAGCTATAAGGTAAAAATCCCTCCACTTTCAACTGTGATAATACAAGAATAAATTTTTTGAGTTCTCTTGGGTTAGGGGGTATAAAATGATCCTCGACATTTTGAACCACAAATAGATATAATAACATTTTAATATATAATTCATTCAGTTAGGGAGCCATCCACCTATTTATTGAACGAAAAATTGGAGAAGATTTTTAATGATCAGTCAAACTAATTTAGTTAATTTAAATGGGACCGTTTTAAGCCCGCCGGCTCCTGAACCGGTTTTTACATTGAATGCCTTGTCCTTTTTCATTTTTAACTTTTTAAGCGTTGGTATTTACGGAGCAGTGCAAGGAGCTTTGAAAGAACGCTCGATCAAATGCCTAAAATTCCAGCAGGAAAATTTGATTAATACCACAACTTCCTTGTTAGAGAAGTACCAGAAGCTGGAAAGCAAAATCAGCGGCCTAAAGGAAAAAGTTCTGCAAGAAGATTTGATTAATTTACAAAATATTGATGAGCTACAGGCAAAAGCTGCTGCTCTCGAGTCAAAATATGAGGGATTTCTTAATTCCCAAACCCAACTTATTCAATCCATTGCACTTTCCTGTATTCGAATGATCGGTAAACTTTTATGCAATGTTTTCACAATAGGACTTTACGGGGTTTATCAAAATCATTTGCAATCATTAGAAATTGAGAAAACAAAGCTAAATAATCAGCGCCTCAGAGAAGAGGCTCGTGAACTATTTGAAAGTTATTCTTCACGCCTTCAGTTGGAAATACAAGAAATAATTTTTGTTGACCGTGCTAAAAATGAGCCAAAAAATTTTGAAACTGAAGAGACTGCGACTATTGACAAGGTTATGAATGAACAAACGCAGATTTTTAATAACGAAAACGATGCGGCTGTTGACAACGCTAAGGAAGAACAAAAACAAATTTTCAATAACGAAACAGACAAGACTTCGAATAATGGAAAAGCTAAATTAACTGCAACGAAACAGTGTGATAAACAAATTGTTGAAGAGTTTTTGCCTGATAATCGCTATTTTCAGTATCTTAAAGAAGAAGACAAGCTACCCCGTTCTCAGCAACCTCTTAATGGCATGACTGCTAACGTTACTTTTTTTAATTCTAATCAGCATTTCAAAGATATCGCACCTTATGGAATTGTGAAAAAAGAATACTTTGGGACAAACAATGCTGCCGATGATAAAAACCTTTGGAGTTTCTTTGATAATGAGGTCATGACACTCAAGGCGTTGAATAAAAAAAATGGCGTGCTAAAATTGATAGCATATGACGAAGATAAACGAATTATCTTAATGTCCAGGGTTCCTGGACAGAACGTTCTAACTGATTTAAATAATAACCCGTCTAATTTTCAGTCTGAAAAAACTATTAGAAATTTTGTAAAGACTTTAGTAAAGCTTCATAAAATGACCCCTCGACTGGGAATGAGATATTTCGAAAATGCAAAATTATATTCTTTAAAAGAGCTTGAATCTACAATTGATCCCTGGATTGAAATTTCAAGGGAATATATTGAAACTATCAATAGAATAGATAACCAAGAAATTCAAAATAACATCAAAATGCAATTAGACGCATTTTTAAACGCTGTTATTCCTCAAAAATTCTGGCTGGCAAGATGTCATAATGATCCCTCCTTTCAAAGTTTTTATCCCGAAAGTAAAATTTTTATTGATTATGGCGCTTCATATCAATCGCCTGTTCAACGTGATTTAGCCGCAGCGATTGCCCATTCCTATTTTACCCTTACCGAACTCAATGCAACCCAATCCATTTGGGAAAAAGATTACATTGGTACAACATTTAAAAATATGATCGCTTATTATGAGGAAGAATTTAAATTGAGCGATCACGAATTTGAAATGGACTATAACCAATTACGTTGGTTTATCCCTCTCTACCTCATTAAAAATAGTCTTTTTGTAGAAGATAAGGAAACCAAAGATTCTCTATATAAAAAATGCCTTGAATTGCTAAAGCCTCAGCAACAATCTGGCAGTGATGAAATTATTGATATTTTAATGACGAAATAATGAATGATGTAAAGCAAGTTATGAGATCTTGCACATCTTACACCTTAAGTGACTAGCCAAACGTACTACTCATGCAGGCTATAATGCTGAAGGCGGCTTAGGCGGAATATTGCCTTCTGCTAATTGCTTTATCACATCCACGGCCATTTCGCTTGCTGATGAAGGTAAATTTCGCGCCCAATGACCAATCTTATCCTCCTCGCTCGCTAATTCTGTCAATGTATTATGTGAAGGAATGGGAGGAGACCTTCGGCTAATTGATTTCACACGCTCGAAGCCGTATCACTCACTGGCTTGGTCTGGCAAATCTGGCTTCACTCGAGAGGAAGACTTTTTAGCCAAAATACTGCTGAAAACACCCATTGCTGAGGGATTAGTCGAAATTTTATCCATTTCAAAAGATTTTTTTGGTTTATCTTCAGATATTAATTTTTTTTCACCTTACTTTGAAACCATTTTGGTCCCCAAAGAATGATTTAAAGGTGAAGAAGGATTAATCATATGTACCTCCTTACTAACACAAACTACCCCGCTTATTATATTATTTTTGAAAATAATTTTCAAAGATTGACCGTAGAATTAGAAATCAGTCTACTAAAAAGACATAGAAAACTTTGTGAATTACACTATATAAAAACAGATTAAAATACCTCACTATTATCATATAATGATAATTTTTTATAAATTTAATTAGTAAATATTTTATAATAAAATAAAAAAAGGTAGTTTTTTATGAATCTAACCAGTTCAAATAAGCACTATTTTGAAGTTCATATTCACAAAGATGGAACCTACCACATCTCTGAAGTAGAAAAAAAATCAAAATCTCATGGATCTGCTCTTTCAACATTAAAGAATATCGAGCAGGTGATTGCCGGTAAGCTTCAATATTCGAAAGAACTTCCGAATGATAAATTCTCAAACCTATCTGAAGGAGATCGATTAAAACTTTTTGCAGATCAGTCGCAAAATATAACAAAAGGTTATCACAAAGCCGCTTCAAATTCAAACTGGCTTTTCAGAATATTATTTAGCAGGGAAGATAAAATTGATCAGATACAAACAAGAATTGATAATTTAATTGCGCCTCCAAAAATGCTGCCGTTACCTGAAGAAGCGCGAAAGGAACTTAATGCCGGAGCACAAGATGAACTGGATGATGTGTTAAAAAATAATCTAGTTCAGTATCTTAATCCTTCAGATCTTAGCGCTTTAGGCAGGGTAAATCGGGAGGGAAGCAAGGAGGCTGCAACTCAAATGATCAAACGAGCTAAAGAATTTGGATATGAGGGAACTGATAAGGACGAAGCTGTTCAATACATAAAAGATATTTTTGATGAGGTCATAAGGATCTTTAAAAGGAATTTGATTCCAAGTAAATATCTTTTATTCGACACTAAAGGGGAGATTGACGCCGAAGCAACTCTCAGAAATTTAAAATATATGACAATAGATGACCTTTTAAGTTCATTTTCAAATAAGATTTTTTATGAGAACCGTTTTAATAAGATAGTAAAATTCATTTGTTCAATAAGTTATAATAGATTAGACAAAATTGAAATTGGAAAATTAGATAAAGCCCTGCTGTTTTTTAACAGAAATTTAGATAATTCTAATAAATCTTTTATTCTAGAATTCCTATTGCGAAATGGCGCTGATCCCAATATTCGCGCTCCGAATGGAAGTGCCCCACTGCATTTTGCTGCTCAAAAAGGGGAATTAGAAAATGTAAAATTACTTTTAAAATATGGCGCCAAAATAAACGATCCTGGGGCCAGTGGCGATTCCGCTCTTGTATATGCCTGCTCAAGCTACGCATATTCAAACTTAAATATAAAAAAAATGAAATCCAATCCAAAAGTAGTGGAATTTCTATTGAAAAATGGGGCTGATCCAAATTTTCCAAGCCATAATGGAAGTTACCCTCTCCATTTTGCTGCTCAAAATGGTCAATTAGAGAATGTCAGGCTTTTATTAGAATCGGGTGCTGATATAAATAACCTGGGAAACGGCGAAACTTCTGTTCTTGAATTTGCTTGCAAGTCTTCAGCACCTAATATAAATGTGATAGAATTACTTTTGCAAAATGGAGCGGAATCAAACTTTAATTTACAAAATATCAAACCGAACGTTGCTAATATGATAAAATTATACCGAGGTTTTTAAGACGGAATTAATTGCAGCGATGTGGCCATTGAAAGAAGATTTTTTCGAAAGGTCCTGGCTTAGCTTCTTCCATTTTGTTTTTTAATTCTATAGATAGGCCCGACCTGACCCAATAATACTTTATATTTTTAACCATGAAAAAAAAGTTTGTTTGTCCTTTTGAACTTCAACATAAATATTTTGATAATAATGGTGGAAAATTTCACACGAGAAAAAAAAAGTGTTGTAAGTACAATCAATTCCTTTGTAGGAACCCGATTCTTTTTTTTCAGATTTATTTTCATGGGGTAAGGAAATAACCTGAACGTCTTCCCCAAAAATTTGCAGCTCTTCAGACAAACCTCTAAGGGCACCTTTTTCAGGAAGTTCACCAGATTCCAATTTTTCAGAAACACACTTAAACCCTCTTTTCCTTTCGACACCATTGTTAAAAACTTGTTTTTCTTCGATAAGTTGGAATCTTTCGCCTTGAGAATTAGTATGAAAACACTTGATGCATACTACATCCACGCGGCGGTGTAACCTTTCATTTTCTATCCCGAAAATACATTCCTTATTTTGAATTTCATCATATAATGATGAAACGCCTTTTACGTCCCAACTTTTCGTATTGATCGAGAATTCGGATAGCGTACGATTAAAGTCATCAATATTGCTAAATTCTAGCTGTTTAAATTCTAAATTATTCATAAAAACCTTTAATTATTCTTTTGATAGCAAAACAATTACAAATTTTCACATCAATACATTTTTGTCAATAAAAAATAAGAATAATGATAAAGATTGTATATTTATAGCATATTTACAATTTAAGCTGCGCTTGTTAATATTTTGCTTTTTTACAGGTTCATCGTGTCAAATTCTATATCCATACGATTTTCATTTCTTTTAAAAGCAAGGCCTATAAGCATTATTTTTTTGTTATCCAACAAATAGCGTTCATAATATTTTTTTTCTTTCATCTGCTTTAAAGCATTCTTTGCACTATCATCGAGTTTTAATTCAAATAGATAGGCTGCATTTCTTGTCTTAATGACTAAATCAATTCTGCCTTTGTCAGTTGACACTTCAGATTGACTTTCGTGGCTAAGAATGCTTGCAAGCAGCTGAAATAAGGAATGATAATATTTTTCTTGAGGGATATGGAGCTGATAGGGAATTTGTGCAAAGAGAGCCTGAAGCAAGGACATAAACAAAGGAATATCGCCTACGTCCAAAGCATTAGCCAATCGGGGTATTATTGATTTGACTGTAACATCATCAGTTCCCACAAAAGTGGCTAAAAGATACTTGTTAAAAGATTCGCGAACTTCTTTATTAGGTAGGTCTAATGTGTATAGGTTAGATTCTACATTATAATTTTTAATTGTTAAGTAACCCGCTTGATATAAAACTGGAATTAAGGGAATATTTTCGATCTCAAAAGAGCCCAGATTATCTGCAGGCATAGGAATATGGCTGATATCGATCATTTCTTCATATTGGTTTTTTAATAGGTGCATTAGAAATGAGGGGGTGCCGCTAGCGAACCAATAATTCTCAAATTCCCTTTTTTGAAGAAGATAAAGCACTGAAAAAGGATTGTACACAAAATTCTCTTTTTTAGAAAAGCGATAGCCATCATACCAGAGGGTCATTTCATCCATAATTTTTTCGGGACATACTTCCTTCTCACGGGCAATATGTGCAATATTTTCAGAAAAATTTTCAAGAATTTCTCTTTTTGTATAGCCCAAAAGGGTACTTGCTACTGGATCCAAAGTGATGTCATTGAGATTATTAAACCCAGAAAAAATTGAAGTCTTTGAAAATTTGCTCACCCCTGTAAGAAAAATAGCATGCAAATGGCGGTCAAGCCCTTTAAGAGCACTAAAAAATTGGCGAAGGGTAGATCTATTTTCTGAAGCTACTTCTGGATAAGAAAGACTATTAATCACAGGATAATCATATTCGTCGATTAAAATCACTACCTTGTTACGGCGTGACAGTTCTTCGATAAGAATTTGAATCTTATTTCCAGGGAAAGGAGCATCCGAAACATCCACTCCATATTCTTTTGCAATGTGTGTCACTAACCAGGATAGGCTGAGTTTCAATTCGCCTGGCTGCGCATAGGCAAGCAATGAGAAATCCAAATGGATAACAGGATATTCTTGCCAATCATATGGACTGTTTTCATAAATCCACAGCCCTTTGAAAAACTCATTTTTACCTTGAAATAGCTGGGATAGCGTTGAGATAAGCAGTGATTTTCCAAATCGGCGCGGACGCGATAAAAAATAGTATCGGCCGGCTGTAATAAGATTATAAATAGCTTCTGTTTTATCAATATAGATATAATTACCGAGGACAATGGTGTCAAAGGAGCTCACATCTATGGGTAAACGTTTCACGCTGCGACAAGCTCCTTGGAAATAAATATAAATATAATTATGCTAGCACGCTGCTTTTTGCGCTACAGTTTACTGATTAAAAATTATGCTTGGCTCCTGTTTAAAAGTTACTTGCTTAGGTGTAGCCTGATGAAGCATTCATGTATTCGCATGAATTGAACTTTTGTACGCAGTTACCCGCCTATTCGATTTGTTAAAAATTCGCTACTTAAAATTATGTGCTATTTTTAATTTGTCTGACAGTCCATCCACTGAGGTCTTTTTTAAAGCTTTCTTCGAGATAAACAATAATATTTTTTCTTTTGGTATATAATAAGTGTGCGCATCCCATCATTATGGTAGCTTCTGAGCCTTCCTCTTTGGCCTGGCAAACTACCTCAATAATCCGTTTGGCCATTTCCCTATCCCTTGGCCTATGTACCTCATCGATTTCAGGGGGTTCCTCGTTTAATTCAAAATCTTTATCCAACAATTTGCCTAATTGAATTGCATCTCCATCTACCCAAGCCTTATAAAGTGCTTCTTCATGCTCATGTTTAGCTTTATTTTCTTGAGTATTTTCGGCTTTTTGTACATCTATCTTTTCGCTTTCTAACCTAAGCTTTATTTTCTGCTCGGCTTGGTTTATTTGTTCCCTTAAATTAATTGATTCAAGTGATTCAATTTTTTTATTGGCAGCTTTCAATTTATTATTTAGGTTTTCTTCAAGCGATACAAGATTGAATTCGAAAATATTGTCCAATATTCCTTGCACAAAATTTAACTTATTTTCTTCAGATTGAATTTTTTCTAACATCATTGCTACTTTGCTATAGCCTTCATAAGATGTTTTTTCCTTAATATCCTTCAAACAACTACTAATTTTCTCTTTTAATGCAGGGTGAATTTCTGAAATCCCATCATCCATGCTAACATTAATGTGGGTTATAACTTTATCAATGACATAATTAAAATTGTCGGGTTCGGATGGAAGTAATTGAGATTCCGGTGGCATTTCGAGTATAGCCCGGGCAGAACGTTTAATTGCTTCACGTATAGGATGATTAAAATCTTTATCTTTCTCCTGAACCCAATGCTGGGCGCCAATAATATTACCTCGAATCTTATGATCACTATCTTCAATGACGAAATATAAATAATTACTTTCAGTAGTGGGTTGTGATTGCATAAAACACCTATTTTTTTACTATACTATTAAAAATGTGTTCAATCTGTGAATTTTCAGACGTAATTTTATTCACTTTTTTGCCTTGCAATTCTCCCTCGGGCACTAATTTGTTAAGATTTTCAGCTTCATCCACTTGATCAGTATAGGCTTGATATTGCTGATACTGTTTCATTATTCTCGAGCGCTTTAATTCGTCTTCTAAAATGGGATCCATAATTTCACCTCTATTTAAGTAAATTAAATTTTTTTAATGAAATTTAACATTTCTACAGATGCTTCATGATGGGCTTTTAAACCCTCCTCTAAATGTGTTCCCCCTAACAGCCAATCAAGAATCGGGTACAGTGTAAAATCCATATGCCCTACACCCTTAATAATTTTTTGAGTACAATCTTTGGAGCTTGCTAAAAATGCTTCAAGTTCTAATTCTGCTTCTTCGATAGGCTCATCATGCTCGGTAGAAAGAATGAGCACTGGTACGGACAACCCGAATGATCTGATTTCTTTTTTGCCTGCTAACCGCCCATCCAAATCAATACAAGCCGCTATCTGTAAGTTTTTTCTTGCTGCCATAATTGATGAAGCGCCTCCCAGTGAATGACCTGCTAAAATGATTTTTTTAGTTGAATCAAAGTTTTTAGGAAAACTTTCAAAATTTCCCTTTTGAATAAGATCCACTACAAAGCAAATATTAGCAGCCCCTGATTCAGCCATTTCTTCAGCTTTTTCATCAATGTCTTCAGCTTTACCGCTGTATAAATTCTTAAAAAATTCCCAATCATGCCCTTCTTCTTTAGCAAAAGCGGCGCAAGCCGAGCTGGCCGGGTGATTCAAATTTAAAACGATATTTCCTTGACTTGCCAATTCTTCAAGTAGCGGACGGTAGACATGTGGATCAACTCCCATTCCATGAGAAAAGATTACTATAGGAAGATTTTCTATTGCCGGCAAACCACTTATGGAGTGTGTGAATAGGGTTTGAGTTTGCTCTTCAGTAAGGTTTAATGGATTTTCAAAATCGCGGCGCATATCCTTGATAACATTATAATTATCAGGATTCATTTTGAACAAATTTTTAGCGGTAGAATGGACAGAATTTATTTGCTGGGGTGTAAAAATTTCTATTCCAACTATTTTATTGCTTTTTGAAACAATATAAATAGATTCAGGTATTTCAATTTCTATTTTAGAGTGACCCACTAGATAAGCACCCTCTTTAAGCACTGGTAATACATGATAGAGTCGGCGATCTTTCAAAGGTATTTGAGATTTAGAATTTATTTTTTCGTTAATTACTGTTTGATTTACCTCTTTATACACTTGTTCAATAGTTTTTTCAATAGATTGAACAAGAGGAGATAAATTATTAAATTCAATATAAGACTCGAAAAAATGATTATCCACATTTTTCATAATAAAACTACTGGTTAAACATTATATAATATAAATATTTTCCACACTATTTTTCTATAAATACAATACTCATCATATTATATCATATAAGAGCAATAAAATCACAATTCGAAGTTTAAAATTTTAACAAACAAAAATCCTAATATTCACCTGGCAATTTAACCCCATCTCATTCAGAACTAAGCGACCAGCTGCCAGAATATTCGAGCGTATAATAAGATGTATTGCGGGCTTTAATATCCTCCACATCACATTTTAAATCTAAAATTCTGATCAGCACATTTCTCATTAAACCGCCGTGGGCCACAACAAACAAATTTTTGCCTTTATGAGCTTGGCCAATTTCTTTTAAAAATGTTACTGATCTATCGCGCACAGACTGGTCGGATTCAACTTCTTTCCTGTTATCCAATTTATTTACGTTAAATTCTTCCTTACTACGCCCTTCCCAATTCTGCCAATTTCGCTCGCGTATACGTGAATCAATGACTGGATCCTTTCCTTTAGTAATAATTTTACAAGTTTGGATAGCTCTATTCAAATCTGAAGAAAAAATATGGTGAAATACAATCGTTTCTAATTTCTTAGCCAATGCATGCGCTTCATCAACCCCCCTTTTCATTAATATCATTGGAAGGACTCTCATTTAAATGGCCCTGTATTATGTTTTCTTTATAAAATTAGTTTGACCATGCCTTAAGATATAAATGCGTGTCACATCATTAAAATTCATTTTGTTATCTCCTAAAAGGTTTTATTTGTCTTACAATTGATTTGACATTCGAAGAGCTTTTTCGCTTGAAAAGCCTGGCATCGTCTCAAATATTACAGGAAGGTTTTTATATAGACAGAAACATTTTTCAACATTATGATTTGATCTCGCTTTGTTTTTAAATTTTTACTTAAATGATGGTGCCTATGAAATTTGTTAATTATATTTTTTTTATTCTTCTTTGCAATTTTTCTTTGGCTTCTGCCGAAATATTATTCCCTAAAGAAATGTATGCCGATATATGCATCGATACTTTTCAGGAAAAAAATCATCATACAGAAGTTGAGTTAAGCAACGGTACGCGATGGACTTACCCTGATACTCAACTTTTTGAAGGTCTAAACGGCTGGAAAAAAGGTGATCGCATTCAAATTGTTTACATCGGCTCTCTTTCGCGCCAATACTACTTACAAAACATGAGCTGTACCGGCAGCATCCCAGTGAAACTTATTTCAGCGGGCGAGGCCTTAAATCAAATTCAAAAAATTGAGACAACATACAACTTTGATAACGAACCGATCGCATATGATATTACGCTAACTGACAATTCATTATGGCATGTTGGTCATTGGTCAGGCATGTGGATGAAGGAATGGCAAGCAGGTGATCAAATCATTGTAAGCCCGGCTGATTTTTTGTTCGGAAAAGCCACGCATATTTTAATTAATGTCAATCGTCCATTGAACGGGAAAAGTAAACTTTGTTCCAATATAAGGGCTGAATTATGGGCATGCGACAATAGCGTAAGAATGTCGGAAGATGCCAATAAACGACAGTTTGAAGACTGGGATGTTAACATTCAAAATATTAGCTATAGTGAGGAGGGATGCGTCTTTACATTGAATAATGGAATAATCTGTCATGGATGCTTACCAAAAAAACTTTGGAATGAGCAAGACTTGGTTACTTTATTTTTTGACAAAGGTTTAAAAATCAAAAATCTCACGTGTTCTGAAAGCTTGCCTGTCACTTTCGAGATTGATCAAGGTAACCTAAAAACCTACCGTATTGAAAAGTTTTCCAGCCATGGTAGACATATTAACTTGGATAATGGTTCAATCTGGTTTGAAAATTCCTATTCGCTCGAAAAGTGGAGCATAAATGATCGAATTGTCATTATTCCGTTAAAAAAACCTATTTTTGACATGACAACGCACTTATTAATCAATTTAGATACCTCTTCAGAAGACGGCATGCCCGATTGGAAAGACGCGACCTTGATCAAAAAATGAATGTCTTTGCTCCGCAGTCAGACTTGACTGCGGAGTTAATTTAACAATTAAAATTCTTTTTTAAGTTTGCACTTTTTAAGTTCACTTGGTTATATAACCAATTTAGTTGATAAAGGAAAGGACCCGGCATGCAAAAAAAAGATTTTTATGGAATTGATAGATGGAGCGAGGGCTACTTTGATGTGAATTCAATGGGCCATGCCATGGTAAAGCCCAACCGACAAGGTTCGGGCGGAGACCTCTATGAACTGATGAAGTCTCTTGTTGCGCAAGGGATTGACGCGCCAATCCTGATCCGCTTCAATGGAATAATTAGGGACCGGATCGAAATGCTGAATACAGCCTTCCAGGCGGCGATCCATGAATTCAAATACCGTAATACTTATCAAATTGTCTATCCTGTCAAAGTAAATCCTCAACGCCATGTGGTGGAAACTGTCAAAGCGGCGGGTCAAAAACACCGCATGGGCCTTGAAGTGGGCAGCAAACCTGAATTGATCGCTGTCCTTCCATTGGAAGATAATCAAGAAACCCTTCTGCTATGCAATGGCTATAAAGATGCTGAATACATCTCCCTTGCGCTGATGTCTCTCAAGCTTGGCCGACGGACCATCATTATTATCGAGCAAATTTATGAATTAAACCTTGTTTTAGAGGCCGCAGAAAAATTAGGCATCGAGGCTCAAATCGGGTTTAGAATGAAGCTCTCGAGCACAGGTTCAGGCCGTTGGAAGTCATCCGGTGGGGCCCATTCAAAGTTCGGATTGTTCACCCATGAGATCATCTCTTGCCTGGATGCACTAAAGGCTAAAAACAAAACAGACTGGGTAAAACTTCTCCATTTTCATATCGGAAGTCAAATCACGACCATTGAATCGATCAAGAAGGCCCTTAAAGAGGGATCTCGAATGTATAGCGAACTGGCCCCACTGCTTCCTAACCTTTCTATTTTTGATGTGGGAGGAGGGTTAGGGGTCGATTATGATGGCTCGAGAAGTATTTCTGATTCTTCGATGAACTATACAGTCGAAGAGTATGCACGCGACGTGGTCTCTGCTATCGGAGAGGCCTGTTTGGAATCAGGAATTCCAGACCCATTGATCATTACCGAATCAGGCCGCGCCATTGTGGCCCATCATTCGGTATTAATTACTGAAGTTATTGACGTAACTGCCGTACCTGAAAGCAACTCAATTGAAAAAAAGCAGGACGATCATGAAATATTGCAGACCCTGTATGAACTGGATAAAAAATTAACATTAGATAACTGCAGAGAAGCCTTTCATGACCTGATGGAACTAAAAGAGCAAATTCTAGAAGAATTTATCTATGGCAAATTATCTGTCAGGGAAAGAGGTTATGCTGAGAAAATGTCCCAATATCTATTTGTAAAAGTACGCCACCTCTATCAGCAACTTCCCAAAATACCCAATGAAATTTCAATTCTCAATCAAATTTTATTGGAAACGTATTTTTGTAATTTTTCCGTATTTCAGTCGTTGCCCGATTCATGGGCAATCGGCCATTTATTTCCCATTATCCCCATTCAAAAACTGAACGAAGAGCCTGACCATCAGGCGATCCTGGCGGACCTCACTTGCGATAGCGACGGGATTATCGATACTTTTATCAATAATCAGGAAGCTTCTTCTTTTATCAATTTGCATGACTATGGCAAAGAACCTTATTACATGGGGATCTTTCTCGCGGGAGCCTATCAAGAGATCCTAGGAGGGCTCCATAATCTCTTTGGAGATACTAATGTCGTGCATGCGGAATTGGGCACAAATGATCAATGGGAACTTTCCAATCTCGTTGAAGGAGATACAATTGAAGAGGTCCTTCATTATATCCAGTACAATAAGGAAAAGTTGATGGGACAATTGCATGATCTGATCGAATACTCCATCAAGATCAAAAGAATTTCTCTCACAGAAAGCGGACAAATCAAGAAAGCATTTAAAAATTCTCTTGAAAGCTATACTTATTTGGTCGTCTAAATGGATGATATACCTATCGGCCAAGGACATGGAATCGCAGGGAGATATGCCGGATTGAGCGACCCTTTTTGCAGCCTCGCTGTTTCAAATATTGTCATTTTGCCAGTTCCCTTCGATCAGACTTCGACCTATCAAAAAGGCTGCGATAAAGGCCCCGATGCCCTGATCGAAGCCTCGCGCAATATGGAGCTTTATGACATTGAAACAGATTCAGAGCCCTATAAGAAAGGGATTTATACTGATGCGGCCATTCAGGCTGATACATCGGAATCAATGCTGGAATTAACTTTCAGAAGGACGAAAGAACTACTGGGGCTCGGCAAATTTGTGATAACTATTGGCGGTGAGCATTCCATTTCCTACGCTTCCATACGCGCCCACGCGGAACAGGCAGGCACCCTCACGGTTTTACAGTTGGATGCTCATTCCGATCTTCAAAATACCTATGAAAATAATCCTTGGAGCCATGCGTGTGTGATGGCACGGGTCAGGGAAATCCCCCAGGTGGCAAATATTATTTCAGTTGGAATCCGCAGTATGAGCGCCGAGGAGAGTGCAAGCCTGGATCTGCCCACTACTTTTTTTGCCCATAGGCTTGATCCAGAAGGCCAATGGATGGACCTGGTCCTTGAAAAATTAAGCAGCCCTCTTTATATCACCATAGATCTCGATGTTTTTGATTCATCCCTAATGCCCTCGACTGGAACGCCTGAGCCCGGAGGCTTAAACTGGAATCAAGCAATGATACTTTTAAAAAGAGTGATCAAAGAAAAAAATGTGATTGGATTTGATGTAATGGAACTTTGCCCCCGCCCCTGCAATTCTGCGCCCGATTATTTAGCAGCTAAACTGATCTACAAACTGATCAGTTACCAATTTTATGGGAGATAGTATGACAATCCGCAGCTTTATGAAAAAAAACTTTAAACATTTCAATGCCGCTGTTTGCGTGGAGGCCGCAGAAGGATGGATCGCCCATCTGAATGCTTCAGGCAAGATGATGGCCACTTTGGCCGGTGCCATGAGTACTGCCGAACTCGGAATATCCCTAGCTGAAATGATCCGTCAGGATAAAGTGCACGCCATTACCTGTACGGGAGCAAATTTAGAAGAGGATATTTTTAATTTGGTCGCGCATCAACATTATTTGCGCCTCCCTAATTATCGCTCATTAAGCAAGGATGATGAAAATGACTTATTAAAAAAAGGGATGAACCGGGTGACTGATACATGCATTCCAGAAGATACGGCCTTTAGAAGAATTGAAAAAGAAATTTTGACCTTATGGCAAAAAGCCGATCGGGCAAATAAAAGTTATTTTCCTTTTGAATATATTTATCAGCTGTTAGAGCTGACATCTATAAACAATATATTTGAAATTGATCCTAAAGATTCCTGGGTCCTGGCTGCCAAGCAAAAAAATCTACCCATTTTTACTCCAGGGTGGGAAGATTCGACGCTAGGAAATATTTTCGTCTCGCATGTGATATCAAAAGAGGTCAGCGGATTTCATGTGATTAAGACAGGATTGGAACAAATGGCTTTTTTAACCGACTGGTACCAAATTCAAAGCAAGGAATTTAAAATTGGTTTTTTTCAGATCGGCGGAGGGATTGCTGGCGATTTTCCTATATGCGTTGTTCCGCTGTTACGGCAGGACCTTCAAATTGATGTCCCTCTTTGGTCATATTTTTGTCAGATCAGCGACAGCACCACTTCTTTCGGCTCTTACAGCGGCGCAGTTCCAAACGAAAAAATCACCTGGGGAAAGCTCGCAATAGAAACGCCGAGTTACATCATTGAATCTGATGCTTCGATCGTTGCCCCCCTTATTTTTAACTATGTTTTGGGAAATTAATTAGCAACTTTATGGCAGATATGTTATATTTATATTTGTGAACATCAAAATTTTATTATTAATGATCAAATTAATCTAACGTCTAGAGGCCTTAGTTTTACAGCTAAGAATTCTTTCGAATTGTTTTTTTAAGAGGACTTATACTCAATAGGTATAACCCCCCCTCTTCTCATTCATTAATTCTATTCTTAAAGACCCGCGATTTCAGTTGCATTGGGCTTGAAAATATTTTGTCTGAAGATCGGATCTTTTGACAATGATTATGACTAATAAAAAATGAGTGACCACAAATTCCATTAATCATATTTTTATCAGGGAACAATGTCATTTAAAAATCTCGGTCTCCAAAAAGAAATCCTTCAGGCAATTGAAGAAAAAGGCTATACAGAAGCCACGTCTATTCAAACTCAGGCTATACCCCTCATACTTCAAGGGGGCGATATCTTAGCAGGTGCACAAACAGGCACAGGCAAGACAGCCGGCTTTACCCTGCCGCTTTTGCAGCTTTTAATGAACAACCACACTCAAAGGCATCCGATCGTACGGGCCCTTATTTTAACGCCAACGCGTGAACTAGCCGCACAGGTTGCAGACAGTGTAAGAACTTACGGAAAACATCTTCCGCTCAAAGCTCAGGTTGTTTTTGGCGGAGTTAATATTAATGCGCAGATTAAAAAGTTACAAAGCGGTGCAGACATTGTTATTGCAACTCCAGGAAGGCTATTAGATCTTGTTTCGCAAAAAGTCATAGACCTTTCACATGTAGAAATCCTTGTTCTTGATGAGGCAGATCGCATGATGGACATGGGCTTTATTCATGACATACGAAGAATTTTAGCCCTTTTACCCAAAAACCGGCAAAATCTTTTATTTTCCGCTACTTTCTCAGAAGAAATTAAAAATCTCGCTTATGGCCTATTAAAATCGCCTCAGACAATTCAAGTTGCCCACTTTAATACTCCCATTGAATTGGTCTCTCAGGTCGTCTATCCAGTGGACAATAAAAGGAAAAGGGAGCTTCTTTCTTTCCTCATTTCTTCGCAAAAATGGGAACAGGTCCTGGTCTTTACACGTACCAAACATGGCGCAAATAAGTTGTCGAAACAATTGACAGATGATGGGATTACAGCAGATGCGATCCATGGAAATAAAAGCCAGTCTGCACGGACCAAAGTCCTGCATAATTTTAAAAATGGTTCTTTAAGAGTTTTGGTCGCAACAGATATTGCCGCACGAGGGCTTGACATTGATCAGCTTCCTCATGTAGTAAATTTTGAGCTTCCTAATGTTCCTGAGGATTATGTTCACCGTATCGGTCGTACCGGACGGGCAGGAAATGAGGGCTGTGCCACCTCTCTTGTCTGTATTGATGAAAGCCGGCTGCTCATGGACATTGAACGTCTGTTAAAGCGGAAAATTCCAAAGATGGTCGAAGCCGGCTTTGAGCCCGATCCGTCAATAGCAGCAGAACCGATTCAAAATGGACGGAACAGCCAGGCAAGAAGTCCTCGGTTCAATGGGCAAAATAAAAGCCCCCCGCTTGTTAATTCTCATCAGCCAAAAAAACCATCGTTTGGGCATAGAAAAAGATACTCGGGCGTTTAATAAGAAATTTAAATCACTTAACGCATTTCGCGTTAAGTGATTTGTTTAGTTAATTCCCTGATTTCGGCAGCTATTTCCCGCATTTCCAAAACAATCTCGTTTGCTGGTTCAAGCCGTTTGCATAATTTACGCAAGCGGACACTCATTCTACATACACTTTGCTTGGCAGAAGCGTATTTCTGCTTATCGGCTAATAATTCGGCATTTACTTGGGTTAAAAATGCTACTTTTTGCTGCAATTCATCAATGTCCATTCTCTATCCTTGATTTTTAATTTTAATTATATTTTTATCATTCAATAAATGCTAAAGGATTTTTGTATGGGCAGCCTTTGTCTTTGCTGCAGCGGGAAGCTTTATGAGACCTGCTGCAAAATTTTTCATGACGGAATACTTCCTAAAACAGCTTTGGAGCTAATGCGGTCCCGGTATTCTGCTTATGCTCTTCAAAAAGTAGATTATGTTATTGATACAACCCATCCATCCAACCCCCACTTCCGACAAGATCGGGAACAATGGAAAATTGAAATTTTAAATTTTTGCCAAAATACCCAATTTGAAGACTTAAAGATCATGGAATTTATTGACGGTGAAAAAGAATCGATCGTCACCTTCCACGCCATGCTGCTTCAGCAAGGTAAAGATGCCTCTTTCATTGAAAAGAGCTTTTTTGAAAAGATCAATGGGAAATGGCTTTACCAAAATGGCGCTATCAATTAAAGCCCATCTAAAAATTTTTTCAATTCTTGATTGATCATTTTAGGATTAGTCATATTGACAGCGTGGGCCCCTGGTGCTACCACAAAACCTTTGCAATTAGGTAATTTCTTGCTTAGCTCTTCACCGATTGCCGTTGGTATGGCATTGTCCTCTGTACCATGAGTGACAAAAGCCGGGCAGGAAATATCGTGCAAGCGATGCGTTATTTCATCTCTTTCTAACAAATTATTCATCGCATGAAAAATAGCTTGACCTGAATATTCTTTCCATTTAGGCAGCCAAATATTCCAATAGGCCTTCATGCCTGGAGCTTCGTTTGGACCTAAAATTGCTGTAGCCAGCCCCTCAAGTAATGGAGCAACAGGCCCAACTTGCTGCCATACGTCTCTCATTTCACGATAACCTGTTTTTAAGATTTCTGAATCAATTGACGATTGTGTGCTCATAAGAACCAAACCCTTCACCCTCTTTGGTGTAGTTAGAGCCGCCCGCAATGCGCAATATCCCCCTTGGGACATGCCTATCAATATAGCTGAATCAATTTCCAGAAAATCCATCAATCCAAAACAGTCGTTGACCGAATCATATAAAGTAAAAGGGTTGCCGTTCCATTGAGTTTGACCAAAACATCTGGCATCCCATCGGATGCATCGATAGTGAGGAGATAATTCTTTTACTTGAGAGTCAAAAAGAGATTGGTCCATGAGGAATCCATGCATAAAAACAAGCGCGGGACCTTTTCCAGCTGAGTCTTCAAAAAAAATTTTTTGACCATTGATATTGGCAAGCGGCATATAAGGTCTCCAGTTTTGGCAAATAAAGTATTGAAAAGTAAAGGAATTGGGCTGTAAATTTAGCAAACCATGTTTTATTCTAGGTTTTTATTTCAAATTTTTGCAAAGAATTTTTTGTATTTTTTTAGATATTCGGATTGTAATTTTCCCGAATTACCTGGATATTCAATGCTCCTATTCTGCTACTTGTGGCATTTTATACCCATGTGAACTCAAAAATGGGATTTGGACTAGCGTGAAAGATGCCACGGTTGACGGATCTAAAACGACCCCATATTATAATATTAGATCGTTTTAGATACACTAACCCCGGGGCTTTGATGCATCCCAAAATTCAAATTTTTAAATTCACTGGGTATAATCCTCATTTTTCTTTACTTGATTCCAATATTCTAAAAATTCTTCATGAAAATCCTTGATCATGTGTTGAGCTAGCCAACGGTGATCCAAACTAAGGTTTCCATCTATTACATTACAGGACTCAAAATTAAATGTACTTTTATTACCTTTTTTATCTATAACGGCAACTTCAAATTGATTTGTTGAGGGATCTTTATGCAAAAAGTATTTCAGATCACCCATTTCTGCAACTTCTAACCCCATATTCATAAATTTCTCCTTATTGCCGATAAAATTAACACTTTCTAAATATTTTTATCACTAAAATTTAAACCATTTAGCGTTTTAATATTTTTCCTAACCACGGGAAAGCACTTGAACGAATATTAATTTATTTAGTATTCAAACGATTTCAAATCATAAAATAATTAAAAATAAAAACGTTGACTTTTTAAAGCGAGATTTTTAGGTAATTAAGATTAAGGAATTTCTATGCCTCATAAAGACCTTAGGATAAATCTCCCCTTCGGTCGACTTATCTCTTAATCAATTTTCCCTATCCTTCGGAGCATTACTCTCACAGGCATTCCCTGTTTTGTCATTTTATGCAACCTACGCTTTAAGCTTTAATTCAATTTATTGGCTATCAATACTTTTACTAAATAATTTCGAGCCAAGTATTCCCTTAGATCGAATTGCACAAAAGCGGAAATTTCTAATTTGCGGTAATAAACCAAAAAAGTTTGATAGACAATAAAAGAGCAATAAACTATAAACTAAAACAAAAATTCCAAATGATACAAGTTAAGAGCATGAGGTGCAGTATGATTCAGTCTAGTCATTTTTCAAGCCCCTATATTCAACCTGCTATTATCCAAGCAGAGAAGGAAACGGAACCTCAGCAAACATTCCACGAATACGACAAAAACGAGGGTACCACCACATTTGAAAAAAAACATTTAAGGGTATTGCAAGAAAAATCCAGTAAGAACCTGCATGAATGGATTTCTAACTTTGATCACAAACTGTCTTTTTGTGAACATCAGGGAATTCATAAGGCAGGTGTTATTGGCTTCAATTTAATTTATTGCTTATTAGATTTTCCTGAAAACAGTCCTCTTGCTAGCACACTTCGAAGCTATCTTCTAGAACTAATTCAGTCCAAAAATTTTTTAGACAAATGCATCAACTTAGATGAGTTTGCTGAAAACATAGCAGAAAAGCACCTTGAGAGGATCAAGGATGGGATTAAATCACTAGTGACCCCTTCTAAATTTGTTGATATAAGCCAAGTGCCCGAGAACCTTGAGGTAAATCCCCATTTTGTTTCCGATCCAAGAATCATGCTCTATAACATCTTTGCAGAATCAGGAAACGGTGAATTGTCCCAAGTTGACGACACTTTTGAAATGGAACTAGCCTTGATCTTAGCCGGCTTAAGAGAAGACTTTTTTCAAAAGACCATTCCACAAGATGAAAAAGAACGAGCAGCAGTGGAAATCTATTTAAAAAATAAACTTCAAGACAAGTTATCGCTTATCCAAATAGGAAGTATAAGAAGCGATGTCGATGAAAAAATTATTAATTTAGTTTATAAAAGAAAGACTCCTAAGAGTCAAATGGATGAAATTTTGAATGGGAACGACGCTACCTTCAATAAATTCGACTATATTAACACACAAAATAAAAAAACAAGATATACTATCCCCATCAAAAAGAAACAGGGTTATGCAAATTCGAAAGGCATGATTGATTATGTCTTTAATGCTTTAAATGATTCAGAAAAGTCCGTCTCACTTCTAAAGGAGAGATTACAACACCAGAGTGGCCTCAAGGGCTATTTTGATGAAAACGGGGAAAAGATTACAAAAGAAGGGGTAATGGCGGTGCTGTTTTCTGCAGGATATCTACAAGAGGCCACTTCCAAAAAAGAATATTATTACTGACTTTTGGAAATGTCATAATTATGGGCAAGGAATTTAATTTCCTTTCAAATTGCTCATAAAATCAGACAGGATTTTATCATAACTTAATGAACGATGCTTTGTATGAATACCTATTAGTTGGACGATAATTAAGAGTATGAAAAGAAGCATGGTTCCCGAATTTATCATAATAGTCTTTGTTGATTGAAAAGAGCAAAAAATCATAAATGCATAAACAAATAAAAAGTTAAATAAATAATATATTTTAGTTATACCTTTGTGAACTGAAAAATTGAATAATTCACTTACTTCTTCCCACTCTGCGATCTCTGTCTCATAAATGTAAAAACGATGTGAGGAGACAAGTCAAACTGCGCTAAGAAAATTTTATTAAATAAAAGTATTAATCACTTGTTTTAGTCTGCTTTAAAAGATGGCGAAAAAGATCGGGCGACCAGTCTGCAATCTGTGCAGAATTAGTGACAAAGGGCTGCATATCCGCTTTGGCGGAAGTAAAATCTACTTGTTCGATTTTAGTAAGCACTAATTCTTCAAACCTCTCTTTTGTAAGAATTTCATTATTTTTAAGTGTGCCCGCCTGGCGCATGTGAATGGCAAGCCGCTGAAGTGGTAATACAACATTTTGAGCTACCAGCCAAGCCCAATCATACCAATCCCGCCCCTTAACCCGCCCTCTCCATTCACGAAAAAGAACTGCGTGCATCTTTCCAGAAAAAATATCAGGCAAGGCAACAGTGCGAATACCTAAATTGAAAGGTGTTAGTAAAAATCGCGTTTCTGCACTGTAAGCCGGAGGTGGATCTGTATCGACCTCTAGTTTGATTTTTAGGAGCATTTCAGGATGCAGCCCCCTTACAAGATTTTTTGGGATTCCTATTTTAAATAATTCGCCCAGAGTATTTGTTTTAATGAAGGCAGAACGAATGGGTGTTGCCCAACTCTTATCTTTGACGTCAATTTCTACAGAAAACCCATAAGAAATTAGCTCGTTTCGAATCGCGTTATGGTAAGGCTCTAGCGAAAAATGTGGATCAGGAAAAAAAAGTGTGAAGTCCAAATCTTCTGAAAAACGGTCCAAACCATAAAGTATCCTAAGAGCCGTCCCTCCATAGAAAGCGGCATGTTCGAAAAAACGACCGCGCCATAATCCTACAAGTGCAAGCTCCTGCAAGATCTCTTTTAGGGCCCTTTCATACTGTGGCCTTGTTTCGCAGTGGTATCTTCTAAGCATGACTTCTAAGGCAGGATTCATTTCTGTCCCCTTATCCATTGAATTAATAACTGAAGTTCAGGAATTCCCCCAGCCTTTAAAATTTCAGTCAATAATCCAATTCGCATGCGGCTAACTAATGCCTCATCAAGGCGCAAACTGTTAAAAAGTATTTCTTGCATTTCTTCATGAGACTCAAAATGAAAATCTCTGAGATATAAAAGATCCGCTAAAGCTTTTTCAGGTGTAGCTAAAAGGGCAAAGCCATAATCCATTACTTGAATTAGATTATATCCAACAACATAAAGCTTTGTTGGAAGATAGCAGTAGCTAAATCTGCCAATCGGAGTGTTAAAATGACGCATACGTTTTGTTGAAACACTTGTTACTTCATGTGTGTATTCAGGGATGAGTCCATAATAGGAAAGAGCATATTCCAAAGAAACATACGAAGGTCCATAAATTTTATTTGCCAATATTTCCATGCTATAAGGTCCCTTTCGATAATCCGGGCCAAACAGGTAAATTCCTTTTTTGACCCGGATAAGGTCCCCTTTTTTAAGAAGATGGGTAATTTTAGCTCGAGGGGAATGATAATCTTTCAGGCAATCCATTACGAAGGTATAATCGATCTCTTCACCTGGAGATTTATTTCGAAACTGATTTAACAAATTAGCCATAAAAATCCTGTAAGTATGTTCAATTTTATTGTACATACTTACACCCAAAAAGTCAATATTGCGGTTCACTTAAAGAAAATGCGAAAATGCAAGTAAGTTAATAAAAACTGTACATACGTGCGGCAAAGTGTTAGCTAATTAAGTAGGATTGAGATCTGGAAGCTTTTCTCGCTTGTCCCCCTCATTTTTCTTTTTTTTGGTGGAGATGATTTTTTCAGAATTTTTTTCAACCACTTCTTCTGGTTTTTCGGTCAGCCGTCCAATTTTTTTCTGAAGTGAAATTCCCCATATAAGAGCTCCAAAAAGCAATAAAGCCAGTCCTGCAATAATCACGTAAAATTTAGGGTCTCGCTCAGTGATTATCACTGGAGGTTCAGATTGATCCGTCGCCGCCTCTTTCATAGGAAAAGAAGAACGTTGCGGCGTAGTGGCGGGCTGAACATGAATAGTTTTAGATGGAATAATAGTGGCCCGCTTCTCTTTTTTGATTGTATCCCACCATATGACTGCGATTTCAGGCAGCGTCAGATCGCCAGCCTGCTGAGGGATCAAGGTGTAGTGCTCATTCCGAAAACTTTCAATTTCTCCCCCTCTTAATTCTTCGCCTGTTTCGGGCTTGTCCGCATAAATTTTAAAAGAAGGGCCGTCAACCTGCAAATTATTTAAATGCGGTAATTGGCTGGATTTAACTCCCACAGCTGTAATTTTAAAGCTTCTGGTAAAGGGCTCTCCAGCCTGAAAAGATGATCCATCTCTAACTTCTTCGATCTTTAGCTCTTTGGCCGGTAGCCAGGGAACTATTCCTGCGATGGCCGGCTGCACATCCAGAATTGTTTCTTCAGATGCTACGCTAAAGGGCTTTAGCCGGTCAAATCCCTGCATGAAGGGGAAATCAAAATCGTCATCAAAAAAAGAAGAGGGAGATTGAGCCGTCCTTTTGACTACAATGCCTCCCCGAATAAAAATGGAAGGTATTTTTAAAAGTCCCGCTTTCAAAGGAGTGATGACATAGCTCAATTCCAGGACGCCTACTCGCACGCCATCAACGATCTTTTCATAAATTTTCGGTTCCCCGTTAGCCTCGACAATGGCCTCTTCAATAGCCAGTTTGTGCATCTGAATATTAGCTAAATTTTCTTTTGAAGTAAGCCTGAAAGTTAGGATAAAAGGCTCGTTTTTATAGGGCTTGCCATTGCTCATTTCTGCCGTCAGGATCAAGCCATTTGAATCAGTATCATTAGGGCCCGCTCCCTTCACAACCCGTATCGTAATAGGCTCGCTTGAAAGAGTTCCTTCTGTCGTTTCAATAGAAATCGCAGGGATGAAGGCATCCCCTTCTTTTTGGGGTGTTAACGTGAGGCTCCAGATCATACTAGACGAAACTTTCCCATTGACAATCACTGTACTGGACGATTGATTCTGCGAATTAACAAAAAAAGATTTTTTCAATGCATTGAAAGAGGGCGCCTCTTTGACCGCAGCACCTTTTAGCGTCAGGTTAAGGATCACATTTTCGCCCAAATTGATTTGATTCCGATTGACCGCCGCGTTAAACTCTCCAGAATAAAGGGCAGGGATAAATAAGAAAAAAAAGATCACACAATGCTTTACCATGGGTCGATTCCTTCCTTAGTTCCATTCTTTTTTGATTCAATATAAAACTTGTTTTTCATAAATTTTTTGGGATCATTCACAATCTGGTCCAGCCACAGGTCCGCATCTCTATCCTCTTGGGTTTTTGAGCTTTTGTCTTTTTGATTTTCATTCGGCGTAGCTTCTGACCCTTTTTCATCCTCAAGTGTCTGTTCAACAGGCTGATTTTCTTTTTCAAAGTTTCGATTGTCTTCTGATTTTTGCTGTGTGTTCACTTCAGACTGTTTTTCATCCTGGTTTTTTTCTTCCGACTCATCTTGGTTCTCGGACTTTTCGGTGTCCTTTTCTTCACTTTTATTTTCTTTTCTAGGTTCGCTTTTATTTTGATCCTGCTTGGAATTCTGATTTTCATCGGAAGAACTTTGCTGTTGCTGCTCTAATTCTTTTTTAACAAGTTCCAAGTTTTCTTTCGCCTTGGTATGATCGGGCCATTGCTCGAGGACTTCTTCATAGGCAGCAATCGCTTCCTTCAGTTTTTCCTGCTTGACAAGGGTGTTTCCAACATTGTAGGCGGCCTGAGGGGCAACCTCCTCACGCATTGATTGGCGGAAAAATTTTTCGGATTCAGCGTAGCTGCCTGCACGGTAAGCAGCAACTCCTTTTCTATAAGGATCCTGAAAGACATCCAGCGCTTTTTTATAATTGCCTTCATCCAAAGCCTGCTTTCCCAATTGTTCAGAATTCTTAAAATACTCTTCCGTAATGCCAGCTTCCAGGGTAACAATAGAAAATGAAAAAATGATCATGGTTGCAAAAAGAGTACCTCTTCTAAACCACCAAAGAAAAATAGGAAGGACAGGTAGCAAAAGTAAATAGAAATGCTCTTCCCAAAGCCGGTTTTTTTTGCCGCTGGCTATTTCCCCTTCCATGCGCCTTTCCAAATCCTTTAAAATAGTATCTTCATCATGGCTTTCAAGATAATGCCCATTGCCGGCTTTGCTGACCGCGCTTAATTTTTCTTTTTCCAGTTTTGATAGGAGGGGATTTCCATTTTTTTGGATAATGCTACCTTTAAGATCTTTTAACGAAGCTCCTTCAGAAGTCCCGATGCCCATCGTATAAATGGCAATCCCCTTCTCTCCAATTTTTTTTGCTGTTGTAATGGCGCTGCCGTCTTCAAACCCTCCGTCACTAATCACTAAAAGGGCTTTATTATTGCCGGGTTCCATTTCCATCATGGCTGCAGCCATTTCAAGGGCTGGAGCAAGCCGGCTTCCCTGAACATAAACTAATTCAGTGTCTAAAGAAGGAAGGAGGTGACGGATGGTTTCCTTATCTTCTGTCAAAGGAGTGATCATATGGGGATCTGCCGCAAAAGCGATAAGTCCCATTTTAATCCTAGGAGCAAGATTGATAAGGTCCTCAATTTTATGTTTCGCACGGGCCAGCCGCGAAGGTCTGATGTCCTCTGCATTCATGGATTTTGATAGGTCCAGGATAACGACCAGGCTTTGGTCTTGCGAAAACGTTTCAATTTCACGAAAATCCCATCTAGGCCCTGCAAGAGATAAGGTAAGGCAGCCCCATACAAATGACCACAATAATAGACTTTTTAAAAAAGAGCTTGGCTTGCCAGGCTGATTGATTAATAAATGGGGCAGAAGATGGCTGTCGATAAACCGTTCCAGCTTATGATGCGAAGGGGCGATTGAATGAAATAAAAAAAATGCCGCCCACACCAATGGGATGCCCGCGGCCGCCAATAACCATAACGGGTGGGCAAAATGAAACTGGTTAAAATCCATTTAAGCTGCCCTCCGGTTAAGCAGTTGATAAAAAGAAAGAAGGCCTAAAAAGATTAGCGCAGCTCCCAAGGGATAAAAATAGAAAGGTTCCCTGACCAATATTATAGCCTGCTTCGATTCCGTTTTTTCCAATTGATCGATCTTTTCATAAATCGATTTGAGCCCCTTTCCATCTGCGGCAAGAAAATAATGGCCTCCGGTCAAGGCGGAAATTTCTTTGAGCAGCCCTTCATCCATTGGAAATTGGGCCATCCCATAATTTGTGCCTACGCCTACTGTGTAGATGCGGATGCCATATTGTTTGGCAAGCCTTGCCGCTTCCAGCGGAGGAATGCTGCTCGCATTATCTTCCCCATCAGTCAACAGTACAAGGACACGGGAGCCTTCAGGACGTTCTCTTAATGTGCGTACGCTTAAACCGATGGCATCACCTATGGCAGTCCCATTTCCAGCCATGCCGGAAACCGTATCATTTAGCATGCGGCTTACTGCAACCGTATCAAGCGTAAGGGGAACATGCAGATAAGCGCTTTCACCAAACGTGACAAGGCCTACCCGATCACCCTGCCGGCCAAGCGCAAATTTGCCGACCACTTCTTTCGTCATATCCAGCCGGGTAATCCTCCTTGCCGAAGTTGAAAAATCAGCTGCCTGCATGGAAGCTGAAATATCTACAGCTAGCATGATATCATAACCTTTATTGTTCACCTGCTTAAACTGGTCCACTTTTTCGGGCTGCATCAATGCCAGCACCAAAAAAAGCCAGGCAAAGGAAAGGAAAAAGAAAAATAGACGATTGTCAGATACTGCTTTGGCTTGAAAGATTGGGAACGCCTTCTTTAAACGATGAAGAGACGGAAAATAAAGTTCGGTAGCTGCGGGGGGAGCATTTAATCGGGGGAAAAATCTTCTGATCAAAAAAGGAAGTGGGATAAGGAGAGCAAACCAGGGGCAATAAAAATGAAACATCTAGCGTACCCAATTTTTGACAGCTTGTATTATCTCTCTAATTTCGCTTACTGACAAGTTAGCACTCACTGGCGCATAGGGCACTTCGATCAGAAGGGCCCCTTTCTTTTCCCAGTCAAATTGTTTGGGATCATGCGCATTAAGCCACTTTAACCATTTTCTGCCTGTTAATCCGGCACACTCTTGCCGTGCGAAACGACGCAAAGCAATGCGACGCAAATATTCCGAAAGGGAAATGACAGTTTCTCTGGCTGTTGCATCAGACAAATCCTTTTCCAACAAAGATAGCTTTCGAAACGTATCATTTCTCCAGCTGCGCTTATAGGCAATTCGGAAAAAAATAAGTAAAAAAATGGCGCAAATGGCGCACACACCCGCCGCTATCATTACCCACCAACCAATGGAGAGCGGCCACCAAGGTATGGGATCAAGTCCTTCGATATCGTGTAGCTGCTCTAATAAAGTGTTCATCGTCTTTTCCTTCTTGCAAGATGTTTTAACCCTGTCATAAGTTCAAGATGGACATTTGATGCAGTGGACATTTCTAGCAGGGGGATTTTTAAGCGGGCTGCCGCTTCGTAAAGCACTTTCCGATTTTCAAGCCACTGGGCAGCATAAGCTTCCCTGCCTGCAATGCTGTCAGTATTAGCAAGAATCTTTTTCATTCCATCCGCACTGAAGCCGAGGACGCCTAAAGGGGGCATCACCCGGTCGGCCTGATCATTGATGGCAATAAAAACCATTTCGCACCGCTTGTTTAGCCGGCTGATGCCAATACCTTGTTGAAAATGGGGGTCAATGTCCAAGAAATCGCTGATCACATACACCAGCGATCCGGTATGCGCAGCCTGATTAAGATGGCTCATCGCATCACCCAAAGAAAAAAAATGGCTTTCAGATAAAGGCGCGGATAGCATTTTTAGCACAGCACTAAAGGCGCGCCCTGTTTTTTTTGGTGGAAAAATTTGCATTCCACCTTGAACATCCCCAAAAAGGCAGCAACTAACCCTGTCATTGCCTGCAATCCCCTTCCAACCAAGCCAGGCTGCTGCCCGCGCTGCCTGAACGGATTTGAAAGTATTCTTAGTGCCGAAGCGCATTGAAGCATTCATGTCAACGCAGATGACCACATGCCGCTCGCGCTCTTCTTTAAATATTTTCACATGGGGAGAACCGGTCCTAGCAGTTACACGCCAGTCAATAGTCCTAATGTCATCCCCTAAAACATATTGCCTGACAGAGTCGAATTCAAGCCCTTGCCCCCGGAAGGGAGAGTGATGATTTCCTGCTAAAGAAGATCTAACTGATCGGGAGGAAGGGTGCACAAGTTTCGATTTCCTATCCTTAAACGCAGCCAATTCGTTAAAGTCGGGATATAAACCACGTAGGGAACCCGACTGCTTTTTGACAGGCTGCAATATCTCGCTTGCAGGGCTTTGCTCCTCGGGAATATTTATTAACAAGCCCTCTTTGAAAATTACTTTATCCGAGGCATTTCGCTCTTTTGAAAAACTGCCAGCTTGCTCACGCGGCTTATATAGCATAATGACCTCAAGGAATAGCAACAACTTCTAATAATTTTTTTACGATATCATTACGAGAAATTCCTTCAGCTTCTGATTCGAATGAGGGAATGATCCTGTGCCTTATAATAGAAGGGGCAACTGCATGGATGTGTTCTGGTGTAACGTACTCTTCTTCCCTCAGCCAGGCAAGAGCTTTGGCGCAACGGATCATGGCAATGGTAGCTCTTGGAGAAGCCCCGTGATCGATCCACTTAGATAGTTCACGGTTATATTTTTCCGGGTTCCGTGTGGCAGTGATCAAGGAAACAACATATTTTTTTAAATTTTCAGTAATATACATATTTGCAACTGCATTTCTTGCATCCAAGACGTCTTGGATAGTCGTCACAGGATAAAAATCAGATGGGGTTTTTTGCGCTCTTATCTCATCCAGCCCGACAATTAACAGTTCCTCCTGCGGCGTGGGATAATCGACTTCCAAATGCATCATAAAACGGTCGAGCTGGGCCTCAGGCAAACTATACGTCCCTTCTTGTTCAATAGGATTTTGAGTAGCTATCACCATGTACAGTTCTGGGAGAGGATAACTTTTGTGTCCTACCGTCACCTGCTTCTCTTCCATGGCTTCAAGCAGGGCTGACTGCACCTTGGCAGGAGCTCTGTTGATCTCGTCAGCAAGCAGGATATTGTTAAAAAGGGGACCTTGCCGGAAAATAAAATTGCTCTGTTCGTGAATGTAAATTTCCGTTCCAATGAGATCCGATGGCAAAAGATCGGGTGTAAATTGAATGCGATGGAACTCTCCTTCGATCCCATCAGCAATGGCTTTGGCTGCGCGGGTTTTGGCCAACCCAGGCATCCCTTCGATCAAGATATGTCCATCGGCAAGCAGGCAGACAAGCATCTGCTCGATCAAACGGTGCTGTCCAATGATCTTGCTTTGAATGGATTGAAGTAAATTTGATAATTTATGTTGTTGAGTTTTAATATTTTCTTTATTTAAAACAGTATGCATCTCTCACCTCTTATAAAAAAACAAACAAGTTATACTATACAAGATTGGAAATTAAGGATTCAAGAACCATTATAAATTCTGAACTGAAACATGCAGACTTCTTAACGATCTAAGATGTCCAGTAAGAAACTTAAAAATTTAATTATATTTGAAGAGAAATAAAAAAATGCTTTGAATCATTAAAGTTAAACATGATAAGCAATATCGCTTTAGCGGCCAGATAAGCAGGCAAAGGTATTAAGCTCCCTAGTGTTCTGTACAGAACACTAGCTTCCCCATAATAAAAACTACCTCATAAATATTGACTATAGCTTGAAGAGCCACTCTGTTTTAAAAGTCAATTAATTCGAGATTAACGGGAGACATCATGCAGAGTCAGGGAGATGCGGAGGCGCAAAGTTAATTTATTTGACGCGTATGTTACAATTATAAAATTATATCTTTAGATTGAAATGATTTTTAGCTTGAAAAAATTTTTCATCCAGTCTCCACCGCGTCTCTGCATTTTTTCTTTATAATTCTCTTATGACTTAGGCAAGTAAATATTTTGAGAATAATTAATTTTATTTGCTGCTACTCTTTTATTGAATACATCTTGAAGAGCTTAAAATTTAAAGCCATAATTTCTTATATTGTTAGCCTGATGCCTATGTGTAAGATGGATTAAGTTGCAAAGATTAAGTTAAGGTATCGCATTTTGCGGCTAAAATAAAATCGCTCTCTGTTAATCCGTCAATTTTATGGGTGTAAATATTAAGCTTAACCTTTCCATAAGATAGTAAAATATCAGGGTGATGCCCTACTGTTTCGGCCAGCTCACCCACCTGGTTCGTAAATTTTAATGCACTCTTAAAATCCTTGAATGGATATGTTTTCTCTAAATTGTGCTCTTCAATTACTTTCCACCCTTCATTCAATTGAGCTAACAGCACAGAAATTTCATTTCCTTTCAACGGAGGAACCCCTCCCTTACAAGGGACGCACGTTTTTTTTGACAACTCGCCTAATTGCTTCATCATCCATTCCTTTTGTGTAGCTTTTTTAAAAACACCTTTTTCTCTGTATTTTCTTACATTTTAAAATTGCAAAAATAAATAAATATCAAGGGCTATGACATTTTTTAAATCAATACAACACTTGCATTAAAATTTATTTTATAATATTTTTAAATTAGGTAGTGAATAAATTCTCTTATTACCTTAAAGTTGCGATCAAGTTAACCGCTTTTAGGGAGAGAATCTGAAGATCACGTTTCAATTATTGGGTCATTTCCAGTTGTGATATTTTTTGGAACTTTGCCAAAAAGCGGTTAACTCGACCTCAGGCTAAAAACAGTCCTCAGTCTTAATTAAATAAAGGAGTTTTATATGAGTAAAGCAATTGGTATGTGGATGCTAGGAGTGCCTATTTTCATTATTATCCTTCTCAAAGTGTTTGGAATTATTTAAAAAGAGAAAATAATGGAAAACGGGCTTCACGAGCTGCTAATTGATGAATTATATGATCTTCACAGTTCTGAAGAACAAATTGCAGAAGCGCTATTGCTTTTAGTGCCAGCTGCAGATTCTTCAGAACTAAAAGCCGCCTTTGAATCCTATTTAAAGGAAACAAAGGGTCAGCTAAAGAGTTTGGACGAAATTTTTAAAACCTTTGGTCTTCAAAGATCAGAAAAGATTTGCATAGGAATGAAGGGATTAATTCAAGAATGCAAGGAAGTTCTTAAAAAATTTAAGACAAAATCCGCCTTACGCGATGCCGCTCTTATTTCTAAAGCCCAAAGAATGGTTCATTATGAAATAGCGGCTTATGGAACGGCAAGAACTTTTGCTAGCGAAATGGATTTCGAAGCAATAGATGATATGCTGCAAGCTGCTTTGGATGAGGCTATTAGTGTTGATAAAAATTTCACTCGAATGGCTGAAGGAGGCTTATTAAAGCCTGGAATCAATCATTTTGCTAAGATTTCAGATCAAAATAATTATATAAAATTAAATAAGGGTTTTGGTATTCCCAAAAAGAAAAGGACTTAAAATTAGATCCAAGTAAAATTTGGTCAATAAGATCAACTAAAAATATAAATTAACATATCCATGCAAATCCCAAAAAATAACGCGGCAACTTCAGCTATCATTGGGATTTACAGGCTTCTGGCCATTTTTTTTGTCATTCTCACACTTTACTTTGCACAAACAATTGTTATTCCTTTAACTTTAGCCGGGTTATTAACCTTTCTTCTTTCCCCCGTTGTAACAAGTTTAGAGAAGTGGGTGGGACGGGTTTTTTCTATTTTACTAGTCGTGCTTCTTGTCTTTTCAACGATTGGCATTACAGGCTATGTTTTTAGTAAACAGCTTATTCTTTTTGGATCGGATCTTAAAAATTACAGTGAAAATATCTCAGCCAAATTCGAAGCCTTCAAGCTGCCAGATTGGGGTATATTTAATCGGTTGAGCCAAGTGTTTGAGAATCTTAAAGTGGAATTATTCGGAGGATCTCAAAAAATTCCGCAGGGTACAGCTGATAATGCGGCAGAATTGAAGCTTATTGATTTAAGTTCAAATTTAACAACTTTGACCGAATATCTTTTTGGCTCTTTTTTTATTTTTTTTGCTACGTCGGGCATTGTTATATTGCTCGTCATATTTATGCTGCTTAACAGGGAGGATATCAGAGGGCGGATCATTAAGCTTTTCGGGCAGGAGAGGATCAGCTCCACTACAAGTGCCATGGTTGATGCCAGTGAAAGGGTTTCAGGCTATCTTTTCAGGCTGCTTGTTGTAAATATTGGATTTGGAATTTGCGTTGCGGCCGGTCTATTTTTTATTGGCATTCCCAATGCCATTCTTTGGGGCTGCTTTGCTGCCATCTTAAGATTTATTCCTTACATAGGCCCCTGGATTGCTGCAATCATCCCGATTACCCTATCTTTTATTATCACGGACACATGGTTTGTTCCGCTACTGACTATTTCTTTTTTTATTGTAGTGGAAATTGTTACAGCCTATGTAATTGAGCCTTACTATTATGGCGCAGGAACTGGCGTCTCCTCGTTTGCCTTAGTCACTGCAGCCATTTTTTGGACTTGGCTATGGGGGCCCCTTGGACTTTTACTTTCTACTCCTCTTACGGTTTGCCTGGTCGTAATAGGTCAGCATATGACTAATTTAAAATTTTTAAGCGTTCTGCTCAGCCAGGAACAAGCTCTTACCCATTCCGAAGAATGCTATCACCGCCTGCTCGCATCCGATTCCAATGAAGCCATTGACCTTGTTGAAAGGTACTTAAGAAAAAGTCCCCTTGTTTCACTCTATGATGAAGTATTAATCCCCATTATTACCCAAACGGAATTGGATTTTCGTCAGGATCTGATCGATGCTGAAAAAAAGGAGAGGGTCTACCAAGGAATTTATGAAATTGTCGAATTTTTAAGCCTCAACGAAGAGGAAAAGCCAGCGTCGTTAGAGGGAATACGCAGCGAACAGATACTTTGTTTGCCTGCCAAATCTCAACGGGACGAAATAGGGAGTACTATTCTCGCTCAATTACTTGAGAGCGAGTCATTAAACGCCTATACAACGAGAAGGTCTTCTTTATCCGAAACAATTGAACTGATTGAAAAAAGAAATCCTTCGGCTATTTTAATAAGCTCGGCGGCTCCTTTTGTCTCCTCTCATGCTCAATTTCTTTGTGCACATCTGCATAAACGAATGCCGCAAATACCTCTGATCGTCTGTCTTATGGGATCTACAGGGGTTTCAGCTGAAATATTGGATAAGTTGCAAACTGCCGGTGCAGCTAAGATTGTCCGCTCCATGCATCAAACGTTGGAAGCCTTAAAAGAGATTAAAACAAGCAATTCTGCAAATGCTTAGGCAAATCTGCAAATTTTAAATAATCATGCTTTATGGTATCTGAAAGTTATATTGTCTCAATTTAAAAGGAATTCTCATCTATGAAAGAACAAAAGCCAACCAGCCCGCTTGCCGTCCCTAATAATCTTGGGGAAGGGGCAAGAGATGCCATTACCTTAGCTGTAAATCCTTTAGTCGCAGATGCCTTTGCTCTTTATGTAAAAACAAAAAATTTTCATTGGCATTTATCAGGAGCCCATTTTAGGGATTATCACCTAATGTTTGATGAACAGGCAAATCAAATCTTTGCCATGATCGATATTTTAGCCGAAAGAGTGCGCAAGCTAGGAGGCTTAACTTTGCATTCGATCGGCCAGATCGGCCAGCTGCAAACAATAAAAGACGATGACGATGAATTTGTTGAGCCAAAAGAAATGCTATTACGCTTATTAAATGACAATAAGAAATACTCAGACAATTTACGTTCCGCCCACCAGATTTGCGAGGAGCACAAAGACATTGCGACAACAAGTCTTTTAGAAGTTTTTATGGATGAAACAGAGCGTCGTATTTGGTTCCTCTTCGAAGCCTCTAATCAATAATTGCTTCACAATTAATATAGGTGACTTGCGGGATTTATCTTTCTCTTGGTCAATTATTGTTTATTATTTTTGACATTGCGGGCACATAAAACTGATCCTTTGGCGCACACCAGTCTTCTGTCGGATGACATTAGTACCGCATTGCTTGCAATAACTTTGGCGATAAACGATATAATGCTTTTTTAATTCAAATTTTTTACGCCACTCATAAAAATTAAATACATATTCTCTTGTCAACTGAACGATTTTTTTTAATTTCGGTAATGAAAGCTCATTCACTTTTCTGATAGGTAAAACCTTAGCCAAAATCAATACTTCATTCCGTATAATGTTTCCAACTCCAGTAAAAAGGGTCTGGTCAAGAAGAACATCCCCTATCTCGCTTTCAGCTTGGCTTCTAAGATTCTTTAAAGTCTTTTTTTCGTCCCATTCTTCAGACATGGTATCTGTAGAAAAATCGCAGAGTTTTTTTGCATCGCTCTCTTCCATAAAACGCACAGAGCAGCTGTACATTTCAATGTGTCCAGAATTAGTCTTAAAGGCTAAGCGCGGCGTGCGGGCTTTTTTAGGGTAGTCTCCAGTTACTTTTTTATTCTCCACGGTTGCCTCAAAACTGCCAAAAAGAAGGAAATGCACTCTTAAAGCAAAAGTATCGAATTGAAAAAAAAGATATTTTCCATAAGAGAAAATGGATAGGATCTTTTGTTGTACAAGTCTTTCTTTTTCAATTTTCGTATTTCCTTCAACGGTTTCTATTTTTTTTCCCACAAAAGGAGCAAGTTGTTCAGCGGCTAAAAAAAGGGAAGGGCCTTCCATAATTTTTTCTCTAATATGTTTACAGTTGAGTTGTGTTTATTGTAAAATAATTGTCACACTTAACAAGGTTGTTTTTATAATGCATTTTTATATTTTTTTTATCCAAATATTTTGTTTTAGCTTTGCGTTCAGCCACCCTTTGATCAACAAAATGACTTTAGAAGAAAAGGTGGGGCAGGTCATGATGGTCCATTTTTACGGGGAAGTTGGCAACGCAGAGGCAGAAAAACTGATCCGGCAAATTAATGTTGGCGGGATTATTTATTACAACTGGTCCAATGGATTGCATTCTCCTCAACAAGTTCAGGCTTTAAGCCAAAGTCTTCAAAATTTAAGCCGGGATACGCGTTTATCCATTCCACTATTGATTGCTGTGGATCAGGAAGGAGGGGCGGTTGCCCGATTGACTAATGGATTTACAGTTTTTCCTGGAAATAAAGCCATAGGAATGACCGGGGATTCAAATTTGGCTAAAGAAGCTGCCTGCACCATGGGTAAAGAACTTTTTAAAGCAGGGATCAATCTTAATTTTGCTCCTGTTGCAGATATCAATGGTTCAATAAAGCCTGTTTTGGAAACCCGTTGCTTCGGAGATAACCCTGAAATTGTCATTGCCTTTGCACAAAAAGCTCTTGAGGGGTACAGGGAAGCTGGCATTCTTTCGACCTTGAAACATTTTCCGGGTCATGGAAGCGTGGAAATAGATTCGCATTTTGACTTACCTCTAGTTCTGAAGTCTATGGAAGAGCTTAGGCAGGTTGACCTGCTCCCCTTCGCAAAACTTGCATCTGAAGCTGACGCAATCATGACGGCTCACCTTCTTGTGCCTGCTTTTGATAGAGATAACTGTTCTACTTTGTCAAAAAAAACTTTGAGCTATTTAAGGGAAAAAATAGGATTTAAAGGGATGATCGTCACAGACTCCCTGGTGATGGAAGGGGTCCTAAAAAAATGCGGGTCAGTTGCCGAAGCAGCCATTTTAGCTCTTAACGCGGGCTGCGATCTATTACTATTGGGGGGAAAGCAGCTGCACGGTGAAAAAGCCTGTTATGAACTAACGGTTGAAGATATAGCCCGTATCCATAAATCCATAGTAGATGCAGTAAAAAGTGGCAGGATATTAGAAACAAGATTGGATGAAGCCATCGAAAAAATTCTTTTATTAAAAAATAAGCTAACGCTTTGAGATCATTTCATTGACTTATTCTATGAAAATTGATATTTATCCTTTTGGTAAGTTGGTGCTCTTAATAAAAATGACCTATTAGTAACATCAGCAAAAGCATTGAAAATTATTTATCTCCCTTATTTGTTCAGGGGATGCTTTGTTTATTGCTTTTTTGATTGTAGAAGACGTGACTAACTTTCCCTCTCCTAATAATTTTAATGATCATATTGTTAAAACTGCATCTTCAAAGCTAGATTTGATGTTCCAACATTAACATTTTGGAGCATATTAAATGTTTTAGATTAGAACTTACATCTATACTCATATCACGCCCAGCCAAATAATTATAATCTTAATATGAAAAATATATTTCTATTTTTAATATAAATAAATTTAAATATTATAATAAGTTATTGAAAATATACCTAAAATAACGGAGCTATATAGAGATTAGGGTATGTAGGAAAAAGGGTCAAAAGAAAATCTATTTTTAAAAAAATTTATCGACAGGACAGCAAAGCATCCCCCCTTTCTAATAGTTAAAATTGTCTCATGAAATTGCCCGATAGGCTATGCTATACAGGAAGAAATGACGAAAGAGGATCTATCTTTAAAAGGAATTCATCGACAGGACAGCAAAGTACCCCCCTTTCCTTATAGCGGTGCTTACCTCGGTAGAGTAAAATTCTTTCAGCTTCTGGATAATCCTCGGCAAAAGTTTCCAGTCCATGAAAATCGCCCGGATGGATAGTCGTGCCATTTTTAACCTCAATGGCACAAAAACACGTGGGGCCTGAAACGATAAAGTCCACATCTACTTTAGAAGTTGTTTGCCAAAAATTCAATTGATAGCTTTCAAGCTGAGCATCAACCCATCCTTTTAAATGCTGCGCGACAAGCCCTTCCAGAGCAGCCCCTTCACTTTCGCTTTCTACGTCGAAAAGGTTTTTTGGCCGGATTGAATAATAAACACCCGAATCAAAAAAATAGAACTTTGGATGAGTACCAAGATTCCTTTTAGCCTTACGGCGAAATACTGTAAGTTGAAAGGAAAGTAAAAGATCTTCCAAAATTAACAAATAACTGTCTACTGTCTTACGAGCTATTTGGCATTCTCGTGATATATTTGAGGCGTTGATTAAAGAAGCGTGGGAAAAGCTCATCACTTCCAAAAAGCGGGCAAAGTCACCTACATTGCGAACAATCCCCTCTGACTGCACCTCTTCTTTGAGATAAACGCCGGCATAGGCACGTAATACCTCCTGAGGGGAAGAAGAATCGAGAACAATAGGAAGCATACCAAATCGCAAATGCTTGGCAAAATCAAAAGAAGCTCCCAGTTCAGCGGCAAAGAAAGGAGTCATATGTTTTAAAAGAGCCCTACCGCCCAATAAATTCACTCCCTGCTTTTTCAATTTCCTCGCACTGGAGCCTGTCATTACAAATTGGTACCCTTTTTTTTCTTCTATTAGGCTATGAACTACATTAAGTAGCTCCGGTACTTTTTGTACTTCATCTATTACTATAATTTTTTTTTGAGGAAATTCAGATAACAATAAAGTAAGCCTTTCTGCGCCAGCCGAAAAAAATCTAAAAGATTCAGGATCCAATAGATCAACCCAATAAGCATCAGGATATTGTTGTTTCAGCCATGTTGACTTGCCTGTTCCGCGAGGACCAAAAAGAAAGTAACTTTGTTTAGGAGGATTAAAAAATCTTGGGTACATGTATCACCTTTTATGATCTGCAACTAATTATACAATATATTCACGGGATTTTGCAAGTATAGTTGCATTTTTTTAAAAAAATATACAATGCATTTATTGCGCGATTTGCTATCTATAAATAATAAATTTAATTTGATAGAGGCCTATGATTCTCTTAGCCCTAAAAATGTTGATCGGCAATAAGGCATCCTGCATTGGGATCATCTTTGGCATATTTTTAGCCACTTTATTGATCTCGCAGCAATCGGCCATCTTTCTGGGCCTGGCTGCTCGCTCCTATCGCATGATTACAGACATCCCTACGCCTACATTATGGGTGGTAGATCCGGCGACGGAAAGCGATGACCGCTTCCGGGCAATGCCTGATGCCTACCTTGATATCGTACGGAGCGTCGAAGGGGTGGAATGGGCTATGCCGATCGGCCGCTCCAGCGTTTCATTGATCACTCCCTCTGGGATTTTTGAAATTTGCAGACTTTACGGGATCGATGATGCAACCTTAGTCGGCGCTCCTACCGAGATGGTTGAAGGGAATTTAAATGATTTGCGCAGGGAAGGAGCGATTATTGTCGATGTCTATTCAGCAAACGATTCTTTAGCCACCAGAAATGTAGATGGAAAAAAAATACCTTTAAAAATTGGCGATGAATTGGAGCTCAATAATCGGCGTGCCGTAGTAGTAGGCATTTGCAAAATTACCCAAGGTTTTTACCCTCAGCCTATGATCTTTACAACCTATTCTCAATTCCGTCAATTTAACCCCTTTTTGAGCAATTCATTGGCTTTCATTGCAACTAAAACAAAACAGGGTGCCAGCATCGAAGAAGTGCAACGGCAGATCAACCAAAATCCTGCTCTTATAGCCCTTACGAAAGAACAATTTAAAATGAAAATCGTTGAATCATTTTTAAGGACAGGTATTTTGATCAATTTTGGCCTATCAGTGGCCTTGGGCATTATTATCGGCTTTTCCATTGCCGGCCAGCTTTTTTATACAATGACTCTCGACAACCTCATGTATTATGCCTTAATTAAATCCGTTGGAGGGAGAAATAAAATGATATTTTCGATGGTTATTGTCCAAGCCCTTTTAGCCGGGTTTATTGGCTTCGCATTAGGGATAGGGACGACCCTTCTATGGGGAAAAGCAATCCAGGGAACTACCTTAGCCTTTTTCTTTCCTTGGCAGCTGTTAGCCATTACCAGCCTTATCGTCCTCATCATCTGCCTCGTGACGGCTTCCTTTTGCATTCGCAAAATTTCACATGCAGATCCTAAAGTACTTCTTGGAAATTAATATGAAACAACCTCTTGTAAAGTGCAAAGGCATTTCCAAAACATATGGCGAAAAAGAGAACCGGGTGGAGGCTCTTAAAAAAATCGACATTTCCATTTATCAGAGTGAGCTTACCCTTTTAGTCGGCCCTTCGGGCTCAGGGAAAACAACCTTATTATCTATTATTAGTACAATTCTCACTCCTGATGATGGGCAGCTTTACCTGCTTGATCATGAGATCCACAATATGAGCGAAACTGAGAAAGCTGATTTTCGAAGGGACAAACTTGGAATCGTATTCCAGTCCCTTTTTTTGATCCCCACTTTAACTGTAATTGAAAATGTCACTCTCCCCCTACTCGTTGGCGGAGTATCAAGTCAAACGGCGGCTGAAAAAGCTCATGACCTTCTAAAGCAGCTCCATATTGATCATCGCTGCAATGTTTCTCCGTCAAATTTATCGAAAGGGCAGCAGCAGAGGGTAGCTATTGCGCGTGCCATGGTGAATGATTCTAGAATAATAGTTTGTGACGAACCTACTAGCTCTCTAGACCAGACTGCCGGATTTGAAGTCATGGGCCTTTTACAAGACCTTGCCCTAAATCACAATAAAGCCATCTTAGTGGTCACGCATGATCATCGGATTTTCTCTTTTGCTGACCGCATTATCGAGATGAATGATGGGCAAATTACAAACGGTGAAATAAAAATTGGTGAAATATGAATAGAACTTATTTTTTTGTTCTTGTAGGCCTGGCGTTTGCCTCGCTTTTTTTAATTGGCTATACCATGTGGGATCAGGAAGCTTCCCTGAAAAAAAATGGAGTAAATAATTCCCCTCACCCCATTTCTCCTTTTAAAAGAACAATTTCAGCAATAGGAATAGTTGAAGCAGGAAGTGAAAATATTTTTATCGGATCCCCGGTCAACCGCCTAGTGGAAAAAGTTTTTGTCTCAGCTGGAAATAAGGTCCGTATGGGAGACCCCTTGATTGAATTCGAACACCGTGACCTTGATGCCGATTTGCATACGCAAGAGACTGCTTATGCCATTGCTTTAGCCAACCTAAAGAAATTGCAAGAGCTCCCCCGCTCGGAGGATCTTGCATTTGCCGAGGCTGAACTGCAAAATTCAGAATTGGAGCTCAATCAGGCAAAAAGGCTATATGAAAGCACACAAAGTTTAAGGGATTCCCGCGCCATGAATCAGGAAGAGATCAACAGGCGCCGCTTCCATTCGCTACAGGCCCAGGCCAAATTAGAACAGGCAAAAGCGAATTTCAATAAAGTAAAAGCTGGAACCTGGAAACCTGACCTGGAAATTGCCAAACTTCAGGCCCAACAGGCCAAAAATCAGGTAGAAAAAATACAAACTGAAATTCAACGTATGACCGTCCGCTCTCCAATTGACGGAAAAATTCTGCAAATTAAAATTCATGAAGGTGAAGTGCCGCACGCAAATTTTTCAAATAGCCCTTTAATGGTAGTTGGCGACACGGAAGAAAAAAGGCTGGAGGTCAGCATCAATCAGGTAAATGCCTCCTATTTTAGACCTCAAGCTCAGGCAACCGCCTTCCTTCAAGGAAACCCGACTCAGGAATATCCATTGGAATTTGTCAAACTTGAGCCTTATTTGGTGAACAAGCAGCATCTTGCAAACAATTTGACCGAAAAAGTTGATACCCGCGTTCTTCAAGTGACATATCAGTTTAAAAATACCCCAAAAAAGTTATACGTAGGACAAGTCATGGATGTTTTTATAGATTCAGAGGTGGATGATATGAAATAAGATGCCACGCCTTTGGCAAAATAAATAAATATCTTTTCCAAAGTTTTATTTTAAATGAATTAGTAAATACGCTATTTTTCTAAAAAAACTAAAACTTTAGGCAAAAAGAACCATGCACTCGATTTTTAAACTTTTCATATTTTTAGCTCTTTTCGGAACGAGCTGCACGGTGCCCCCGCCTTGTTCTCTGTCTCAAATGGACATCCCGGCTGAATGGCATTCAACAACCTCAGAAGGCATGCACAGCCAGTCAACCGATTGCTTTCGATGGTGGAAGGCATTAAATGACCCTATCTTAGATAGCCTGATGGAACGGGCCGCCTTTCAAAATCTGGATCTGGCAATCGCCGGAACACGTATTTTAGAAGCCCGCAATGCAAGAAGACTAAATAATTGCGATAAACTTTCAGATTGCGCAGCACCTTGTATCGTTCAAGCCTGCAATGATCGCTCTAATCAGCAAAAAAATCTTTTTGAAATGGGATTCGATGCAGACTGGGAAATGGGCATATTAGCGCCTGACTTCAAAATCGGTCTCCCCTTAAATGCTAAGGCTGAGGCCGCTCATGAAAACTTCGAAAAAGTTTGGGTTACCCTTTCAGCGGAAATTGCCCGCAATTATGTGGAATTAAGAGCTTTTCAGCAGCGCCTGAATGTAGTCCGCAGTACGATCGAAGCGCAAAAAGAATCATTGCAACTAACCCAGGACTTGCTTAAAATGGGCATGTCCAGTTCAGTCGATGCTGCGCAGGCCGAAGGGCAATATAGTATGCTTGCCGCTGAGCAGCCATTAATTGAACTGGCTATAAAAAAAACAATTCATCGATTATCCATCCTGCTAGGACAAGGGCCTGGAGAACTTTATGCCGAGCTAAGCAGTCCTCAGGACCTGCCCAAGGTCCCAAAAGATTTTCCGATTGGAATTCCTACAGATTTGCTTAAAAGACGGCCCGATATTAGGCTGGCGGAAATCAATCTCATGCAGCAAAGTGGCAATGTCAACAATATCAAAACCAAACAAGCACTTTTTGAATATCAAAAAGCTGTCCTGGAAGCATTGGAAGAGGCTGAAAATGCCATTACCTCTTTCCATGTGCAGCTTGAGCGCCGTCATTACCTGCTGCAATCGCAAGAATCCGCCCAAAGCGCATATGATTTAACCTTTGACCTTTTTAAAAACGGATTCAGAGGATACATGGATGCCTTGCTTGCCCAACGCACGTTATTTACCGCCAGAAATGCCTACATCCAAAGCCGGCTCGATCTGCTTACGCAGTATATCGCTCTTTATAAAGCTTTGGGAGGAGCCTGGTATGGCTGCTGTGCGGACATTTAAACAGGAATTAGCCTTGCTATTATTAAATTACTTACATAAAATACAATGGTTAATATAATTTAATAAAAATTTTTTACTGCAAGAATTATAGTGAATGTATCAAATACGGTCAGCACGCTTCCATCCTTCCCACAACATATTTTAAAACTAACAGGAAATATTATTTTAAAAATTTGTTCAATCGCTTTACCTATTATAGGGGGTCTGTCTGTTGCCATCCTTATTATCAAGTTAATGGAAAGGTCCCACGCAGTAATTCCAACTCCCAATCCCCTAATCACCGGATTTGAAGAAATAAAAATTGCAGCCTTACGAATTTTAGAAAACAATTTCGCTCAGTCAATTTCAGCGAAAGTCATTTTAAAAATAAAAGATAATGAAAATTTTGATTATGAAAATTCTTTTATAATTCATGTTGGGGAAGAATTAAGTTCCCATTCAATCTCCAGGGCAATGGATAATCTTTTCCGCGTGCGCACTATCCCTCCTGAAGCGAACGCACATTCTTTTTACTTGCAGTACTCTGCTGTAATTATCTTAAAGAAAGCGGACCTGACAACTTTTAGCTGGGCAGAAGTGAGTAAAAGAGTTAATCTTCTTGGAACCCCATCTCACTTGTACTTTAATGCTCTTGAACCATCGCCTGCACTTCAAAACTTAGTGATCGAAGCAACTGGCATTCGCAATGCTCCTTTCTTCGATGATCTGGGAAACTTAATCTAAATATAGATATCAAACAATAAGAGAATGGGACCAATTAGACAACTCAGCTGACTTCACAACATCCTTTTTTTTAATTATAGTAATTTTAAACTATAAATCCTTTATATCCTGACGCTTGCGATCCTGCTCATCCTGTTATTCCATTAAATAGGAAATAAAGGATAAATGCTTTTTGCATAGTAAGATATGCATTAAATACTCTTGATACCAAATCTATAACTTATTACTATCTTGTGATGTTTCGAACCACATAAAAGAAAGAGATCCATGTCGACAATTAATGACCCAGTGCCAGATGAAAAAACTTCTCCTATGATGCTACAATGGCACGCTTGTAAAAAAGCTGCCGGAGATGCGGTCCTGTTTTTCCGCATGGGCGATTTTTATGAAGCTTTTTACGAAGACGCCCAACTTCTCTCAAAAGAATTGGACCTGACTCTCACCCGCCGCCAGGACATCCCCATGAGTGGGGTCCCTTTTCATACGTGCGAAGGGTATATCGATAAGCTTGTGGCTAAAGGTTTCCGCGTTGCCGTCGCCGAACAGACCGAAGATCCAAAAAAAACAAAGGGTATTGTCAAACGTGAAGTGGTCAGGCTTGTGACCCCAGGGACCGTCATTAATTCGTCTTTACTTTCAGACAAAACAAATAACTTTTTCGCCTCTTTGACAAAAGCAGGTCAAGTCTTTGGCTTAGCTTTCCTCGATTTAACTACCGGAGAATGCTGCGTCAGTGAATTCACAAATGAACGTGAAGTATTGAATGAATTATACCGTTTACTTCCAGCAGAATTTCTCACATCCGAAAAATTTCAAAGCAAGCATGCAGACCTTTTTGATGAAATGCAGCAGACCTACTCTTTTCTTGTCAATACGCAGGAGGAGTGGCACTTCGAACATCAATCTGCCTATGATTTTCTAGTTCAGCACTTTAAAGTTTATAACCTTGATGGTTTTGGACTGCAAGGAATGGTAGCAGCGATCAATGCAGCAGGGGCACTTCTTCGTTATTTGCAAGATTCACTCTGCCTGCCCATCCAACATATTCTTGAGATTCGTCCTTATTCGACTTCCCAATTTATGGTCCTTGATCGCATGACCCAAAGAAATTTGGAATTGACCCGCTCCTTACAGGATGGAAGCCGTAGACATACCTTATTGGGTGTGATCGACCATACCATGACCCCAATGGGTGGACGCCTTTTACACCATTGGATCAAACAGCCTCTTTTGCAATTGCAAGAAATCAGGCAAAGGCAGGCAGGGATCCATTCTTATTTGGAAAATAATGACTTTGAACGCGTTCGTCAACTTACTTCAGAGGTTAAAGACCTTGAGAGGCTCATGATGAAGATCAGTGCAGGTTATGCGACAGCCAGAGATCTCGCAGCTCTCCACCACTCCTTTAGACCGATCCAGGAAATTAAAGCCCTCCTGCTCACTTTCTCTTCCGAATGGATTCACATCGAAACATTAAAGCTCGATCCTCTTCCTGAAATGAACCAATTAATTGAAAGGGCTCTGGTAGATCTTCCTCCTCTTCGCCTTGGAGAAGGGAAAACATTCCGTGATGGATATCATCATGAATTAGATGAATTGAGGATTATCAGCCGGGACAGCAAAACATGGATGGCAAACTACCAAAACCTTTTAAGGGAACAAACGGGGATCAAGACTTTAAAAGTTGGCTTTACCAGAATGTTTGGCTATTATATCGAAGTTAGCCGGGGCCAGGCCGAAAGAATGCCCTCCACTTTTATCCGTCGCCAAACCCTTGTAAATGCCGAACGTTATATCACACCCGAGTTAAAAGATTATGAGAGCAAAGTTCTGACAGCAGAAGAAAGAATAGAGGCTATTGAAAATGAGCTTTTTCAGGAATTAAGGGCAGCTGTCGCCAACTACACTAAAAATGTCCTTCAAATCGCAAAGGCGCTGGCTAGGTTGGACTGCTTAGCCTCATTAGCAGAAGCTGCAAAAATACATCATTATACTTGTCCCGAGGTTAATGAAGAATCTACCTTGCACATTGAAGATGGGCGCCATCCAGTCATCGAAACGGTTTGCTTAAAAGAAAAATTTGTTCCTAACGATACCTTCCTTAATGACCAACAGGAACGCCTTTTACTCATCACTGGACCTAACATGGCGGGTAAATCAACCTACTTGCGCCAGGTCGCTCTGATTGTCATTATGACTCAAATAGGTTCCTTTGTACCAGCTAAAAAAGCCACAATCGGCCTGATAGACAAGGTCTTTACTCGTATTGGCGCAAGCGATGATTTATCACGGGGACAGTCGACCTTTATGGTGGAAATGACTGAAACCGCCAATATATTAAACAATGCCACTTCAAAATCATTAGTGATCCTAGATGAAATAGGAAGAGGGACCAGCACCTATGATGGAATTTCCATCGCTTGGTCAGTAGCCGAGTTCCTGCTAACAACTGAAAATAGGATGGCCAAAACATTGTTCGCCACCCATTATTGGGAATTGACTAAGCTCGAGGAAAAAATACCCGGCGCAGTAAACTATAATGTGGCGGTACACGAATCTGGCGACCAGATCACTTTCTTGAGAAAGATTATCAAGGGAGGGACTGACAAAAGCTACGGCATTCATGTGGGGCGTTTGGCTGGGCTTCCTTTATCTGTCATCCAGAGGGCAAAAGAAATTCTTGAACATTTAGAAGAAAATTCAAATCGGAAAAATGCTTTTGAACCTTCACGGGCCAAAAAAAAATTATCAATCAGGCTTAATATCAGTGAACCAAACCTTCAACTTTCATTATTTGAATAAATAAACATTGACAATATTTTATTTGATGTGGATATGTAGGGATATATCAATCATGTGTGTACCCAAGTGAATTCAACATACCGACTTAAACTTATTTTGGTGGTGATTTAATGCGTAGGCAAGCCGAACAAACAAAAATCAACCATCCAAGCCAAATTTATTCCAAAAAATAATAACAATCAATCTTGTTATTATGAATCAAACTAGGAGGAAATTCCCTAATCACAATTAGGCACTTTTTGACCCTTTTGCCAATTTCGAAATTTAACGTAAAAACCCTACTCTTATGAGTATGTTGAATTATTTTAAGATTTGAATTCTGACAAATACTCAAAAAAACACCCTACTTGGGAATGACGGGAAGGATCTCTAATTTTTCTCTAATGATAAAATTATCAGCAGACAAGACTGATTAATTTTAAAAAAAAAGAAATAAGATCTCCTCACGACGACTAACCAGACTATTCACTAAAATACTAAAGAAATCGGGCCATGTTTACTTATGTATACAATTTTTGAAGCGGGAAAGTAAATGTATTTCCTGATCAAAATATTGCATAGGTATTCATTTGACTGAATTTAGGTTTCAGGGCCGAACCACGCAAGGCAGCTATTCCCTTCCTATTCTGGACGGGGGGTAGTTTTTGCCTTAAGAACCTGTTCAATATCTATGATCAGGATAGCTTTACTGCTATTAGCACACAAATCATTCGATCGAAGATTTTGAACAGGTTCTAAGGGCTTCTTGCCCACACAAAAGTTAATATTAGAACTTAAAAATAAGGAGTATCTTATGGAATTAAGTAATATATTAAAAAATTCCGAAAACTTTAGCTTTACAAGAGACTTAACCGAAGGATTATCTAAAATTAATAAATCGGATTATAAAATTGCAGGCCCTATATGCTCCAGGATTTTAGCTGCTTTTACTGTGCCTTTTGTTTCTTTAACTGATGCAGCCATCCATACAGGATTATGCGCTGGAAAGGCTTTAACTGGAATATTCGTATCGCCTTATAATTGCTTGGCCAAAGCCTTTTATCCTGCATATATCGCCCCCGAAGGTTTTGAACTCTCCTCCTCATTGATCCATTTGATGCGAGCAGTCGAAAATATATTTAATGCCGCTATTCTGACTCTCCTATGTATGCTTTACCCTGACAGGGGGAATGCCTGGATCAATGAACGTCATCAAAGCAGTTTACTCACTGCCATGCATTCTGAAAGATTAAATCAAGCTGTTGCTCCTATCGGACCACAGGGGTCAACGTTTCAAGCACAACTAGAGCAAAAAATTATTGGTCTTGAAAATTCTGTAATGGCGCATCAATTAAAAAATGAAAAGATGAAGCAACGAAAAATTGATTTACTGAAAATGGCGCAAAAAAATAATAAGTTCAGAGAAACCCTGGCTGGTATAAACCTGCAGATGACAGCATTACGCGTTCAAATCAACGACGCAGAAAATGAAAGGATTCGGATTAATCAGGAAAAAACAGTGATACAGAACGAACTGCAACAAACAAATCAACGCCTTGTGACTGTCGAGCAAATGCTCGCATTGAATAAAGAAGAATTTTTTGAACATCAAATAAAGATTGAAGAGCTTGAGAGCAATTTAAAAGAAAAAATTGAAGAATTAAAAAAAGCTGAGGAGTCCATAATCGGTTACTGTGATTTGATAGAAAAAGAAAATGAAGGCGTTAAAAATTTGGAAAAAAATGAAATTGAAATCATTAACTTGAAAGAAGCCATTGAAAGATTAAAAATAAAAAATGCGGATAATGAAAAAGCGAGGATCGAACTTACAGCTTTAAATCGAAGTTTACTTGATAAAATAGAGAACTATCATATTCAAGATGGGATTTTGAGCAAGGAAAAGTCTGCTGCCCTGGAAGCTGCAATACAGCGCACGGATACAATAGAAACACTAAAAAATTCACATACCGTCTTGCACGAGAATATACAAGCTGAAGTGAAAGCTAATAACCAAGCTGAAGTGAAAGATAAAACAACTTTAGCCGATTCTTTTGTGTTTTTATAGGATTGAATATTAGATGGTTATGTTTAAATATATTGAAAGTAATCCGTTTTTCTTATTGACAAGGATATCCTTAAATAGGATAGATAAGGATGTGCAAACAAATCACAAAATTGTTTCAATCCGCGAGGTGTAGATCAGTAAGTCTCCATTTCATGGGCCATTGGGGCAGTTAAAAAAAACTTTAGGAGGTTTTTATGGACAAAAAACAACAACAACAGCCACAAAAACAAAATCCAAACACAAACACAACTCAAAAACAGCAGCAAAAACAAAATCCATCATCGACAAAGAATCCAAATGAAAAGAAAGGCCAATTTTAATTGGTTATTCGCCTAATGTAATTTCATAGTTTCCAGACCGCGTGGTTTTTAATCACGCGGCCTTTTTCTTTTTTTGAGTTGACTTATCTCGTTCTTTAGCTATAATCATACCGACGGAAGTGACATTCTATGAGGCTTTCGTAAAGGGAGCTTGTTAGGGTCGTGGCACAAAAATCAAGGATAAATAAAACTTTTAGCCCCTATTATCAAGATAGCCCTCTTCTCATTCAATTTATTATTACAGAATTTTTGCTAATTCACCAGATAACTGATCCCATAAAAAATCATATTCAAAATTTGCAGCCCTCCACCAACTGGGAAGAATCAATTCAAATTTTTTACCGCTTATTGAACGAGCTGATCGGCAATCCATTAATCTGTCAGTACATTCCTAATACAAGTTGGCATGAAGGACCTTTGACAAAAATGAAAAATTATAGCGAGCATTTGTCGCATCATGTTCCTTTCCTGGATACTCATCTGCATCTTCAAACTTCCGTTTACAAGGCCTGGATTTCCGCTATTCATATTTTGGAATTAATCAAGGCCTTTCATTTGCATACCACTGTCCCTAAGAATTTTTCTTTAAAAAAGCATTTTGAACTGTCGCTTAATAAGTTCTTAATACGGTTAAGCAGAATGACAAAAGAAATCCCAAAAAATGCCAATTTATTTTGGGATGATGAAAATGTGGCTTATTTCCTAATTCGCAAAAAAAAAGCGCTTACGCAAATTTTTGGGGAGCATGAATTAATTAAACAATTCAAGTCATTTGGAAAACAAGGGGCATTACTTCCGCTTTTAATACAAAAATTTCAAGCGAGAGGATTTGATTATTTTGATTTGAAGCATGCAGAAGCTCATGATTAAAAAGGCTCTTCTCTCCCAAGAACTTCTAAATCTTTTATCCCTTACTCAAATTTACATCCATCGAGAATACGATTTAAAGGCGAGCTTTTCTACTTCACTTAACCAACATACTTTTTTTAAAGACCAGATCATTCAAAAAATTCCGCTAAAAGATCAGGCTGAACTTTTTGTAAGCTCTATTGAAAAGGGTAAAAATCAGCCCTCCCCTCCGAATAGCTTAATATCCTTTCCTCAGCCTCATGCTTTGCCTCCTGCCCCCCGTTATGAACCCTTGCATCCCGAACTCATTCAAATTGAAACAGCGCCGCCGGCTGAAGAAACTTTAAAGCCGATACAAAGTAAAAATTTTATCAATTTGGAACCTTTGCAAGAGACTGCTTTTAAAGGAGGAGAATCAGATTTTAGGGAACTATTCTATAAATTCTTCCCTCATTTTCCATTAACTGAATCGATTCCTGATGACACACTTGCCAAAAAGAAAATGTTTGCCTGGTCTAAAGAGCTAGAAATTCCGCCAGTTCTGCTTCTTTCTTTTTCTGAGGACGAAAGGCAATTCACCTTCCTTAAAAATATTGCCCGGGCTATTACTCTTCATTTTACGCCCGCCCGCGCTCTTTCGGCAAAAAAAATTGAATGGAATAATCTATTGAAAAATTCCGCCCTACGGCTCATTATTATCAGTGATCATGAGCTCTATTCTCAGCCAAGCCTAATGGCCCATTATCAGGAAATTCCTCAACAAGGAAAGCATTTTCTTCAAAAAACCCCCTTGCTGCTACTTTCAGATCTAAACTTATATTTAAAAGAAACGCAATTAAAACCCCTCCTGTGGCGGGCTATTTGCAAAGAACTTGCTTAATAACCTGAGTTAACAATGGAATCTTTTGCAGCTTTCGCTTCTGTTATACTAGATGTTGCCGTTGATAAACCATTGGAATATGGGGTCCTTTCTTGCCAATTGGAAAAGGCAAAAAAAGGAGCACGGGTGGAGGTTCCTGTCAGAGGGCATTTAAGGGCGGGATATATAGTAGAAATCAGGGACAAGCCTTTATTTCAAAATGTCAAGCCGCTGGCCAATTTTTTATCAGATACTCCCCTTATTCCCGGCGAATTATTCGATCTTTGCCTATGGACTGCACGCTATTACTGCGCGCCCCTCCGCGATGTGTTCCGGATCGTTTTACCGCCAGGAGTGCGAAAGGGCATGGGGGAAAAAGAGCAGCTTTATGTGATGCGCGCTAAATCCAGGGAAGAACTCAGAACAGTCTGTATAGCAGTCCGTGAAAAAAGGCCTGCCCAGGCAGTGATTCTAGAGGCGATGCTGCTCGTCAAAAAAGGCATACTCCTATCTAAATTATTAGAAGAAACTAAAGGGTCACGCAGCACTGTGCAAGCCCTTTCTGCGCAGGGGCTTCTGATAGTGGACACAGTCAAACTCGACCGCTCCCCATTGATCGACGAAGAATATTTCATGACAAAACCCAAAAATCTTAATCTTGAGCAAAAAAGCGCGTTAAGCAAAATTGAAGCCACATTAATCTTAAATACTTTTCAAACCCATTTATTGCATGGCGTCACGGGAAGCGGAAAGACCGAAGTGTATTTGCAAAGCATCGAGGCGGCTTTGAAGCAAAATAAAAGCACGATCATGCTGGTGCCCGAAATTTCCCTTACTTCTCAAACAATTGAACGCTTTCGTACCCGTTTCAAGGAAAAGATCGCTATTCTTCACCATCGGTTAAGCCAGGGGGAAAGAAGGGATGAATGGCATAAGATCCGGGAAGGAAAGGCCCGAATTGTCATAGGCGCGCGCTCCGCTATTTACAGTCCAGTGGTTGATTTAGGACTGATCATCGTCGATGAAGAGCATGAACAGAGCTATAAACAAAGCGACCTCTCTCCGTGCTACCAAGCCCGCGATGTAGCAGTCATGCGTGGTAAGCTCGCCCAAGCCTCAGTCATTTTGGGAAGCGCGACCCCCAGTTTGGAAAGCTATTATAATGCAAATTCAGGCAAATACACCTTAAGCACACTTAACCACCGGGCCGATGTTGCCTCTTTGCCTCAAGTGACAATTATCGACATGCGAAGGGAATATGACCGGGCTAAAGGAATCACTAATTTTTCAGAAAAATTATTAAACGGCATCGAGAAAAGGCACAAATGTGGTGAGCAGGTGATCCTTTTTTTAAATCGGAGAGGCTACCATACTACCCTGCTCTGCCAAGAGTGCTCGCAAGCGATCAAATGCGCCCATTGCGAAGTAACGTTGACCTTTCACTTAGGCGAAAACCACCTCTCTTGTCATTTATGTGGTTATCAGATTTCGCCTCCGCCAAAGGAATGTCCTGCTTGCAAAGGCCAAAAACCGCTTAAGTTCAGGGGAGCGGGTACGGAACAAATTGAAAAGGCCTTGCACGCCATTTTTCCGGCAATCCGAACCCTTAGAATTGATGCCGATACGACCAAGCATAAAGGCAGCCATCAAACATTGCTGCGGAATTTCGGCACAGGCAAAGCAGATGTGCTGATTGGAACGCAGATGATTGCTAAAGGGCTCCATTTTCCAGAAGTGACTTTGGTAGGGGTATTAAACAGCGACGCCGGGCTCCAAGTCCCTGATTTTAGGGCTTCAGAAAATGTCTTTCAATTGATTACACAAGTGGCGGGGCGCTCAGGCAGAGGAACAGCGCCTGGCGAAGTGATCATTCAAACTTTAATTCCTGATAACGCAACAATTTTGCATGCCTCTAAACAAGATTATGCAGCATTTTATAAAGAGGAAATCGCCATACGGGAAATGTTTCACTACCCCCCTTTTTTACATATGGCTAAACTCACCTTCAGTGGGGTAGAAGCGAAAAAAACGGAAGAGGCTGCCCAGCACATGCAGCAAAGCTTGGCCCGCTGGCTGCCAAAAACGTTTGAGTTCAATCCAGTCGTGCCTTCAGGCCATTCTAAAGTCAAGGACCAGTACCGCTTCCAATTTTTGCTGCGCGGTCCCTCGATGGGACCTTTGCAAGGAGCTCTGGATAAAGCCAAAAATATATATTCCCTTCCTCGCTCGATCAGAATGTTTGTCGACATCAATCCTTCTTCAACCTACTTTTAAATCATCCGATCGAAGATTTTGAACGGGTTCTAAGGTAAAAATTATTCGCAACGCCGCTTCATATATACCTAAGCGAGATAAGGGCAAAAAAAAAGGACTGGAATTTCTTCCAATCCTTTAAGAACGTGTTCAAAAAAACGGTTCTAAGCAGTTAATTTAGGTATTTGGTCTAGCATCCTTTCCTTGCTGACTCGCGACTTCCACTTCCGGTTCATTTTCAACGTCTTCTTCTATTTCCTGCTCATCTTCAACTTCCATCACTTGCAATTCCACGTCTTGATCATTCTCAAGCTCGATTGCCGGCTTTAATTCAATTTCGATGGCGGGACCCTCATTAATATTTATGCAGCCATTTTTTATCAAATCATCTTGAATATAATCGTCAATGATCTGAAATTTTTTTTCAATTTCCGGTTTTGAATTAATATCAATTTTTGAATTTTCCTCAATTTCTAACCCTTGCTCTGCTTTCAACAATTCATTTTGTATAAACTTAACTTCATCGCTTGAAAGTAATTTCCCATCCCGTGTGACGAACTGGCCATCTTTGCATTCAATGATGAACTGATTAAATAGGTCTTTTGGCATATGTCCGCCTATTTGCCCGATCAAAGACGCAATTTTTTCCTCGCGGTTTTTTTCTTTGCGCGTTGGCGGGATTAAGGCAAATTTTTGAAGAAGGTCCTGGGCTTCTTCCTCGCCTAAAACTGTTCCATCAAAATATACTAATGCCTGGTCGGATTCTCTTTGGATCAAAAATTTTTTTAAGAATTCTTTGATCGCTTCTTTGTCCCATTGATTCAGCTTATGAGCAAGGATTGAATGTTTTGAAGGATCTTCTATTAATCCCTCCATCGCTTGCTCCCGTTCAAATTCTTTAATCAATTCGATTTTGGCCAATTGCTTAAATATTTTCTCCATTTCTAAAGCAGGTATAATCTGGCCCCTCTTTTTATTACCGAAATCCTGGTATAAGTAAAAGCTACCGTCGTTACCGCGTATAATGAAATTTTTCCAATCTTCTTCATCTTTAAATACAGCCGGCATTTTTTTTGCTGATATGATTATTTCATTACTTTTCAAATCGCTGCCTTTTAAGTCTTGCATTGGCAATATCGAATGTTTAGAAAGCAGCTTTACTAATTTTTTAATATCTTTTTTCTCATTAGCTAGATTGACACGCAGTAAAATTTCTATTCCATTATTTATAATATCTTCGTCTTTTTGAGTGATAATGTGCCCGTCCGGAAAAACTTTTGAGCCGTCGCTTCGTTCAATGCAATAATTTTTCACTAAATTCTCAAGCAGCTCTTTAGACGCTTCTTGAAAATCATCTTCGGGGAATTTATCCATTTCCTGGCAAAGCTTGATCAATTCAGCAATTAAGGTATATTTTGCAGAGGCTTTGAACATCGCAGCCATATCTTTTTCAGTCAATAACCGGCCGAAAGCATCGCGCAAACAATTGGTCTCAGGGTCAACCGTGAATAATTGGTCTAAAGATAATTCTCCTAGTGCTGCACGCTGATTTGGATGATATGAATTGTAAACATAACCAACGAGAGTTACTACACCCGCCATAGCAAGCTGCCCGCCAATACCGCTCAAGGCTGTAATAAATGGGAGCGCCTTTGGTGTAATCGTTACTTTTGCAACTTCTGCAAAAGTTTTTTGCGCAGACCCGGCTATTGATTGCCTCAAGCCTTCGATACTCCACCGTGAAACTGATTTAAGCTCTCCCTGAAAAATTTTTCCTACAACGAATTCAATCGTTTTATTGCTCCATCCTGAACCATAGGTTAAGGAAACGGCTTCGCCAAAACCTTTCCCAGCATCTTTCCACGTAGGAATGTAAGGACTCACGACGCTCCATATATAGCTTGGTTCATATTTAGGCTCTACATTAATTTTATTTGAAACCTTATCAGCATAATTATTTAGTATCGATTGGTTATTAGCGGTATAGCTTACATTGGATGATTCATTCATTTTTTTAAACCTTATAATTAAATTTATGTTTTAAAATAATAGTATAACACAGATAGTGTGGAGTTATAATAAAAGATTTGTTAAGAATTGATAAATACAGTTAAATTTGATTATATTATTTAAATCACCCACTTATTAAAAATTTTATGATTGAAATAAAATCCTGAAACAACTAAATTCCTTAAAAAATCAGGTTAAGGAACGAACTATGCTGCCAATGTTAAATAAAGATGGTTCTAAAAAGGATCAGCTCGCCACTCTTTCAAAAGAACGGGATTCCACACAGACATCTCCAAATTTTGACCATGAAGGAAATAAAATTAATTTTATTAGCCTAGGATGCCCTCGTAATCTTGTCGACAGTGAAGTGATGCTGGGGATCCTCCTTCAGGCAGGCTACGAAGTTGCCCCAACCCTGGAAGAGGCAGATTATTTAGTTATCAACACTTGCGGCTTTTTAGAGGTCTCTCGGCAAGAATCAATGGACACAGTCAGGGATGTGCTAATTCAACGAAAGAGAAGTGCCAAATTGATCGTTACCGGCTGCATGGTCCAAACGCACAGCGAATCACTAAAAGAAAATTTTCCAGGGATTGACTACTTATTAGGCTCAGGAGATGTTGAAGGAATATTAAAAGCTGTTCAATCGACGCAAAAAGGAGAAATAGTCTCTAGTGCAAGAAGCTATTTGGAAGTGGGTGAAGTGCCCCGCCGTTTATCTACCCCAAAGCATTTTGCTTATCTGAAAATTGCGGAGGGATGCCGGAAAAGGTGCGCCTATTGTGTAATACCAACTATCAAAGGGCCGCTGAAAAGCAAAAGTAAAGAGCAAATTTTGAAGGAATACCATCTTCTTCTTAATCAAGGGGTAAAGGAGATCATTCTCATTGCACAGGATTTGGGCGATTATGGAAAAGATCAGGGTGCAAAAAAATTGACTGCCTTGCTCGACCTTCTCGAAACGATCCTTAAAATCGATAAAGATTTTTGGCTGCGGCTATTATATTTATATCCTGATGAGATCACAGATGAACTGATTGCCCTGATGAAACGTGATAAGCGTATCTGCCCTTATTTGGACATGCCTATCCAGCACATCAATAATCAAGTACTCAAATCGATGCGCCGCATGACCTCCAAAGAGGATATTATTGCTATATTGACCAAATTACGCCGCGAAGTCCCGGATGTTTCTATTCGTACCAGCTTAATTGTCGGTTTTCCCGGGGAAACGGAAGAACAATTTGAAGAATTGGTTCAATTCATTCAAGAATACCCGCTTGACAATGTAGGTATTTTTAAATTTTCTAGAGAACCTGGCTCAAGCGCTTACGACCTTCCTGATCAAATCGCGGAAGATGTGAAAGAAGCACGGTACCACCGTTTAATGCAAGTGCAGAAAAAAGTGGTAAAGAAAAACTTAAAGAAAATGATTGGAAAAAAACTTCAGGTTGTTGTCGAAGGATACCATCCCGAAACAAATTTGTTGATGATCGGCCGGCATCAGGGTCAATGTCCTGATATCGACGGGCAAGTGTTAATTAACGATGGGCGGAAAGTAAAGGCCTTTGGTGAAATTTACACCCTTGAAATCACAGACTTCTCAGATTATGACCTAGTCGGACGAATTCTTTAATAAAAAAATTTTGTTTAGTAGATCACAGAGCATGCTTAAGAAGAAGGATTAGTGATGAAAGTTGTGAATGCCATTAAGAGTTTTTTTCGCGCCGACAGACAAACACAATTTTTTATTTTTATGCTATTGCTTTATACAACTGCCCTTATTTGGACCACAGTACAGGCCTATGCACGCCTGGAATATAGCCGCAGCAATGCCTTAAAACCTATTACAGTTCGAATACAAAACCCAGATAAACCGTGAAAATATGACAAAAAAACCTGATTATCACCAGCATGAAGAATTCCAGAACCGCACACGCAAACTTGCCGAAATTAGGCAGGCGCATGTCGATCCCTATCCACCTAAATATTCTCCAACGCATAAAGCGGAATTGCTTCATCTAGAATATGATCAGGCCTCGATCGGCCATAGTGAGGACGCGGCTTCGGGCTCAACAATTTCCGTCTGCTTGGCAGGTCGGCTAGTCTTATTCCGCTCGATGGGAAAAAATGCGTTTGCTCATTTGCAGGACGAAACCGGTCGTATACAAATAATGTTCAACCGTGATTTAACCCACGTTGAAGGTTATGCACCTGATACGGAGGGGGACGCTTCTCCCTATAAATTCATCGAAAAGAAAATTGACCTTGGAGATATCATTGGAATCGAGGGTGAACTTTTCCATACGCAGAAAGGAGAACTTACTGTTTTTGTTAAAAAATTTACCCTTCTTTGCAAAACTCTTCTTCCTTTAGCGGACAAGCATGGGGGGTTGGCCGACAAAGAATTGCGTTACAGAAAAAGATGGCTGGATTTAATTTCGCATGAAGACGTTGCCAAGATATTTCGCACACGCAGCCTGCTTTTGAAGGAAATTCGGCATTATTTTGATCAATTTAATTTTTTAGAAGTTGAAACCCCTATCCTGCAAAGCATATACGGTGGTGCGGAAGCTCGTCCTTTTGTTACAAAACTCAATGCACTCGATCAAGAAATGTTCTTACGCATTTCTTTAGAAATCCCATTAAAGAAGTTGCTTGTAGGAGGAATCGAGCGAGTCTATGAAATGAGCCGAGTCTTCCGTAACGAAGGGATCGACCGGAACCACAATCCTGAGTTTACTCTTATTGAAGCCTATGCGGCCTATTGGGACTACCTTGACATGATGGGCTTTGTGGAAAATCTTTTTGAACAACTTGCTTTAAAATTATATGGCATAACGAAAGTACCTTACACTGCACATGAAGGTGCTGAAACAATTCACGTCGACATGAAAGCCCCCTGGAAGCGTTTTACCATGAAAGAAAGTATTAAACATTATGCTGATAAGGATGTGGACGCCTTATCTGACGAAGAAATGCGGCAAATGCTGACAGAAAGCGGTCATTGCGATCCCAAAAAACTCCAAGGGCTCGCTCGTGGCCTGCTGATCGCTGCATTATTTGAAGTCTATGTCGAGCCACATCTCGTCCAGCCGCACCACATTTACGACCACCCAATTGAAACGACTCCCCTTGCCAAGCCTCACCGTGACCCTTTATTGCGTAAGGAAGGTCTGGTAGAGCGCTTTGAAAGCTTTATATTAACCCAAGAAGTGTGCAATTCCTATAGCGAGCTTAATGATCCTGAAATTCAAAGAGAATTGTTGGAAAAACAGTCGGAACGAAGAGATGCCGGAGATGAAGAGGCAAGTCCTTTTGATGAAGAATTTATTGAAGCCATTTGCCAAGGAATGCCGCCTGCGGGGGGGATTGGAATTGGAATTGATCGATTGGTGATGATTCTGACTAATTCGCATTCAATTCGAGATGTACTTTATTTTCCCTGGATGAAACCTTTATAATTTTTCGAGGCACTAATGGATTTTTGGAGCGAACACGGAATTTTCTTTTTAATCTTCATTACTTTTTTTCCCCGCTTGACCATGCTGCTTGCAGTCTCGACTCCTTTTGGTTTTTTGAGCTGGATAGGATGGCTATTTGCCCCGCATTTAACAGTGGCGATTTTAGCCACACAGTTTTATTGGGAGACTAATCCGATTCTTTGCATCATCGCCTGGTTTGTTGCCTTTGCAGGGACGGGTGGTGAGGCAAAAGTAGTTACCATAGCAAGCCATCGAAGGTAAACCTAGGTACACTGGGTGATAATAAGATTAGTCAGCAGGGATCATCATTGCAACAGCCCAAGGCATCGGCCTGGAAATATTAGAAGTAAAAAGCAGCCTTGTAAGGCTTTTGTCTAATTAAATCCATGCAGTGTATTGGGCTGTTGCAATCTAAGAACCTGTTCAATATCTATGATCAGGATGCTTTGCTGCTACAAATCATCCGATCGAAGATTTGAACAGGTTCTAAGCCCATGTGTTTTTTTAATCATCTCTTTGATTTGTGAGCCAACCAGGTGCAAATGTAGACACACCAAACAAGCTCCAAAGTGAATTCCTCTCAAAGATATTAACTCCCCAGTCAATTCTTTCGATCTCAGTAAGGTTGATATGATTAAATTCACATTCAGCTTGAGATAAATAATACCATTTATCAAAAATAACTTTTAGTTCTTGCCCATTCTCTTGTACACAATTGACGCACCGCTCCAGCCTTTGAAGTAAAGGCGTTCCAAGCTTCACAACAAATATCTAGAATATGTTCGT